>NZ_MSJP01000112.1 GCF_014596525.1 Streptomyces sp. CBMA291
CCGGAAGCTAAGCCTTTCAGCGCCGATGGTACTGCAGGGGGGACCCTGTGGGAGAGTAGGACGCCGCCGAACAATCATTGTGGGAAAGCCCCGCACCTTCTGGTGCGGGGCTTTCCTGCGTTTAAGGCCTTTTACGAACCCGATCCGACAGCCCTTCTTTCCGAAAAGATCGGGCTGCCGGGCGGTCTCAGAGGCGACCGGCCGCTTTCAGGGCGAGATAGGCGTCAGCCAGAGCCGGGGCGAGAGAGTCGGGTGCGGCATCGACGACCGTGACACCGTGACGCCGAAGCTGATCCGCGGTGCGGGCACGCTGGGACTGCGTCTGCGTCGCGGCGGCAGCCTCGTAGACCCCCTCGATCGTGCCTCGGCGCGCGGCCATCCGGGCGACCTGAGGATCCGCCACGGAAGCCACCAGAACCGTGTGGCGCCGGGTGAGCGACGGCAGGACCGGGAGCAGGCCCTCCTCGATCGGGGCGGCGTCGAGACCGGTCAGAAGGACGATCAAGGAGCGACGGGGCGTGCGGGCGAGTACGGTCGCGGCCAGACCCCGGGCATCGGTCTCCAGCAGTTCGGGCTCCAGCGGAGCGAGAGCGTCGACCACGGCGGGCAGGACGTCAGCGGCGGAACGGCCCTGGACCTGGGCGCGCAGCCGACGGTCGTAGGCCAGGAGGTCCACGCGGTCGCCCGCCCGGGAGGCGAGCGCGGTCAGGAGCAGGGCCGCGTCCATGGTGGCGTCCAGAC
The DNA here is from genome assembly GCF_014596525.1 of Streptomyces sp. CBMA291. Lineage (GTDB taxonomy): Bacteria > Actinomycetota > Actinomycetes > Streptomycetales > Streptomycetaceae > Streptomyces. The sequence continues at coordinate 742 of NZ_MSJP01000112.1, forward strand.
GCGGAACGTCGCCGACGCGGCCGGCCGAGGTCCGTCCGGTGTCGAGGACGACGAGGACATGCCGGTCGCGCTGGGGGCGCCAGGTGCGGACGGCGACCGTGCTCCGGCGGGCCGTGGCGCGCCAGTCGATCGAGCGGGTGTCGTCGCCGGGGACGTACTCGCGGAGACTGTCGAACTCGGTGCCCTCACCCCGGGTCAGGACGCTGGTGCGGCCGTCGAGTTCACGGAGACGGGCCAGCCGGGACGGCAGGTGCTTGCGGCTGGCGAACGGAGGCAGGACGCGGACCGTCCACGGGACCTCATGACCGCCCTGACGGGCCGCCAGGCCGAGGGGGCCGTACGAGTGGACCGTGACGCGTGCCGCCTGACGGTCGCCCCTGCGGGTCGGGCGCAGGACCGTGCTGAGACGGCGCCGCTCGCCTGCGGGAACCGTCAATCGGTGGCGTGCGGCGGCCTGTTCGGTGCCGGGGAGCCAGCTGCTGGGCGGCCAGGCGTCGCGGAGCTGGGCGCGGAGACGGCGCCGGGACGGGTTGGCGACCGTGAGGTGCACGTTCGCCGCGTCACCAAGTCGAACGGATGTATCACCACTTCGGGTGAATTGGAGCGTTCGCACTGGCGCGGCCAAGGCGTAGTCGCACAGAATTGCGAGGGAGAGGGGCGCGTTCACGGCGAGCATCCCCGCCCAGCTGGGGGCGAGGAAGCCGACGGGAAGCGATCCGAGGGCGGCGAGCAGCGCGGTTCGTCCGGTGAGGGCCATGGGCGTCGTTCTCAGCGGGGTACGGGGACGTGGGCGAGGATCGAGCCGATGACGGAGTCGGGGGTGACCCCCTCCATCTCGGCCTCGGGCCGCAGTTGGACGCGGTGCCGCAGGGTGGGGAGAGCGAGGGCCTTCACGTCGTCCGGGGTGACGTAGTCCCGGCCCGTGAGCCAGGCCCAGGCGCGGGCGGTGGAGAGCAGGGCGGTGGCACCTCGGGGAGAGACCCCGAGGGCGAGCGAGGGGGACTCACGCGTGGCACGACAGATATCGACGACATAGCCGGCGATCTCGGCGGAGACCGACACCTTGGCGACGGCGTTCCGGGCGGCTTCGAGTTCGGCGGGGCCCGCGACGGGACGGACGCCCGCGGCCTTCAGGTCGCGGGGGTCGAAGCCCTCGGCGTGCCGGGTGAGGACCTTGATCTCGTCCGCGCGTGAGGGCAGAGGAACCGTCAGCTTCAGCAGGAATCGGTCCAGTTGGGCTTCGGGGAGGGGGTAGGTGCCCTCGTACTCGACCGGGTTCTGTGTCGCGGCGACGAGGAAGGGCTCGGGCAGGGCGCGGGGAGTGCCGTCCACCGTGACCTGGCGTTCCTCCATCGCCTCCAGGAGGGAGGACTGAGTCTTCGGAGGCGTGCGGTTGATCTCGTCCGCGAGCAGCAGATTCGTGAAGACCGGGCCGGGCTGGAAGGAGAACTCGGAGGTCCGGGTGTCGTAGACCAGGGAGCCGGTGACATCGCTCGGCATCAGGTCGGGGGTGAACTGGACGCGCTTGGTGTCGAGTTCGAGCGTCGCGGCGAGCGCCCGGACCAGCAGTGTCTTGGCCACGCCGGGGACGCCTTCGAGGAGGACGTGTCCACGGCAGAGGAGGGCGACGACGAGACCGGTGACGGCGGGGTCCTGGCCGACCACGGCTTTCCCGATCTCGTTGCGCAGGGCCTCCAGGGAGGCGCGGGCGCTGTCCGAGGTCGTAGCGGTCTCGGGGGTCGGGGCGCTCATGAGGTGCGTACCTCTCTTTCGAGGGCGTCGAGTCGGTCCGCCAGGCGGACCAGGGCCGTGTCGTCGGTGGGAGCCGGGCCGAAGAGGAGGCCCCCGGGATCGGCGGTCGTGCCGGGGAGACGGGCGGAGAGCGCGGGGAGGAGGCGCTCGGAGGAGTGGGCGTCCCGGGCGGGGACGCCGAGGAGCGCGGCGAGCCGGGTGCGGGTCGCGGTGCGCAGGACGGCGGCGGCGCGGTCGCGGGCGTTCGTCCTGCGGTAGAGGCGGGCGCGGCCCTCGGTGGCCTCGGAGGCACGGAGGACGACGGGAAGCCGCTCGGTCACCAGGGGGCCGAGGCGGCGGCCGCGCCAGACGGCGGCGAGCAGGGCCGCGACGGCGAGTTGGAGCGTGGCCCAGAACCAGCCGGAGGGGACGAGGGAGAGGACGTCGTCCGTGGCGTCGCCGTCGGAGGAGACGGCGGCGGAGGGATCGGAGAGGGAGGGGAGGTACCAGACGAGATGGGGCCGGGAGCCGAGGAGTTGCAGGGCGAGCGAGGCGTTGCCCCGCTGGTCGAGACGATCGTTGCGGAGGATGTCGGGCGAGCCGAGGAGGACGGTGTCGGAGGTGCCGGTGCCGGGGAGGCGGACCAGGGTCGGCAGGCCGTCGGAGGGGTAGCAGGAGTCGGCGAGGGTGCCGGGGGCGACGCGGTAGCGCTCGCCGCCGAGGTCGGCGCTCCCGGCGCGGACGGCGGCCGGGAGGGAGCAGACGGGGGCGAGGTCCCTCACGGGGGCACTGACGGCGGTGGAGACGTTCGGAGCCAGGGCGGGGAGGGAGGCGGTGCCCGCGCCGACGAGGACGGTCCGGCCCGTGGCTTCGGTGAGGAGCCCGTGGAGAGTGGACTGCTGGGGCTCCGTCAGGAGGTCGGGAGTGGTGACCAGGAGCGTCGAGCCGGGGGAGGTCGCGGAGGTGGCCTCGTCGAGGGTGGTGGCGAGGGTGAGGGTGACGCCGTGGTCTTCGAGGAGTTCGGCGACGGCGCGGCTGCCGTGAGGGTCGGCGGAGCGCGGGTCGAGGGCCCCGTGGTCGCCGGTGGAGCGGGCCAGGGCGAGGACGGTGCCGCCGATGAGGACGAGGGCGACGAGGAGGAGCGCGCCCCGGGCGCGGGACCACACCGCGCGCGGGGTCAGGGCGGTCGAGGTCGCGCTGGTGGCCGGCCGGCTCATCGGGGGGTTCCCGGGGAGACGGCGGCGAAGGAGGGGCGGGTCCGTTCCAGGGCGGTGTCGAGTTCCTCGATCCGGCGGTACGCGGGCTCGTCGGCGGTGCGCCCGCCGTATGTGACGTCGTCGAAGGAGCGGACGGCGAGGCGCAGGGCGTCGGCGTGGGAAGGCAGGGCGCGGCTCGCCTCCGCGGCGGCCTCGTCGGCGGTGCGGCCGGGCCGGGGATCGAGCACGGTGCGCTCCTCAAGGGAGCGGACGATGGCCCGCGTCCGTTCCTGGACGGCCTGGTTCCAGCGGCCCGCGGCGGCGTGGCGGGCGGCGGCGGAGCGGTGCTCCCGGGCGGTGCGGGGGCCGGTGTCGAAGAGGGAGTCGCCGGGGGTGGCGGTGGTCCGGTGCGGGGTGCCGAGCCGCCACCAGAGGGCGGCCACGGCGGCGGCCACGAGCAGGGCGATCACGACGAGGCCGAGGATTCCGCCCGGTGCGGCCCCGGCGGCCGAGCCGAAGAGGTCGCCGATCCACTCCCAGAGGCGGTCGAGGCCGCGCTGGAGGAGGTTCGGATCGTTCTCGTGGTACATCGGCTTGGACAGCTCCCGCTCCGCCGCCTCGCGGGCGGGGAGACGGGAGACGTCCACCGGCGGGTCACCGGCGGTGTGGAGCCGCGCCAGTGCCGTGGCCGATCCCCCCGTGACCGTCACGGTCTCAGCCCCCGACGGTCTCGGTGCCCGGTGCGGGGCCGTAGCCCGGGAGGCCGGCGGCCCGCGCCAGTTCGAGGTCCAGGGCTTCACGGCGGATGCGCTGGTCCACGTAGAGGAGGACGGTCACTCCGGCCGAGACGGGGTAGGTGACCGCGCTGGTGATCACTCCGCCGATGCCCATGACGATCAGGAACGGCCAGCCGACGGAGCCGGAGGAGTCGGCGAGCAGCCCGGAGAAGCCGTCGCCGTCGACCGCGATGGCGATGACGGCGAACGGGATCGCGATGATCATCGTGAAGACGAGGACCAGGAGCTGGGTGAGGGCGGTGATGCCGAAGACACGCCACCACGAGCCCTGGACCAGCTTCGCCGAACGCTTCAGCGAGGGGATCACGCCCTGGCGTTCGAGCATCAGGGCGGGGGAGGCGAGGCTGAAACGGATCGTCAGCCAGAGGGCGGTCACGATGCCGCCGAGCCCGCCGAGGAAGAGCAGGGCGGCGCCCGCGCCGCCGCCGATGAGGGCGCCGGGGAGCAGGGAGACCGCGATGATGCCCGCGCCGAGGAAGGCCAGGATCAGGGTCAGCCCGATGAGCTGGAGCAGCCGGGGACGCGCCTCCCGCCAGGCGGAGCCCAGGGAGACGGGGCGGCCGAGGACGGCGCGGCTGATGACGACGGTCAGCAGGGCCGTGCTCACCAGGGATGCCATCAGGGTGACGAGGAGGGACGGGGCCATGCCGATCAGGGCCGCCCGGGAGGCGTCGAGGAGCTGTTCGAGTGCCTCGGCGGGGGTGGCGTTCGGGTCGGCGGCCGGGACCTCGGGGGCGAGATAGCGCTGGACCAGGAGGTCGGCCGTCTGGGAGAGCACCGCGACCGCGACGGTGATCGTCAGGACCGTGCGCCAGTAGGTGCGCAGGGTCTTCACGGCGCCGTCGAGGATCTCGCCCACGCCGAGCGGGCGCAGCGGGATCACCCCGGGCTTCGCGGCGGCGGGCCTGCCCCAGGAGGCATACGGGGGCGGGGCGCCCCAGCCGGGCCCCGGTGGTGGCGGTGGCGGGGTCCGGTCGGCGGGCGGGGTCCACTGGCCGGCGGGCGGCTGGTCCTTGGACCACTGCGGGGCGGAGCCGTCGGCGCCGGTCGGTGCGGGCCGGGGGACACCGGAGCCGTCCTGGCCGTCGGAGGGGGCGGATCCGGGCGAGGTCCAGCCCGGAGTGTCGTTCACGGTCGTCCACCTCGGAGGAATGGTCGCGGTGCCGGATCGGCGAGCCGGCTCGGTCACGGCGGCCGACACCGGACACGGCGGCGGGCCGGGTGCCATCGTGCCACGCGTGACCCGCCCGTGGACCGGGCCAGGGCCGTCGTTCGTACCTTTGTCCGAGCCTTCGGTGGGGTGCGGACGGCCGGAGCTTCACGAGGGGTGCGGCAGGCGGCACACTGTGCGGATGCCCGATCATGACGTGCGTACCGCGCGGCGACGGGCCGAGCGGAGCACGGTCCACGAGACCGCGCCCGGGGCTGGGGGAGGCGCTGTGGGGCAGGTCACGACAGGTAACGATTGGCTAATGGGATGATGTCGATATGAAGGGACGCGTTCTTGTCGTCGACGACGACACCGCACTGGCCGAGATGCTCGGCATCGTGCTGCGGGGTGAAGGGTTCGAGCCGTCGTTCGTCGCGGACGGGGACAGGGCGCTCGCCGCGTTTCGCGAGGCCAAGCCCGATCTGGTGCTGCTGGACCTGATGCTGCCCGGCAGGGACGGCATCGAGGTGTGCCGGCTCATCAGGGCGGAGTCGGGGGTGCCGATCGTCATGCTCACGGCCAAGAGCGACACGGTCGACGTCGTCGTGGGGCTGGAGTCGGGAGCCGACGACTACATCGTGAAGCCGTTCAAGCCGAAGGAGCTGGTCGCCCGGATCCGGGCGCGGCTGCGGCGGTCCGAGGAGCCTGCTCCGGAGCAGCTGACCATCGGTGACCTGGTCATCGACGTGGCCGGGCACTCCGTGAAGCGGGAGGGGCAGTCGATCGCGCTGACCCCGCTGGAGTTCGACCTGCTCGTCGCGCTGGCCCGCAAGCCCTGGCAGGTCTTCACCCGCGAGGTCCTCCTCGAACAGGTCTGGGGCTACCGGCACGCGGCCGACACCCGGCTGGTGAACGTGCACGTCCAGCGGCTGCGCTCGAAGGTCGAGAAGGACCCCGAGCGCCCGGAGATCGTGGTGACCGTCCGTGGTGTCGGTTACAAGGCGGGACCGAGCTGACATGAGTACGGGCAGTACTGCTCCGAAGCCCGGGGACCCGGGAACGCGTACGGGGCGGGCTGCCGGACCGGGACGGGGGGGCTCGTGGGCCGGCCGTCTGTCGCGTGGCGGACGGCTGCTCCAGGACGGGACGCCCGGCGGCCCGGTCCTCCGGCTCTTCGCGCGCTGGGTGCGCCGGCCGCTGCTGCCCGCCGTACGGCTGTGGCGGCGGAACATCCAGTTGCGGATCGTCGCGGGCACCCTGCTCATGTCCCTCGGCGTCGTCCTGCTGCTGGGTCTCGTCGTCATCGGGCAGGTCCGCAACGGGCTGCTCGGCGCCAAGGAGCGAGCGGCCCAGAGCCAGGCGGCCGGGGGGTTCTCGGCCGCCCAGGACCGGGCGGCCACCACCTCCTCGTCCCCCGGACAGCAGGACGGCGGCCGGGCCGGTGCCTCCGTGAACTGGCGTTCCACCCTCGTGGAGCAGCTCGCCAGCGGCGGGCAGAGCGCGTTCAACGTGGTGGCGCTCTCCCTCGACACCGGCGACACCGCGAGCCGGGGCGCCCGCGCATCCGGCGAGGTCGACCCGACCACGAGCATCCCCGTCGAGCTGCGCCACTCGGTGGCGCAGAGCACGGACACCTTCCAGAAGTTCACCAGGATCCACTACACCAGCGGGAAGGCCTCCGAGGCCGGACTGGTGATCGGCAAGCGGATGAACGACGCCGAGGGCACCCAGTACGAGCTGTACTACCTCTTCCCGCTGACCCAGGAGGAGGACTCCCTCACCCTGGTCAAGGGCACCCTGGCGACCGCCGGGCTCTTCGTCGTCGTCCTCCTCGGCGCCATCGCCTGGCTCATGGTCCGCCAGGTCGTCACCCCCGTGCGGATGGCCGCCGGGATCGCCGAGCGGCTCTCGGCGGGGCGCCTCCAGGAACGGATGAAGGTCACCGGCGAGGACGACATCGCGCGCCTCGGCGAGGCCTTCAACAAGATGGCGCAGAACCTCCAGCTCAAGATCCAGCAGCTGGAGGAGCTGTCGCGGATGCAGCGGCGGTTCGTCTCGGACGTCTCGCACGAGCTGCGCACCCCGCTGACCACCGTACGGATGGCCGCCGACGTCATCCACGAGGCACGCGTCGACTTCGACCCGGTCACCGCCCGCTCCGCCGAACTCCTCGGCGACCAGCTCGACCGCTTCGAGTCGCTGCTCTCCGACCTCCTGGAGATCAGCCGCTTCGACGCGGGAGCCGCCGCGCTCGAAGCCGAGCCGATAGACCTACGGCAGGTCGTGCGCCGGGTCATCAGCGGCGCCGAACCCCTCGCCGAGCGCAAGGGCAGCCGGATCGTCGTCGTCGGCGACCAGCAGCCCGTGGTGGCCGAGGCGGACGCCCGCCGGGTCGAGCGGGTGCTGCGCAACCTCGTGGTCAACGCCGTCGAGCACGGCGAGGGCAAGGACGTGGTGGTGAAGCTGGCCGCCGCCGGTGGCGCCGTCGCCATCGCCGTACGGGACTACGGCGTCGGTCTGAAGCCCGGCGAGGCGACCCGGGTGTTCAACCGCTTCTGGCGCGCCGACCCGGCCCGTGCGCGGACCACCGGAGGCACCGGGCTCGGACTGTCGATCGCCGTCGAGGACGCCCGGCTGCACGGCGGCTGGCTCCAGGCGTGGGGCGAGGCGGGGGGCGGCTCGCAGTTCCGGCTCACCCTGCCCCGTACCGCCGACGAGCCGCTGCGCGGCTCCCCGATACCCCTGGAGCCCGAGGACTCGCGGCGCAACCGGGAGCATGCGGCCGTCACCGGACGGGCCGAGGACCATGTGCGGCTCGCGTCCGTGCCCGCGCAGTCCGCCGGTGACCGCGCCCCGCTCGCCGTGCCGCCGCGCCTGCCCGTGCCGCCTCCGGCCACCGTCGACCCGACGGCGCTGCCCGGAAACGGCGCCCGGGTCGTGGCGCGCGGCACGCCCGAGAACGAGGGCGCGACGACGGGCGGCGGCACGGGACAGACGGTGCCCGGGGGCGACGGAAGCGTGGAGCGGGAGGACGGGACACGTGGGCGCTGACTCCCGGGAGGGGCACGTGGGACGCGGGGCACGGGCGCAGAAAGCACGAGCGGAGGCCGTACGGGCACGGGAAGTGCGGACGCGGGGAGCGGAGGCGTACGGACGGCCGGCGCGGGCGTACGACCGGCCTGCGCGGGCGTACGGGACCCGGGCGCGGGTGGCGGTGCTCCTCGCGTGCGGCGGGCTGCTGGCGAGCGGCTGCGCGACGATGCCCGACAGCGGCGAGGTCCAGCCGGTTAAGGGCTCGGGCCAGGGCGACTCACAGGTCCGGGTCTACGCCGTGGCACCCCGTGAGAACGCGGACCCCGACGAGATCGTCGACGGCTTCCTCGAAGCCATGACCAGCGACGACCCCGGTTTCTCCACCGCCCGCAAGTACCTCACGAAGAAGGCGGCGGCGAGCTGGAAGCCGGAGCAGAGCATCACCGTGCTCACCACCGCGCCCAACCGCGACCAGGTCGACCGCAACGCCGACCCCGACGACCGGGGCAAGGCCTACCCGCTCTCCGGCCGCAAGATCGCGACCGTGGACGCCCGGCACGCGTACCAGCCCAACAGCCCGGTCGACTACCAGCAGGCGATCCACGTCGTCCAGCAGCCCGTCGCCAACGGCAAGGGCCGGGAGTGGCGCATCGACAGCCTGCCGCCCGGTCTGGTGCTCGGCGAGGCCGACTTCCTGCGCAACTACCGGTCGGTCAACAAGTACTACTTCGCCTCCCGGGAGGACTGGGTCGTCGCCGACCCCGTCTACATCCGGCAGCGCCAGGACCCCGTCACCCGGATGGACCCGGTGACCCAGACGGTCAAGGCGCTCCTCGAAGGCCCCACCAACTGGCTGAAACCGGCCGTCGACTCCAGTTTCCCGTCCGGTACGGAGCTGGGGAAGGGCGTCACGACCCTGACGACCGACGAGCAGTCCACGCTCAAGGTGCCGCTCAACGACAAGGCCGACGGGGTCGGCGGCGTGGTGTGCCGCCGGATGGCCACACAGCTCCTCTTCACGCTGGGGGACCTGACCTCCGTCCGCGTCGAGCAGGTGGAGCTGCTGGGCTCGGCCGGACAGTCGCTCTGCCGCCTCGGCAAGGGACAGGCGGCCGAGTTCGCCGCCGTCCGCCCCGCCGACCGGGACGAGCGGCCGTACTTCGTCGACGAGCACGGCAAGCTGATGATGCTGATCTTCGGGGAGAAGGTCGCGGACACGGCCGCCGAGGTGTCGGGCCCGCTCGGCGAGGACACCGCGAACCTCCAGTCGATCGCCGTGGACCGAGGCGAGACCCGGGCCGCCGGAGTCGGGCGGAACGGCCGTGACCTGTACGTCTCCTCCATCACCAACGACGAGGAGATGCCCCCGCCGACCCTCTCCAGCAAGGGCGTCAAGCCGGAGGAGCGGCTCTCCGCGCCCAGCTGGGACGGCCGGGGCGACCTGTGGATCGCCGACCGCGACCTCGCCGCGCCACGGCTGTGGATGGTGCCCGGCGGCACCGGCACGCCGCTCAAGGTCAACGCGCCCTGGCTGGCGCGCGATGTCAGGATCGACGCCCTCAAGGTCTCCGCCGACGGCGTGCGGATCGCGCTCGCCGTCACCCAGAACGGCCATACGACCTTGCAGATCGGCCGGGTCCAGCGGGAGACCACGGACGACGAACCGGTCGTCTCCGTCCTCGACCTCCAGCCTGCCGCGCCCCGGATGGAATCGGTCACCGCCGTCTCCTGGGCCGGACCGAGCCGGCTCGTCGTGGTCGGCAAGGAAGCCGGTGGCGTCCAGCAGATCCGCTACCTCCAGACGGACGGCTCGACCTCGCCGACCTCGGTGCTCCCCGGTCTGAACGCCGTGAAGTCGGTGGCCGCCCCGCACAGCGACGACGAACCGCTGGTGGCGTACTCCGGCGACGGCATCGTCCGCCTCACCCCCGGCACCAACTGGCAGTCGGTGGTCAGGCTGGGCAGATCGCCGGTCTACCCGGGATAGGACGGGCGGCTCGCACGGCGTCCGCCCGGGACGAGGCTCGCGCCCGCCCGGACCGCTTCCGGACGCCCGCCCGGACCGGCGTGCCCGCGAGCCGGCCCGGACCGCCTCCGGACACCCGATCGGACCACTCCCGCGCGCCCGCCCGGACGCCTTCCGCCTGCCCGTTCGTCGTTCACCTGACAAACACACCCTCGCACCTGACGTACTTCGGCGGCTTCGTCGGACCACGGCGGGGCGGGGGTTTTCCACAGGGGTGGTACGGGACGTCCGGAAGGCGCAGAGTGGGGTCATGCGGGGGTGGTGGCACGAGATCGCCGGGCTGGTGCTGCCGGTCGTCTGCGCGGGCTGCGGCCTGCCCGGGACGGGGCTGTGCGCGGAGTGCGCGGAGGCGCTGACCGAGGAGGGGCCGTGCCGGGTCTGGCCCGCGCCTGAGCCCGCAGGGCTGCCCCCGGTGCACGCCGCCGCGCCCTACGCCGGGGCCGTAAGGGAACTGCTCCTCGCCCACAAGGAACGCGGCGCGCTCGCCCTCGCGGGACCGCTGGGCGAGGCCCTCGCCGGGGCCGTGACGGCCGCCGGAGGGGCCCTGGACGGGCCGGGACCGCGTCCGCTGCTCCTCGTACCGGTGCCGTCCTCGCGGCGCTCCGTACGGGCGCGTGGGCACGATCCGACGCGGCGGATCGCGCTCGCCGCAGCCGCGCGGCTGCGAGCGGCGGGGAGGCCCGCCCGGGTGGTGCCGGTGCTGCGGCAGCGTCGGCGGGTGGCGGACCAGGCGGGGCTCGGCGCGCGCGAGCGGCTGGCCAACCTCGCCGGGGCCCTGGAGGTCGTCCCGGGCGGCGGGCGGCTCCTGGCGGCCGGAAAGGTGGTCCTCGTGGACGATCTGATGACCACGGGGGCGACCCTGGCGGAGGCGGCCCGCGCTATCGGAGCCGTACATCTTCCGTTCATCCGGGGAATGGGGAAGGGGCGCGCGGACGGTTTTGCGCAGCACGGAATCGAACAGCGGGTTGCGGCCGTAATCGCATCCTCTCCCGCTTCGTTCGAAATAAACCGGAACTCTCCGGGAACTTGGATCGTTGCAGGTGGTGAGAGGTGAAAGTGCCCGAACGGAGCTATGTTTCGGTACCGGGTGCCGACACCCGTCCGAAGGGGCTATGTTCGGTTGTGAGGAATGGCGAAAGCCATCACTCGCCGAAAACATGGTTGCGCCTGTGGGACAGGAGTTCAGAGCGAATTAACCTCGGGTCGACGGGGCGGGGATCTTGTCGACTGGGGAGGAGGAGGTGAAAGCGCCGAGTCCGAAGCTCCGGCAGACAACCGGAGCACTGGTGCAAAGGGAGATGCCCGGCGGTCAAGGAGCCGGTCCGGGCGATCCGGGAACGGAGTTCTGCGTGGACATCGTCGTCAAGGGCCGCAAGACCGAGGTGCCCGAGCGGTTCCGCAAGCACGTGGCCGAGAAGCTGAAGCTGGAGAAGATCCAGAAGCTCGACGGCAAGGTGATCAGCCTCGACGTCGAGGTGTCCAAGGAGCTGAACCCGCGGCAGGCCGACAGGTCGGACCGCGTCGAGATCACCCTCCACTCCCGAGGCCCGGTGATCCGGGCGGAAGCCGCGGCAGGCGACGCGTACGCGGCGCTCGACCTGGCCAGCGACAAGCTGGAGGCGCGACTGCGGAAGCAGCACGACAAGCGCTACACCCGCCGCGGGAACGGCAGGCTGTCGGCGGCGGAGGTCGGGGACGTGGTGCCCGGCGCCGCCCAGCTCAACGGTGACGGGCAGCTGGTCGCCGACGAGACCGACCAGGTGCCCACCACGATGATGGGCTCGATCGAGGTCCAGGGCGAAGGCCCGCTCGTGGTCCGCGAGAAGACCCACCGGGCCGCGCCGATGGGGCTCGACCAGGCGCTCTACGAGATGGAGCTGGTCGGGCACGACTTCTACCTCTTCGTGGACGCCGAGACCAAGCAGCCGAGTGTCGTCTACCGGCGGCACGCCTACGACTACGGCGTCATCCATCTGGAGAGCGATCCGCTCGCCGAGGGCGGCGGCGCCGGTGGTGCGCTCGGCGGCTGACCGGCCCCCCCCCACCATTCGGACTGGTGTTCAGCAAGGTGCCCCCGGAGCGCTTCCCGCGCCGCCGGGGGCATCCCCGTGCGCGCACGGACACGCCGTGACCGCCGGGGCATGGAATCATGCTCGTGCACGCCAACCGGTGCTTCCAGAGGACCGGTTGGAGGACCGGAAACGAATTCAGGCCACGGCCTTCAGGGGGAGGAACGATGGCGGACAGCTTCGGGCCGGTGTTCGGCGGACGCGAGCGCGGTGGCGCGGTCCCGGAGGGATCGGATTCGGACAGCGACGCCTTCCGCAAGGAACCGATCAGGGTCCTCGTCGTGGACGATCACGCCCTTTTCCGGCGGGGTCTGGAGATCGTCCTCGCCCAGGAAGAGGACATCCAGGTCGTGGGCGAGGCGGGCGACGGGGCCGAAGCCGTCGACAAGGCGGCCGATCTGCTGCCCGACATCGTTCTGATGGACGTACGGATGCCCCGGCGCGGCGGCATCGAGGCGTGCACCTCCATCAAGGAGGTGGCCCCCAGCGCGAAGATCATCATGCTGACCATCAGCGACGAGGAAGCCGACCTCTACGACGCCATCAAGGCGGGGGCCACCGGCTACCTCCTCAAGGAGATCTCCACCGACGAGGTCGCCACCGCGATCCGCGCGGTCGCGGACGGGCAGTCGCAGATCAGCCCCTCGATGGCGTCGAAGCTGCTCACCGAGTTCAAGTCGATGATCCAGCGCACCGACGAGCGCAGGCTGGTCCCCGCGCCCCGGCTCACCGACCGCGAGCTGGAGGTCCTCAAGCTCGTCGCGACCGGGATGAACAACCGGGACATCGCCAAGGAGCTGTTCATCTCGGAGAACACGGTGAAGAACCACGTCCGCAACATCCTGGAGAAGCTCCAGCTGCACTCCCGGATGGAGGCCGTGGTCTACGCGATGCGGGAGAAGATCCTGGAGATCCGCTAGGACCGGAGCCGGGCCCTGGCGCCGGAGCCAGGGCCCGGCACCGGTCCTAGCCCGCCCGTCGAAAGCCCGCCCGTCGGGAGGGCCCCGCGAAAGGGCCCCTCCCGAAGCGCCTCCGGGCTCACCCGAGGGCGCCGACCAGCTCCGGTACGAGCCGGGGGTGGTTCACCCGCTCCGGGACCACCGAGACCGCGTCGCAGCCCACCCAGTCGGCCGCCTCGCGCAGTGCCCGCGCCACCGCGGGCACGGCCTTCGGCCCGTCGAGCGTCACCTGCCGGGCGACGAGCGTCCGCCCCTCCCGCGCCGGATCCACCCGGCCCACGAGCCGGCCCCCGGCGAGGACCGGCATGGCGAAGTAGCCGTGCACCCGCTTCTGCTTCGGCACGTACGCCTCAAGGCGATGGGTGAAGCCGAAGATCCGCTCCGTGCGGGCCCGCTCCCAGATCAGCGAGTCGAACGGCGAGAGCAGCGTCGTACGGTGCCGTCCGCGCGGCTCCGAGGCCAGTGCCGCCGGGTCCGCCCAGGCGGGCTTGGCCCAGCCCGCCACCGTCACCGGCACCAGCCCCGCCGCCTCCACCACCGCGTCGAACTGCTCGCCCCTGAGCCGGTGGTAGTCGGCGATGTCCGCGCGCGTGCCCACGCCCAGCGCCTCGCCCGCCTGCCGCACCAGGCGCCGTACGCACTCGGCGTCGTCCAGGTCGTCGTGGAGCAGCGCCTGCGGGATCGCCCGCTCCGCCAGGTCGTACACCCGCTTCCAGCCGCGCCGCTCGACCACGACCACCTCGCCGTACATCAGCGCCCGCTCGACGGCGATCTTGGCGTCCGACCAGTCCCACCACTCGCCCTTGTTCTTCGCGCCGCCCAGCTCGGTCGCCGTCCGGGGCCCCTCGTCCCGCAGCTGGTCGATCACCTTCGCGTACGTCCCCGGCGCCAGTTCGTGGTGCCACTGCGGGCGGGCGCGGTAGGCGCGGCGGCGGAAGGCGAAATGCGGCCACTCCTCGACGGGCAGCACGCAGGCGGCGTGCGACCAGTACTCGAAGGCGTGCGTGCCGCTCCAGTAGGCCTCCTCGACGGGGGTCCGGCCGACCGCGCCCAGGCGCGCGTACGGGATCAGCTCGTGCGAGCGGGCGAGGACGGAGATCGTGTCGAGCTGGACCTGGCCGAGCGCGCGCAGCACCCCGCGCACCCCCGCGCGACGGTCGGGCGTCCCCAGGAAGCCCTGGGCGCGCAGGGCGATCCGGCGTGCTTCGTCGGCGGACAGTTCGGCGGCGGGGCGCGGAGCGGTCGTCATGGACCGCACCCTAGGCCCCGCCACCGACAACGGGCCGCCGTCCGGGGGCTGTCCGGGGTTCCGCGGGCCGTCGGGGGTTCCGCCGGGGCGCCGTTCAGGGCCGCTCGGGCGCCGGAAGGTAGGGCAGGGGGCTGGGCAGACCGAAGTCGGAGGGGAGGAGCGCGGCGACCCAGCAGTCCCGGAGCGTGCCCTTGTTGACGAGCCCGGCCCGCTGGACGCCCTCGACGACGAAGCCGACCCGCTCGGCCACCGCGCGCGAGGGCGCGTTGCCGACCTCGGCCCGCCACACCAGCCGGACGCAGCCGAGCTGGGTGAAGGCCCAGTGGGCGAGCGCGCGGACGATCTCTGTCATGTAGCCGTTGCCCCGGTGCTCGGCGGCCAGCCAGTAGCCGACCTCCCAGACGCCCTCGCCCCGGCCGCTCAGGCTGGCGGCGGCCAGCAGGGGGCCGCCCGCCAGCGGTTCCACCGCGAAGGCGTACTCGGTGTCGTCGCGCCAGCCGTCGGGGACGAGCCGCTGGAGGAACAGCTCGGCGTCCTGCCGGGTGTACGGGTCGGGGACGGTCGTCCAGCGCCGGATGTCCGGGTCCTGGCAGAGGGCGTGCACCGCGTCCGTGTCGTCGGGGCCGTCGGCGGCCCCGACGACGAAGTTCCGCAGCCGCAGACGGTCGGTGGTGAGGGTGATGGGATCCATGCCGGGATTGTGGTGAGGCGGGCGAGCGGAAGCGAACACTTTTCGGGCGGGGCGGCACCTTCCGCCCCCCTCGTGCGTTCTCTTTCCGGGCGCACGTACGGCTGCGGCACTGTGGGCCTCCCTCCGCGAGGGCGGTCTCGCTTACGATGGCCGTTGCGGTGGGGACCACCTGCCGTGCCCGCGCTCGCGTCCATGACAAGACCCAGTGCCAGGCCCGACCGGCAAGGAGACCAGCCTCAGTGTCCGTCTTCAACAAGCTCATGCGTGCAGGCGAAGGAAAGATCCTGCGCAAACTGCACCGCATCGCGGACCAGGTCAACTCCATCGAAGAGGACTTCGTCAACCTCTCCGACGCCGAGTTGCGGGCGCTCACCGATGAGTACAAGCAGCGGTACGCCGACGGCGAGAGCCTCGACGACCTGATGCCCGAGGCCTTCGCGACCGTGCGCGAGGCCGCGAAGCGCGTGCTCGGTCAGCGCCACTACGACGTCCAGCTGATGGGCGGCGCCGCCCTTCACCTCGGCTATGTCGCCGAGATGAAGACCGGTGAGGGCAAGACCCTCGTCGGCACGCTCCCCGCCTACCTCAACGCGCTCTCCGGCAAGGGCGTGCACCTGATCACGGTCAACGACTACCTGGCCGAGCGCGACTCCGAGCTGATGGGCCGGGTGCACCGCTTCCTGGGCCTGTCGATCGGCTGCATCCTCGCCAACATGACGCCGGCCCAGCGCCGTGAGCAGTACGACTGCGACATCACGTACGGCACGAACAACGAGTTCGGCTTCGACTACCTGCGCGACAACATGGCGTGGTCCAAGGACGAGCTGGTCCAGCGCGGCCACAACTTCGCCTGTGTCGACGAGGTCGACTCCATCCTCGTCGACGAGGCCCGTACGCCGCTGATCATCTCCGGCCCGGCCGACCAGGCGACCAAGTGGTACGGCGACTTCGCCAAGCTGGTCACCCGCCTGGCCAAGGGCGAGCCCGGCAACCCGCTCAAGGGCATCGAGGAGACCGGCGACTACGAGGTCGACGAGAAGAAGCGCACGGTCGCCATCCACGAGGCCGGTGTGGCCAAGGTCGAGGACTGGCTGGGCATCGACAACCTCTACGAGTCGGTGAACACCCCGCTCGTCGGATACCTGAACAACGCCATCAAGGCGAAGGAACTGTTCAAGAAGGACAAGGACTACGTCGTCATCGACGGCGAAGTCATGATCGTCGACGAGCACACCGGCCGTATCCTCGCCGGTCGCCGCTACAACGAGGGCATGCACCAGGCGATCGAGGCGAAGGAAGGGGTGGCGATCAAGGACGAGAACCAGACCCTCGCCACCATCACCCTCCAGAACTTCTTCCGGCTCTACTCGAAGCTGTCCGGTATGACCGGTACGGCCATGACCGAGGCGGCCGAGTTCCACCAGATCTACAAGCTCGGCGTCGTCCCGATCCCCACGAACAGGCCGATGATCCGCAAGGACCAGTCGGACCTGATCTACCGGACCGAGGTCGCCAAGTTCGCCGCCGTCGTCGACGACATCGCGGAGAAGCACGAGAAGGGCCAGCCGATCCTGGTCGGCACGACCTCCGTCGAGAAGTCCGAGTACCTCTCGCAGCAGCTCTCCAAGCGCGGTGTCCAGCACGAGGTGCTCAACGCCAAGCACCACGAGCGCGAGGCCAGCATCGTCGCCCAGGCCGGTCGTCGGGGCGCCGTCACCGTCGCCACGAACATGGCCGGACGAGGCACGGACATCAAGCTCGGCGGCAACCCGGACGACCTCGCCGAGGCCGAGCTGCGCCAGGCGGGTCTCGACCCGGTCGAGCACGTCGAGGAGTGGGCCGCCGCCCTCCCCGCCGCCCTGGAGCGCGCGGAGAAGGCCGTGAAGGCCGAGTTCGAGGAGGTCAAGGACCTCGGCGGGCTGTACGTGCTGGGCACCGAGCGGCACGAGTCCCGCCGTATCGACAACCAGCTGCGCGGTCGTTCCGGCCGTCAGGGCGACCCCGGCGAGTCCCGCTTCTACCTCTCGCTCGGCGACGACCTGATGCGTCTGTTCAAGGCGCAGATGGTCGAGCGCGTGATGGCCATGGCCAACGTTCCGGACGATGTGCCGATCGAGAACAAGATGGTCACCCGGGCCATCGCCTCCGCGCAGTCGCAGGTCGAGACCCAGAACTTCGAGACGCGTAAGAACGTCCTGAAGTACGACGAGGTGCTCAACCGGCAGCGCGAGGTCATCTACGGCGAGCGCCGCCGCGTCCTGGAGGGCGAGGACCTGCACGAGCAGATCCAGCACTTCATGGACGACACGATCGACGACTACATCCGCCAGGAGACCGCCGAGGGCTTCGCGGAGGAGTGGGACCTCGACCGGCTGTGGACCGCGTTCAAGCAGCTCTACCCGGTGAAGGTCACCGTGGAGGAGCTGGAGGACGCCGCCGGTGACCGGGCGGGCATCACCGCCGAGTTCATCGCCGAGTCCATCAAGAGCGACATCCACGAGCAGTACGACGAGCGGGAGAAGCAGCTCGGCTCGGAGATCATGCGCGAGCTGGAGCGGCGCGTGGTCCTCTCCGTCCTCGACCGCAAGTGGCGCGAGCACCTCTACGAGATGGACTACCTCCAGGAGGGCATCGGTCTGCGCGCGATGGCGCAGAAGGACCCGCTGGTCGAGTACCAGCGCGAGGGCTTCGACATGTTCACCGCCATGATGGAGGGCATCAAGGAGGAGTCCGTCGGCTACCTGTTCAACCTGGAGGTCCAGGTCGAGCAGCAGGTCGAGGAGGTCCCGGTGCAGGAGGGCCCGTCGCTGGACAAGGGCGACGCGGTGCCGGCCGGACGTCCCGAGATCCGCGCCAAGGGGCTCGACGCCCCGCAGCGGCCCGACCGGCTGCACTTCTCCGCGCCGAGCGTGGACGGTGACGGCGGTGTCGTCGAGGGCGACTTCGGCGCCGAGGACGCGGACGGCGGCGACGGGATGACCCGCGCGGAGCGCCGCAAGGCCCAGAAGAACGCGGGCGGCGGCGGGCGCCGCCGCAAGAAGTGAGGTCCTGAACCTCTGACGGAGGGGTCGGTCGCCCGGTGGGCGGCCGACCCCTCCGTCATGGGAGGAGTCCGTCCAGTTCCACGGCGGCGCAGCGCCAGCGCAGGTCCTCACCGCGTTCGAGCCGGAAGGCCATGGCCCGGACGCGCGGTCCGGTCGCGATCGTCGCGAAGGCTTCGAGAACCGTCCGCCCGTCGTCCGGCTGGGCCGAACAGCGCCGCACCACCGGCCGGGGCCCGAGCGAGCGCAGGGGGGTCTCCGGCGCGATCCGGACAAGCTGCTCGTACGCCTCCCCGATGGTGTGCCCGAGCATCCAGTGCACCGGCCGCTCCCCGCTGAGCACCGCGAGCAGCCGCTCGGCGAAGAGCGTGTGCGGGGCGAGGGTGCGGGGGCGGTCGGGCGCCTCGGGCCGGGCGGAGGCGCGGGGCCGGGGCACGGTCGTCCGAGGACGGGTCCCCGCCGGTCCCTGCGGACGGGCGCCCGCCGCGCCCCGTGGGCCGGTGCCGGAGGCGCCCTGAGACCGGCGCGGCCTGCTGCCGGGGACGGCTGTGGTCGTGGCGGTGGCGGTGGCGGTGCCGGTGCCGGTGCCGGTGGCGGGGGCGGGGGCGGGGGCGGTCTGAGCCTGGAGCCGGGTGGGTGCGGGCGTGGTCTGGGTCGGGACCCGGGTGGGCGTGGGCGTGGTCCGAATCGGGGCCCGGGGCCGCGCCGGTGCGGACGGGTGCCCGGTGGAGACGGGTGCGGTCGAGCGGTCGGGGTGCGCGGTCGAGCGGTCGGCGGGCGCGCCCGGGTGGGTGTCGGGCGCAGGTGTCGGGCGGGTCGTGGTGAGCGTGCCGGTCATGAGGGCCCCCGTGTCGTTGTGTCACCGGCTGGTACCAGTCGGTAACTTTCCCTGGGGATCTTGTACGGGCGAGCGCTCGGGGCCCGCAAGAAGCGGCCCGCCGGAGAAGTGTCCGAAAACGGAATCACCTATCCGGGTGGTGCCCCGAAAAATCGGGTCTCAGGGCCTCTCGGGGGCCCCTTTCCGGGGTGGACGCAGGCGCGATCCGGCCGAAATCCCCGAAGGGGGACTCCGCACGTATCCTGAGGACTCGCCGACCACGGAAGCGTCTACGAAAGCGGCCAGCCATGCGCGTGTACGTCCCTCTGACCCTCCCCGGTCTCGCACAGGCGCACAAGGCGGGCGAGCTGGGTTCCGGCCCGCTGACCGCCTACGCCGTCACCCCCGCACTGCGCGAGTGGTACGTCTCCGACGACATCGAGGAGCTGGAGTACGCGGCGCTCAACCGTGCCGCCGCCGCCTCCCTGCGCCTGCTCGCCGGGGACCCCGAGGCGCCCCGCCGCAGGATCGTGGTCGCGGTGGACGTCCCCGACCGTGACGCGAGCACGGACCCCGACCGGGGGCTCGACGCCGGTTCCGTCGGCGAGGTCCGGATCGCCGGTCCCGTCCCGCTCGGCAAGGCCGCCGCCGTGCACGCCGACGCGGACGACGCGCAGGCCGATGTGACGGCCGCGGCCGACGCGCTGGGGGCTGCCGACCAGGGCGACGACGACGCGCGGTTCGTCGTGGACGGCGCGGAGGACCACGAGCTGCTCTGGTTCGGCGTACAGGAGATTCCCGCGCTGCTCGGCTGATCCCGTCTCCCGGACGTGACTGTCGGACCGGCCGGGTACCGTTTTTCCATGGGGACACGAGACGGCTTGCCGGGCAAGCACCTGGTCTGGGACTGGAACGGCACACTGCTCGACGACATCGGGGCGGTCATCGGGGCGACCAACGCCGCCTTCACGGAGCTGGGGCTCGAACCGATCACCCTGGAGCGGTACCGCGAGCTGTACACGGTGCCGGTGCCCAGGTTCTACGAGCGGCTGATGGGACGGCTGCCCACCGACACCGAGTGGGACGTCATGGACGGCGCCTTCCACCGGCACTACTGGCAGCGCGCCGAGGCCTGCGGGCTCGCCTCCGGCGCCGCCGAGCTGCTCGCGGCCCGGCAGGAGTCCGGGTTCACGCAGTCGCTCCTCTCGCTCGCCCCGCACACGGAGCTGATACCGCTGGTGCGGCGGCACGGGATCGCGGAGCGGTTCGTCCGGATGGACGGGCGGGTCGGCCCCTCGACGGACGGCAAGGCCGGACACATGGTGCGGCATCTGGCCGCGCTCGGGAGCGTTCCGGCGGACCGGGTGGTCGTCATCGGGGACGCGGCCGACGACGCGCTCGCGGCGGCCCACGTCGGCGCGAAGGCGGTGCTGTACACCGGGGGCTCGCACAGCAGGGCCTCGCTTGAGCGGGTCGGCGTGCCGGTCGTCGACTCCCTCACGGAGGCGGTCGCGGTCGCGGAGGAGCTGGTCTAGCGCGCCCACCGGGGGCCCTGCGCCGCTTCCCGGACGCGCACCCGGGCCTCGTGTCCCACGACGCACGCCCGGGGCCTCACGCACGCCCGGGGCCTTCGCGCGTACGTCCACGGCCTCGCGGCGTACATCCACGCTTCACGGCCTCACCACGGACGCCCAGGACCTCACCGGCGTACGTCCGCGGCCTCGCTCAAGCGCGCCACGCCCGCCCCCGGTGGTGCCGAGGGGCGGGCGCGGGTGGTCCCGGGGGTCAGCCCTGTGCGCGGAGGACCTTCAGGAACTCGCGCATCCACGCCGGGTGGTCCGGCCAGGCGCGGGAGGAGACCAGCAGGCCGTCCACCACGGCCTCGCTGTCCTGGAAGGTCGCGCCGACCGCCTGCATGTCCAGTTCGAGGGCCGGGTACGCCGTGACCTGGCGGCCCTCAAGGGCGCCCGTGGCGGCCGTCAGGAGCGGCCCGTGGCAGATCTGCGCCACCGGCTTGTCCGCGTCGAAGAAGGCCTTGAGGATCTTGCGCAGCTCCGGATCGTTGCGCAGGTACTCCGGCGCACGGCCGCCCGGGATCACCACGGCCACGTACGCGCTCGGGTCGACCTCGGAGAACGCGAGGTCGGCCGGCCAGGTGTAGCCGGGCTTCTCCGTGTACGTGTCGAACCCGGGCTCGAAGTCGTGGACGACGAAGCGGAGCTTCTTGCGCTCCGGGGCGGCGATGTCGACCTCGTACCCCTCCTCAAGGAGGCGCTGGTACGGGTACATCACCTCCAGCGACTCCGCCGCGTCGCCGGTCACGATCAGGATCTTCGCCATGGCTCTCCCAGGTCACAGAGGGTCGGTCTGCGGTGCTGGCCCCATGCTGACCTAAAGAAGGCCCTCGTGTGGCGGTTTCCCGACAGGTCCCTTGTCGCTGTCCAGAACGTCAAACTTCCCGGTCGTCTTTTGTACACATACGGCTCATGACGGTTCGGGGGTCGGGAGCGATAGGCTTTTGCCGTGATCAGCGCGATACGCCGAGGGGGCAGTGGAGCCCCCGGCCGCCGCCCGACCCGCCTTCGCGGTCGGGCCGCCCCCGCGTTCGCCGATCCCCTTCGTCCGGGCGCGCCGCTCTCCGTGGCCGATAACGACCCGGGCAACTCTCATCGGGGCATAACGTCTACTTCGACCGGAATCACCGCGTCGTGGCGTTGTGCCCTTTCTTCCACCGACGTCACGCAACGGCGCGCGACAGGAGTCAGAGGACATGCAGACCAAGCTGGACGAAGCCAAGGCCGAGCTGCTCGAAAGGGCCGCCCGGGTAGCTGAGCACAGCCCGGTGGGGGGCCGACTCCCGACGGGCTCCCAGGGCGCCGAGGGGCGCCCGAACCGGGACACCGTGCTCGAATACCTCCAGCGCTACTACCTGCACACCGCTCCGGAGGACCTCGGCGACCGGGATCCGGTCGACGTGTTCGGTGCCGCGCTCTCCCACTACCGGCTCGCGGAGAACCGGCCGCAGGGCACCGCGAACGTCCGGGTGCACACCCCGACGGTCGAGGAGAACGGCTGGACGAGCAGCCACTCCGTGGTCGAGGTCGTCACCGACGACATGCCCTTCCTGGTCGATTCGGTCACCAACGAGCTGTCCCGCCAGGGCCGCGGCATCCACGTCGTGATCCACCCGCAGGTCCTCGTCCGCCGCGACGTCACCGGGCGACTCATCGAGGTCCTGTCCGCCCAGATCGAGGGCGAGCTGCCGCACGACGCGCTCACCGAGTCCTGGATCCACGTCGAGATCGACCGCGAGACCGACCGCGCCGACCTCAAGCAGATCACCGCCGATCTGCTGCGCGTCCTGTCCGACGTCCGCGAGACGGTCGAGGACTGGGAGAAGATGCGCGAGACCGCCGTGCGGATCGCCGAGGGCCTCCCGTCCGAGCCCACCGCCGCGGACCTGCGCCCCACCGAGGTCGAAGAGGCCCGCGAGCTGCTGCGCTGGCTCGCCGACGACCACTTCACCTTCCTCGGCTACCGCGAGTACCAGCTGGTCAACGGAGACGCGCTGGCCGCCGTCCCCGGCACCGGCCTCGGCATCCTGCGCTCCGACCCGCAGCACACCGGCGACGACGAGGGCCACCACGCCCACCCCGTCTCGCCGTCCTTCAGCCGGCTGCCCGCCGACGCCCGCGCCAAGGCCCGCGAGCACAAGCTGCTGATCCTCACCAAGGCCAACAGCCGCTCGACCGTGCACCGCCCCTCGTACCTCGACTACGTCGGCGTGAAGAAGTTCGACGCCGACGGCAACGTCATCGGCGAGCGCCGCTTCCTCGGCCTGTTCTCCTCGGCCGCCTACACCGAGTCCGTCCGCCGGGTCCCCGTCGTCAAGCGCAAGGTCCAGGAGGTCCTGGAGGGCGCCGGTTTCTCGTCCGACAGCCACGACGGCCGCGACCTGCTCCAGATCCTGGAGACCTACCCGCGCGACGAGCTGTTCCAGACCCCGGTCGACCAGCTCCAGTCCGTCGTCACCAGCGTCCTGTACCTCCAGGAGCGGCGCCGGCTCCGCCTCTACCTGCGCCAGGACGAGTACGGCCGCTACTACTCGGCCCTCGTCTACCTGCCGCGCGACCGCTACACCACCCGCGTCCGGCTGCGGCTCATCGAACTCCTCAAGGAGGAGCTGGGCGGCACCAGCGTCGACTTCACCGCCTGGAACACCGAGTCGATCCTCTCCCGGCTGCACTTCGTCGTCCGCGTCGAGCCCGGCACCGAGCTGGCCAAGCTCACCGACGCCGACGTCGACCGCATCGAAGCCCGGCTCGTCGAGGCCGCCCGCTCCTGGGCCGACGGCTTCGCCGAGGCGCTGAACGCCGAGTGCGGCGAGGAGCGCGCCGCCGAGCTGCTGCGCCGCTACGGCAACGCCTTCCCCGAGGGCTACAAGGCCGACCACTCGCCGCGCGCCGCCGTCGCCGACCTCGTCCACCTGGAGGCCCTGGCCCGCACCGAGGGCAAGGACTTCGCGCTCTCGCTCTACGAGCCCGTCGGCTCCGGCCCCGGCGAGCGCCGCTTCAAGATCTACAAGACGGGCGAGCCCATCTCGCTCTCCGCCGTGCTCCCGGTCCTCAGCCGCCTCGGCGTCGAGGTCACCGACGAGCGCCCCTACGAGCTGCGCTGCGCCGACGGCACCCACGCCTGGGTCTACGACTTCGGCCTGCGGATGCCCGTCACCACCGGCAACGGCGGCGACTACCTCGCCGACGACGCCCGCGAGCGCTTCCAGGAGGCCTTCGCCGCCACCTGGACCGGCCGCGCCGAGGACGACAACTTCAACTCGCTCGTCCTGTCCGCCGGGCTCACCTGGCGCGAGGCGATGGTGCTCCGCGCCTACGCCAAGTACCTGCGCCAGGCCGGTTCCACGTTCAGCCAGGACTACATGGAGAACACTCTCCGCAACAACGTCCACACCACCCGGCTGCTCGTCTCCCTCTTCGAAGCCCGGATGTCGCCCGAGCGCCAGCACGCGGGCACCGAGCTGACCGACGGCATCCTGGAGGAGCTGGACGGCGCCCTCGACCAGGTCGCGAGCCTGGACGAGGACCGCATCCTGCGCTCCTTCCTCACCGTCATCAAGGCCACCCTGCGCACCAACTTCTTCCAGAAGAACGCCGAGGGCGAGCCGCACTCCTACGTGTCGATGAAGTTCGACCCGCAGGCCATCCCCGACCTCCCCGCGCCCCGCCCGGCGTTCGAGATCTGGGTGTACTCGCCGCGCGTCGAGGGCGTCCACCTGCGCTTCGGCAAGGTCGCCCGAGGCGGTCTGCGCTGGTCCGACCGGCGCGAGGACTTCCGTACCGAGGTCCTCGGCCTGGTCAAGGCGCAGATGGTGAAGAACACCGTCATCGTGCCCGTCGGCGCCAAGGGCGGCTTCGTCGCCAAGCAGCTCCCGGACCCGTCCGTGGACCGGGACGCCTGGCTGGCCGAGGGCATCGCCTCGTACAAGACCTTCATCTCGGCGCTGCTCGACATCACCGACAACCTGGTCGCGGGCGAGGTCGTGCCGCCGGTCGACGTGGTCCGCCACGACGAGGACGACACCTACCTGGTGGTCGCCGCCGACAAGGGCACCGCGACCTTCTCCGACATCGCCAACGGCGTCGCGGAGGCGTACGGCTTCTGGCTCGGCGACGCCTTCGCCTCCGGCGGCTCCGCCGGTTACGACCACAAGGGCATGGGCATCACCGCCCGGGGCGCCTGGGAGTCCGTCAAGCGGCACTTCCGCGAGCTGGGCCACGACACCCAGAACGAGGACTTCACCGCCGTCGGCGTCGGCGACATGTCCGGCGACGTCTTCGGCAACGGCATGCTGCTCTCCGAGCACATCCGCCTGGTCGCCGCCTTCGACCACCGGCACATCTTCCTCGACCCGAACCCGGACGCGGCCGTCTCCTACGCCGAGCGCCGCCGCCTCTTCGAGCTGCCCCGCTCCTCCTGGGCCGACTATGAGCCCTCGCTGCTCTCCGCGGGCGGTGGCGTCCACCCCCGCAGCGCCAAGTCCATCCCGATCAACGCGCAGGTCAGGGCCGTCCTCGGCATCGAGGACGGGATCACCAAGATGACCCCGGCCGAACTGATGAAGGCCGTCCTGCACGCCCCCGTCGACCTGCTGTGGAACGGCGGCATCGGCACCTACGTCAAGTCCTCGGCCGAGTCCAACGCCGACGTCGGCGACAAGGCCAACGACCCCATCCGGGTCGACGGCAAGGACGTCCGGGCCAAGGTCGTCGGCGAGGGCGGCAACCTCGGCGCGACCCAGCTGGGCCGCATCGAGTTCGCCCGCAACGGCGGCCCCCTCGGCGAGGGCGGCAAGATCAACACCGACGCCATCGACAACAGCGCGGGCGTCGACACCTCCGACCACGAGGTCAACATCAAGATCCTGCTCAACGGGCTCGTCGCCGAGGGCGACATGACCGTCAAGCAGCGCAACAAGATCCTCGCCGAGATGACCGACGAGGTCGGCCGGCTCGTGCTGCGCAACAACTACGCGCAGAACACCGCCCTGGCCAACGCCGTCGCCGAGTCGCCCTCCCTGCTCCACGCCCACCAGCGCTTCATGCGCAGGCTCGGCCGTGACGGGGCCCTCGACCGCTCCCTTGAGTTCCTGCCCGCCGACCGGCAGATCCGCGAACTGCTCAACAACGGCCGGGGTCTGAGCCAGCCGGAACTGGCCGTCCTCCTCGCGTACACCAAGATCACGGTGGCCGACGAGCTGATCGGCACGGACCTGCCGGACGACCCGTACCTGCGCGGACTGCTGCACGCGTACTTCCCGACGCAACTGCGCGAGAAGTTCACCGAGGCGGTCGACAACCACGCGCTGCGCCGCGAGATCATCACCACCGTCCTGGTCAACGACACCGTCAACACCGGCGGCTCGACCTTCCTGCACCGTCTCCGCGAGGAGACCGGCGCCTCGATCGAGGAGATCGTGCGGGCGCAGACCGCCGCCCGGACGGTCTTCCGGCTCGGTCAGACCTGGGACGCCGTCGAGGCGCTCGACACCCGGGTGCCGGCCGAGGTGCAGACCCGGATGCGGCTGCACTCGCGCCGGCTCGTCGAGCGCGGCACCCGCTGGATGCTCAACAACCGGCCGCAGCCGCTCCAGCTCACCGAGACCATCGAGTTCTTCGGCGAGCGGGTCGAGGAGGTCCGGGCGCAGATGCCGGGCCTGCTGCGCGGCGCGGACCTGGAGTGGTACCAGTCGATCCTGGACGGTCTGACCGAGGTCGGCGTGCCGGAGAAGCTGGCCCAGCGGGTCGCGGGCTTCTCCTCGGCCTTCCCGATCCTCGACATCGTGGCCATCGCCGACCGGATGGACAAGGAGCCGCTCGCGGTGGCCGAGGTCTACTACGACCTGGCCGACCGGCTGCGGATCACCGGTCTGATGGACCGGATCATCGACCTGCCGCGCAGCGACCGGTGGCAGTCGATGGCCCGCGCCTCGATCCGTGAGGACCTGTTCGCGGCGCACGCGGCGCTGACGGCGGACGTCCTGACGGTGGGCAACGGCACCACGAGCCCCGAGGAGCGGTTCAAGGGCTGGGAGGAGAGGAACGCGGCGATCCTGGGCCGCGCCCGGACGACCCTGGACGAGATCCAGGGCTCGGACACCTTCGACCTGGCCAACCTGTCGGTGGCGATGCGGACGATGCGCACGCTGCTTCGTACGCACAGCTAGGCCCCGGTAGTACCCGGAAGGGCCCCGTCGGATTTCTCCGGCGGGGCCCTTCGCGTGTCCTTCGTGTCCCCTTCGGGTCCCCTTCCGAGGGCCCGGCGCGCGCCTCAGGATTCGCGTACGGGCGGGCCCGGGACCGTCGAGGTCCACAGGCGGCGGGCGGCGAGGAGGGCGGCGGCGAGCAGCAGCCCGTTGCGGAGCACCATCACGGTCACGCCCCGGGGGGTCCCGGCGACGACCTCGTCGTACAGGACGGGGTACGCGAGGGTGCTGAGGGCCGCCGCCGGGAGCAGCAGGAGGGCGACCGGGCGCATCACGGTGGCCCGGGAGGTCAGGCAGACGGCGGCGAGACCGAGCAGCCAGACGAGGTACTGGGGGCTGATCACCCTGCTGGTGACGGTGAAGAGCAGCACGGCGGCGAGGGCCGCGTCGAAGGGGGTGGCGGCGGTCCAGCGGTGGGCGCGCAGCCGCCACAGGAGCAGCCAGCCGAAGGCGACGACGGTGAGCAGCAGGGCGAGGTGGCCGAGGCTGGAGACGTACGGGCCGACGTACTCGTAGGCCCCGTAGCGGAACTCGGCCTGGCCCGGCCAGATCCCGCCGGCCCCGGCGAGCGCGAGGGCGGTGCCGCCGAGCGACTCGATCTGGACGCCCCGGCCGCCCTGCTGGCGCAGGAAGCCGAGCGCGTCGGAGAAGCAGAGCGCGAGGGTGGCGAGGAGCGCGAGGGCGGTGACGGCGGCGGCGGTCCAGGCGTCCCGGGTGGTACGGCCCCGGGGGGTGCCGATCAGGGCGAGCGCGGGCCAGACCTTGACCAGGGCGCCGATCCCGGCGAGCGCGCCGCCGAGCCGGTGGGCGGCGGGGGCGCGGGCGGCGAGGGCGAGCAGGGCGAGGACGGCGAGGGCGGTGGCCTGGACGTCGTAGCGGGCGAGCGGCAGATGGAGCAGGAGCGGCAGACCGCAGACCCAGTACCAGGAGCCGTGGGTGAGGCGGGCGCTGTCGGCGCCCGCGAGGGCGAGGACGACCGCCGCGTCGGCGAGGAGGGCGAGGACGACGAACGCCTGGGCGTAGGTGAGCCAGGGCAGCAGGCCCGGGGACATGATCACGAGCCCGGCGCCCGGCGGGTACTGCCAGGTGGCGTCGCCCGGCGGGAAGGTGCCCTGGGCGAAGAGGCCGTACCAGTGCCGGTAGAGGTCCACCTCGCGGCCGACCCCGCCGATGCCGAGGCTGTCGCGCAGGAGCAGCAGGAGCATTCCCGCGCGGGTGGTCAGCCAGACGGCGGCGAGGGCGAGCCGGGGGCCGCCGCCGACCGTGACGAAGGTCGCGGAGGTGAAGGTCTCCGAGTCGAAGGGCGACCCGGTGAGGGCGGGCGGGTCGGGGGTGGACGGGTCGGGGGTGTACGGCGCGGACGACCGGGCGGCGGGGTGAGCGGCGGACGGCCGGGCGGGGTGGGCATCCGATGGCCGGGTGGCGGGAGCGTCCGGGGGCTGCGGGGGCGGGGTGGCCTCGGGCGGCCGGGAGGGCGGGGGCGTGGACGGCGCGGGTGGCCGGGGTGGTGGCGGGGGTGCGGACGGCCCGGGTGGCGGAGGGGGCTGGTCGTTCGTCATTCCTCCGCACTCTAGACCGCTATGTCCTGTTTGCCCGGCGTCTTGGCTCCGAGCGGCCCTCCCGTCGCGGTGAATTCCTCGTACGCCGCCACCACCTCCTTCGCCGGTCCGTCCATCCGCAGTGTCCCCGCCTCCAGCCACAGGGCCCGCTCGCAGGTCTCCGTGATGGTCGAGTTCGAGTGGCTGACCAGGAAGACCGTGCCCGCCGCCGCCCGCAGCTCCTCGATCCGCCGCCGGCTCCGCTGCCGGAACCGCGCGTCGCCGGTGGCCAGGGCCTCGTCGATGAGCAGGACGTCATGGCTCTTCGCGGCGGCGATGGAGAACCGCAGCCGGGCGCCCATCCCGGAGGAGTACGTACGCATGGGGCGGGAGATCGCGTCGCCCGTCTCGTCGAGCCCGGCGAAGTCCACGATCTCCTGGTACCGCTCCCGGATCTCCGTACGGCTCATGCCCATCGCGAGCCCGCCCAGGATCACGTTCCGCTCGCCCGTCAGATCGCCCATCAGCGCCGCGTTGACGCCGAGCAGCGAGGGCTGCCCCTGGGTGTAGACCCGGCCGCGCTCGACGGGCTGGAGACCGGCGATGGCCTTCAGAAGGGTGGACTTCCCCGATCCGTTCGAACCGATCAGGCCAATTGCCTCGCCTCGGTGGGCGACGAAGCCGACCCCCTTCACGGCGTGCACCCTCCGCCCGGCAGGAGCCGCGCCGCCGCGCCGCAGGATGCGGCCGAGCGCGGCGGTGGCGGCGCCCCGGCCACCCGCCCCGCCACCGTGGACGGTGTACGTGACGTGGACGCCGTCGACGACGACGGTGGGGGTGGGGCCTCCAGGGGTCTCGGGCCTTCCGGCGGTCCCTGCACGCTCGGTGTGCTTGACGGTCTCGGTGTGCTCGGTGAGCCGGGTGCGCCTGGTGTGTTCGGCATCTTCGGTGTGCTTGGTGTGCTCGGTGTGCTCAGCCACGGCCGTACGTCTCCTCCGCCTTCCAGAACCACACGAATCCGCCGCAGAAGGTCAGCAGTGCCCAGCCGGCGGCGAGTGCCCAGGCGTGCGGCGGGAGCTGCGCCGAGGTGTGGCTCCCGATCAGGGCGAAGCGCATGAGGTCGATGTAGACCGCCGCCGGGTTGCACTGGAGCGCCAGGACCACGCCCTCCGGGAACCGCCCGCTCTCCGCCAGGTTCCGGATCGACCACATGGCGCCGGAGGCGTACATCCAGGTGCGCAGCACGAACGGCATCAGCTGGCTGATGTCCGGGGTGCGCGCCGCGAGCCGGGCGAGGACGAGCGCCACGCCCGCGTTGAACAGCGCCTGGCACAGCAGCGCGGGGACGGCGAGCAGCCAGCTCCAGGTGGGGAACTGGCCGCAGCAGAACAGGATCACGGTCAGCGCGGCGAGCGAGAGCAGCAGTTGCTGGAGTTGCTGGAGGGCGAGCGAGATCGGCAGGCCGGCGCGCGGGAAGTGCAGGGCGCGGACCAGGCCCAGATTGCCGCTGATCGCGCGGGTGCCCGCCATGACCGTGTCGGAGGTGAACGTCCAGACGAAGATGCCGGTGATCAGGAAGGGCACGTAGTCGGGGACGCCATGCTTGGCGTTCATCAGAACGCCGAAAATCATGTAGTAGACCGCCGCATTGAGGAGCGGGGTCATCACCTGCCAGACCTGGCCGAGGCGCGCCTGACTGTACTGGGCGGTCAGCCGGGCGGTCGCGAAGGCGGTGATGAAGTCACGGCGGGACCAGAGCTGCCCGACGTAACGGGGCAGCGAGGGGCGGGCGCCGCTCACGGTCAGCCCGTGCCGCAGGGCCAGGGCGCGCGGGTCCTCGGAGGGGCCCGGGGAGCCGGTGGGGTCCGGGCGCGGGAGGGATGGCGGGGCGAGGGTGGTGGTCACGGGCGGGCGCTTTCGACGAAGGGTGCGGGGCATCGTCGGCGATGGAACGGGTCCGTATCGTCGCTACGGGGAGGTTAGGGGGGTGCCGCGTCGGAACGCAACCGTATCGTCGTAACGAAGGTGGGGCGTCGCCGTTCGTTAGGATGCCCTTCATGACCGATCCGACCCCCCGCCGCGCCCCCGCCGGAGCCGCCGTACTCCGCGAGGACGTGACCGAGGCCATCCGCGCCGCCGTCTTCGAGGAACTCGCGGCGGTCGGCTTCGCCCGGATGTCCATCGAGGGCATCGCGCGCCGCGCCGGAGTCGGCAAGACCGCCGTCTACCGGCGCTGGAAGTCCAAGCTCGCCCTGGTCCTCGACCTCGTCGGCGCCTTCGCCGAGCAGGGGCTGCCCGTCCCCGCCACCGGCTCCCTCGAAGGGGACGTACGCGCGCTCCTCGTCGTCGCCTCGCACGCGCTGCGCCACCCGGTCGCCTCCCAGGTCATCCCCGACCTGCTCGTCGAGGCGGCGCGGCGCCCCGAGATCGCCGAGACCGTCAGCGCGACGCTCCTCGACGGGCCCCGGGGCGTCGTGACCGCGATCGTCCACGACGCCGTCGCGCGCGGCGAACTCCCCGAGGGCACCGACCCCGGGCGCGCGCTCGACCTGATCGTCGGCCCCCTCTACTGGCGCCTGGTCGTCGTCCGCGCGCCGCTGCCCTCGGGGTACGTCGACGAGCTGGCCCGCGCGGCGGTGGCGGCGCTCAGGGGCTGAGGGGTGCCGGGGGCCGAGCGGCTGAGCGGCTGAGCGGCCGGGGTTGAAGGGGGCAGCGGGGGTTTTGGGGAAGCAGGGGCTTTGAAGCAGGGGTTTTACGGCCGTGAAACCCCGTTCCGTCTCACTTCACCGCCCCCGCCATCACCCCCGCCGTGAACTGGCGCTGGAACGCGAAGAACACCACCAGCGGCACCACCATCGACAGGAACGCCCCCGGCGCGAGCACGTCCACGTTGTTGCCGAACTGCCGGACCTGCTGCTGGAGCGCCACCGTGATCGGCGGGGACTGCGAGTCCGCGAAGATCAGTGCGATCAGCATGTCGTTCCACACCCACAGGAACTGGAAGATTCCCAGCGAGGCGATCGCGGGACCGCCGAGCGGCAGCACCACCCGGGTGAAGAGCCGCACTTCGCC
This sequence comes from Streptomyces sp. CBMA291, assembly GCF_014596525.1. Lineage (GTDB taxonomy): Bacteria > Actinomycetota > Actinomycetes > Streptomycetales > Streptomycetaceae > Streptomyces. The sequence continues at coordinate 31,891 of NZ_MSJP01000112.1, forward strand.
CGCCCCGTCGAGCCGCGCCGCCTCCAGGAGTTCGCGGGGGATCTCCGCGAAGAAGTTCCGCAGCAGGAAGACCGCGAACGGCAGCCCGAACGCGGTGTGGAAAAGGACCACCCCGAGCGTCGTCTCGAAGAGCCCGACCGCGCCGAACAGCTTCGACACCGGGACGAGCGCCACCTGCACGGGCACCACGAGCAGGGCCACCACGCCCAGGAACCACCAGTCGCGCCCCGGGAAGTCCAGCCAGGCGAACGCGTACCCGGCGAGCGAGCCGATGACCAGTACGAGCAGGGTCGCGGGGACGGTGATGAGGACGGTGGAGAGCAGCGAGCGGGTGATCGTGCCGTTCGCGAGCAGGTCGGCGTAGTTGGCGGTGGTCAGCTGCGCGGGCGCGGTGAACACACGCCACCAGCCGCTCGCCGCGATGTCCGAGGACGAACGCAGCGAGGACAGCAGCAGCCCCACCGTGGGCAGTAGCCAGAACAGCGCCGTGAGCAGCAGGAACACCCGGACCGCGCCCCCGGCGGCCCGCGCGGCGGCCCGCGCCGCGAGCCGGGAGGCGACCCCGGGCGCGGATACGGCCCCGGCCCCAGGCCCGGCCCCGGGTGTGGTCCCGGTCCCGGATCCGGCCTCGGGTGCGGTCCCGTGGCCGGTCCTTTCCTGGCCCGAGGACGTCATCGGCGGGTCTCCCTTCGGATGCGCCGGATGTTGACCGCCATGACCGGCAGGACGAGCAGGAGCAGCACGACCGCGATGGCCGAGCCGACGCCGAGATCGGCGTCCGTGCCGAAGGACGAGCGGTACAGCTGGAGCGCGAGCACGTTCGCGTCGTCCTGCGCCGACCCCGGTGCGATGACGAAGACCAGGTCGAAGACCTTCAGTACGTTGATCATCAAGGTGACCAGGACGACCACCAGGACCGGCGCGAGCAGCGGCACGGTGATCCGGCGGAACACCTGCCACTCGTTCGCCCCGTCCACCCGCGCCGCTTCGAGCAGTTCACGCGGTACGGCCGCGAGCCCCGCCCCGATCAGCACCATCGCGAACCCGGCCCACATCCACACGTACGCCCCGATGACCGCAGGGGTGACGAGCGAGGGGCCCAGCCACTCCACCCCGCCGTACTGCTCCCGGAAGTTGCTCGCGGGCAGCCGGATGAGCGCCCCTGTCACCCGTTCGGCGGGGAAGGAGAAGGAGCCGTCGGCCGCCGCCGTGGTCCGGGCGACGACCTCGCCGTCCCGCACCGCCTCGATCCGCAGCCCCGCGAGGCCCGCCTCGGCCGGGTCGACCCGGTTCGGCCGCCCGCCGCCGCCCCGGGTGAAGTCCAGCCACGCCGTCCCGGACACCGTGCCCCCGGCGGGCGCGGCCGGCTCGTGCGCCGGGCGGGCCTCCGTCGGCATCCTGCCGGGGGCCACCCCGACCAGCGGAAGCCGTACGGGCTCCCCTGCGCGCACCGGCTCCTTCGTCACGAACGAGCCGTCCCCGGCCGCCCGCAGCGGATGGACGGGCAGCGGCCTGGCCTTCGGGAAGCCGGAGGCCTCGGCGAAGGTGTCGTGGACCCCGACCCAGACGGCGTTGGCGACACCCCGGTCCGGGTCCTGCTCGTACACGAGCCGGAAGATGATCCCGGCGGCCAGCATCGAGATCGCCATCGGCATGAAGACGACCAGCTTGAACGCCGTACCCCAGCGCACGCGTTCGGTGAGCACCGCGAAGAGCAGACCGAGCGCGGTCGCCACGACGGGGGCGACCACCAGCCAGACCAGGTTGTTGCGGACGGCGGTGCGCAGCGAGTCGTCGCCGACCAGGGCCAGGTAGTTGTCGAGACCGACGAACGAGGAGCCCGAGCGGTCGAAGAGCGAACGCTGGACGGAGTACCCGATCGGGTAGACGACGAGCGCGCCGAGCAGGAGGAGGGCGGGCAGCAGGAAGACGACGGCGACCGTTCTCCCACGGGCACGGCCACGGGCACGGCCACGGCCACGGTCATGGCTCTGGTCTCGGCGGCCTTGGCCGTGGCCCTGGGCTTGGCCTCGGCTCTGGTCTGGGTCCTGGTCTCGGTCCTGGTTTCGGGGCATGGCGGGGGCCTCAGCCCTTCGCCGCGGCCCGGTACGCTTTCTCCGCGTCCGCCTCCAGGCGTGCCTGGGTCCCCGCGATGTCCTTCGGGTTCTTCAGGAAGTCCTGGAGCGCCTTCCACTCGCCCTTGCCCGGCGTCCCGCCGAACGACTGCGGCATCTGGTCCGACATGTCGAAGCGGAAGGAGTCACCCGCGCCGATCAGCGCCTTCGCGATCTCCCGCTGGACGTCGTTCGGGTAAGCCGCCGGGTCCAGGTCCTTGTTCGGGGAGAGGAAACCGCCCTCCGCCGCCCAGATTCCCGCCGCGTCGGGGGAGGCGAGGAAGGCGAGCAGCGCCCGCGCGCCCTTGGTCTCCTTCAGCGCCACCGCCGCGTCCCCCGCCGTCACCACCGGGGCGGTGCCCGAGCCGACCGCGGGGAAGGGGAAGACCTTCGCGTCCGTGCCGATGCCCGCCTTCGTCTCGGCGATGTTGACGGCGGCGAAGTCGCCCTCGAAGACCATCGCCCCCTTGGGCTGGTCGCCTCCGGTGAAGGTCTGGGTGACGGAGACGGGGTACTCCGTCTGGAGAGCCCCGTTCGTACCGCCCGCGAGCAGCGACGGCTTGCCGAACAGCTCCGCGAGCGTCGTCAGGGCGGCGGTGACGGACGGGTCCGTCCACCGGAGCGTGTGCTTGGCCAGCCGGTCGTACTTCTCCGGGCCCGCCTGCGAGAGATAGACGTTCTCGAACCAGTCGGTGAGCGTCCAGCCGTCCGCGCCGCCCACCGACACCGGGGTGACACCGGACGCCGAGATGGTCTCCGCCGTGGCCAGGAACTCCTTCCAGGTCTTCGGCTCGGTCGCGCCCGCGCCCTCGAAGACGGCGGAGTTGTACCAGACCAGGGACTTGTTGGCGGCCTTGAAGTACACCCCGTACTGGGTGCCGTCGACCATGCCGAGTTCCCGCCAGCCGCGCGAGTAGTGCGCGGCCAGCTGGTCCGCCGCCTCCTGGCCCACGGACTTCAGCCACCCCTGGGCCGCCGCCTGCCGGATCGCGCCGACCTGCGGCAGCATCGCCACGTCCGGCGGGGCGCCGCCCGCGATCTTCGTCCCGAGGAAGTTCACGATCGGGTCCTGGGCGGGCACGAAGGTGACGGTCGCGCCCGTCCGCCGCTCGAACTCGCGCAGGACCTTGGTGAAGTTCTCCTGCTCGGGGCCCGTCCAGACGGCGGCGACCTCGATCTTCTCGCCCTTGAGCGAGTCCCCGGCGGGCACGGAGGCCGGGGACTCGGCGCCGTCGCCACCGTCACCGCCCCCGCAGGCGGCCAGGGTGAGCGCGGCGAAGGCGGCGAACGCCGTCAGTGCCGTCGTCTTCGCTGCGGCCTTGCGTGGACGAAGAGTTGTACGCATCACTGCCCCGTCTCTCCCGTGCGCGTCGCTGTCCGTGCCGACAGGTCTACGCCGGGGTTCCGGGGCCCGCAATACCGCCTCCGCCCCCAACGGGCCGATCGTGATTGGCTCGTGACGTTCCGTCAGTGAGGGGAGAGGGGTGAACTCCGCGCGGGGCGGGGCGGATGTACGTACGGGGATACGGAAGTACGGGGATACGGGGATACGGGAGTACGGGGGCGGGGGCGCGGGCCTTCCCGACCTTCCCGGCCGGAGCGGGTGCGCGGACCGGTCCTCCCGGGTCCGGGAAAGGCCGGAGGGCCGGGCCGTGGCATGCGCGGGTGCCGGGGGCTCCCGGACCGGGCAGGCGACCAGCCCGGTCCACCGGCCTACACACGCGTGGTCCGGGGCCCCGGGCCACGCACGCGTGGGCCGGTGGACCGGGCCTACGCGCGCGTGGCGGGGGTCAGCGGCGGTACGGGTGTCGCCTCCACCGAGCGGGCCGCCCGGTCGAGGGCGCTCGCGAGCAGGGCCAGGTCCGTCGGTCCGTTGCCCAGCTCCCGGACCGGGCGGCGGGTGGGCGGATCACCCATCCGCTCCCACTCCAGCGGGACCACCGTCGGCCGGAGCGTCGCCGTCCGGGGGATGCGGCCGGTCACCCGGCCCGCCTGGAACGGCGTCACCCGCCCGTCCGGATGCCCGAGGCGCCCTCGCCCGGCGGCCGGTACCTCGGGCCCGGCGACCGCCGGAGGCGGGTCGAGCACGATCCGCAGCCGGGCGCCGTGCGCCAGCTCGGTGTCGGCGGTCCTGTCCGGCCGCGACGAGGTCGCGACGAGGTGCACCCCGAGCCGCTCTCCGTTCCGCGCGACGGCTTCGAGGGCCCGTACGACGGAGCCCGCGGCGGGCCGCCCGGGGGCGCCGAGCGCGGGGGCGACCAGCGCGTCGAAGTCGTCGACGAGAACGACGAGCCGGGGCAGATACCCGGCCGAGCCGCCTCGGCCGACCCCCGCCTCACCCCCGGCGACCGGATCTCCCGCACGGTAGGTCCGACTGCTCGCGGCCCCGTCCAGGCCACCGTCCCCGGCACGGGGGATCCGGCCGGAGTGACCTCCGAGGTCGCCGTCCCCGGTGCGGTAGGTCCGACTGCTCGCGGTCCCGCCGAGGTCGCCGTGGCCGGTGCGGGGAACGCGGCCGTTGGTCTGCCCGCCCGGGTCGCCGTCCCCGGTGCGGTAGGTCCGGCTGCTCGCGGTCCCGCCGAGGTCGCCTTCCGCCGCCCGGGAGACTCGGCCGCCGGCGTGGCCCTCCAGGTCGCCGTCCCCGGCGCGCGGGATCCGGCCGCTCGTCCGACCGCCCAGGTCGCCTTCCCCCGTGCGGGTGAACCGGCCGCTCGGGTGGCCGCCGAGGTCGCCGTCCCCCGTCCGGGGGACCCGGCCGCTCGCGGGCGTGCCCGGGTCGTCGCCCGTGCGGAGCGTGCGGCTGCTCGGGCGGTCGTCGAGGAAGCCGCCGTCCCGGCGGGGCGGTCGCCCGCTCGGCGTGTCCGGACGGACGGCGTCACCGCCCGGCCGGATCCGGGCGCCGGAACGCTCGTCGGCCCCGCTCCCGGCTCCGGGGTGCGGGATCCGGCCGCTCACGGGCCCACCGAGGTCCTCGGCCCCCGGACCGCGCATACGCGAGCCCTCGGCGCCCGGACCGCGTACCCCGGAGTCCTCGGCGCCCGGGTGCGGGATCCGGCCGCTCGCGGACATCCCGAGGTCGCCCGGGTGGGAACCGTGCCCCTCCGCCGGGCCGCCGGGGTCGGCGTCACCGGTGCGGAGCGTGCGGCTGCTGGGGCGCGCGCGCAGGTCGTCCGCGCCGGGGTACGCGCCCCGGCCGCTCGTACGCCCGCCCTCGCCCGGGTAGGGCGTCCGGCCCTCGGCGTCTCCCGGGTACGCGCCCCGGCCGCTCCGCGCGCTCGGCAGGGAGCCGATCGAGCCGTCGCCGGTCCGGAGGGTCCGCCCGCTCGGGCGGTCCGTGAGGTCGCCGGGGTACGGGGTCCGGCCGCTCGCCCGGCCGCCCAGGTCGCCGGGGTACGCGCCGCGCCCCCCGGCCTCGCCCGGGTACGGCACGCGACCGCTCGTCCGGCCGTCGACGTCCCCCGGGTACGCGGGGCGGCGGCCGGTGCCGGAGGTCTCGTCCTCCGGGAGGCGGACGGTCACCCGGGGGCCCTGCGGGACCGACTCCGCCGCGCTCGCCCCGCGCTGGCCGATCATCCGGTCGCCCGAGGACGCCGTACGCGGGCCCCGGCGGTCGGCGAAGTGCCCGTCGCCGAGCAGCTCGGCGCGCCGCTTCAGCTCCGCGCCCAGCGCCTGCGCGAACACCCGCATCCGCACCGGGTCCGATGCGATCAGATGCTCGGTGACGTGTGGCAGCTCCGTACAGGCCGCGAGTCCTTCGCCGCGCTCGCCGCCCGCCCCGTCCACCAGGAGCAGCCCGAGCCGGTCGGGGCGGCCGCCTGCCGCGAGGGAGGCGGCGATCGAACGGAGCAGCTCCGTGCGCCCGCTGCCCGGGGGCCCCTCGATCAGCAGGTGCGGGCCCTCCTGGGTGAGGTCCACCGCGAGCGGGCCGCGCGGTCCCGCGCCCAGGACGGCCGTGCCGTCCCCGGCCGAGGCCCAGCGGGCCATCAGGGAGGCGGGCGTGGCACGGGCGAGTCCCAGTTCGTCCAGGAGCCGCGCGGAGGGAGGCAGCGTGGAGGCGCGGGCGCCGGGCACCGCCGCCGCGTCCGTGCGCAGCGGGGCGAGCGCGCGCCCGAACCGGTCCGCCCAGGCGAGCGAGACCGCGTCGACCACACCCACGGTGCCGTGCCCCGCGATCCGTCCGCCCGCCGTCCTGAGCAGCCGCAGCGCGGTGGCCACGTCACCGCTGAGGAGCACGGCGGCCCCGCACTCGCGGAACGCGAGGGACGCGGTGCACGCCGACTCGTAGGTGGCGGCCACCGGGGAGGCGGGGGAGGCGGGGGGCGCCTCCGCGAGACAGAGGAGGTGGATCCCGGCCGCCGGTCCGGCACCGGCAAGGCGCGCCACCGTCTCGCGCAGCGCGGAGGAGCCGGGGTCGCCGTCCACGATCACGACCGTGACCGGTCCCTCGTGCCGGGCGGCCGCCTCGGCGACGGCCGTGCGGTCGGCGCTGGGCCAGCCGGTCCCGAGCGGGCCGTCGTCGAGCCGCCGGGTCAGCTCCGCCGTACGGGCCTGGGCCTGCTCGCGGTCGTACGCGAGGAGCAGCCGGGTGTCCTGGCCGTGGGCGGGCCGGACGTGCGGGAGCCAGCCGAGCCAGCCCCAGGCCCGGCGCCGCTCGTCCAGCGAACGGTTCCGGTCGGCGCTGATGAGCACGATCTCCAGCTCGGCGGGGGAGTGCAGGGCGGCGAGCTGGGCGACGACCGAGCGGGCGAGACCGGCGAGCCGGTCGGCGGGCCCCGCGAGACCGAGCGAACCGGCCTCGCGCAGCCCCACGGTGACGGGCACTCCGGAGAGCGCGGCGCGGTCGGTGGTGCCGAGGCGGACCACGAGGGACTCGGGGTGGTCCCGGCCGCGCTCCCAGAGCCGGGGTCCCGGACCGAGGGCGGTGAGCAGGACGGTGGCCGGGTCGGGCCAGGTGTCGGGCGCCGGTGCGGGCGCGGCGGCGGTCTCCGGCACGTCGGACGAGGGCCGGGCGCCGATCCGGGTCTCCTGGGCGGGCCTGGGGTCCTCGACGGGGGCCGGAAGCTCCTCGCGTCCCCCTGTGAGGCGCCGGGCCCACGCGCTGATTCCCCGCCTGCCCCCGCGCGCTGCCGGGCCGGACGCGGAGCCCCGGTCCTTCCGGGCCCCGCCGTCGTGGTCCCCGGCGTTCCCGGGACGACCGGGACCGCCGTGCGGTCGGCCGGAGGAGGCGTCCTCGCGCGCGGGGCCGGGGCCACCGGCAGCACCGGGCCCCTGGCCCTCGCCGAGGCCGCCGACGCCGAC
>NZ_MSJP01000113.1 GCF_014596525.1 Streptomyces sp. CBMA291
ACCCGGGGCCTGGCCACCCTCCTGATCACCCACGACATCGGCCTGCTCTACGGACGCGCCCGCCGCATCGCCGTCATGTACGGCGGCCGGGTCGTCGAGAGCGGCCCCACCGAGGACGTCACCGCCCCCCCCCCCCCCCCCCCCAACCCCCCCCCCCCCCGCCCCCCCCCCCCCGCCCCCCGCCCCCCCCGCCGCCCCCCCCCCCCCCCCCCCCCCCCCCCCCCCCCCCCCCCCAGCGGACGTCCGTTCCCGTGCCCGCGGCGGCACCGGGGCCCCGGACGGCGCCGGTCACCCGTACCGCGAGCGCTCCGCCCTCCGTACAGCGCGGCCTGGCGGAGCCCTCTCGTGAGGCCGAGTCGCCCACGCAGCTCGACGAGTTGGCGCGGCGGCTCGTGACCCCGCTGTCGCGGCTGCTGAGGGCCGAGCTGCGTGCCGACCGCGAGCGGGTGGGCCGTCTCCGCGACCACGGACGCTGACCCGGCCCGTATCCCGCACCCACCCGCCCGTGACCACCGATCCGAGAGAACCGCCACCATGCCCAACCAGCCGGACCCCGCCTCCACCATCTTCTTCAAGCTCACGATCGACGGCCAGGACCTCGGTCTGTTCAACGGCTGTGAGGGCCTGTCCTCCGAGGTCGAGGTGGAGCAGCGCCAGGAAGGCGGCAACAACGGTTTCGTCTGGCAGCTGCCCACCCGTGTCACGTTCTCCACGATCCGGCTGACCCGTCCGCTCACCCCGGACACCGCGAAGGTCGCCGCCTGGATCTCCTCCCTCGCGACGGGGATCACCCGTCCCACCGCGCAGATCGCGGCGCTGCGGGCCGACAAGTCGGTCGTGGCGCAGTGGGGTCTCGTGGAGGTGCTGCCGGTGCGCTGGACGGGCCCGACGCTGGATCCGGCGAGCCCCGCGGTGGCGACGGAGACGCTGGAGATCGCGCACCACGGATTCACCGACGCGGGAGGCGCCTGAGATGGCGGGCCTCGTGGGCGGCAAGGCGGCCCGTGGACTGTCCCGGGCGGCGCTGTCGATCCATCAGCCGCCGACGGATCTGTCGAGCAGTTTCGGCGGGAAGCTCGGCGAGGTGAAGTTCCAGTTCAACCCGGACCAGCTCCAGCTCAGCCGGTCGGCGAGCTGGCACACGGAGCAGGCCGTGGCGTACGACCGGGGCGCGCCGCCGAAGTTCACCGGCAGCCGGCCCGCCGAGCTTCAGCTGGAGGTCTTCCTCGACCGGTCGGGCGATCCCAGCTCCAACGACGTGCAGCAGCAGGTGGAACTGCTGCTGTCGTGCTGCGAGGTGACCCAGCAGAGCATCAGCGCGATGGCGCCTTCGCCGCCGTGGGTGCAGTTCTCCTGGGGGTCGTTCTCGACCGTGCAGTTCGTGGCGTACGTGACGTCGGTTTCGGCGACGTACACCCTGTTCAGTCCGAGTGGCATCCCGATCCGGGCCACGTGTTCGCTCGCGCTCACGGAGATCTCCAGCGCGACCCAGAAGCAGAATCCGACGTCCGGCGCGCTCTCCGCGCGGCGGGTGCACCGCACGGTGGCCGGGGACTCGCTCGCCTCGCTCGCGTGGCGCGAGTACGGCGACGCGACCCGCTGGCGGGTGATCGCCGAGGCGAACGGCATCGACGATCCGATGCGTCTGCGTCCGGGCACGGAACTGCTGCTCCCGTCCACCACCGAAACGCCGGCCACCGAGGGCACCTCATGAGCGAGAAGACCTTCACCACCGTCCTGCACGTCCAGCTGGACGGCACTCCCCTTCCGGATCCGCTGTCGGTCCGGCTCACCGAGGGGTGGGTGGACGCGAGTGTGAACGTGCCGTCCGCCTTCCAACTGACCTTCGCCGACAAGGACGGCACTCTCACCGAGAAGTTCCCGTTCCTCAAGGTCGGGGCGATGGCGGTGCTCTCGCCGTTCACCGACGGCAAGCTGGGCGAGCCGATGCTCACCGGCGAGGTCACGGCCGTGGAGGTGGACGGGGCGCCGGGGCACGGGCGGTATCTGATCCTGCGCGGGTACGACCCGGGGCACCGGCTGCTGCGGAACCGGCGGGTCGAGGGCTATCCGAACATGACGGCGTCGGACATCGTGCGGAAGCTGGCGGCGCTCAACCGGATCCCGATCGGGCGGGTCGACGCCACGCCCACCGTGTACGAGCTGGCGACCCAGCCGAACATCACGGACTGGGACTTCCTGTCCCGGCTCGCGCGGGAGAACGACGTCCGTCTCTCGCTGGACACGGCGGGCAGGCTGGTCTTCGCCGCGCTGCCGCCCGCGTCCTCCGCGCCCTCCGACACGACGCCCGCGGCGGCCAGCCCGTACGTCCTGGACTTCGGGGCGAACACCCTGCACAGCCGGGTGTCGGTGACGGCTTCCGGGCAGGTGGGGACGGTGGACGTGCGGGGCTGGGATCCGCGTACCAAGCAGGCGCTGTCCTCGCCGACGCCCGCCGTGGCCAGCCGGGACATCGTCTCCGACATCACCCCGGCGCAGCTTTCCGCGCCGTTCGGCGCGGCGGAGCTGGCCGCGACGGGGACGCCGTTCACGACGCAGTCGGAGGTGACGCAGGCGGCCGCGGCGCTCGCGGACGACGTCACGGGGTCGTTCGCCGAGCTGGAGGTCTCCGTCACGGGCAATCCGGCGCTGAAGCCGGGGCAGCCGGTGGCGGTGAAGGGGGCGGGGTTCCCCTTCGAGGGGCGGTACACGGCGACGGGCGTGCGGCATGTCTTCGCCTCGGGCAGGCAGTTCGCGACCTGGCTGACGGTGTCGGGGCGCCAGTTCCGTTCGCTGTACGGGACGGCTTCGGGCGGCGGGGAGGCCGCGCCGCCGATGCCGGGCGTCGCGGTGGCCCTGGTGACCAACACGAAGGACCCGCTGTCGCTCGGCCGGGTCAGGCTGCGGTTCCCGTGGCTCTCGGCGACGTACGAGAGCGGCTGGTGCCGGGTGGCGCAGTTGGGCGGGCGCGGCGGTGGGGGTCTGATGCTGCCGGAGGTCGACGACGAGGTGCTGTGCGCTTTCGACCGGGGGTCGCTCGAACATCCGTACGTCCTGGCGGGTCTGTACAACGGCGTCGACCGGAACACTCCGGCGACGGACCGGGTCCCGCCGGTCGATCCGACGAGCGGGCGGGTGCAGTGGCGGGCGCTGACCTCGCGTACGGGGCACACGGTGGAGCTGCGGGAGGAGGGCGGGCGGACCCGCGCCTCGCACGGCATCCGGCTGCGGACGGCGAAGGGCGCGCTGAGCGTGGAGCTGAACGAGGCCCGGACGACCCTGACGATCGAGAGCGACGGCACGGTGACCATCACGGGGGCGCGGGGGGTGACGGTGGAGTCGGGGATGGATCTGACGCTGTCGGCGAAGGGGCGCATCCAGTTGAACGCGGGGCTCGGCGTGGACATCAAGGCGGGGGCGAAGTTCAAGGTGACGGCGGTGGCGCAGGCCGTGGTGAACGCGCCGGCGTTCGTGACGTCGACCGTGCCGCTGCCGAACCCCGTCGTGGCGAACCTGCCGTTCTGAGGAGGGCGTTTCCTTGAGTGAGCAATTCGTCGGCGCGGGCTGGGCGTTCCCGCTGCGGACCGGGCCGAGCGGTTCGATCGCCCTGGTGCGGCGGGACCGCGAGATCGAGGAGTCGATGCGGCTTGTGCTCGCCACGGCGCCGGGCGAGCGGCCGATGCGGCCCGAGTTCGGCTGCGCGGTGCACGAGTTGGTGTTCGCGCCGGTCAACGACGCGACGATGGGCCGGATCCGGCACGAGGTGATGACCTCGCTCGATCGCTGGGAGCCGCGCATCGAGGTGGCCGATGTGACGGTCTCCCCGGCGCCCGGGGAGCCGACCACGCTCTTCATCGACGTCCACTACCGGGTGCGCGGTGCCAACAATCCGCGCAACCTCGTCTTCCCCTTCTACGTCATCCCCTCCGAGGACTGAGAGAGCCGCCATGGTCCTGCCTGCCCCCCATCTCGACGACCGGCGATTCCAGCAGTTCGTCGACGACGCCAAGCGCTACATCCAGCAGGCGTGCCCCGAGTGGACCGACCACAATGTCTCGGACCCGGGTGTCACGCTGGTCGAGGCCGTCGCACACATGGCCGACCAGCTGGTCTACCGGCTCAACCGGGTGCCGGAGAAGAACCATCTGGCCTTCCTGGACCTGCTGGGCGTGACGCTGTTCCCGCCGGCCGCCGCGCACGCCGACGTCACCTTCCGGCTGTCGGCTCCGCAGCCGGAGCCGGTGTTGCTGCCCGCCGGTACGGAGGTGTCGACGGGGCGGACGGAGACGGAGGAGGCGGTGGTGTTCGCGACCACCGTCGATCTGACGGTGGTGCCCTGTTCGCTGGCCCGGCTGCTGCGCCAGGAGGCGGGCGGCACGCCGGAGGACCGTACGCAGGATCTGCTGGGCGGGCAGGACGTGGCCGCGTTCGGGCCGGCGCCCCGGGTGGGCGACCTGCTGCTTTTCGGCCTTTCGGCGGCCGTGCCGGACTGTGTGCTCGTTCTCGACCTGGACAGTCGGGTGGACGGTGTGGGTGTGGACCCGCGCCGCCCGCCGCTGGTGTGGGAGGCGTGGTCGGCGGCCGAGGGCTGGGTGGTGTGCGAGGTCGACGAGGACTCGACGGGTGGTCTGAACCGGCCGGGCGAGGTGGTGCTGCACATGCCGTCGGGGCACGCGGTGTCGCGGCTCGGCGGGCACGAGGCGGGCTGGGTGCGCTGCCGGGTGACGGAGCCGGTCGAGGGGCTGCCTTCGTACAGCGAGTCGCCGACCGTGCGGGCGGCGGGGGCGTTCACCATCGGCGGTACGGTGCGCGCGGCGCACGCGGAGTCGGTGCGGGACGAGTCCCTGGGCGAGTCCGAGGGCGTCCCGGCGCAGCGGGTGCGACTCGCGCACGCGCCGGTCGTGGACCGTCCGCCGCTGCTGCTCCAGGTCGCGGAGCGGGCCGACGGCGGCGGGGACGAGGGGGATCCGGACGGCGGCTGGGAGGAGTGGTCCGTCGTACGGGACTTCGCGTCCTCGCGCCCCGGTGACCGGCACTTCACGCTGGACGCGGCGACCGGGGAGATCGCCTTCGGGCCTTCGGTGCGTCAGCCGGACGGCACGCTGCGCCAGTACGGGGCGGTGCCGCCGAAGGGTGCGGCGATCCGGGCGGTGCGGTACGGCACGGGCGGCGGGCGGGCGGGGAACGTGGCCCGTGCCACGATCTGCGTGCTGCGCAGTTCCATCCCGTACATCGCGCGGGTGGAGAACCGCGAGGCGGCGCGGGGCGGGGTGGACGGGGAGACCGTGGAGGAGGCGAAGACCAGGGCGCCGGTCACGCTGCGGGCGCAGGAGCGGGCCGTGACGGCTCGCGACTACGAGGAGCTGGCGCGGCGGGCGGCGCCGGAGGCGGCGCGGATCTCGTGTCTCGCGGCGGACGCGGCGGAGGCCGGGGACAACGCGGTGCGGGTCCTCGTGGTGCCGCAGGCGGTGCCGGACCGGGGTGGCCGGCTGCGGTTCGAGCAGTTGGTGCCGGGCGAGGAGCTGCTGTCGCGGGTGACCGGTTTCCTGGACGAGCGGCGTCCGCTGGGGACGCGGCTCGCGGTGGGTCCGCCGTTCTACCAGGGGGTGACGGTGGTGGCGACGCTGCACGCGTTCCGCGCGGCCGAGGCGGAGCGGGTGCGGGCGGACGCGCTGGACTCGCTGTACGCGTATCTGGACCCGCTGACGGGCGGGGCGCACGGCGAGGGCTGGCCGTTCGGGCGTCCGCTGCGGGCCGGTGAGGTGTTCGCGGCGCTCCAGCGGGTGCCGGGGGTGGAGCTGGTCGACGAGGTGCTGCTGCATCCGGCGGATCCGCTGACCGGGCGGCGGGGTGACACGACGGACCGGATCGAGCTGGCGCCGTCGGCGCTGTTGTTCCCGTTCGACCACCGCGTCCGTGTGATCGAGGCGCGGTGAGCGGCTCGGCGCGGGGGACGGTGCCGGGGCTCGCGACCCCGTATCCGCTGGGGGCGGCGCTGCCCGCCGTGTACGCGGAGGACGATTTCGGCCAGCGGTTCGTGGCCGGTCTCGATGTGGTGCTGGCGCCGCTGTTCAACGTCCTGGACTCGCTTGAGGCGTATTTCTCGCCCGCGCTCGCCCCGTCGGACTTCGTGGACTATCTGGCGACCTGGGTGGGTGCGGAGCTGGACGGCGGGGAGCCGCTGGAGCTGCGGCGGCACGCGGTGGCCTCGGCCGTGGCGCTGCATCGGGTCCGGGGGACGCGGCAGGGGCTCGTGGCGGCGGTCCGGCTCGCTTTCGGCGTGCCTCCCGAGATCACCGAGAGCGGGGGTGCGAGCTGGTCGGCCGGGCCGCTCGGGCCGTTCCCGGGGACGCCCTCGGCCGGGCTCCGTGTCGTCCTGCGGGTCGACGACCCGGCCTCGGTGGACCCGCACCGGCTGCGCGCGGTGGTGGCCGCCGCCCGCCCCGCGCACCTGCCGTTCACGGTCTCGGTGACCGATTCCCGTACTTCCGAAGGAGCTTGACCTGATGAGTGACGCGCCCCAGACCCGGCCGTGCCCGGACTGCGCGAGCCCGGTGCGGACGACGGACCAGTCGTTCTGCGACAGCTGCGGGGCGTTCCTGCGCTGGGACACCCCGGCGGGTGCGGGGACCTCCGGCGCCCGTCCGACGCCCGCTCCGGCTTCGGTGCCCGCGCCTTCGTCCACGCCGTCTTCGTCGGTGCCGTCGTCCGCTTCGGATGCGGGGGCCGCTTCGACGTCCGCTCCGGCTTCGGGGGCGGCGTCCGCGTCCGTCTCGGCGTCGGTCGCCACGTCCGCGCCGTCGTCCGTGTCCACGCCCGGGGCCGAGACCTCGTCGGCCGATGCCACGTCGGCTGCGGCCTCCGGGACTGCACCGGAGGACGTCGCGGTGTCGGCTCCGGGCGACCCGGCCGAGGCCGGTGCGACGAACGCGGGTACGGGCGGCCCGGCCGGAAGCGACGGGGGGCGGGCGGGCGGTGCGGCGTCCGGCGCTTCGGCGGCCGCCACGTCCGATTCTGCCACCGGCTCCGGTGAGGAGGTGACGGCCCCGCTGCCCGTCGTGCCCGCGCAGCCCGCGCCGGTCGCCCCGGTCAC
>NZ_MSJP01000114.1 GCF_014596525.1 Streptomyces sp. CBMA291
GTCGCCCGAGCCGCCGGACTCCGGCCGGTACCCGTACCGGTCGACGCCGACGGCGTCCGCCCCGACCTCCTCGAAGCCGCCTTCCGCGCCACCGGCGCCCGCGTCCTCGTCTGCCAGCCGCTCTTCCCCCCCCCCCCCCCCCCCCCCCCCCCCCCCCCCCCCCCCCCCGCGCCGAGGACATCGCCGCCACCGTCACCGCCGAACTCGGCGCCCCGCCCCGGCTCGCCGCCCTGCTCCACGCCGCGCTGCCGGTCACCGTGGCGGGCACGTACGCGGAACTCGCCGCCACCCACCCCTTCGAGGAGACGGTGGGCAACTCCACCGTGTACGCCGAACCGGTCGGCGTCGTCGGGGCCATCACCCCCTGGAACTACCCGCTGCACCAGGTCGTCGCCAAGGTCGCCCCGGCCCTCGCCGCAGGCTGCGCGATCGTCCTCAAGCCCGCCGAGGAGACCCCGCTCACCGCCCAGCTCTTCGCCGAGGCGGTCCACGAGGCGGGGCTGCCCGCCGGAGTGTTCAACCTGGTCACCGGGGCGGGCCCGGTCGCGGGCCGGGCACTCGCCGAGCACCCGGACGTCGACCTCGTCTCCTTCACCGGCTCCACCGCCGTCGGCCGCCGCATCGGCGCCCTCGCGGGCGGCGCCGTCAAGCGCGTCGCCCTCGAACTCGGCGGCAAGTCCGCCAACGTGATCCTGCCCGGCGCCGACCTCCCCCGTGCCGTCGCCGTCGGCGTCGCCAACGTGATGTCCAACTCCGGCCAGACGTGCAGCGCCTGGACCCGGATGCTGATCCCCGCCGACCGGTACGAGGAGGCCGTGGCGCTCGCCGCCGAGGCCGCCGCCAAGTACGTCCCCGGCGAGCGCGTCGGCCCGCTCGTCAGCGCCCGGCAGCAACGCCGCGTCCTCGGCTACATCGAGACGGGCATCGCGGAGGGCGCCCGGCTCGTCGCCGGTGGCCCCGAGGCCCCCCTCGCGACCGGCTACTACGTCTCCCCGACCGTCTTCGCCGACGTCACCCCGGAGATGACCATCGCCCAGGAGGAGATCTTCGGGCCCGTCGTCTCCCTCCTCCGGTACGAGGACGAGGACGAGGCGCTCCGGATCGCCAACGGCACCGTCTACGGCCTCGCCGGAGCCGTCTGGGGCGAGCCAGAGGAGGCCGTCGCCTTCGCCCGCCGCATGGAGACCGGGCAGGTCGACATCAACGGCGGCCGGTTCAACCCGATGGCCCCCTTCGGCGGCTACAAGCAGTCCGGCGTGGGCCGCGAACTCGGCGCGCACGGCCTCGCCGAGTACCTCCAGACCAAGTCCCTCCAGTTCTGACCCCTCCGGTTCCGGCCCGGCCGGTGTCGAGCGGTCCGCTTCCGGTCCGGCCCTCCGTCGTACCGAAAGGCCGGACCGGCCCTCCGTCGTACCGGAAGGCCGGGCCCACCCTCCGTCGTACCGGGCCCGCCCTCCGCCGTTCCGCCCTGCCCGGCCTGCCGGTCCTTTCCGGCCTTCCCGGCCCGAACTCTCCCCTCTCGTACCTCTGTTACGGTCCTCCGTTCCGGCACCTCCCTTCCGAAGTCCCGGTCCCGAGCGCAGAAGGAGCAACGAGCGTGATCCGCGCCGCCGTCCTGCCCGCCGTAGGCTCTCCCCTGGAGATCACCGGCATCGAACTCCCCGCTCCAGGTCCCGGCCAGGTCCGGGTGCGGCTCGCCGCCGCCGGGGTCTGCCACTCCGATCTGTCCCTGTCCGACGGCACCATGCGCGTGCCGGTTCCCGCCGTCCTCGGCCACGAGGGCGCCGGCACCGTCGTCTCCGTCGGCGAGGGCGTCGGTCATGTCGCTCCGGGCGACGAGGTCGTCCTCAACTGGGCGCCCTCCTGTGGCCGTTGCCACGCCTGCTCGCTCGGCGAGGTCTGGCTCTGCGCCGACGCCCTGACCGGCGCGGGAAACGTCCACGCCCACACCGCCGAGGGCACCGCGCTGCACCCGGGGCTCAACGTCGCCGCCTTCGCGGAGGAGACCGTCGTCGCGGCGGGCTGTGTCCTGCCGCTGCCCGAGGGGGTGCCGCTCGTCGAGGCGGCGCTGCTCGGCTGCGCGGTGCTCACCGGCTGGGGCGCCGTCCACCACTCCGCCCGGGTCCGCGCGGGCGAGACCGTCGCCGTGTTCGGGGTCGGCGGGGTGGGCCTCGCCACCCTCCAGGCGGCCCGGATCGCGGGCGCCGGGACGATCATCGCCGTGGACGTCTCCCCGGAGAAGGAGGAACTGGCCCGGACGGCGGGCGCGACCGAGTACCTCGTCGCCTCCGACACCACCGCCCGGGAGATCAGGAAACTGACCGGGGGCCACGGGGTCGACGTGGCCGTCGAGTGCGTCGGCCGCGCCGTCGCCATCCGTACCGCCTGGGACTCCACCCGGCGCGGCGGCAGGACCACGGTCGTCGGCATCGGCGGCAAGGACCAGCAGGTCACCTTCAACGCCCTGGAGATCTTCCACTGGGGCCGCACCCTCTCCGGCTGCGTCTACGGCAACGCGAACCCGGCCGAGGACCTGCCCGTGCTCGCCGGGCACATCCGGGCCGGACGGCTCGACCTCGGCGCCCTCGTCACCGAACGGATCACCCTGGAGGGCATCCCGGGTGCCTTCGCCGACATGCGGGCGGGCAAGGGCGGCCGGGCCCTGGTGGTCTTCCCCTCCCCCTGACGCCCGGGGTGCCACGGCCTCTTCCGGCACGACGGAGGAGCCCGTACCGGCCGGTCGCGCCGGTACGGGCTCCCCATGGCCCCGCACACCCCCCGTCCGTCCGGGGCGTCTCACACGTCCAGGACCAGGCGGGGCCCGCGCGAGCGGCCCACGCAGATCATCATGGTCGTCCCCGAGGCCCTCTCGTCCTCGCCGAGGACCTCGTCGTGGTGCTCGGGCACCCCGGCGAGCACCTTGGTCTCACAGGTGCCGCACCAGCCCTCCTCGCAGGAGTACGCGACCCCCGGCACGGCCTCCCGCACCACGTCCAGCAGGCTCCGGCCGGGCTCCACCCGAAGCGTCAGACCACTCCGCCGCAGCTCGACCTCGAAACCCCCGGGCCCGACACCGGCCCCCGAGGACTCCGCACCGCTCGCGGAAGACACCGCGCCGCCCTCCGAAGACTCCGCCCCGGCCCCCGAAGGCGCCGCCCCGAACCGCTCCGTGTGCAGCGGCCCCCGCCACCGCTCCGCCACCGCCCGCAACAGCCCCTCGGGTCCGCAGCAGTAGACGGCCGTCCCCGGTGCGAGCCCGCCGAGGACCGCGTCCAGATCGGGCAGCCCTGCCGTGTCCCGCGGGACGAGGGTGACGCCCGGCAGCCCGGCGAGTTCCTCGCGGTACGCCATGGAGGCCAGGCTCCGGCCCCCGTACAGAAGGCTCCACGAGCCCGGTGGCAGGGCGCGGACCATCGGCAGCAGCGGGGTCACGCCGATGCCGCCCGCGAGGAACAGATACCGCTCGGCGGGCACCAGCGGGAACCGGTTGAACGGCCCCCGGACCCGCAGGACCGTGCCCGCGCCGACCGAGGTGTGGATCTCCTCGGAGCCGCCCCGGCCCGCCGGTTCGCGCAGCACGCCGAGCCGGTACGTGCTCCGGTCCGCAGGGTCGCCGCAGAGCGAGTAGTGCCGCACCGCACCGGACGGCAGCGTCACCTCCAGATGCGCACCGGGCTCCCACGGGGCCAGTTCGGCGCCCGTGGCATCGGCGAGGAGAAGCCCCAGGACACCCTCGGCCTCCTGGACGACCGAACGGACCGTGAGCGGGGAAGAGGACGAGGGATCGGTCATGGTTCACCTCGGGTCGGGAGCGGAAGGTCAGGGGCCGGTCGCGGGAGGCGGCGGCGGCTCGGGCAGCAGCCGGCACAGCACCGCGTACAGCGTGGCGGCGATCGTGAACGAGGCCGGCAGGCTCAGGTCGACACCGCCGGTCAGCCCCGTCAACGGGCCCGTGTACAGCGGGTTGTCGACCCACAGGACGCCGACGGCCGAGCCCGCCGCGAAGGCCGTGACCGCACGCGCGTTGACCCCGCCGGTGTACCAGTACCGGCCGCCCCCGCCGCTGGTGAAGGTGCGCAGCGCCGCCGGGTCGTACCGGCCCCGGTGGAGCGCGTACCCCACCGAGAGGACCGCCGCCCACGGGGCGACGACGGTGAGCAGCAGCGTCACGAACGCCGACATCGCGTCCATGGCGTCGTACACCACCGCCCCCAGATACAGCACCGCCGCCGCGAGCAGCGCGACCGCCGTGGTCACGGCGGTCCGGGAGGAGCGCCAGAACACCGAGTTGGCGGAGAGCCCGGCCGCGTACAGGCAGAGCCCCGCCTGCGGGAGGGTGCCCGCGAAGCCGAAGACCACGACCGCCACCGCGAACCAGCCGGGCACCGCGTCGGTGAGACCCTGGAGCCAGGGCCCGTCCGGCACCGGGAAGAGCGTCGTCACGTACGCGCCGGTGAGCAGTGCGCCGAGACTGCTGAGGAACATCGACACCCCGCTCGCCCGCACCACCCGGCCCGGCGGAGTCGACGCGGGCATGAACCGGGTGTAGTCGCCCTGGAAGGTGGCGTACGACAGGGGCACGGTCGCCGACGTGGTCGCCGCGAGCAGCCAGGTCCGGGGGACGCTGTCGAGGGCGAGCGCGCCCCCGGCGTACCCCGGGTCGAAGTCCGGGGCGAGGACGAGGACGGTGCCGAGCAGGACCGCGCCGCCGGTGACCGCCGTGACCTTGTACGTACGCACCAGGGTCTCGTGGCCCCGGACGGCGACGAGGGCGACCGCCGCCGCCGTCACGCCCATCGCCACCGTCAGCGGACCCGGCCCGGTCGGCGTGGCGAACAGCCGGTGCCCCGCGACCATCACGGCCGTCCCGCCCGTCCACACCGCGATCGAGAAGAAGCCGAGCGCCGCCACCACCGTGACGACATTGCCGACCACCCTGCCCCGCACCCCGAAGTGCGCCCCGCTGGACACGGGATCGTTGGTGCCGGTGCGCAGGCCGAAGCGGGCGAGCGGGGCGAGCAGCGCCGTGCCGACGGCGACCCCGACGGCGATCGCGCTCGCCGAGGCCCACCAGCCGAGGCCGAAGACCACCGGCAGCGCGCCGAGGACGACCGTGCCGAAGGAGAACTGGGCGGAGGGCCAGATCCACCCGAAGTCGCCGGGGGTCGAGGTGCGCTCGGCCTCGGGCACCGGGGCGATGCCGTCGTGGCCCTCCGCCGCCCGGGGCGGCGCCGCGATCGGCGCCGCCCCGGCCGGTGTGGTGGTCATGAGGCGCCTCCGGCGGGGGCCGCCCCGGTGCCGTCCCGACCGGGCAGCACGTCGACCACCCGCAGGGCCGCGCACTTCGCTCCCGAGGTGCGCTCCCCGCTGGTCAGATCGAAGGTCGTGTGGTGCAGGGGACAGGTGATGCGCAGCTTGTCCCCGTCGACCCGGGCGTACTTGAGCCTGCCCCCGCGGTGCGGGCAGACGGCGGCCGCGAGGACCTTGCGTCCGGCGGCCTCGACCAGGATCAGATCCTCGGTCACCTGGCGTACGGCGGGCTCGTCGCTCTCCCGCCGCCCGGCGGGCACGGCCGTCATGCGGTGGTCACCCTGGCCCGCGCGATGGCCGCCTCGGTGGCGGTGCCGACGATGTCGGAGGTCAGCCGCACACCCGCCCAGATCTTCGCCAGGTCGGGCTCCTCAAGGGCGCGGATCGCCGTCCGCATGTGGCTGCTGTGGTAGGAGTCGATGTAGAGGTGCTCGGTGTAGTAGGCGTCGTGGACGATCCCCAGGCGCCGCGCCGCGCGGGCGAAGCTCTGGAAGGAGTACAGGACACTGGTCTCGAAGTAGGCGTACGCGCCCAGGAAGTACTGGGGCGAGGACGCCCGGCTCGCCAGCCAGTGGAACATGTTGACGTAGGCGAAGCACTCCGGAGTCGTCTCGTCCAGGTAGTCGTCGAGCCGCAGGCTCAGGCCCAGCTCGGTGAGCAGGTCGCGGTAGAGCTGCGAGTGCGCCTTCTCCTCGTTGCCGCAGCCGAGTTCGTCGATGAGGACCCGGAAGACCGCCATGCCCGAGCGGTACGGGAGCCGGGGGACGACCGGCAGCAGCGACTCGGACTCGGTGAGGCCGTCGAGGGCGAACTGACGGACCACGGTGGTGAACTGGGGGAGCGTCGCGTGCTCCGCGAGGAAGGTCGCGCTCTCGGGGATCGCGGCCTCCTCCTCGGCGAGGAACTCCCTGAGTGCCTGGAGCAGTTCGCCGGCCGAGCCGAAGCGCGGCGCCGACTCCTCGTAGGCGCGGGCCATCGGCAGGATCCACCGCTCCTCGATCGCGGCCATCGAGCCGTAGTCGCCGAGGTTCGGGACGCGCCGGTAGAGGGTGTGCAGTTCGCGCTGGGCGGTCGCGGCCGGGGCGGCGACCGAGTGCGCGGTGACGGGGACGGAGGAACCGGCGGAGGCGGTGCTCACGGCGCCTTCGCCTCCCCGTGGACGGCGGGGGAGCTGATCACGCCGCGCCGGTGCAGCTCCTGCTTGACCCAGCGGTACCAGTCGTCCTTGAAGACGCCGTACTTCTCGCAGACGGAGTTGATCTCCGCCTGCCGGTCGGGGGTGGGGTCGACCAGCATCGCGTTGCAGAGGGCGGGCTCCAGGTTGGCCAGCGGGCCGATGAAGCCGTCGATGCCGCGGGCCTCGACGAGCAGGTTCTCCCAGCCCTCGAAGACCGGGATGCCGGTGCCGGCCCCCGCCATCTTCCGGGTGAAGGCGGCATCGCCGCTGGACTCCTTGATGCCGACGATCCCGGGGATCTCGCAGATCCTCAGCAGGGTGTCGAACTCGATGCGGTTCCCGGAGAGCGCCTCTTCGTTGTAGAGGAAGATCGGGAGGTCGAGGGCGGCGCGGATCGCCTGGTAGTGCTCGACGATCCGGTCCTGTGTCACGTCGGCACCGAAGGGGGTGGTGACGACGACGGCGTCGGCGCCGATCGCGGCGGCGGTGCGGGCCCGGTCGATCACGGCGGCGGTCTCGGGGAGCTGGATTCCGGCCAGGACGGGCAGGCCGCCCGCGTGCCGGACGGTGTACGTCACGACGTCCTGCCACTGCCGGGCGTCGAGCTTCCAGCCCTCGCCGGAGGTCAGGGCGGGCATGAGGCCGTTGACCTCGGTCCTGATGTGGTCGAGGAGGCGGACGACGCTCTGCTCGTCGACGGTGCCGTGCTCGTCGAAGGGGGTGATCAGCGGGACGATGGTCCCGGAGTGGGTGCCAGGCATGAGTGGGCTGTCCTTCGCATGTCCGTCAGATGTCTGTCAGAGGTTTTCGGACACGACCGTGAGGACCAGCGACCGCTGGTAGAGGTCCTCCAGGTACGCGGGGAACGCGGGCTCGGGGAGCGGGGTGGCCGCCTCGGACGCGGCGCGCGGGCCGACCGCGACGACGGGCAGCCCGGCCGCCGCCTTCACCAGCCGGGGGCTGGCCGTGTGCAGCGTGCCCCCGCGCCCGATGACCTGGGCGAGCAGCAGCCGCTCGTGCGCGGGCAGACCTTCGAGCTCGGGCGCGGTGAACGCCCGGCGGACGTCGTCCTCGTCGTACGGGACGCGGTCGATGGTCAGATCGGTGTGGAGCACGTCCATGAACGGGTAGTACTCGTCCTGCGTGTGCCGGTCGCAGCCCCAGACGAGGTCGTCGCAGCGGCCGACCTGCTCCCAGCTCATCAGGACCCGGCCCGCTTCCCCGGCGGCCAGCCGGTCGGCGAAGAAGGCCTTGCAGCCGATCCGCACGGCCTGGTCCCGGCTGTGCATGCCCATGAAGAGGGTGGCGTCGACGAAGACCGCCGGGTTCGGGTCAGACGGCATAGCGCTCGACCACCTTGCGCATCCGCTCCATGGCACCGGCGAACACCTCGGGCTCGCGGGCCAGGGCCAGCCGGATGAAGCGCTCGCCCTTCTCCTTGGTGTTCCAGTAGAAGAACGTGCCCGGCAGGACGTACACCTCCTCGTCGAAGAGGACTGCCTGGAGCTGGGTGGCCGTCAGGTGCTCCGCCGTGATGCGGAACCAGGCGACGCTGGTGCCGACCACCGGCTCCTGGAACTCCAGGATGGTTCCGGCGAGCGCGGTGCGGGCGGCGTTCCCGTTGGTGCTGATGATGTCGCGGACGGAGGCGAAGCCGTCCTCGATGGAGTCCTCGATGTACTGCGTGACCATGTTGAGGACGAACGGCGAGACGTTGAGCAGGACGCTGGTGTGGAGGTTGTAGACCTCCTCCTGGATGTTCCGGCTGGAGGTGATCATGGCGCACTTGGCGTCCTGGATCGGCCAGGTCTTGCCGGTGTCCTCCATCACCATGTAGGTGACGCCGGACTCCTCAAGGAGCCGGTAGATGTCGACCCGGCCCATCCCCTCGTCGCAGAGCGCGAAGGAGGCGAAGCAGAAGTCCATGACCAGGACCTTGTCGTGGTCCACGCAGTAGCGGACGACCTCGCGGAAGCCCTCCAGCTTCTCGGCGAGCAGGGTGAAGCCGGTCGGGTTGTTCGGGTCGACCAGGTAGATCGCGTCCGCGTCGACCTGCTCGACGAGCCGCTCGTAGATGGCGTCCTTCTCGTGCAGCGCGGACTCGGCGAGCGGGGAGATCGGCACCTGCATGTTGCGGAGCAGGTCGACCAGGTTGTCGAAGCAGGGCTCGACGAGCTGCACGGACATCCCGCGCTGCTTGAGGAACATGCCGGCGACCATGGTGGAGACGCTCGCGGAGTACGACAGGAGCGTGCGGTCCATCGCACGGGCGGTGGGCTGCTGGTGCAGCCGGAAGAAGGCGTCCACGAACCGGCGCTCGAAGTGCGCCTGCTGCTTGGTCTCGGACTCGTGCCACAGCTCGGGCAGCCGGGAGACGATCCGCTCCTGGGAGTCGGACTGACGCTGGTGGGTGTGCGCGTCGGCCAGGTTGAACCGGGTCTTCAGGGCTTCGATCTCATGCTGGGTGAGGTCGACGAAGGTGCTGACGTCTGCCTTGTCGGTCAACGACATGAAGAGCTCCCGCTGTCGATGCGAATCTCCGTCGGAATTCCCGGCGGCGTGAACGACTTTAGGAGCTTCGAGCGACCCTGCGAATAACGCACGGGTCACGCAATTAATAATCACCGCGATGTTCTCCCGGCGAAAAAAAAGAACGACGGACAGGCATTCCCCGAATGGGAATGCCTGTCCGTCGTCCTCGACTTCTAGCTGCTTTTCACCGCCGGTTTCGCTATTCGGTCGCGGCCTTCATGAGAATGTCCTCGTACACCTTCGGGTCGTCCGACGCGATGACCGGCCAGCCGATGCCGTACGCCCCCTCCCAGCCCAC
Source organism: Streptomyces sp. CBMA291 (assembly GCF_014596525.1). GTDB lineage: Bacteria > Actinomycetota > Actinomycetes > Streptomycetales > Streptomycetaceae > Streptomyces. The sequence goes on from NZ_MSJP01000114.1 coordinate 9,318, forward strand.
GTCGATGCCCGGGTTGGGGTGGTCGGAGCCGTCGGGCAGGAACAGGTGGGGGCTACAGTTGATCCGGTCGGTCCGGGAGAGCGCCGCCTGGTCGGAGAGGGTGCGGCGGGCCCGTCCGTCGTCGAGCGCCTCGGCGAGGGCGTCGACGTCCACGGCCCCGGTCTCGGCGGCCACGTCCAGGATCACCTTGCGGTGGCTGATGCAGCGGGACTCGGCCCAGAAGGCCCTGCGCAGCCCGAGGTCGAGCTGTTCGGAGGCGTTCAGGCTCTGCTCCTTGGCGGCCAGCACCGCCTCCAGGGCGGGCAGGGTCGTCGAGGGGTACAGCCAGTCCTTGGCCTGCCACAGCTGCCAGCCGGCGCCCGGTTCGAGGCTGGCCATCCGGGCGACCTCGCTGTCGGTGCCGGGGCGCGGGCTCGGGGCGTCGTTGAGCAGTTCGAGCGGGAAGGCGCGCAGGTCGAAGGAGACTTGCTCCTCCAGGCCGAGGCGGGTCCTGGTGGTGTGCAGCCGGTGGATCGCGATGTGCGCGAAGGAACACCAGATGTCGGAGAAGACGGTGACGACTCCGCGCGGCGGGGTCGGGTCGGCGGTGGTCGGGTCGGACATGGTTCTCCTCGGTCGGTACGCGGGCCGGGCGGTGCTCAGCCCGCGGGGTTCTCCAGGGCGTCGAGCGCCGACTCCAGGTCGAGGTCGGCGCCGGGCAGCCAGGCGGGCAGGGAGGGGATGCGGGCCATGGCCTCGAAGAGCCTCGGCACCGCGTCCTCGCGGACGGTGGGCCCGTGGGCGCTCAGCAGCTTCGCGGGCCGCAGTGCGGCGAGTTCGCGCACCGGGCGGAGGAACTTCGCCTCGTCGACCAGCGCGGTCCAGGGGGCTATCGCCCGGTTGAGGACCTCGAAGCCGCCGAAGAATTCCTCCTCGGAGAGATCGGCGAACTCGTGGGTGATTTCCCCGACCACGGTGCCGAAGCTGTCCGAGCTGTAGAGCGTCCCATCGGAATGGTCGAAGACGGCGAGGGTTCCGGGTGAATCGAAGGTGGGCGGCCGGTGAAAACTCAGCTCGCGGTCGCCGGTCTTCACCCGGCTGCCCGGGTTCGCGGTGACCGCCCGGTCCTGCGGAATGTCGAACTCCTCGGATAAACGGGTCAGCGTTATCGCGTTGGCGAGGACCTTCGCACCGGGCGCCTCGGCCAGGATGCGGGCCAGGGCGCCGGTGTGGTCGCGGTCGTCGTGGGTGACGACGATCCAGCGCAGATCGGCCGGGTCGATCAGCGACCAGAGGGACGCGAGGAAGTCCTCACGGTCGACCGGCATGCCCGCGTCCACCAGGAGCGGCTCGCCGGAGCGGAGCAGGAAGCCGTTGACCGGCTGGTCGCCGAGATCCGGGATGGGCAGTGCGGAAGGGAGGACGTGGAGGTCGGGACCGGCGGTGTAGGACGCTTTCATGGCACACCTTTCATGTCGCACCGGGCGGGTTCGCGGCCCCCGGGGCGGGTCCCGGAGAGCCGGCCGTGGTCGGACGGCCGGCCGCCCGGGATCAGGCGGGCCGACGGGGATCGGACGAGCCGGCCGGGATCAGGCCTGGCCAGCCGGGATCAGACGAGCTGGATGGTGAGCGAACCGGCGATCAGCAGGGCGAGGCCCAGGGCGCGGGGCTTGGTGAGCGAGCGCTGCGGGAGCTTGAACAGGCCCTTGTGGTCGATCAGCGCCGAGGTCAGCTGCTGACCCGTGACGGTGAGCGCGATGGTCACCGCCGCGCCGATGGCGGGGATGAGCAGGAAGGTGCCGGTGACGTACGCGGCGGCGCAGGCGCCACCGAGCCAGCCCCACCAGGGCATCTTCTTCAGCGGGGCGACCTTGGGCTTGGGCGTCTTGTGGGTCGCGTAGAGCACGAGCAGCACGACGGCGATGGTGAAGGTGGCCACGGCGAAGCTGATGACGGCGACGGTGATGGGCTCCTTGAGCTGTCCGCGCAGCTGGGCGTTGACCGCGCCCTGGACGGGGAGCACGCCACCGGCGATCACGCCGAGGGCGAGCCAGCCGGCCCGGCCCGCGCCGGACATCTTGGGGGCGCCGGGGGGCGCCGCCGCCTTCATGCCCCGGATGATCACGACGATGCCGGCGAGGACGGCCAGGGCGCCGATGACGATACCGGCGCTCAGCTCCTTCTTTTCCAGGCCGAGGAGACCGAAGAGGTCGAGCGCGAGCGAGGAGAACATCTGGCCGGTGACGAAGAGTCCGACAGCTGCCAAGGCCCCGAGCCGAGGGAAGAGCAGGATGCCGCTGGTGATGTACAGCGGGCTTGCCAGCCCGCCGAGCAGTTGCCAGGGCTCGACGTCGGGCAGCTTGCCGAGGGCGCCGAGGGCTCCGGCGGCCACGGCGAGCACGGTCAGCAGGCCGGTCGCGACGCCGAGCTGGATGGTCGAGGCGCCGTACGGGGTGCCGACGGCCGCGTTGAGCTGGAGGTTCACCGAGGCCTGGACGGCCAGGAGGCAGCCGACCAGCAGGGCCGCGGCGAGGAGCGCGGTGTGCATCTTGATCTCCCTGGGACGGGATGGCGAGCGGTTAAATGGACACTGAGTCCGGTTAGCATGCCATGGAGGCCAACAAGCGGACAAGGTGTCCACTTAGCCGGGAGGGAGTTAAGGTCGGAACCATGAGCGACGACGAGCAGCGCCGACGTGGAGCCGACTCCGTGCACCGGGTCGGCGGGCTCCTTGGTGATCTCCAGGCGGCGGACGACCAACCCGTCTCACCGCGTCGGCGCGCCGACGCCGAACGCAACCGGGCTCAGATCCTGGCCGCCGCGGAACGGCTCTTCGCGGACGGGGAGGACCCCCGGGCGGTCACCATGGACAAGATCGCCAAAGCCGCCGGGGTCGGCCGCGCCACCCTCTACCGCAGCTTCCCCGATCCGCCCTCTGTCGCCGTGGCCCTGCTCGACGAGCACGAGCGCAGACTCCAGGGCCAGCTCATCTACGGCCCGCCGCCGCTGGGCCCCGGCGCACCGGCGGGGGAGCGCCTCGCCGCCTTCTACCTCGCGATGCTCGATCTCCTCGAACGGCACCTGCCGCTGGCGCTCGGCGCGGAGACCGGCCCGGCGCGCTTCCGTACCGGGGCGTACGGATTCTGGCGCGTCCACGTCCGGACACTCCTCGTCGACCACGGCGTCCGCGACCCGGACCCGCTGATCGACATCGCCCTCAGCCCGCTGGCCCCCGAACTCTTCCACTTCCAACGGCGCGAGCTGGGACTCTCGGCCGAACGCGTCGGCCGCTCACTGACCGGCTTCGCCCGGCAACTGCTGGCCTCCGGGGAGTGACACCGGGCCGGGCGGCGGTCCGGTGGACCGGGCCCCGGCCCGGTCGGGGCGGGTCAGGCGCCGTGCCGCCGGATGGTCGGGTGCTGCACCAGACCCGGCAGGATCAGCTCCCAGATCCGGGAGAGCCGTTCCTCGGCGGGCCCGTGCAGGGCGCCGCTCTCGGTGGGGCAGCGGGGCTCCCTCGGCTCCTCGGCCGGCCAGCTCTCGTCGGCGGGCGCCGCCGGGCAGCGCATCTCCAGCTCGACCCCGGTGATCACGTATCCGATGAGCGCCGCCACCGCCGTCGCGTCCACACCGGGCCGCAGCGCCTTCTCCGAGGCGGCGAAGCGGGCGAGCCGGGCCACCTCGCGCCGCCAGGGGCAGTCACGGGAGAGCCCGGGGGCGGTTAACTGGAGTTCCCGCGCCAGCCGTTCACCGGCCCGCGCCGTCGGGTCCGTCTCGAAGAGCCGGATCAGCGCGTGCGTGGCGATCACCAGTTTGTCGATCGCGGTCCCGCCCACGCCCTCCGTCGACAGACACGCCGACTCGACCGTGACCCGGGTGACCGCGCGGGCCCGTCCGTGCACCTCCGTCGCCAGATCCGACTTCGTGGCGAAGTGGAAGACCAGGGCTCCGGTGGTGACCTGGGCCTCGCCCGCGATCCGGGCCAGTGAGGCCCGCTCGTAGCCCAGTCCGTCGAAGACCCGTGCGGCCGCCGACAGGATTTCCCGTCTCGTTCTCTCCGCCCGCTGCTGCATCGCCATGAGCTCCCCCGTCGACTCGCGAGAAGGTGCCGGAGCGTTATGTTCCGGCCTACGCCTGTGACCGACTCGAAACTATCCGGCCGAGGGGCCGCGAAACGTGGCTTCCCGGACGACGGGCCGAAAGTGGGGCTTGACGGGGTCATGCCTACCTGGTGAAGGGGGGTCCCACCGCCCCCGCTCGACCAGAAGTGTCCGGAACCATGACCCTGGGCCGTCAGGTGGATTCAGCCGTTCCGGTGTCCGCTGAGGCCTTCGCCCGGGAGCGGGAAACAGCCACGCCCGCCAGGCAGAGCGCACCTCCGGCCAGAGTCAGCGCACCCGGCAGCTCGCCCAGGAACCCCCAGGCCATCAACACGACCAGGGCGGGCACGGCGTAGGTCGTCGCGCCCATCCGGCCCGCCGTCGTACGGGCCAGGGCATAGGCCCAGGTGGTGAAGGCGAGAGCGGTCGGGAAGACCCCCAGATAGACCATGTTCAGGGTGGCCGGCAACGGAGCCTCCGCCGCCTCCGACACCAACTGCCCGGCGAACGGCAGACAGGCCACCGCCCCCACCAGACAGCCGAACGTGGTCACCTGGAGCGCGCTGCCGTGCGCGAGCGCCGGCTTCTGCGCCACCACCCCGCCCGCGTACGCCACCGCCGCGAGCAGACAGAGCAGCACCCCGAGCGTCGAGGCGTGACCGCCGGAGCCACCGGACATCGACAGGCCCACGGTCACCGCGCCCGCGAACGACACCGCCATGCCCGCGAGGAGCCGGGGCGGCAGCGACTCCCGGAGGAACCGGGCCCCGAGCAGGGCGATCAGGATCGGGCCTATGTTGACCACCATCGCCGCCGTGCCCGCGTCGACCTCCTGCTCACCCCAGTTGAGCACCACCATGTACACCCCGAACCAGAGCAGCCCCGAGACCGCTATGCCCGGCCAGGCGGCCCGGGGCGGAAGCCCCTCCCGCCGCGACAGGAGGACCGCTCCCAGGACGAGGGACCCGGTGAGCAGCCGCCCCAGCGCCAGCGCGCCGGGGGAGTAGGCGGCACCCGCGCTGCGGATGGAGACGAAGGCCGAGGCCCAGAGGACGACGGTGACGGAGGCGGCGGCGAGCGCCGCACGCGAGGGGGAGTGGTGCATGCCTCCGACGGTAAGCGGTGGACATTTCGGCCGGGGCCGCAGTGTGCCGGGGCGGGGGCGGACGGGGGCGGACGGAAGCAGCCGGGGCCGCAGCGTGCTGGGCTGGATCGGCCGAGGTGGAGCGGGGTCTGGGTGGGACGGGAAGGATCTGGGCGGGTCGGGGCCGGGGAATCGGTTGGGGCGGGACGGGAAGGGTCTGGGTGGGACGGGAACAGTCTGGGTGGGTGGGTCGGGACCGGGCGGGGGGGGGGGGCTTCTCGTACGCGCCTGGCCTCGGCCGTCACCCCCGGCACCCGCCCCTCAGCGCAGGCTCTCCGGTGCGATGCCCAGGGCCGCGTGCAGTGCCGCCTCGCCCTCGCCGGTCACCCGTACCGCCCGCTCGGAGCCGATCCGTACGCACCAGCCGGTGTCCAGCGCGTGGGCGCACAGGGCCGCTCCCGCGAGTCCGGCGAGGTGGGGGCGGCGCTCGGTCCAGTCGAGGCAGCCGCGCGCCAGGGGCCTGCGGCCCCGGCGCACCAGCGGGACGCCCAACTCCTCGAACCAGGCCACACCTCGGTCGGTGAGGGCGAAGCCGGTGTCCTGGCGGAGCAGTCCGCGCCCGGTCATCGCCTCCGTGATCGTGATGCCGAGGCGACCGGCGAGATGGTCGTAGCAGGTCCGGCCCCTGGCCATCGCCCGCCCGGCGTTCACGGCGCTCAGCGAACGGGGCGGCGGGGGCGCGGCCGGAGCGGAGCGGGCGGCCAGATCCTCGACGAGGTGCGCGATCCCGGGCCCGGCGAGCCGGACGTACCGGTGTCGGCCCTGCCGCTCCTCGGCGAGCACCCCGCCGCCGACCAGCCGGCCCAGGTGCTCGCTCGCGGTCGACGGCGCGACGCCCGCGTGCCGGGCGAGTTCGCCCGCCGTCCAGGCCCGCCCGTCGAGCAGGGCGAGTACGAAGCAGGCGCGAGTCTCGTCCGCGAAGAGCGCCGCGAGCTCGGCGAGGTCACTGGCTCCCATGCCACAAGCCTGCCGCACACACGCTTCGGCGACGACCGAAGCGTCCCGCCGACGGGGCCGGTCGCGAACCGGGGTTGGGTAGGGCGTTGCCTCGGGCCGGTTCCGGCTTTTCCCGGCGGCGGGCGAAGTGTCCCGCCCACGGGGCCGCCCTCGCCTGGGGGTGGGTAAGGCGTCGCCTCGGGACGGTCTCGCCCTCTTCCCGGCGGCGGCCGAAGCATCCTGTCCTCGGGCTGGTCCCGCCCCTCTCCGGCGGCGCCGGTCGGGGCGCCCTGCCACGGGCCGCTCGCGTCCCCTCCCCGGCGTCGGGAAGCGGGCCCGCCACGGGGCCCCCGTGCTCACCCCCCGGCGGCTGCCGAATCGTCTCGTACGGGCTCGGCGCCGGGCCTTCGGGAGGGCGAGGGCTCGGCGTCGGGCCTTCGGGAGGGTGAGGGCCCGGCGGCGGGCCCTCCGCCCTCCCGGGGTCGGTCCTCCCTGGCCTCGTACTGGAGTCGGAGGCCGTCGAGGAGGGCCTTGAGGCCAGTGGCGAAGGCGCCCTCGTCGACCTTCTGGCGGTGCTCCGCGAGGAGGTGGGCCTGACCGAGGTGGGGGTAGGAAGCAGGGTCGTACGCCGTCTCGTCGTCGACGAAACCGCGCGCGAAGGAGCCGAGCGCCGAGCCGGTGACGAAGTACCGCATGAGCGCGCCGATCGAGGTCGCCTGGGCCGGGGGCCACCCCGCGCGGACCATCGCGCCGAAGACCGCGTCCGCCACCCGCAGCCCCGCCGGGCGCCTGCCGGGGCCCTGGGCGAGGACCGGGACGATGTGCGGGTGGTCGGCGAGGGCGGCGCGGTAGGAGACCGCCCAGTCGCGCAGCGCCGTCAGCCAGTCGCGGTCGTCGGCCTCGTCGAACATCGACAGGTCGACCTTGGCGCTGACTGCGTCGGCAACCGCGTCGAGGATCTCGTCCTTGGTGCGGAAGTGGTTGTAGAGCGAGGGCCCGCTCACCCCGAGTTCGGCCGCGAGGCGCCGGGTGGAGAGCGCGTCGAGCCCCTCCGCGTCCACGAGCGCGCTCGCCTTCGCCACGATGAGGTCTCGGCTGAGCAGGGGCTTGCGCGGTCGGGCCATGGCGCACATAGTAGGCCGGAGCCAAAACTAGCAGTGATAATTAATGGACGGCGGGGTGGGCGCGGTGGATCTGGCACTCAGTGGGGAGCAGGAGGCCGCCCGGCGGCTCGCCCGGGACTTCGTCGCACGCGAGGTCGCCCCGTACGCCGTCGCCTGGGACCGGGCGGAGGAGGTGGACCGGGCGATCGTGGGGAAGCTCGGCGCCGTCGGCTTCCTCGGGCTCACCCTCCCCGAGGAGTACGGCGGTTCCGGCGGCGACCACCTCGCCTACTGCCTCGTGACGGAGGAGCTGGGCCGGGGCGACTCCTCCGTACGCGGCATCGTCTCCGTCTCCCTCGGCCTCGTCGCCAAGACCGTCGCCGCCTGGGGCGACGAGGAGCAGAAGCGGACCTGGCTGCCCCGGCTCGCCTCCGGCGAGGCGCTCGGCTGCTTCGGTCTCACCGAGCCGGGCACCGGCTCGGACGCGGGGAACCTCGCCACCCGCGCGGTCCGTGACGGCGACGACTACGTCATCGACGGCACCAAGATGTTCATCACCAACGGCACCTGGGCCGATGTCGTCCTGCTCTTCGCGCGGACCGGGGACGCCCCGGGCCACCGGGGCGTCTCCGCCTTCCTCGTCCCCACCGACACCCCCGGTCTCACCCGCCGCCCGGTCCACGGCAAGCTCGGACTGCGCGGCCAGGCCACCGCCGAACTGGTCCTCCAGGGCGTTCGCGTCCCCGCCGGAGCCCTCCTCGGGCCCGAGGGCAAGGGCTTCACCGTCGCCATGTCGGCCCTGGCCAAGGGGCGCATGTCGGTCGCCGCCGGGTGCGTCGGCATCGCGCAGGCGGCCCTCGACGCCGCCGTGGGATACGCGGGGGAGCGCGAGCAGTTCGGCAAGCCCATCGCCTCGTACCAGCTGGTGCAGGAGCTGATCAGCGACATCGCCGTCGACGTGGACGCCGCCCGGCTGCTGACCTGGCGGGTCGCCGATCTGATCGACCGGGGCCAGGACTTCGCCACCGCCGCCTCCACGGCGAAGCTGTACGCCTCCGAGGCCGCCGTCCGCGCCGCGAACAACGCCCTCCAGGTCTTCGGCGGCTACGGCTACATCGACGAGTACCCGGTCGGCAAGCTCCTGCGCGACGCCCGCGTGATGACCCTGTACGAGGGCACCAGCCAGATCCAGAAGCTGATCATCGGCCGGGCGCTGACCGGCGTGTCGGCCTTCTGAGCGGTCGCCGCCCTGGTCTGGCCGCCCGCCGCCCTGGTCCTGCTGCCCTGGTCCTGCCGCCCGAGCATCCGGACCGCCCGGCTCCCCGGCGCCCCTGGGGCCCGGCCTTCCGGACCGCCCGGCCTTCCGGACCGCCCGGCCTTCCGGTCCGTACGGCCCCCTGAATGCCCTGGTTCCTGAATACCCCGGTTCCTGAGTATCCCGGCCCCGTGAGTACCCCGGCCGCCCGGCTGAGTACCCGTACGGATACGGCCGCCCCCGCCCCCGGCCCAAGCTGGGCGGCATGAGCGACACACCGGTCACGCAGCAGAACACCACCTCCGCCTACTTCGCCCAGGCCGCCCTCTCCTTCGGCCTGGCGCTCGCGGCCATGGCCGTCGGGATCTACCGGCTCGACGCGAGCGGCTGGGTGCGGGCCTTCCTCGCCGTCTCGGTCCTCTACCTCACCACCTCGGCCTTCACCCTCGCCAAGGTCGTCAGGGACCGGCAGGAGGCCGGGCAGCTCGTCAGCCGGGTCGATCAGGCCCGCCTGGAGAAGCTCCTCGCCGAGCACGACCCCTTCCAGAAGCTCTGACCGGCTCTAAGCGCTTGCTCAGCTTCGTTGTATGGTGTTCGTCCTGACAGGGTCGAGAAGGAGTGCGGGATGAGCACGGCGGAGGAGACGCCCACGGGCGAGGGCGCGCCCTGGGACGAGGTCGTGCCCGAGGCGGCCAGACGGCTGCTCGTGGCCGCCGTCGACGCCTTCGCCGAGCGGGGCTACCACGCCACCACCACCCGGGACATCGCGGGCCGCGCGGGGATGAGCCCCGCCGCGCTCTACATCCACTACAAGACGAAGGAAGAGCTGCTCCACCGGATCAGCCGGATCGGGCACGACAAGGCCCTGGAGATCCTCCGGGCCGCCGCCGACGGTCAGGGCACCTCCGCCGAGCGCCTCGCCGCCGCCGTCCGCTCCTTCGTCCGCTGGCACGCCGAGCGGCACGCCACCGCGCGGGTCGTCCAGTACGAGCTGGACGCCCTCGGCCCCGAGCACCGCGCGGAGATCGTGGAGCTGCGCCGGGAGTCGGACGCGACCGTACGCCGGATCATCGACGAGGGCGTCGCGTCCGGCGAGTTCGACGTGCCGGACGTGCCCGGCACCACGGTCGCCATCCTCTCGCTCTGCATCGACGTGTCCCGCTGGTTCAACACCCAGGGCCGTCGGACGCCCGACGAGGTCGGCGCGCTCTACGCCGACCTCGTCCTGCGGATGGTCGGCGGTCAGAAGAAGTAGCGCGAGACGGACTCGGCGACGCAGACCGGCTTCTCCGAGCCCTCCCGCTCCACCGTCACCCTCGCCGTCACCTGGACGCCGCCGCCCGCCTCCTCGACCTTGGTCAGGACGGCGGTGGCGCGCAGTCGCGAGCCGACCGGGACGGGGGAGGGGAAACGCACCTTCTCGGTCCCGTAGTTGAGGCCCATCCGCATGCCCTCGACGGAGAGCACCTGCGGGACGAACACCGGCAGCAGCGAGAGCGTCAGATAGCCGTGCGCGATGGTGGTGCCGAACGGCCCGGCGGCGGCGCGCTCCGGGTCGACGTGGATCCACTGGTGGTCGCCGGTGGCCTCGGCGAAGAGGTCGACGCGCTTCTGGTCGATCTCCAGCCAGTCGCTGTACCCCAACTGCTCGCCGACACCCGCGCGCAGCTCCTCGGCGGAGGTGAAGATCCTCGGCTCGGCCATGTCCCTGCTCCCTCTCGTGACACCTGTGCTCCAGCGCTGTCCAAGCGCTTGCTCAGCATGTGGGGCGGGGGCGGTGCTGTCAACGCGCCAGGAGGGGTCCGGCACGCCAGTAGGGTTCGGCGCGTGCCGCAGATTCCAGAGAAGGTCCATGAACTGACCGTCGGGCAGCTCTCCGCACGCAGCGGAGCCGCCGTGTCCGCGCTGCACTTCTACGAGGCGAAGGGGCTCATCACCAGCCGCCGCACCTCCGGGAACCAGCGCCGCTACGGGCGGGACACCCTGCGCAGGGTCGCCTTCGTGCGCGCCGCGCAACGGGTGGGCATCCCGCTCGCCACGATCCGCGAGGCACTCGCGCGGTTACCGGAGGAGCGCACCCCCACCCACGAGGACTGGGCCCGGCTCTCCGCCGCGTGGCGCACCGAACTGGACGAACGCATCCGGCAACTCGGGCGCCTCCGTGACCACCTGACGGACTGCATCGGCTGCGGCTGCCTCTCCTTGGAAACCTGCGTCCTGTCCAACCCGGACGACGCCTTCGGCACCCGCATGGCGGGCTCCCGGCTCTTCCCGGTCGGCTCCCCGGTGCCGGGGGAGAAGCCGTAGGTTCCCGCCGGTGGTGCCCGGCGTTGTCACTCCGGCTCGCGCCAGGGGGTCTAGAACAGGGCGGTGGCAAGCCAGAAGAGACCCACCAGGACTCCCACGCCGCCGGCGAACCGAAGCGAACCCGCCCCCGCCGACCCCGTGGGCATGATGTCCGCGAGCCGGGCGAACACCCGATCCGCGACACCTCCCACGTTCCCGGCAAGCATCGCACCGGCCAGCACCACGACGACGCCGATCACAGCGGCAAACACATATCCCCCTCGGAATCACAGTTCACGGAAAAGCGGAAAGGCGCGGGGCTTCCCGCGAGTGCCCGCCCGGCTCACGGAAGCGGCCGGTCGTACGGCAGGCATGCCGTACCGACCGGCCGTCGGCTCACGGAGGACCGTGAGCCGACGAGGTCAGCCGCTGGTGAGGGCCATCCAGATGCCACCGGAAACCGCCAGGACGACGGCCGAGGCGAGGCACAGGTCAGCACTGCGGCACCGCGTCCAGCGGACCTGCGGATCCGCAGGGAGGATGGTCCCCTCCGAGGGGGTGGAACGCCGCCAGGCGTCGATCTCCTGAAGGGCCCTCTCGCTCGTGCCCCTGAAGTGATCGATGACCGATCCTCCGAAGGCGAACACCGGGACGACCCGGTCTTCGCCGAGACGGATCTCCAGCGTTCCGCCGTCCGCGACCGCGACCTCACGGATCGCTTCCCTCGGCACGCGGTGGGTACGGAAGAAGTTCACCACGGTCAGCGCCGTGTCATCGAGCACCACCTTGCAGTGGGCGACTCTTCCGATGACTCCGGCCGCCGAGAGGTAGACCGGGATGCCTTGCCAGCCCATCCGGAAACCGTTCGCGTCGGTGACGTTCTGGATCGCAGCGATCATGCCGATCCCCAGGATCGGGATGATCACCCAGGAGACCACCATCCACGAGATCCTTCTCGATGTCGTCGACTTCACCGTCATTCGCCTTGCTGTCCTTTAGATGGTGACGTTCTCCGCCTGGTACACGGTCTGCACACGGGTGCGGCTCGCGATCGCCGACGTACTCCAGCTTCCCGCGAGGCCCCTTGCCACTACTCCCCCGAGTGCCACCCAGAACAGTTCCTTCGCGGCGCCGCTGTAGTTCCAGCTGCCTGTCGTCAGACCGTCGCCGACGAGCTTCGCGTCACGATGGCCGCGCCCGCCACCGTACACAATCCGGCCGACGCCACGATGCAGAGGCCGAAACCGACCGTGGGCAGAACTCTGTCCCTCCAGCCTTCCCAGGTGCCGAACGTGTCGTGGAGGCCGGACTTCGGCTGGTCCCGGGCTGCCCCGAAGTTCCCCTTCATGATGTTCCCGAAGATGCCGTCCCTCTTTGCGCGCCTCGGCCTCCGCCTCGGCCTTGCGCTTGGCTGCCGCCGCCTTCCGCGCCTGTGCCTTGGCCTCCGCGACCTTGGCTGCGGCCGCTGCCTTTTTCGCGTCGTGGTGGAACACCTTGTAGTTCGCCGGATCCGCCCGGTACGCCTTGTACCTGCGCTGGGACTCCGGGTCCTTGCGGGGCTTCTGGTTCCAGAGGTACTGGCCGTTCTTCTTCGTGTAGTGGCCGGTCGTCAGGCCCCGGCCCTTCGCCCAGCAGTAGTCCGAGACGCCGTTTCCGCCGACCGGGCCGTCGGGGCGCAGGCCCGTCGGGTCGTACTCGCGGGCTCCCGGGTGCGTCAGGTCCGGCGGGTCGTTGGCGCCGCCGACGAAGTCCCGGGTGCCGAAGGCGTCTGACTGGGCCGTGCGCTTTCTCTGCCCCAACGCGCTGGGCGCGGGAAGCATCGTCGGCACCGGTGGCTGGGGAGGCTTCAGCAACCTCGCCTAGCACCGCGACCGCCTGCCGGACGGGGACCGGGCGCGAGTCCGGGGCCCGTCCGGCAGACGCGGGCCCGACCGAGGGGATCGCCGCGACCGCGGCGGTCCCCTCCGGTTTCCGCGCCGGAGCGGGGGGGGGCTCGGGGCGGCGGGGGACACGGCGCGAGCCGCGGGAAGTCGACGCGTGGCGGGTGGCCGGCCCGGAGACCGGTGCCTCAGGGCTCCCGTCGCACCCGGTGGGGGCGCGGGGCAGGGAGTTCCGGGGTCAGGCCACCGATGCCAGGGAGCAGTCCCGTCGCCGGGCTCGGGTCAGGGCGTCCGGGGTCAGGCCACCGAGGCCAGACGGCACTCCTCGCGCCGGGCCCGGGTCAGGGCGCCGGGGGTCAGGACCTCGCGTGGCACGTCCACGCCGCAGTCGCCGCAGACCGGGCCGAGCCTTGGTTCGTACGGGGCGATGGGGTCGCCCCAGGCGATGCGGGGGCTCGCGCAGACGGGGCACTCCTCGCCCGGCGTGCCCTCCAGGGCCCTGATCAGACGGCGCAGCACCTCGGGCAGCGGTTCCGTGGGGTGGACGTGCGGATCGCCGCACCGCACCACCCCGTTGCCGCCCCAGACCCGGCGGTGCCAGTCGTCGAGCGCGCCCAGCCGGCGCAGCCCGTCCTGCTTCTCACGCCGCCGCCGGGCGGCGAAACGCTCCTCGTACGCGAGCCATACGGCCCGCGCCTCCTCCAACTCGTCGAGCGCGGCCGTCAGCCGCCCAGGAGCGGGCTCCCGGTCCTCGGGACCGAAGCCGTGCCTGCCGCACAGATGGTCCCAGGTCGCCCTGTGCCCGTACGGCGCGAACCGCTCCAGACACTTGCGCAGCGAGTATCTGCGCAGCGCCATGTCACTTGCCGGATCGCGCACCTGTCTCGCGAGACTCCGGAAACCGGCCATCTCCCGCCACCTCCGTCGCTGGTCGTTCCGCGATACCAGAGGGACGAACGAGCGGCCCCCGATGTTCCATCGAAATGCGGATGGCAGCCATCAACGGGAGGGAAGAGACCCCCGGAACGCATGGGACCGGAGCGGCGGTCACCGGCAGACCGTCCTCGGCCTACCCCCTTCGACCTGCGGAAACGTCAGCTCCCCGGCCTCCGGCCCGGCCCGCCCCGCTACCGTCCCGTCCCCGAGGCCGCCACGACGACTCTGGCCAGTTCCGCACGGCGTATGTCTCCATGCGAGCGGACCGCCTCCGACACGTCCACGCTCACACAGCCCGCCCCCGGCACCCCCTCGCGCAGCACCCGCCCCAGCGGCACCGTCGCCGTGCCGGGGACCGCCAGGACCCCCGCGTGCCCCATCGCCTCCCAGCGCGTCCCAGCGCCGCCGGACGGGCCGGACGCGGAGTCGCCGACGAGCCGGGACGCCAGCGGATACAGCACGCCCAGCTCCGTGTCGTGCCGCGAGTAGCAGGCCACCACGGGCCCCCGCACCCGCCGCAGCACATCCGTCAGCGCCCCGGACCGCCCGGGGTCGTGCGGAAGCCGCGCCGCGAACACGTACGGGGAGAAGGCCCCCTGGAGGAGCGTCACCGAGGCCACCGGCCGCACCCCCGGCGGCAGCCCCTTCAGCGCGTACGCGACGAGCCGGGCGCCCATCCCGTGGCCGACGAGATGCACCCGCAGCCCCGGGGCTGCGCGGGCCACCTCGCCGAGCAGCGGCCCGAGCCCGGACTCTCCCACCAGCCGGGCCCGTTGCCGCAGCACGTGGTACGAGGTCTGGCGCAGCGCCTCCCGCGCGCCCCGCCAGTACCGCCCGAGACCCGGGACCTCCGGCGTCGCGCCCGTCCCGACGGCGTCGAGCGCGGACGTGAACCGGGCGCACATCTCCACCGGGTCGGCGGTCAGGAACTCCGGCACCCGCTCCCCGGGACCGGCCGGGCCCTCCGGCGGCAGGTCGGCGAGCTTCCGGAGCAGCGCCCCGAACCGGGCGAACGCGGCCTCCTCGGGCGCCGCCGCCACCAGGAGTTCCGTCAGCAGGGCGAGGACCGGTTCCTTCTCCGGAAGGACCGTCGCCAGGGCCCGGTAGTCGGGCCCCGGCTCGCCGCTGAAGACCATCGACGGCCAGATGAGACCCGCGTACCCGGCCTCCACGCCCGGTGCGAGCAGTTCGGGGAAGGGGGCGAAGAAGTCCGAGCAGAGCCGGGTCGCGCCCGACGGCGAGCTGTTCCACCCGTGCGCGAACACCACCAGATCGCCCACCCCCTGCCGGGCGAGCGCGGCGAGGGCGCCGGCCTGCCCGGCGGGACCGTCACCCTCCTCGTCGAAGAGGAGTTCCCGGTACGGCTCCACACTCATCCCGGTCACGGCCGACCGTCCCTCCCGCGTCGGGGAGCCGTCGCGCCCCGTGCGCGGCGCGCGGGCGGCGGCTCCCGGGCGAGCATGCCCGCGCCGGGCCCCGGCCAGACCTGGACGGTGTCCGGAAGGCCCCATCCGGTGGATGGATGCGTGGATGCGTGGATGTACGGACGGCCGGCCGGACGGACGGGGCCGGGGCGCGTGGGTCCGCTCAGCGCAGGCGCGCCGCCGTGATCCGGGGGAAGTGGACCAGCAGGTCGTAGGAGCCGGCGAGCCGGACGGGGACGAGGGCCTCCGGCCAGGGGTAGACCGTCCCGATGTTCCGGGTCGGCCGGTATCCGCCGAGCCAGTCGCGAGCCGCCGGGGTGGTGCGCCGCAGGTCCAGGTAGAAGGCGCCGGGCGCGACCCGGTCGAGGACGGCGGCGTTGCTGTCGGGCCCGAGGGTGCCGACGGTGAAGGACCGCAGCGGCTCGCCGGGGGCGTCGGTGTCGTGCGCGTTGAAGGAACCCTGGCCGAAGGAGGCGCCGACGCTGACGTAGTCGGCGCCGAGGGCGTCCCGGAGGAAGGCGCCCTGGAGCCGGGGGTACTGGTGCGGGGCGGTGGTCTCGTAGCCCACGTGCCCGTTGTGCGCGGAGAGCACCATGCGGTCGCCCGTGTGCCGCTGCCACCACACGGTGTTCTCGGCCATGATCCGGTCGCGGTAGAGCATGGCGTCGGCGAGCCCCGCCTCCGAGAAGAGGTCATGGGCCATCTCGGTGCCGACCTGGGCGATGGCCCGCGCGTGCTGGACCGCCCACGCGGCCTCCTCGCGCGCCTTCGGATCCCGCGCGGGGCGCCGCCTTTCGAGCAGGGTCAGGGCCCGGTTCACCTCGTCGGCCATCCGCCGCCGCTCGGGCAGCGGCCTCGCCATGTACCCCAGCATCCAGCTCTCGACGCCGCCGGTGGGCCGCGAGGCCCGGTACAGCTCCCGGAAGCGGGGGAGGAGCGCCGGTTCGACGCGGGCTACGTAGGCGGTCACGGTGTCGAAGAGGTTCGGGCCCGCGTAGCCGAGGTCGTTGCCCATGAAACGGACCTGGTGGTCGGGGTGGAGCCGGTTGTGCCGCCGCATCCAGCGGAACAGGTCCAGGTACTCCTCGGTGTTCCACAGCCGGTACGACTCCTGGAACTCGTCCCGCATGAGGGCCTGGATGTCGCCCTTTCCGGTGCGCACCCACGCGTCGACGAGGAGCCCGGTGGACCAGTTGGCCTCCAGGGCGAAGGTGGTGAAGCCCTGTTCCTCCACGAGGTGTTCGAAGATCCGGTGCTTGGCCTCGAAGAACTCGGCCGAACTGTGCGTGGCCTCGCCGATGCCGACGACCCTGGCCGATCCGATCATCCGGTCGAGTGGCCGTAAGTCGGTGAACGGGTGGGCGGTACGGGCGAGTTCGCGGGCGGGGTCGGGGGCGGAGGCGCGCGGGGGACCGGCGGCCCCGGCGGCGGGTGCCAGGGTGCCGAGACAGGCGGCGACGAGCAGACCGACGAGGGGGAGACGGCGACGGGCGGAGGGTCCGCGGGGCGTACGACGGCGAGGGGAGAGGCGGTGGAAGGCGGGGCTGCGGAGACTCATGGGGCCAGCCTGGTCGGCGACCGGACCGGCTGCCATCCCGCCGTCCCCCGGCCGCCGACGGGGGGCAGCCCCACCCGCCGCCGACGGGGGACAGACCACCCGACTCCGGCGGAGGCGGCCCCCCGGCGGGGGGGCAACGCCCCTCAGCGGTACAGCAGATACTCCTTCCGCACCGCCCGGAACGCCCGGAGGTCCCCCTCCCAGGCGCCCGTCACCTCGGCGACGTCCGCGCCCGCGTCGATCAGGGTCCGTACCCGCGTCGAGCCGGTCAGCCGGTCGATCCAGTGGTCCGGCCGCCAGGCGAAGCCGGACCAGGAGCGGCGGGCGGTGACGAGGAGTCCGATGCCGGTCCGTACCGGGTCGAACGACTCTCGGTCGTGGACGTGCACCTGCACCCCGCCCACGGTCTTCCCCTGGAACTTGGAGAAGGTCGGCGCGAAGTACGCCTCGCGGAAGCGGACCCCGGGCAGCCCGAGGGCGTTCGCCGCCTCGGCCCACCGGTGGTCGATCCCCTCGGCGCCGAGGAGTTCGAAGGGACGGGTGGTGCCCCGGCCCTCGGAGAGGTTCGTCCCCTCGAAGAGGCAGGTGCCGGAGTAGACGAGCGCGGTCTCCGGCGTCGGCATGTTGGGGCTCGGCGGCACCCACGGCAGCCCGCAGGCGTCGAAGAAGTCGCCGCGCGCCCACCCCGTCATCGGCACGGTCTCCAGCTCGACGGGCGTGGCCAGGAACTCCCCGTTGAAGAGCCGGGCCAGCTCGGCGACGGTCATGCCGTGCGCCTGCGCGATCGGCTCCCGCCCGACGAAGGTGGCGAACTCCCGCTCCAGTACGGGCCCGAGCGCCGCCCGCCCGGTCACCGGGTTCGGCCGGTCGAGGACCGCGAACCGCTTGCCCGCGAGGGCGGCGGCCTCCATGCAGTCGTAGAGCGTCCAGATGTACGTGTAGAAACGCGCCCCGACGTCCTGGATGTCGAAGACGACCGTGTCCACCCCGGAGGCGGTGAAGACCTCCGCGAGCTGCCGTCCGCTCTTCAGATACGTGTCGTACACCGGAAGCCCGGTCGCCGGATCGTCGTACCGGCCCTCCGAACCGCCCGCCTGGGCGGTCCCCCGGAAACCGTGCTCGGGCCCGAAGACGGCGGTCAGCTCCACCCGCCGGTCGGCGTGCATCACGTCGACGAGATGCCGGGCGTCGGCGGTGATCCCGGTCGGGTTGGTGACGACGCCGACCCGCTCCCCGGCCAGTGACGCGTACCCGTCGGCGGCCAGCCGCTCGAAGCCGGTCCGCACCCTTCCGCGCCCCGGCCCCCGCCCGGCGGCCGAGACATCCGGCGCCCCGACGGCCACCGCCCCGAGCGCGCCCCCTGCGACCAGCAGCCCCCGCCTCGACAGACCCATGCCCGGACCTCCTCGTCGACCGGCCCCGACCCGGAATCGGGGCGTGACATGGGCACGCACGCTAGCGGCCCCGGCGCCTCCGGGGAACGAGGCGTGCGGACCAGCGGGCCCGACGCGGCCGCTCCCCGAGCCTCGTACGGAGCCCAGGGCCCCGCCCGGACTCCCTGCCGAGCCCTGTACGGCCACGGCCACGGTCACGGCCCCGACCGCCTCCCCGGCCCCGCGTGGACCCCCGCCCCGCCCCGAACCGTTCCGAGGCTTCCCCGCTCCCATACCGACCGGTTAGTCTGCCGTTCGTCGCGTCAAAACCGTACAGCGGTGAGGTGGGCATGGGCACGGGTGCGAGTGGGAAGACCGGCGGTGTGGACGTCCGGGGTGCCGGGGTCGTCGTCACCGGGGCGGGCGGTGGCATCGGCGCCGCCCTCGCCCGGAGGTTCGCCGCCGAGGGCGCCCGGGTCGTCGTCAACGACCTCGACCCCGTCCGCGCGCGGGCCGTCGCCGAGGAGACCGGCTCCCTCGCCGTCCCCGGCGACGCCTCAACCGTCGTCGAGGAGGCCCGCGAGGCACTCGGCGGCACCGTCGACATCTGGTGCGCCAACGCGGGACTCGGCTCGCCCGGCGACGCCTTCGCCGACGAGGACGTCTGGGCCGCCGCCTGGGACGTCAACGTCATGGCCCACGTCCGCGCGGCCCGCGCCCTGCTCCCCGACTGGCTGGAGCGCGGCAGCGGCCGGTTCGTCTCCACCGTCTCCGCCGCCGGACTGCTCACCATGATCGGCGCCGCGCCCTACAGCGTCTCCAAGCACGGCGCGTACGCCTTCGCCGAATGGCTCTCCCTCACCTACCGGCACCGGGGCATCGACGTCCACGCCATCTGCCCCCAGGGCGTCCGCACCGAGATGCTCACCGCCGCCGGATCGGCCGGGGAACTCGTCCTCGCCCCCACCGCCATCGAGCCCGAGGCCGTCGCCGACGCCCTTCTCGACGCCATCGCCGCCGGACGCTTCCTCGTCCTGCCCCACCCCGAGGTCGCCGGCTACTACCGGCACCGGGCGAGCGACCCGGAACGCTGGCTCGCCGGGATGAACCACCTCCAGCGCACCTGGGAGAGCGGCACCCCCTGACCCCCGCGGCGGGCGCCCGGAACCTCGCGGATGGGAAGATCTACGGGGCGGGAAGCGACCTCCGACCCGGAAACGATCACCACGAAAGGCGGCGGAGCATGGCCAGGACGACGGACGACAGCGGTACGCCCGTCCCCCAGAGGCTCCTCGCCACCGCCACCCGGCTCTTCGCCGAGCGCGGCTACGACCGCACCTCCGTCCAGGAGATCGTCGAGGCCGCCGGGGTCACCAAGGGCGCCCTCTACCACTACTTCGGCTCCAAGGAAGACCTCCTCCAGGAGGTCTACGCCCGGGTCCTGCGCCTCCAGCAGGAGCGGCTCGACGCCCACGCACAGGCCGACGCGCCCGTCGAGGAGCGGCTGCGCGCCGCCGCCGCCGACGTCGTCGTCACCACCATCGAGAACCTCGACGACGCCGCCATCTTCTTCCGCTCCATGCACCACCTCAGCCCCGAGAAGAACAAGCAGGTCAGGGCCGAACGGCGGCGCTACCACGAGCGGTTCAGGGCCCTGATCGAAGAGGGCCAGCGCACCGGGGTGTTCTCCTCCGCCACCCCCGCCGACCTCGTCGTCGACTACCACTTCGGCTCCGTGCACCACCTGTCCACCTGGTACCGCCCCGAGGGCCCGCTCACCCCTGCCCAGGTCGCCGACCACCTCGCCGACCTCCTGCTGCGCGCGCTCCGCCCCTGACGGACCCCCGCGCTCCGGGCGGTGCCGAGGGCCCGTCAGGCCGCGCCCTACAGGTACTTCTTCAGCTCCCGCCGGGCCAGCGACCGCTGGTGCACCTCGTCCGGGCCGTCCGCGAGCCGCAGCGTCCGGGCCGCTGCCCACAGCTCGGCCAGCGGGAAGTCCTGCGAGACCCCGCCCGCGCCGTGCGCCTGCACCGCCTTGTCGATGATGTCGACGACCGCCCGAGGGGTCGCGATCTTGATGGCCTGGATCTCGGTGTGCGCGCCCCGGTTGCCGACGGTGTCCATGAGCCAGGCCGTCTTCAGGACGAGGAGCCGCAGCTGCTCGATCGTCACCCGGGCGTCCGCGATCCAGTTCTGCACCACGCCCTGGTGGGCGAGCGGCTTGCCGAAGGCGGTACGGGAGACCACCCGCCGGCAGGTCAGCTCCACGGCCCGCTCGGCCATCCCGATGAGCCGCATGCAGTGGTGGATCCGGCCGGGTCCGAGCCGCGCCTGCGCGATGGCGAAGCCGCCGCCCTCCTCGCCGACGAGATGCGAGGCGGGCACCCGGGCGCCGTGGAAGAGGACCTCGGCGTGGCCGCCGTGGGAGTGGTCCTCGTATCCGTACACCCGCATCGCGCGCCGGATCTCGACGCCCGGGGTGTCGCGCGGCACGAGGATCATCGACTGCTGGCGGCGCGGGTCGGCGCCGTCGGGGTCGGTCTTGCCCATGACGATGAAGATCTCGCAGTCCGGGTGCATCGCCCCGGAGATGTACCACTTGCGGCCGTCGACGACGTACGTGTCGCCGTCCCGCCGGATGCGGGTCTCGATGTTCGTCGCGTCCGACGAGGCCACCTCCGGCTCGGTCATCGCGAAGGCCGAGCGGATGTCACCGGAGAGCAGCGGCTCCAGCCACCGCTCGCGCTGCGCCTCGTCGCCGAACTGGGCCAGCAGCTCCATGTTCCCGGTGTCCGGCGCCGCGCAGTTGAGGGCGGTCGGGGCCAGGTGCGGGCTGCGCCCGGTGATCTCGGCGAGCGGCGCGTACTGGAGGTTGGTGAGCCCCGCCCCGTACTCCGTGTCGGGCAGGAAGAGGTTCCAGAGTCCCTGCCGCTTGGCCTCGGCCTTCAGTTCCTCGACGACCGGCGGGGTCTCCCAGGGCGAGGCGAGCAGGGCGCGCTGTTCCTCGGCGGTCCGCTCGGCGGGGTACACATGCGCGTCCATGAAGGCGAGGAGCTTCGCGCGGAGTTCCTCGGTGCGCGCGTCGTAGGAGAAGTCCATGGCGGGTCAGCCCTCCTGAAGGGTGGTCAGGCCGTGTGCGATGAAGACGGGGACGAGTTCGCCGATGCGGTCGAAGCCCGCGCCGACCGTCTGCCCGAGGGTCCAGCGGTAGTGGATGCCCTCCAGGATCACGGCGAGCTTGAACCAGGCGAAGGCCGTGTACCAGGCGAGGGCGGAGGTGTCGCGGCCCGAGCGGGCGGCGTAGCGCTCGACCAGCTCGGCGGCGGAGGGGTGGCCGGGGGCGGTGGCGGTGGTGGAGATGGGGGAGTCCGGCAGGTCGAGCGGGGTGCTGTACATGACGAGCAGGCCCAGATCGGTGAGCGGGTCGCCGAGGGTGGACATCTCCCAGTCGAGTACGGCCCGGACGCGGTCGTCCGCGCCGATCAGGACGTTGTCGAGCCGGAAGTCGCCGTGGACGACGGTGGGCGGCGGCGAGGCGGGCAGCGCCCGGCCGAGGGCGGCGTGCAGCTCGTCGATCCCGGCGAGTTCGCGGCCGCGCGAGGCGTCGAGCTGCTTGCCCCAGCGGCGCAGCTGCCGGTCGAGGAAGCCCTCGGGGCGCCCGAAGTCGCCGAGCCCGACGGCCTCGGGGTCCACGGAGTGCAGATCGACGAGGGTGTCGACGAGACCGAGGACGGCGGCGCGGGTCCGCTCGGGGCCGAGCGACGCCAGCTCGCGGGCCGAGCGGTACGGGGTGCCGTCGACGAACTCCATGACGTAGAAGGGCGCCCCGAGGACCGTCTCGTCCTCGCAGAGCAGCAGCGTCCGGGGGACGGGGACGGCCGTGGTGTGCAGGGCGCTGATGACGCGGTGCTCGCGGCGCATGTCGTGGGCGGTGGCGAGGACGTGGCCGAGCGGCGGACGGCGGACGACCCAGCGGCCGGTGCCGTCGCTCACGGCGTACGTCAGGTTCGAACGGCCGCCCTCGATCAGCCGGGCTTCCAGCGGGCCGGTCACCAGACCGGGCTGCTCCGCGTCGAGGAAGCGGCGCAGCCGCTCGGGGTCGAGACCTGGTGGCGGGGCGGAACTCATGGGCGTACCTCCGGATCGGCTGCGGTCGCCGCCCATGATGACCGACCGGTCGGTATGTCGTCCAGAGGGGGCCGCGGGGACACGGTGTGAGGGTGACCCTGTGGCCCTGTGGCCCTGTGGCCCTGTGGCGGTGGGGAGGGGTGACCGTACGGTGCTCGTACGGGCCGGGAGGGGCGCCCGTACGGCCGGGAGGGGTGACCGTACCGCCGGGAGGGGCGCCCCCGGGGAACGCCCCTCCCGTACGGAGAAGGTCAGGCGTGGCAGGCCACCGGCACCCCGCCGTTCATCACCGCCATGTCGGCGAAGACCGCCGCCGGGTCGAGCGGCGAGCCCTCCGGCAGGCCCGCCAGCTCCGCGTACGCCCGATGGAGGTTGGCCACCAGGCGCTCGCTCTCCCGCCAGTCCGCGAACTCGCCCAGGTCCGTGCCCCGCGCCGTCTCCAGCGGGGTCGCCCCGCGCGCGTACCCCTCCGCCGCGATCTCCCGGACCCAGCGCAGATACCGTTCCGTCGCGTCGTACGCCGAGGGGTCGGTCACCGGGCCGTGCCCCGGCACCACGGTCGGCGCGTCCAGGGTGCGCAGCAGGTCGAGCGCGCGCAGCGAACCGGTGAGGGAGCCCATCGGCACGAACGGCGTCCCGCCCCGGAAGACCAGATCCCCGGTGAAGACCACGCCCTGCGCGGGCAGGTGCACGATCGTGTCCCCCGTGGTGTGCGAGGGGCCCGGATGGATCAGCCGCACCTCGGTGTCGCCGACGTACAGCGTCAGCCGGTCCCGGTAGGTGAGCGACGGCGGCAGGATGTCGACCTTGCCGAAGTCCGTGTCCGGCCACAGCAGATGGAGCTGGTGTCCGGCCTCGACCTGCTCGGTCCGGCAGTTCTCGTGGCCCACGATCCGTGCCTCCGGCCGGAACACCCCGTTGCCGTAGGTGTGGTCGCCGTGGTGGTGCGTCGAGATCACCGTCCGGGGCAGCGGAAGGCCCTCGGCGAGGACGGCTTCGCGCAGGCGCAGGGCCCGGCGCTCGGTGGCGGCGGTGTCGACGAGCAGCGACTCGCGGGCGTCGCCGAGGAACCCGGCGTTGTTCAGGCACCAGCCGCCGTCGGGCTGGACGTAGGCGTGCACGTGCGGAGCGAGTGTGACCACATAGGGGTCGTTGGCAGACAAAAGGGATTCCCCCGGTTCGGAGCCCAACTGGACAGGGGAAGAGTGCCAGTTGACCGGGGAGGCGGGGAAGCGGCGTCCGCCGGAGCCGTCTGCCGCCCCCGATCGCGCCACCCGGCTTGCGGGGGCGCCCGGCCGCACCGAGGGTCGAGGGTATGAAGGCGATCAGCTACCGCCGTTACGGCGGCCCCGAGGTCCTGGAGTACGGCGAGCTGCCCGAGCCCAAGGTGGGGCCGGACAGCGTGCTGGTCAGGGTCCGGGCGGCCTCCGTCAACCCGGTCGACTGGAAGTGCCAGGCCGGGTACCTCGACGGGATGCTGGAGGCGGTCTTCCCCGTCGTGCCCGGCTGGGACGTGTCGGGGGTCGTCGTGCGGCCCGGGGTCTCCGTCACCGAGTTCGCCGAGGGCGACGAGGTCATGGGGTACGTCCGTGAGGACTTCCTCTCCCGGGGCACCTTCGCCGAGTACGTCGCCGCCCCGGTCCGCACCCTCGCCCGCAAGCCGCGAGCCCTCGGCTTCGAGGAGGCCGCGGCCCTGCCGCTGGCCGGTCTCACCGCCTATCAGGCACTCCACCGGGCGCTCGCCATCCGCCCGCGCGACACCGTCCTCGTCCACGCGGCGGCGGGCGGTGTCGGCTCCATGGCGGTGCAGCTGGCCCGGCACCTCGGCTGCCGGGTGATCGGCGCGGCCCGCGAGACGGGCCTCGAACGGGTCGCGGAACTCGGCGCCCGGCCCGTCGGCTACGACGAGGCGACCTTCGCCGACCAGGTCCGCACCATCGCCCCGCTGGGCGTGGACGCCGTCCTCGACACCCTCGGGGGCCCGTTCCTGAGGCTCTCCGCCGGGCTGCTCGCCCCCGGCGGCCGGCTCGTCTCGATCGCCGACGGGGAGGTCACGGCCCTGGGCGGCCGCTACTTCTGGGTCCGCCCCGACCCGGCCGACCTCACGGCCCTCGCCACGCTTGCCGACCAGGGCGCCGTCACCGTACGGGTGGCCAGGACGTTCCCGCTGGAACAGGCGGCCGACGCCCAGCGGGCGAACGCCGCCGGGGGAGTGGGCGGCAAGGTCGTGGTGACGGTCCCCTGAGAACCGGGACCCGGGGCTCGGGGCTCTGGGCTCGGGGAATCGGGCCCGGGGCCCGGCGCGGGCGCTCAGCGTGAACCCCGTCCCGGCGTGAACCCCGTCCCGGCGTGAACCCCGTCCCGCCGCGAACCCCGTCTCAGTGCAGCATCGTCGCGCCGAACACCGCGAGCGCGATCACACAGCCCGCCGCCAGCCATCCGCTCCGGTGCGAGAGCAGCTCGGGCCGGGCCGGGCTCAGGGAGCGGATGCGGCGGTGGGCGACGGCCAGGAAGCCGATCCACACCAGCGCCGAGAGTGCGAGCCCCGTCATGGCGAGCGGCGTCGTGCCGTCCTGGATGCCGACCTTCACGGCGAGCACGGCGACCACCGTGAACGAGAGCGTCGTACGCCGCCAGGCGAGCCGGGTCCGCTCCGGCTGGAGCCCGGGATCGCGCGGCTCCCCGGAGACGGGGGCGTGCGTCACCGGCCGTCCCAGCCGAAGAGCACGACCACCACCATGGCGAGCGCCACCACGGCCACCACCAGGCTGAGCACGGCGGGGAAACGGGAGCCCGGCAGGTCCTCGCCGCGCCGCATGGCCCGCTCGCAGCGCACCCAGTGGTTCACCGCGCGCACCGCGCACAGCACCCCCGCCCCGAGCAGCGCGAGCGCGAGACCGACCCGCACGCCCCACCGCAGGTCGGGCAGGAACTGGTCGACGGCGAAACCACCGGCGACCAGGGCGAGCCCGGTCCTGAGCCAGGCGAGGAAAGTGCGCTCGTTGGCCAGGGAGAAGCGGTAGTCGGGGGTCTCCCCTTCCTCCCGGACGCGCTGGGGCGAGAACCACAGCCGCAGACTCTGCACAAAATCGCTCACGTGTGCACTTTAACGGCCTGGTGATCGACTCGCCCGGCGCCCGGCCCGGCGCCCCCGGCCCGCTCCGAAGGCCCTCAGCCCGCCCCGAAAGCCCTCAGTCGCTCGTACGCGGCGAGCCCGTCCGGCACCCACTCCCAGCTCCCGAGCCGCTCCGCCAGCTCCTCGTCGGTCAGGAAGCCGTGCCAGGCGACCTCCTCGACCTGCGGGTCCACCGGCAGCTCGCACCGCACCTCGTAGACCGCCGACCACCACTTCCCGGCCACGCCCGCGGAGTCGTACAAAAACGTCAGGACGTGCTCGGGCCGGGGCAGCCCCCGTACGCCCAGTTCCTCCTCCGCCTCCCGCAGGGCGGCCTCGTCGTAGGACTCGCCCGCGCCGACCACCCCGCCGACGAACATGTCGTACAGGGAGGGGAAGACCAGTTTGGCCGGCGTCCTGCGGTGGACGAAGATCCGGCCCTCGGCGTCCCGGACGCGGACGAAGACACAGCGGTGGATCAGTCCCCGCGCGTACACCTCGCCGCGCGGCGCCCGGCCGATCACCCTGTCCCGCTCGTCGACGACATCGAGAATCTCTTCAGCGGCGCTCATACCGCCATCCAAGCAAACCGCCGTGACCTCGCCACCGGGCCTTCCCGGCGTCGGCCCCTCGGGGGCGGCGACGGCCCCGCCCGCCCGGCCGACTTCCCTGCACCATGGGCCTTTTGGCGTACTTTCTGGCCACTTCCGTCACCCCCGTTGACCACTCCCGCCGCCCGCGGCTTGGCTGTCTCCCACGCCCGCCCGGGGAGAAGTGCTCGCCGCCTCCCGCTGCGGGACCGGCCTCGGCGTCTCCCACGCCCGCCCGGGGAGAAGTGACGGCGGGCATCCACGAGGGGGAGGAACCACAGTCATGCAACCGTTCACCCGCGCGAGAAGCGGCGGTGGCGGCCGTCGGCTGACCGGCGCCGGAGCCGTCCTGGCCGCAGCCGTGTTCTCCCTGGCCGTCGCTCCGGTCCAGGCCGCCCCGCCGCCGCGCGGCCCCGTAAGCCAGGTCGACCTCGGTCTCGACGGCGCGAAGCCGAACGGGCAGGGCCTGAGCATCGGCATCAGCGCCGACGGCCGCTACGCCCTGTTCACCTCGATCGCCGACAACCTGGTGGCACGGCCCGACACGGTCGACCACGTGTACGTCCGGGACCTGCGCGGCGGGCGCACCGAGCGGATCAGCGTGCTCACCGACGGCACCCCGATGGGCGAGTACAACGGCGGCGGCGCGATCAGCGCGAACGGCCGCTACGTCGCCTTCACCGGTCGCGACCGCACCCCGGTCGACGGCCACACGCCCATCGGGGACCAGAACGTCTACGTCCGTGACCGCTGGACGGGCCGCACCGAGCTGATCAGCGCCGGCGACGGCACGCTCGCCTCTTCCCCGTACACGGCCGACTCCCCGTCCATCAGCGCGAACGGGCGCTACGTGGCCTTCGCCTCCACCCGCAAGGATCTGGTGCTCACCGACGCCCCCGCCTCGCTGAGGCAGCACCCGCTCGGCGTCTACGAGGTCTACGTGACCGACCGCTGGACCCACACCACCCGGCTGGTCAGCACCGCCGCCGACGGCTCGCTTTCCGACGGCAGGTCCACCAATCCGACGCTCAGCGCCGACGGGCGCACGATCGGCTTCAGCTCCACCGCCGGTGATCTGCTCCCGGACGGGCAGCCGGTGCCCGAGGTCGCGGCCCGGCCGCAGGACCGGACCGCCCCGGCGGCCGTGCAGGGCCTGGTGCCGCGTCTCGCCGGATACTACGTCCGCGATCTGAGGACCGGCACCACGCGTGTCGCCTCCACCGACCCGGCCGGCGTTCCCGCCCTGGCCGCCGTCGACGCCGTCATCAGCCCCGACGGACGGACCGCCCTCTACTCGCTGTTCGTGCCCAGCGCGCCGCCCCGCAACCGCAACCATCTGGAGCTCTACGCCCGCGACCTGCGCACGGGCAGGGCGAAGCTGGTCAGCACCCCGCTGCCGGGCACCGACACGGTCGGCAACTCCGACGACGGCGCCATCACCGCCGACAACCGCTGGGTCTACTTCACCTCCACCGCCGACAACCTGGTGCCCGGCCCGGCGCGGGACTACTTGAGCCCGGATGTCTACCGCCGCGACCTGCGCACCGGGCGCACCGAACGGGTGGCCACCACCCCGGGCGGCACGGTCGGCAACGGCTCCTCGGACAGCCCGTCCGTCGACGCCCGCGGCACCACGGTGGTGTTCGAGTCCTCCAGCGGCGATCTGATCGCCGGCGTCGACGAACCGGAGAGTCCGGACATCCAGGTCTACACCCGCAGCACCCGGCACTAGACGGCTCCGGCGCGGTCCGCCGGTCCCTTCCGGTCCCGCAGGGGCCCTTGGCGCAGTACCGCGGGCACGTCCTGCCCCTTCCCCGGCGTGGAGGAGGGGCAGGACGCGCGGGCGGGGTCAGGGGGTGGTGAGCCCGAACCAGTAGGCGAAGGTGTCGAGGAGGGCGTCGAGCGCGTCGAGCGGTTCGATGGTGCCGCTGGTGATGACGAGGGAACCGTCGGCGAGCAGCTGGCCGGGGGTGGCGGCGGCGATGGCGAGCCGGTTGAGGCCGTCCCGGGTGATGTCGTAGACGGCGTCGGTGGTGGCGGGTTCGAGGGTGCCGGGGTACTGGACGAGGACGCCGTTGCGTACGCGCAGGGTGTACGTGGTGGGGTCGTCCGGCAGGCCGTCGGTGACGGTGAGGCCGATGGCGAGGGGCCGGTCGGCGGCGTTGGGCCCGTTGAGTCGGATGCCGAGGTAGTCGAAGAGCATGTCCAGGGGCATCGCGGCGAGGACCGGCGGAGTGATGATCTGCGGCGACGGCGGTTCGACGGGGTCGTCCACCGGGCGGACGCGCAGTTCGTTGGCGGCGGCGAGGTAGAAGTTGCGCCACGGGCCGCTCTCGGCCTGGTAGCCGAGCTGTTCGAGGATGTCGGCCTGGAGGGTGCGGGCGGCCTCGTCCGCGGGGTCGGCGAAGACCACGTGGGTGAGGAGTTCGGCGGCGAAGCGGTAGTCCTGGGCGGTCTTGGCGTTGTCGAAGGTCGCCTGGGCGATCTCCACGATCTTGTCCGCGCCGCCGAAGGCGTCGACGTACCGGGCTCCGGACTCCTCGGGCGGCAGGGTGTGCAGATGGGCGGCGTTGCCGTCGTACCACCCGAGGTAGCGCTGGTAGACGGCCTTGGCGTCGTGGTTGACGGTGCCGTAGTAGCCCCGGTTGAACCACTGCCCGGCCAGCGACTGCGGGACGGCGCCGTCGAGTTCCTCGCCGATCTCCGTCATGGTCCGGCCGTGGTTGGCCAGACGCAGGGACTGGTCGTGCAGATAGCGGTACAGATCGGCCTGCGAGGTCAGGAACGAGCGGACCGTCAGCGGCTCCTCCGCGCTGTTCCAGCGGGGCCAGAAGTGGGAGGCGAACAGGGAGTCGGAGCGGTCGGCGTACCAGTCGGCGGACTGGATCAGGAACTCCGACCACGCCTTGGCGTCACGGACCTGGGCGCCGCGCAGGCTGTAGAGGTTGTGGAGGGTGGGAGTGGCGTTCTCCGCCATGCACAGGGAGCGGATGTCGGGGAGGTAGAAGTTCAGCTCGGCCGGAGCCTCGGTGCCGGGGGTGAGCTGGAACTCGATGTTCACCGGCCCGAAGGCGTGGACGATGCCGGGGGCGGCGATCTCGGAGGTGACGGTGAAGGTCGGCGCGAGCAGCCCGGAGGTGCCCAGCGAGTTGGCCTTGCCGAGACCGGCGTCCACCTGCCCCCGCTCGGAGCGCTCCAGGAGGGAGCCGTACATGAACTGGGCCCGGCGCTGCATGGCGTTGCCCGCGTAGACGTTCTCGCTGACGGCGTGCTCCAGGAAGCCGTCGGGGGCGATGATCTCCACGTCGTCGGGCGGGGTCCGGTCGTCCCACAGGCCCAGCACACCGCCGTAGTGGTCGATGTGGGAGTGGGTGAAGAGCACCGCGCGGACGACCCGGTCCTCGCCCCGGTGGCCGCGGTAGAGCGCGAGCGCGGCGGCGGCGGTCTCCTCGCTGATGAGGGGGTCGACGACGACGATCTCCCGGGAGGTTCCGGTGGGGTCCTCCAGGAAGGTGATGTTGGACAGGTCCATGCCCCGGACCTGGTAGACGGCGTTCTCGACGACCTCGAACAGGCCCGTGTTCATGTTCAGCAGGGCGTTGCGCCACAGGCTCGGGTTGACGGTGTCGGGCGCCTGGCCGGTGAGGAACTGGAACGGTGCCAGGGACCAGGCCGGTACCGGACCTCCGCCCTCCTTCTCGACGGTGAAGTCGGCGGGCAGGGCGGCGACCAGCCCCCGGGAGGCGAACGCGGCCTCCGCGTCGACGGCCGGGTCCGGGACCACGACGGCGGCGTTCACATCCCTCGTCAGGGGGGTGGCGGGCTGGGGCTGGGCGCGATCGGGAAGGGCCACGGGTGTCCACACCTTTCGTCGGCTGAGCGGACGGCCGGTACGACGCGCGGGGCGGGGCGAGGAGAGGCGGGACGCGCGGGCGCCGTCGCGGCACGACGGACGACCCGGCCTCCCCTCGGACTCGGAGCACGATCCGTAGCGGCACGGATACGCACGGTACGGGTGGGTCGGCGGGCGCCTGAAGTCCCGTTCCGGACAAACCATCCGTACGAAACCGGCACATCGCACACGAGTTCGGGCGAGAGTCGTGCCCGTCGGGAGGGGCGTGGTCCGGTTCCGCTCCCGCGCCCGCGCGCCGGGCCGCCGGGCGCCTCCGTTCAGCGGATGACGAGGAACCTCACTGGCCCATGACGTACTTCACCGTCGGGCCGGTGGTCCAGCCGCCGTCCACGGCCAGCTCGGCGCCGGTCACGTACGAGGCGGCGTCGGAGAGCAGGAAGACGACCGCGCCCGCGATCTCGTCGGCCTCGCCGACCCGGCCCATCGGGGTGTTCGGGTAGTGACCCTCGCCGCGCTGGATGCCCACGGAGGCGGTCATCGGGGTGTACGTCATGCCCGGGTGGACGGAGTTGACGCGGATCCGCGCGGTGCCGAGCTCCACCGCGCCGATCTTCGTCAGCCCGCGCACGCCCCACTTGGAGGCGCCGTACCCGGCGGTCAGCGCCAGGCCCATCAGGCCGGCGGCCGAGGAGATGTTGACGATCGAGCCGCCGCCGGCCTCCCGCATCGCCGGTATCGCGGCCTTCATGCCGATGAAGACACCGGTCAGGTTGATGTCGAGGACCTTGCGGAAGTGCTCGACGGACTCGCTCTCCAGGAGCGTGCCGGTGGAGATGCCCGCGTTGTTCACCAGACCGTGCAGCGCGCCGAACTCCGCCACCGCGTACGCCACGGCCGCGGCCCACTCCTCCTCGGAGGTCACGTCGTGGTGGAGGAAGCGGGCCCGCTCGCCGAGCGCCTCCGCGGTCGCCCGGCCCTCCTCGTCGAGCACGTCGGTGAGGACCACGTTCGCGCCCGCCGCGACCGCCTGCCGGGCCGCCTCGGCGCCCAGTCCTCGGGCGCCGCCGGTGATGAGCACGGTCTTTCCGGTGAGGTCGTTCATGAGGGGTCCTTTCGGTGGTGCGGGGGGCCCGGCCGCGCGGCGCGCAGCAGGGCGGTGGTGGTCTCGACCAGGTCGGCGAGGAAGAGCGCCTCCCCGGTGAGGGGTTCGATGCCGTCGAGGTACTGCCGGGCCCGGTCCGCGAGCGCCGCGCCCACCACGGTCAGCGCCAGGTCGACGCGCTCCAGGAGCAGCGGTTCGGGCAGTCCCTCGGCGGCCGGTCCTTCGGCCAGCCGCTCGATCAGGCGCCAGTAGGCGGTGCCCGCGAGCGTGGGGTGGGGAGTGCGGGAGCGGATCCCGCTCTCGTGGCTGAGCTGGGCGGAGATCCGCAGACAGCGCAGCCCCCGCTCGGTCCGCAGCTCGCTCGCCTCGGCGGTGACCAGGACCTCGACCAGGGCGCGGGTCCCGTCGGGCGCCGCGTCAAGGAGGGGGGCGAGCACGTCCTCCGTACGGGCCTGCCGGGCGGCCATCACCGCGTCGAGCAGTCCGGAGCGGGAGCCGAAGTGGTACTGCACGGCGGAGGGGTTGGCCTGTCCCGCCCGTGCGACCACGTCCCGCAGCTGCGCGCCGTGGACGCCCTGGGCGGCGAAGACCTCCTCCGCCGCGCGGATCAGTCTGTCCCGGGTCTCGGGCCCCGATGTTCTCGCCATGCACTCATATTAATGCTCGGCATTAGAAAACGGGAAAGGGGGTGGGGCCGTCCGGACGGTTGACTCGATACACCGGTGTATCCAAGATGCGGACCATGTCCTACGACGCTGATGTGATCGTGATCGGAGCCGGTCTCGCCGGGCTCGTCGCCACCGCCGAACTGGTCGACGCGGGCCGCACCGTGATCCTGCTCGACCAGGAACCCGAACAGTCCCTCGGCGGCCAGGCCCACTGGTCCTTCGGCGGGCTCTTCCTCGTCGACTCGCCCGAGCAGCGCCGGATGCGCGTCCGCGACAGCCACGCCCTCGCCCTCCAGGACTGGTACGGCACCGCCGGGTTCGACCGGGCCGAGGACCACTGGCCCCGCCGGTGGGCCGAGGCGTACGTCGACTTCGCGGCGGGCGAGAAGCGCGCCTGGCTCCACGCGCGCGGGGTGCGCTTCTTCCCCGTCGTCGGCTGGGCCGAGCGCGGCGGCTACGACGCCAACGGGCACGGCAACTCCGTCCCTCGCTTCCACATCACCTGGGGCACCGGCCCCGGTCTCGTCGCCCCCTTCGAGCGCAAGGTCCGCGAGGGCGTGGCCCGGGGTCTGGTACGGCTCCGCTTCCGCCACCGGGTCACCGGACTCGGCCGCACCGGGGGCGCCGTCGACACCGTCACCGGCGAGGTCCTGGAACCCTCCGCCGCTCCCCGGGGGACCGCGAGCAGCCGCACCGTCACCGGCGACTTCACCCTGCGCGCCCAGGCGGTGATCGTCACCTCGGGCGGCATCGGCGGCAACCACGACCTGGTCCGCGCCCAGTGGCCCGAACGGCTCGGCACCCCGCCCGCCCGGATGCTCTCCGGCGTCCCCGCCCACGTCGACGGACTGATGCTGGGCGTCGCCGAGAAAGCGGGCGCCCGGCACGTCAACCGCGACCGGATGTGGCACTACACCGAGGGCATCGAGAACTGGAACCCCATCTGGGCCCGGCACGGCATCCGCATCCTGCCCGGCCCGTCGAGCCTCTGGCTGGACGCCACCGGCAAGCGGCTGCCCGTTCCGCTCTTCCCCGGCTTCGACACCCTCGGCACCCTCGAACACATCATGCGGACCGGCCACGACCACACCTGGTTCGTCCTGGACAAACGCATCATCGGCAAGGAGTTCGCGCTCTCCGGCTCCGAACAGAACCCCGACCTCACCGGCCGTTCCGTCCGCGACGTGCTCGGCCGGGCCCGCGCCGACGTGCCCGGCCCGGTGAAGGCGTTCATGGACAAGGGCGCCGACTTCGTCGTCGAGGACGACCTGTCCGCCCTGGTCCGGGGCATGAACCGGATCACCGGCGACGACCTCCTCGACGAGCACGCGGTGCGCCGCGAGATCGTCGCCCGCGACCGGGAGATCGCCAACCCCTTCACCAAGGACCTCCAGGTCACCGCGATCAGGGGCGCCCGCAGATACCTCGGCGACAAGCTCGTCCGTACGGCCGCCCCGCACCGCATCCTGGATCCGAAGGCGGGCCCGCTGATCGCCGTACGGCTCGGCATCCTCACCCGCAAGTCCCTCGGCGGACTGGAGACCGACCTCGACTCCCGGGTCCTCACCGAGGGCGGGGAACCCCTGCCGGGCGTGTACGCGGCGGGCGAGGCGGCCGGTTTCGGCGGCGGCGGGGTCCACGGCTACCGCTCCCTCGAAGGCACCTTCCTCGGCGGCTGCGTCTTCTCGGGCCGCGCGGCGGGCCGGGCGGCGGCGCGAGCGGTGGGGTAGGCGGCGGGGGCGGTGGAGCGGGTGGTGGGGCAGGCGGTGGGGCAGGTGCCTTCGAGGGCGCGGTGGGGGTGGGTCCGGCTTCCGGGACGGGCTCCGGCGCGGACGGAGGACCGGCCGGGCGGCGGCGCGCGCGGCGGATCAGGCGGGCGTCCGCTCCACCACCCGGAACCGCTCCACGACCAGCATCGTCCCCTCGTCCACCGTGAAGTCCGGCCTGCCCAGGCCCTCGCGCATCTCGGCGCTGTGCCAGAACCGCTCGTGCTCCGCGCGCCACTCGGCGACCGACGTGAAGCCCTCGCCCTCGTCGAGCGCCAGCGAGAGGTCCGCCTCGCCGAGGGGCAGCACCCGGACCTCCGTGATCTCCACGACCGCGACCTCACGCCCGGCCGAGTCGATGAGCGCCGACCGCTCGCCCACCTCGGGCAGTTCCTCGTTCTCGGTCTCGTACTCCACGAGCAGTCCCGTGGTGGCGGTCTTCTCGCCGTCGAGCACGGCGGCCACCAGCCGGTCCCGCAGAGGGCCGGGGAAGGCGAGGAGGAAGGGCTTGAGCGCAGCAGAACCGGTCATGACGGACAGTTTGCCAGTCATGACCGGTTCTGCTGCGACCCGGGGTAACCCCTCGGTCACAACACCAGCGACAGCAGCAGGACGAAGACGATGCCGACGACCGAGATGATCGTCTCCATCAGGGACCAGGTCTTGACGGTCTGGCCCACGTTCATCCCGAAGTACTCCTTCACCAGCCAGAACCCGGCGTCGTTCACATGGCTGAAGAAGAGCGAACCCGCGCCGATGGCCAGGACGAGCAGCGCCGTGTGACTGGTCGACATGCCCTCCGCGAGCGGAGCCGCGAGGCCCGCGGCCGAGATGGTCGCGACCGTGGCCGAGCCCGTCGCGAGCCGGATCGCGACGGCGATCAGCCAGGCGAGCAGCAGGGCGGGGATGGCCCAGTTCTCGGAGAAGTCCAGGATCATCTGGCCGACGCCGATGTCGATCAGGGTCTGCTTGAAGCCGCCACCCGCGCCGACGATCATCAGGATGCCCGCGATCGGGGCCAGGGACTTCTCCACGATCGACGACAGCCGGTCCTTGCCGAAGCCGGCCGCCCGGCCCAGCGTGAAGAGGGCCACGATCACGGCGGTCAGCAGCGCGATCAGCGGCGAGCCGATGACGTCGGTGACCTTCTGCACCCCGCTCTCCGGGTCGTCGACGACGATGTCGACGAGCGCCTTGACCAGCATCAGGGCCACCGGCAGCAGGATCGTCGCCACGGTGATGCCGAAGCCGGGACGCTTCTCCAGGTCCTCGGAGGGGCGCGCCGGGATCATGTGCTCGGGGGCCGGGATGTCCACCCAGCGGGCGGCGTACCGGGCGAAGAGCGGACCGGCGATGATCACGGTCGGGACGGCGACGACGAGACCGAGGGCGAGGGTGACGCCCAGATTGGCGCCGACCGCGTCGATCGCGACGAGCGGGCCGGGGTGCGGCGGGATCAGCCCGTGCATCACGGAGAGTCCGGCGAGCGCCGGGATGCCGATCCGCATCAGCGAGTAGTTGCCGCGCTTCGCGACGAGCAGCACCACCGGGATCAGCAGCACGATGCCGACCTCGAAGAAGAGCGGCAGACCGATCACCGAGGCGATGAGGACCATCGCCCACGGCATGGCCCGGCCGCCCGCCCTGGCCAGGATCGTGTCGACGATCTGGTCCGCGCCGCCCGAGTCGGCGAGCAGCTTGCCCAGGATCGCGCCGAGCGCGATCAGGACGCCCACCCCGGCGACGGTGCTGCCGAGACCGCCGGTGAAGGACTTGATGGTGTCCGCGAGCGGCGCCCCCGCCATCGCGCCGAGCGCGAGCGAACCGATGGTCAGCGCCAGGAAGGCGTGCAGCTTGAACTTGGTGATGAGCAGGACGATGACGGCGATGCCGGCGAGTACGGCGATGCCGAGCTGGGCGTTGCCTGCCGAGGTGATGGGTTCGGCGGCGTCCGCTGCCAGGATCTCGACGCTGAGACTGGTCACGGTGGGTCCTCGGGGGTCAGTGGGCGAGCCGGCGCAGCGCGGCGACGGCTCTGGCGGTGATCTCTGCGGGAGTGCCGACGACGTCGACGGCGACGCCGGACTCGTCGTCCTGGAGCGGCTGGAGGGTCGCGAACTGGGAGTCGAGCAGGGCGGTCGGCATGAAGTGGCCGGTGCGCCCCGCCATCCGCTCCTCGATGAGTCCCCGGTCACCGGTGAGGTGCAGGAAGACGATCCCGGGCGCGGCGGCGCGCAGCCGGTCACGGTAGCTCCGCTTCAGCGCGGAGCTGCTCACCACCCCGCCGAGCCCGGCCCGGCCGTGGGCCCAGGCGCCGATGGCGTCGAGCCAGGGCGCCCGGTCGGCGTCGTCGAGGGGGGTGCCTGCCGACATCTTGGCCACGTTGGCCGCCGGGTGGAAGTCGTCGCCCTCCGCGTAGGGGAGGCCGAGCGCTTCGGCGACCAGCGGGCCGATCGTGGTCTTGCCGGTCCCGGCGACGCCCATCACGACGACGACCTGGGGGTGGGGGGTGGTGCTCATGGGTGGTGCCTCGCTGTCTTCTTCGACATCGATCCGTCGCGCTCATGAAACCCATTGGGTACGACGTATTCAAGAGTTTGTGACAAAAAAGTATTACTTTTCATTCCGGAGGTGATCACTCCGGCCCGCCCGCATAGGCTTGCGGCCATGACGACTCCGGCCCAGGGCCTCCACTCCCACGTCCTGGCCGTCCTGGGCCTCGCCATCACGGCGGGGGAGTACCCGCCCGGCACCGTGCTCCGCACCGACGAACTCGCCCAGCGCTTCGACGTCTCCCGGACCGTGGTCCGCGAGGTCGTCCGCGTCCTGGAGTCCATGCACCTCGTCGAGTCCCGGCGCAGGGTCGGCGTGACCGTCCTGCCCACCCGCAGCTGGAACGTGTACGACCCCCAGGTCATCCGCTGGCGTCTGGCCGGCGCCGACCGCCCCCGTCAGCTCCGCTCGCTCACCGTGCTCCGCTCCGCCGTCGAGCCCGCCGCCGCCGGGCTCGCCGCCCTGCACGCCACCCCCGAGCAGTGCCGCGAGCTGACCGAACAGGCCCTCGGCATGGTCGCGACCTCCCGCGGGCGACGCCTGGAGGAGTACCTCGTCCACGACATCGCCTTCCACCGGATCGTGCTCGACGCCTCGGGGAACGAGATGTTCGCCCGCCTCGGCGACGTCGTCGCCGAGGTCCTCACCGGCCGCACCCACCACCGCGTGATGTTCGAGGACCCCGACCCGGCCGCCGTCACCCTCCACGTCCGGGTCGCCGAGGCCGTAAGGGAGCGGGACGCGGTCCGCGCCGAGGAACTCACCCGGGAGATCGCGGTCGGCGCGCTCAGGGAACTGGACGTCCTGGCCCCGTGAGGCACGAGCCCCGCGGCCCGCGCGCGCCCCGTCACCGCGAGCCGCGACTCCATACCATCCCGGCAAACCTCTGAACTAGCTCAAATCCGGGCGTCTCCCGCCATGTGGCACAGTTGTCCGCGCCCTCTTGCCGTAAGGATGGGCGCCGTGGCCGTCCCCGGGTGAACCCGTGAGGGCGCGGCCGGGCACCGCACGACCTCCCCCCACAAAGGCGAACAACTCCATGACTGACCGCGTCACCGCGGCCGAAAAGCTGCCCGACGCACCGGCCGCGACCCCCCACGTCGACGCCGGCGACGCCGGATACCGCAAGGACCTCACGTCCCGCCACATCAACATGATCGCCATCGGCGGAGCCATCGGCACGGGCCTCTTCCTCGGCGCCGGCGGACGCATGGCCCAGGCGGGCCCCTCGCTCTTCCTCGCGTACGCCGTCTGCGGACTCTTCGCCTTCCTCGTCGTCCGGGCCCTCGGCGAACTGGTGCTCTACCGCCCCTCCTCCGGCGCCTTCGTCTCCTACGCCCGCGAGTTCATGGGCGAGAAGGGCGCCTACACGGCCGGCTGGCTGTACTTCCTCAACTGGTCGACCACCTCCGTAGCCGACATCACCGCCGCCGCCACCTACGCCCACTTCTGGTCGATGTTCAGCGACATCCCGCAGTGGATCCTCGCCCTGATCGCCCTCGCCGTCGTCCTCACGGCCAACCTCATCTCCGTGCGGTACTTCGGCGAGATGGAGTTCTGGTTCTCGATCGTCAAGGTCGGCGCCCTCGTCGCGTTCCTGCTCATCGGCGTCTTCCTCGTCGTCACCTCGCACGAGATCGACGGACACACCCCCGGGCTCGCCACGATCACCGACAACGGCGGTCTCTTCCCCGGCGGCTTCATGCCCATGCTGCTGCTCATCCAGGGAGTCGTCTTCGCCTACGCCTCCGTCGAACTCTGCGGCGTCGCCGCGGGCGAGACCGAGAACCCCGAGAAGATCATGCCCAAGGCGATCAACTCGATCATGTGGCGCGTCGGCCTCTTCTACGTCGGCTCCGTGGTCCTGCTCGCCCTGCTGCTGCCCTACACCGCGTACTCCGGCGAACAGAGCCCCTTCGTCACCGTCTTCGACAAGCTCGGCGTCCCCGGCGCCGCCGGGATCATGAACCTCGTCGTCCTCACCGCCGCCCTCTCCAGCCTCAACTCCGGCCTGTACTCCACCGGCCGCATCCTGCGCTCCATGTCGCTCTCGGGCTCCGCGCCCACGTTCGTCGGCGTCATGAACAAGAACGGCGTCCCCTACGGCGGAGTCCTCCTCACCGCGGGCTTCGGCGTCCTCGGCGTCGGGCTCAACTTCGTCATGCCCGACAACGCCTTCGAGCTGGTCCTGAACATCGCGTCGCTCGGCATCATCGGCACCTGGACCATGATCATGCTCTGCTCGCTGCTCTTCTGGCGCCGCTCCCGCGAAGGCCGGGTCGTCCGCCCCGGCTTCCGCCTGCCCTGGGCCCCGTACACCCAGATCGCGACCCTCTGCTTCCTCTGCGGCGTCCTCGTCCTCATGTGGATGGACGGCGGAGTCGGCCGCACCACCGTCGCCTGTCTGCCGCTCGTCGCGGCGGCCCTCACCGGCGGCTGGTTCCTGGTCCGCCGCAGGGTCCGCGCCCTCGCCGACACCGACCGGCCCTGAGATCCCCCCACGGGAACCGGAGAGGCCCCCGGCAGGCTCGTCCTGCGGGGGCCTCGCCTCTTGTCGGGAGATAGTGGTACGCAAGAGCCTTACAAGATCCGTTCGGAAAGGAAAGTTCGCGATGCCGCAGCACGTCCAGGGGGTCATCGCCCCCGGCAGGAACGAACCGGTACGGGTCGAGACGATCGTCATCCCCGATCCCGGACCCGGCGAGGCCGTGGTGAAGATCCAGGCCTGTGGCGTCTGCCACACCGACCTGCACTACAAGCAGGGTGCCATCAACGACGAGTTCCCCTTCCTCCTCGGCCACGAGGCCGCCGGAATCGTCGAGTCGGTCGGCGAGGGCGTCACCGACGTCGCCCCCGGCGACTTCGTCGTCCTCAACTGGCGAGCCGTCTGCGGCACCTGCCGGGCCTGTCTGCGCGGCCGCCCCTGGTACTGCTTCGACACCCACAACGCCAAGCAGCGGATGACCCTGCTCGACGGCACCGAACTCTCCCCGGCCCTCGGCATCGGCGCCTTCGCTGAGAAGACCCTCGTCGCCTCCGGCCAGTGCACCAAGGTCGACCCCGCCGTCGCCCCCGAGGTCGCGGGCCTCCTCGGCTGCGGCGTGATGGCCGGCATCGGCGCCGCCATCAACACCGGGAACGTCGGCCGCGGCGACACCGTCGCCGTCATCGGCTGCGGCGGCGTCGGAGACGCGGCCATCGCGGGCTCCCGCCTCGCCGGAGCCTCGAAGATCATCGCCGTCGACATCGACGACCGGAAGCTGGAGACGGCGAAGACGATGGGCGCCACCCACACCGTCAACTCCCGCGCCACCGACCCCGTCGAGGCGATCCGCGAGCTGACCGGCGGCTTCGGCGCCGACGTCGTCATCGAGGCCGTCGGCCGCCCCGAGACCTACCAGCAGGCCTTCTACGCCCGCGACCTGGCGGGCACCGTCGTCCTCGTCGGCGTCCCCACCCCGGAGATGAAGCTCGAACTTCCCCTCCTCGACGTCTTCGGCCGCGGCGGCGCCCTCAAGTCCTCCTGGTACGGCGACTGCCTGCCCTCCCGCGACTTCCCGATGCTCGTCGACCTGCACCAGCAGGGCCGCATCGACCTCGCCGCCTTCGTCACCGAGACCATCGGCCTCGGAGACGTCGAGAAGGCCTTCGCCCGCATGCACGAGGGCGACGTCCTGCGCTCGGTGGTGGTGCTGTGATGAACGCCCGGATCGATCACCTCGTCACCTCCGGCACCTTCAGCCTCGACGGCGGCACCTGGGACGTCGACAACAACGTCTGGATCGTCGGCGACGACACCGAGGCGATCGTCATCGACGCCGCCCACGACGCGGAGGCCATCCTCGCCGCCCTCGACGGCCGCGCCCTGCGCGCCATCGTCTGCACCCACGCCCACAACGACCACATCGACGCGGCCCCGGCGCTCGCGGCCGCCACCGGCGCCCGCATCCTGCTCCACCCCGCCGACCAGCCGCTGTGGAAGCAGACCCACCCGGGCCACAGCCCCGACGGCGACCTGGCCGACGGCCAGATCCTCACCATCGCGGGCACCGACCTCACGGTCCTGCACACCCCGGGCCACGCCCCCGGCGCCGTCAGCCTCTACGCCCCCGACCTCGGCACCGTCTTCACCGGGGACACCCTCTTCCAGGGCGGGCCCGGCGCCACCGGCCGGTCGTTCTCGGACTTCCCGACGATCGTCGACTCGATCCGCGAGCGGCTCCTCACCCTCCCGCCGGAGACGGTGGTACGGACCGGCCACGGCGACACCACCACGATCGGCGCCGAGGCCCCTCACCTCCAGGAGTGGATCAGCCGAGGCCACTGAGGGCCAGCCGGCTCTCGAAACTCCTCGGCTCGCCCGTGAACGGGTCGGTGAACCCCAGCCTCCGCGCCAGCAGTTGCAGCGGACGCCGGTGGTCCTCCGGCCCGTCCTCACGGACCACCGGATAGACCGGATCGTGCAGGATCGGCAGGCCGAGCGCGTTCATGTGCACCCGCAGCTGATGGGTCCGCCCGGTCTCCGGTTCGAGCCGGTAGCGCCCGAGTCCGCCCCGCCGCTCCACGAGCGCGATCCGGCTCAGCGCGTTCGGCTCGCCCGGCACCTCCCGGGCGGCCATCACTCCGCGCTCCTTCTCGATCCGGCTGCGCACCGTCGCGGGCAGCACCACCGCCGGGTCGTACGCGGCGACCGCCTCGTACTCCTTGCGCACGAGCCGGTCCCGGAACAGCGTCTGGTACGCCCCCCGGTCCTCCTCCCGCACGACGAAGAGCACGAGCCCCGCCGTCAGCCGGTCGAGCCGATGCGCGGGCTGGAGCCGGGGCAGCCCCAGTTCCCGCCGCAGCCGGGCGAGAGCGGTCTCGGTCACGTGCCGCCCCCGGGGCATCGTCGCGAGAAAGTGCGGCTTGTCCGCGACCACGATCCGCTCGTCCCGGTACACCACCCCGACCGGAAAAGGCACGGGCTCCTCCGGCGGGAAATCCCGATGGAACCAGAGATACCGCCCCACGGCATACGGCTCGTCCCCGGAAACGGCCCCGTCGACCCCGACGAACCGCCCGTCCCGCAGCATCTCCTCGACCCGCCCGCCGCCGATGGCCGCCCCGTACCGATCGAGCAGATGGTCCCGCACGGTCCCCCAGACCCCCGCGGCGTCCTCAGGCAACCGCACCCGAACGGGATCGACCCCGTCCCGCTGCGCCAAGGGCGCGGCAGGCGCCTTCGCTCTCCCTCTCACCGCTCCGCCTCGTGATAGCGCGTACACATACGGAAAGTCCCGGTCGAGATAATCTCGACCGGGACTTTCATGTTGTGTCCGAGGGGGGACTTGAACCCCCACGCCCGATAAAGGGCACTAGCACCTCAAGCTAGCGCGTCTGCCATTCCGCCACCCGGACTAGGTGTCTGTCTTCCTGGCCGCTCGGCCCTTCCGACGTGGAAAACAATACCAGGGTTCGAGCAGGTCGATCACCACCCCCGACCAGGCCTCCCCGCATGTGACGGGCGCGTGTCGGTACGGGGTCTCCCTTGGGCGGGAGGCGGGGTGCGCGGGAGGATGGGGAGAGCAGCGAAGCAATCACGTGGGGCACGTAGTGGGAGGAAGCAGCGTGAGCGAGTCGAACACCGGCCGAAGCATCACCGCGGAGAACGAGGTCGTCGACCTCTGTCGCGACCTCATCCGTATCGACACCAGCAACTACGGCGACCACTCGGGTCCGGGGGAGCGGGCGGCGGCGGAGTACATCGCCGAGCAGCTCGCCGAGGTCGGGCTCGAACCGAGGATCATCGAGTCGCACCGGGGACGTGCCTCCACCGTCGCCCGCATCGAGGGGGAGGACCCGTCCCGGCCCGCCCTGCTCATCCACGGGCACACCGACGTCGTCCCGGCCAACGCCGAGGACTGGACCCACCACCCCTTCTCGGGCGAGATCGCCGACGGCTGCGTCTGGGGGCGCGGCGCCGTCGACATGAAGGACATGGACGCGATGACCCTCGCGGTCGTGCGCGACCGGCTGCGCAGTGGCCGCAAGCCCCCGCGCGACATCGTCCTGGCCTTCCTCGCCGACGAGGAGGCCGGCGGCACCTACGGCGCCCGGCACCTGGTCGACCACCACCCCGACCTCTTCGAGGGGGTCACCGAGGCCATCGGCGAGGTCGGCGGCTTCTCCTTCACCGTCAACGAGAACCTGCGGCTCTACCTGGTCGAGACGGCGCAGAAGGGCATGCACTGGATGCGCCTGACCGTCGAGGGCACCGCCGGGCACGGCTCGATGACCAACAACGACAACGCCATCACCGAGCTGTGCGAGGCGGTCGGCCGTCTCGGGCGCCACCAGTGGCCGGTCAGGGTCACCAAGACCGTGCGGTCCTTCCTGGACGAGCTGTCGGACGCCCTCGGCACCCCGCTCGACCCCGAGGACATGGACGCCACTCTCGCCAAGCTCGGCGGGATCGCCAAGATGATCGGCGCCACCCTCCGCAACTCGGCCGCCCCGACCATGCTCGGCGCGGGGTACAAGGTCAACGTGATCCCCGGTCAGGCCGTCGCGCACGTCGACGGGCGGTTCCTGCCCGGCTACGAGCAGGAGTTCCTGGCCGATCTCGACCGTATCCTCGGCCCCCGGGTGAAGCGCGAGGACGTGCACGGCGACAAGGCCCTGGAGACCAACTTCGACGGCGCCCTGGTGGACGCCATGCAGCTGGCGCTGCGGGCCGAGGACCCGATCGCCCGCGCCGTGCCGTACATGCTCTCCGGCGGCACCGACGCCAAGTCCTTCGACGACCTCGGCATCCGCTGCTTCGGCTTCGCGCCGCTCCAGCTGCCGCCGGAACTCGACTTCGCCGGGATGTTCCACGGTGTGGACGAGCGTGTTCCGGTGGAGGGCCTGAAGTTCGGCGCCCGAGTCCTGGACCGGTTCATCGACGCCTGCTGAATTCGTCCGCGCGTTTGCGTGTGACCGGAAAGAGTGAATGGACACGGGGGCTCGTAGCCCCCGCCATTCCCCCTCGTTACAGGTGTGCGGTCCGCGGCTGGGACCGCATTGCCAACTAGGAGGAATAATGATCAAGAAGGTCGTCGCTGCTGCGGCTGCCACGGGCGGTCTCGTTCTCGCGGGTGCGGGCATGGCCGTTGCCGACGCGGGCGCGCAGGGTGCCGCCGTCGGTTCCCCCGGTGTCCTCTCGGGCAACGTCGTCCAGGTGCCGATCCACATCCCGGTGAACGCGTGCGGAAACACGGTCTCCGTGATCGGCCTGCTGAACCCCGCCTTCGGCAACACCTGCGTCAACGCCTGACGTTGCGCCCCGCCCGTGAGGGCATGAGCCGGTCCGGCCTCGGAGTGCGTGCCATGCACTCCGGGGCCGGTGGTCATTTCCGCCCCGGGTCACCCGCCCGGTGGCACTCTTTCGAAGCCGAGCAGGCAGGAAAACAGCTATGCGACAGGTCACGCGCAAGGGTCTCGTCACCGTTGCGGCAGCCGGAGGCGTTCTCGCGGTGATCGGCGGTGGTTACGCGCACGCCGATTCCGGTGCGCGTGGCGCGGCCGTGAATTCCCCGGGCGTCGCCTCCGGAAATTCCGTCCAGGTCCCGGTGCACGTACCGGTGAATGCCTGCGGAAACACCGTCAATGTCATCGGACTGCTCAATCCGGCGATGGGCAACACCTGCGCCAACGTCTCCGCCCCCGGAAATCCGGGCGGCGGTTCCTCCGCCGAGGGGCACGCGGGCGACTCGCCCGGAGT
This sequence comes from Streptomyces sp. CBMA291, assembly GCF_014596525.1. GTDB lineage: Bacteria > Actinomycetota > Actinomycetes > Streptomycetales > Streptomycetaceae > Streptomyces. The sequence continues at coordinate 52,808 of NZ_MSJP01000114.1, forward strand.
CGCCTCCGGCAACACCGTCCAGGTCCCGGTCGACGTCCCGGTGAACGCGTGCGGCAACAGCGTCTCGGGCGCCGGGCTCCTCAATCCGGCCTTCGGCAACACCTGCGCCAACGGCACCGAGCCGACGCGACCCGGAAACCCAGGCAATCCTGGCAACCCCGGAAACCCGGAGACTCCGGTGAACCCCGGCAACCCCGGCAATCCGGGGACGCCCGAGACCCCCGGTCACCCCGGCACCCCGGGCAAGCCCGGCACTCCGGAGCACCCGGACGAGCCGAACACCCCCGCCGCGCAGGGCGGCACCCCGTCGAACGCCTTCGAGGAGCTGGCCGAGACCGGTTCCGGCCCGCTCGGCGTGATCCTCCCCGTCGGCGCCGGTCTGCTGCTCGCGGGCTCGCTGATCTACCGCCGCACCCGCCGCGCCGCCTGACCTCCCGGAACCCCCGGAGGAGCCGCCCGGCACGCCACGCGCAGGGGCCCCGCACACCGCGGGGCCCCTTCTCGTCGGCTCACCAGGTCGCGCGGACCTGGCGGATGATCCGCCGCTTCAGTCGCACCCTGCGGCTTCCGTCCCGGTGCAGGCTCAGGCGGTCCAACTCCCAGTGCCCGTACTCGGCGTGGTCGGTCAGCAGCCGCGCCGCCTCCTTGCGGGAGACACCACGGGGCACGTACACATCGACAAATTCGTATTCCGGCATCGCATCTATTGTGCGGGCACCGGCCCGGTACGGATAGCGTCTGTCCCATGTCTGATGCTGCGCAGCCCACCGCTGCCGAGGTACGCGCCGCCGCCGAGGCGGTCAAAGCCGCACTGGACCGTCACCTCGCGGCGGTCGAACGCCGCACGGGAGACGACGACACGGCCGTCTACGAAGCCTTCAACGCCCTCGCCACGGCGGCCGAGGCGTACGACGAACTCCTCTACGACCGCTACGACGAGGTCACTCCCTTCGAGATCCCCGGAGCCGACGGCACCCTGCCGCCGTACGCCGGACCTGACGAACCTCATGCCCTCAGCCTGCTGATCCGCCGCGACTACGCGGTGGCGGAACCCAGACGGCTCCTCGCCCAGGCCCGTCGCGTCGCGGGCGTCGACGGCCCGGCCGACGCCACCGGGCCGGGCGCCAGGGCGGGCGTCTCCCCGCTCGCCGCGCTCGGCGTGCTCTTCGGCGAGTACGAACCCGACGAGATCGCCTCGCGGCACAAGGAGTTCGGCCTGGAGGAAGGCGACTCCACGCTCTGGGTCACCGCCGCCGAGGAACTCCCCGAACCGGGGGAGTGGCTCGACGCCCCCTTCGAGCACGTCGACCCGGAGCGGATCGTCTGCCGCTTCGACGTCAGCGCCGTCTTCGACGAGGAAGACGACGAGGACGAGGGCGACGACGGGGACGAGCGTGACGAGGGCGGCGACGAGGACGAGGGGGGCGAGGACGACGGTGCCACCGCCACCGTCGCCGGAGACGACGGTGCGGGCCATGGCGTCGAAGACCACGACGGCGTGGGCGGCGAAGGGGCCGACCGCGCCGGAGCGGTGGGCGCCTGACCGACCGTACGGGCAGCCCGTGCGGACCGATGATCGTACGGGCACTCGTACGACCCGTGTGAAGCGAGCAGCGGCGGCCGGGAAGGCACCGGACGACCGAGGGATACGGCGGAGGGCCGGGGCACCGATCAGGGTGTCCCGGCCCTCCGCGGTTCCCGGCCCTCGCGGCTTCTCGCGCCGCCTCCTTCTACTCCTCCGGCACGGCGAGCAGCGCCTCAAGGAGCGGTCGCAGTCGGGTCGTACGCTCCGGGGCGACCCCCTCGGCCACCGCGCGGGGCAGTGCCTGCTCCACGCCGTGCACCACCGACAGATGGCGCTCCGCCCGGCCGAAGGCCGTGTACACCCACGCCCGGCTCAGGCCCCCGGCGGCGTCCCCGGGCAGCACCACGACCACGGCCGGCCAGCGCGCCCCGGCCGCCTGGTGCGCCGTGAGCGCCCAGCCGTGCCGCAGCGCCGGCTCTACCCGCTCCCGGGGCACCAGCAGCGCCTCGTCCCCGCAGCGCAGCCGCAGCCCCTGCGCGTCGGCTCCCAGCACCGTGCCCGTGACCGTCCTGCCCGGCACCGGGGCGTACGCCACCCGGTCCCCCGGGTCGTAGCCGCCGAAGCGGCCGGGACCGGGGTTGAGCCGCTGCTTCAGGGCCGCGTTCAGCGCGCGCGTACCGGCCGAGCCGCCGTGGCCGACCGTGATCACCTGGGTCTGCTCCGCCGGTACCCCGATCGCCCGGGGCACCGAGTCGGCCACCAGTTGGACCGTACGGTGCACGGCCTCGCCCGCGTCCCGCACCGGGACGATGACGATCTCCTTGCCGGGCGCCTCGACCTGGTTCAGCTCGCCCGCGCCGACGCCCGAGACCAGCTCGCCGAGCGGCCCGGGGTCGGGCAGCCGCGAGGCGATCCGGGGGCACACCCGGGCCGCCAGGAGATCGGCGAAGACCCGGCCCGCGCCGGGCGCCCCGAGCACCTCGGGGTCGCCGCTCAGGACCAGACGGCAGCCGTCGGGCAGGGACTCCACGAGCAGTGCGGCGCTCTCCACGTCTAGCTGCGGGGCGTCCAGGACCACGAGGAGGTCCAGGGCGAGGGCCCCGTCCTCGTCCCTGCCGGGGCCCGCCGTGCCGGAGAGCAGCGCGGCGACCGTCACGGCTTCCGGGCCCGCGCCGCCGTCGGCGTGGACGGCGACCAGGGCGCGCAGCCCGCGCGCGCGGGCCTCCGCCGCGAGGGCGGCCGGTTCGGTGCGGGCCGCCTCGCCGCCGGTGTGCAGGACCAGGCCGCTCGCCCCGGCGGCCCGTGCCAGCTCGGAGCCGTCCCAGGGGGCTGCCGTCGCGGTCCGTACGAGCCGGGCGAGGCCCTCCGCGAGGCTCTCCTCCGCCAGCGCGTACCGGTCGAGGCCGAGCAGCGCGGGCGCCTCGGGGACGGGAGCGGTCGGCTCCGCGTCCTCCTCGTCCGCCGCCTCGGGGTCCTCCTCCTGCGGGGTCTCCTCCTGGAAGAGGAGGACGGCGCCCGCCGACACGGCCTCCTCGACCGCCGCATCGGGGTCGGAGATCCGCTGCCCGGCGAGTCCGGCCCGCACGGTCCGGTCCTCCAGCGCGGTGTGTCCCTGGAGCGCGGCCCGTTCCAGGAGCCATACGGTCAGGGCGACGGCCCGGCGCGGGTCGTCGGGCCCGCAGTCGGGGCCGAGCAGTGCCCGTGCGAAGCCGTCGGCCTGCTCCGGGCGCACTCCGGGCACGGCGAGCAGCTGCCAGGGGTCGTCGAACAGCGCGGCGGCGGCGTTCTCGCCCAGTGTCTCGGCGACCGGACCCGCCAGGGCCTCGGGGGCGCCGCCCTTGGCCAGGACCTCCCGGACGGCCTCCGTGGTGCCGGGCGCGGGTGCGGGTGCGGACGGGTGCGGGAGAGCGGGCGGGCGGACGGCCGTGGCGGTCGCGGGCTCGGCGGAGGGGCGCGTGGGCGTCGGCTCGGGGGACTCGTAGAAGGTGCCGCCCGAGGCCTTGCCGCCCTCGACGGCCCGTACGGCGGCGAGGAGGTCGGCCGCCGTGCCGCTCAGCTTGGTGCCGCTCGCGACGGTCCCGTCCTTGCCGGCCTTCCGCGCCTCGATCCTGGCCCGCAGCTCCCGCTGCGCGGCCAACTCGGCCTGCGCTTCGTTCGTCTCACCCGCACTTTCGGGCTGCGCACCGACGGTCTCGCCGGCCTCGCCTCCGACGGCATCGACGGCATCGACGGCCTCGCCTCCGGCGGCGTCGTCCGCGTCGCCGGAGACGTCTCCGGCCGCGTCGCCCGCGTCGCTGGAGACGCCTTCGTCCGCGTCGTCGGGCCCGTCCTCGCCGCCCGTGTCACCGGACCCGCCTCCGGCGGCGGCGCCCGGCCCGTCCCCGGCCTCCGAGGGCACGGCCTCGGCCCCGGGCTGCGCCTCCCCAGAGTCCCCCCGCAGGCGCTCGACGGCCTCGGTCTCGACGGCCTCAGGTTCGGCGGCCTCGGGTTCGACGGTGTCAGGCGTTACGGTTCCGGCGGCCTCGGGTTCGGCGACCTCGGGCTCCACGGTGTCGGCTTCCACGGCCTCGGGCTCCACGGTGTCAGGCGTTACGGTTCCGGCGGCCTCGGGCTCCACGGCCTCCGGCTCCACGGCCTCGGGTTCGGCGGGCTCAAGGGGAGCGGTCTCCCCGGTCTCGGGGACCTCGGGGGCGTCGGCCCCGGCCTCGGGGGCCCCGGGCACCCCTTCCTCGGGCTCCACGGTCTCCACGGCCTCGGGCGTGGTCTTCCCGGAAGGCTCGGTCACAAGGTGCTCCAGTCGTGATCCGGATAGCGGTGCACGGGCGCCGACACATCGTCCAGCGCCCGACAGATCTCGTCAGGAAGACTAAGGGTCTCCACCGACAAAGCGGACGCGAGCTGCCGTGCCGTGCGGGCGCCGACGATCGGGGCGGTCACCCCGGGGCGGTCGCGGACCCAGGCCAGCGCCACCTGGAGCGGGGTCGTCGCGAGCCCGTCGGCGGCGGTCGCGACGGCGTCCACGATCCGGCTCGCCGCGTCGTCCAGGTACGGCTCCACGAACGGCGCCATCGTCTCCGAAGCGCCCCGCGAGTCCGAAGGGGTCCCGCTCCGGTACTTGCCGGTGAGCACTCCCCGGCCGAGCGGCGAGGACGGCAGCAGACCTATCCCGAGGTCCCGCGCGGCGGGCAGCACCTCGCGCTCCACGCCCCGCTGGAGCAGCGAGTACTCCAGCTGCGTCCCGGCGAGCCGGGTCCGGTCGCCGCCGAGCTGCCAGGTGCCCGCCTTGGCGAGCTGCCAGCCGCAGAAGTTGGCCACGCCCGCGTACCGCGCCCGTCCGCTGCGTACCGCGATGTCGAGGGCCTGGAGCGACTCCTCCAGGGGCGTGTGCGGGTCGAAGGCGTGCAGCTGCCACAGGTCGACGTGGTCGGTGCCGAGCCGGTCGAGGGAGGCGTCGAGCGCGGCGAGCAGATGCCCCCGGGAGCCGTCCGTACGCCGGTCGGGGTCCGGCACGCTGCCCGCCTTGGTGGAAAGGACCAGGTCGTGCCGGGACACGAGGCGGCCCATCAGGCGCCCGAGCACGTATTCGGCCTCGCCCCCGCCGTACACGTCGGCGGTGTCCACGAGCGTGCCGCCCGCGTCCCAGAACGCCTTCAACTGCTCGGCGGCGTCGTGCTCGTCGGTGTCCCGGCCCCAGGTGAGGGTGCCGAGTCCGATGCGCGACACACGCAGGCCGGTCCGTCCGAGATGCCTCTGCTCCATGGGCGCGAGATTACTGGCCGGGGCAGCACGCGGAGGGAGCCTGTGGACAACCGTCCCCTGACGCGGACCCCGACCGCGCGCTAGAGTCCGGCCCACAGGGACGTTACCGATGGGTAAGGGGTGCGTGTACATGCGGCTCGGCATCAACCTCGGCTACTGGGGCGCGGGCATGGACGGCGACAACCTCGCCGTCGCCCAGGAAGCGGACCGGCTCGGCTTCGACGTCTGCTGGGCCGCGGAGGCGTACGGCTCCGACGCCCCCACCGTCCTCGCCTGGGTCGCGGCGAGGACCGAGCGGATCGACGTCGGTTCGGCGATCATGCAGATCCCGGCCCGGCAGCCCGCCATGACGGCGATGACGGCGGCCACCCTGGACTCGCTCAGCGGCGGCCGATTCCGACTGGGCCTCGGCGTCTCGGGGCCGCAGGTCTCCGAGGGCTGGTACGGCGTGAAGTTCGACAAGCCGCTGGCCAGGACCCGGGAGTACGTCGAGATCGTCCGCAAGGCGATGTCCCGCGAGCGTCTGACCCATGACGGCGAGCACTGGACGCTTCCGCTGCCCGGCGGTCCCGGCAAGCCCATCAAGCTGACCGTGCACCCGGAGCGCGAGCACATCCCGCTCTACATCGCGGCCATCGGTCCGAAGAACCTGGAGCAGACCGGCGAGATCGCCGACGGAGCCCTGCTGATCTTCCCCTCGGCGGCCCATCTGGAGGAGACCGCGCTGCGACCGCTGCGCGCGGGCCGGGCGAAGGCCGGTCTGACGATGGACGGCTTCGACGTCTGCCCGACCGTGCCGCTGGCCCTCGGCGACGACGTCGACGCCCTCGCCGACGTGTTCCGCCCGTACACGGCGCTGTACGTCGGCGGCATGGGCAGCCGCAAGCAGAACTTCTACAACCAGCTGGCCGGGCGCATGGGGTACGAGAAGGAGGCGGCCGAGATCCAGGACAAGTACCTGGCCGGGGACAAGGCGGGCGCCGCCGCGGCCGTGCCCCGCAGCCTGATCGACCAGACCGCCCTGCTGGGCCCGGTCGAGCGGATCGCGGAGCGGATGACGGCCTACGCCGAGGCCGGGGTCACCACCCTCACCCTCGCCCCGGCAGGCTTCACCCTCGACGAGCGGCTGACGGCGCTGCGAGCGGGCGTGACGGCCCTGGAACGCGCGGGCCTCGGGTAGACGAGTGCGTGGCCGCCCGGACCTCGCGTGACCCCGCCGTCAGGGGCGGGCGTACGCACCGGGGGAGAGGGCCACGGCCGTGGTGGGGGCTCGGGGGGTCTTCCCCGCCACGGCCGTCACGCAGCACAACGCTCCACGACGCCCCCGGTTACGCCCCCGGGCCTCACTCTTTCGGCAGAGCCCGTCAAGCCCTCCTGTTGCCCGCCGTCGCCGACCGCATTTGACTCGTTCTCCCGGGACGTACGGAAACGCGGACGTCCGCACGGAGGTGGCGGCGATGCTCACGGCCAAGGGCCTGTTCCAGGAAATCATCGACAACGACGAATCGTTCCGGCTCTTCTGCTCGATCGCGGCGAGCGGCGAGTCCCAGGGCGGCTGGGAGAACGGCCGGATAGCGGCCCTGGTCGCCCCCGGCATGAAGGAACTCACCCCCAAGATCACCCGCCATGGCGCCGACGAGGACAAGCACGGCCGGATCTTCCGCGCCCTGATGCGCAGACGCGGTCTCGAACCCGCCGCCGTCCCCCCGGACACCGACTACACGATGCTCCTCGAACGGCGCGGGATCGGGCTCGCGCACGACAAGCTGCGCCGGGACGAGCGGCTGAGCGAACAGGACGTGATCGTCTACCTCGCCCACAGCCGGGTCACCGAGCAGCGCGCCGCCGACCAGATGGACATGCTCGTCACGTACTTCGGCGACCACCCGGAACTGGGCAAGGCGATCCACCAGATCGACCACGACGAGGCGAACCACCTCGCCTACTGCCACGAGGAACTGCTCCGCCTCGCGCGCGCGGGCCACGGACGCCTCATCCAGCGGACCCTGCGCGAGTCCGCCCTCGTCGAGATCCGGGTCTACCGGGACGTCAGCCTGGCCGTGATGCGTCACATGGGCCGCATCCTGGGCTGGTCCCGCCCCAAGGCGGCCGTCCTCACGGCCGGGATCCACACCCTGTACGCGTACGAGCGGGCCGCGGGCTGGCACCGTATGGTCGGCCTGCGGATGCCCGAACGGCTCGACGCCCTCGGCGGTCCCGCGACCCCCGTGCCCGCCTTCTGAGACCCGCCGCCGTCACGGAAACGCCGCGGGCCCCTACAGCCAGCCGCGCCGCTTGAACATCCGGTACAGGGTGATCACGATGCCCGCCATCACACAGATCACCGCCGGGTACGACCACACCCAGTGCAGCTCCGGCATGTGGTCGAAGTTCATGCCGTAGATGCCCGCGACCATCGTCGGCACCGCCGCCATCGCCGCCCATGCCGAGATCTTCCGCATGTCGTCGTTCTGCCGCACCCCCATCTGCGCCAGATGGGCCGACAGGACGTCCGAAAGCAGCCGGTCGAGCCCTTCCACCTGCTCGTTGGAGCGCAGCAGATGGTCGTTGACGTCCCGGAAGAAGGGCTGCGCTCCCGCGTTCACGAACGGCACCGAACCGGCCGTCAGCCGGGCCATCGGACCGGCCAGCGGCCCCGCTGCCCGCCGGAACTCAAGGACCTGCCGCTTCGCCGTGTAGATCCGCTCCGCCGTATTGGCCGGATTGCCTCCGGACGGCTCGAAGACATCGGTCTCCAGCTCCTCCAGGTCCACCTGGAGTTCCCCCGCCACCTCCAGATAGTGGTCCACGACCGCGTCGCTCACCACGTAGAGGACCGCCGTCGGGCCGTGCTTCAGGACCTCGGGATCGGCCTCAAGGCGTCGACGGACCTGTGTCAGCGGCGCGCCCTCGCCGTGCCGGACGGTCACCACGAAGGAATCGCCCATGAACAGCATCAACTCGCCGGAGCTGACCCGGTCGCTCTCCGGCTCGTACACGACCGGCTTGAGCACCGCGAACAGCGAGTCGTCGTAGACCTCGAGCTTGGGCCGCTGATGGGCCTTGAGCGCGTCCTCGACGGCCAGCGGATGCAGGGCGAACTCCGTGGCGACGTGGTCGAACTCCTCCTTCGTGGGCTCGTGGAGCCCCACCCAGAGGAAGGCGTCCCCGGTGGCCCGTGCCTCCGCCAGCGCGTCGGAGAGATCGACGGGGCTGTCCATGCGGCGCCCGTCGCGGTAGATGGCAGAGTCCACGATCACGCGCCGCATTCTCCCCCGAATGGCCCGTCCACGCACGCGTACCCCCTCCCGTGCCCTTCCACGCACCCGCCCTCCCGGTCCTTCCGCTCCGTCCACGCACGCGTACGCCCGGCCCGTCCACGCACGCGTACGCCCGTACCCCGTCCGCCCGCCGGGGGCACTCGGGCCGTTTGCCCGCACCCCCTAGGCTGGCGGCCATGGCCACGCTGATCCTCGTCCGGCACGGACGCTCCACCGCCAACACCTCCGGGCTCCTCGCCGGGCGCACCCCCGGGGTCGCGCTCGACGAGCGAGGGGCCGCCCAGGCCGCCGCGCTCCCCGGGCGCCTCGCGGAGGTCCCGCTCGCCGCCGTCGTCTCCAGCCCCCTCCAACGCTGCCGGGAGACCGTCCGGCCGCTCCTCGACGCCCGCCCCGACCTGCCGCTGCACGTCGAGGACCGGATCAGCGAGTGCGACTACGGCGACTGGTCGGGCCGCAAGCTGGCCGAACTCAACGACGAACCCCTGATGGAGGTCGTCCAGGCGCACGCCTCCGCCGCCGCCTTCCCCGGCGGCGAGTCCATGCGCGCGATGCAGGCCAGGGCCGTCGACGCCGTGTACGACTGGAACGCGCGGATCGACGCCGAGCACGGCGAGGACGCCTGCTACCTGATGTGCTCGCACGGCGACATCGTGAAGTCGATCGTGGCGGAGGCCCTCGGCCTGCACCTCGACCTCTTCCAGCGGATCCACGTCGACCCCTGCTCGGTCACCGTGATCCGCTGGACCCGCACCCGGCCCTTCCTGATCCGCCTCGGCGACACCGGGGATTTCGCCGGATTCGCTCCCCGCGAGCACCCCGAGGGCAACGGGAAGGCGACCGTCGGAGGCGGTGCGGGCGCACCGTGATCCCTTCGCGCAGTAGGGTGGACGCGCCGTTGTAGTACGACCGTCGAGACGCAAGGGAGCGGGAGCGTGTCCCGTCAGGTGTACCTCTACGACCCACCGGAGCGTTTCGTGGCCGGTACGGTCGGATTGCCTGGCCGCCGTACGTTCTTCCTCCAGGCGTCGGCCGGTGGCCGGGTCACCAGCGTCGCCCTGGAGAAGACGCAGGTGGCCGCGCTCGCCGAGCGCATGGACGAACTCCTCGACGAGGTCGTGCGCCGCACCGGGGGCAACGCCCCGGTGCCGGCCGTCGCCTCCGCGGAGGTCGCCGACACCGCCCCCCTCGACGTGCCCGTCGAGGAGGAGTTCCGGGTCGGCACCATGGCCCTGGCCTGGGACGGCGACGAACAGCGCATGATCGTGGAGGCGCAGGCGCTCGTCGAACTCGACGTGGACTCCGAGGAGGACCTCGCCGAGGCCGAGGAGCGGCTGCTCCAGGACGAGGAGAACGGCCCGCCGATGCTCCGCGTCCGCCTCAGCGGCGCCCAGGCGCGGGCCTTCGCCAAGCGGGCCCTCGACGTGGTCAACGCGGGCCGCCCGCCGTGCCCGCTGTGCAGCCTGCCGCTCGACCCCGAAGGCCATGTCTGCCCCCGCCAGAACGGATACCGTCGCGGAGCATGAGCAGCAGCCCCCCGACGCCGCCGGACGCCGAACTGCTCGCCCGCGGTGAGCTGACCGTGCGCGGCCGGGTCCGCGAGGCGTCCAACGCCGTCCTGTACTGCTCCGTCGCCTACGAGGGCCGGGAAGCGGCCTGCGTCTACAAACCGGTCGCGGGGGAGCGCCCGCTGTGGGACTTCCCCGACGGCACCCTCGCCCAGCGCGAGGTCGCCGCGTACGAGATATCCGAGGCCACCGGCTGGGGCCTGGTCCCGCCGACCGTGCTCCGTGACGGCCCCTACGGCGAGGGCATGGTCCAGCTGTGGATCGAGGCCGACCCGGAGGCGCGGCTGCTCGCCCTCACCGAGGACGACGAACCGGGCGAGGGCTGGAAGGCCGTCGGACCCGCCCAGATCGACGAGGAGCGCACCGCGCTCCTCGTCCACGCAGACACCCCGGAGCTGCGCAGGCTCGCCGTCCTCGACGCCGTCATCAACAACGGCGACCGCAAGGGCGGGCATCTGCTGCCCGCCCCGGACGGGCACCTTTACGGCATCGACCACGGGGTCACCTTCCACGTCGACGACAAGCTCCGCACCCTGCTGTGGGGCTGGGCGGGCGAGGAACTGCCCGAGGAGGCGACCGGGGTCCTGGACGGGCTCGACCGGGACCTGACGCCCGGCGCGCCGCTCGCCACCCGCCTGGCGGAACTGCTGACGACTGTCGAGGTGGCGGCGGTACGCGCGCGCGTGGGCGCCCTGCGGTCCACCGGGCGCCATCCGGAGCCCTCGGGACAGTGGCCGTCGATCCCCTGGCCACCGGTCTGAGCCGACCGACGATTTCCGGCCAAACAGCCGGAGGGCGCTCGGAACCCTCGGGGGTATGCACGTACGCCTCCGACCCGCAAGAGTGCCTCATTGGTCAAGATCGCCCATCCGGTTCGTATCCGGAACACCTGTCCGGTTACGCTCGGGTCATGCATGCCTGGCCCGCTTCTGAGGTCCCCGCCCTTCCCGGCAAGGGCCGCGACCTCCGGATCCACGACACCTCGACCGGCGGACGAGTGACTCTCGTCCCCGGCCCCGTCGCCCGTCTCTACGTCTGCGGCATCACGCCGTACGACGCGACCCACATGGGTCACGCGGCGACCTACAACGCGTTCGACCTCGTTCAGCGCGTGTGGCTCGACACCAAGCGGCAGGTGCACTACGTCCAGAACGTCACCGATGTCGACGACCCGCTCCTGGAGCGCGCGATCCGCGACGGTGTCGACTGGGTGGGCCTCGCCGAGCGCGAGACCGCCCTCTTCCGCGAGGACATGACGGCCCTGCGGATGCTGCCCCCGAAGCACTACATCGGGGCGGTCGAGGCCATACCCGGCATCGTGCCGCTCGTCGAGCGCCTGCGTGACTCCGGTGCCGCCTACGAGCTGGAAGGCGACATCTACTTCTCCGTCGACGCCGACCCGCACTTCGGTCAGGTCTCGCACTACACCACCGAGCTGATGCGCCACCTCTCCGCCGAGCGCGGCGGCGACCCGGAGCGCCCCGGCAAGAAGAACCCGCTCGACCCGATGCTCTGGATGGCCGCCCGCGAGGGCGAGCCGAGCTGGGACGGCGGCAGCCTCGGCGCCGGACGCCCCGGCTGGCACATCGAGTGCGTCGCCATCGCCCTCGACCACCTCGGCATGGGCTTCGACGTACAGGGCGGCGGCTCCGACCTGATCTTCCCGCACCACGAGATGGGCGCCTCCCACGCCCAGGCCCTCACCGGCGAGTTCCCCATGGCCAAGGCGTACGTCCACGCCGGCATGGTCGGCCTCGACGGCGAGAAGATGTCCAAGTCCCGGGGCAACCTGGTCTTCGTCTCCCGGCTCCGGCAGGACGGCGTCGACCCGGCCGCCATCCGGCTCGCGCTCCTTTCCCACCACTACCGCGCCGACTGGGAGTGGACCGACGGGATCCTCCAGGACGCGGTGGAGCGGCTCGGCCGCTGGCGCGCCGCCGTGTCCCGCCCCGACGGCCCGTCCGCCGACGCGCTCGTCGAGGAGCTGCGCGAGGCCCTCTCCGACGACCTCGACACCCCGACCGCGCTCCTCGCGGTCGACCGCTGGGCCGCGCTCCAGGAGGCCGAGGGCGGCACGGACGAGTCCGCCCCCGGCCTCGTCTCCCGCGCGGTCGACGCGCTCCTCGGCGTCGCCCTGTAAACAGGCGGGGGCTTCGGCCCCGCCCGCACCCGCCCACGCGAAGGCCCCCGGACTCCTCACGGAGCCCGGGGGCCTTCGTCTTCCGCCCTGCGACCAGACCCGGGGCGGCTAGACCCCGGAACCGGAGTCGGCTCCGGAACCGGAACCGGAGCCCGATCCCGAGCCTGAACCGGAGCCCGATCCCGAGCCCGATTCCGGGCCGGAGTCCGATTCCGGGCCCGAGTCGGCTCCGGGGTCGGTCCCGGGGTCGGTCCCGGTCTCCGAGTCGGCTCCGGGGGCGGCCCCGGCCCCGGAGCGGGTCCCGGTCCCTGAGTCGGTCCCGGACCCGGTCCCGGAACCGGCACCAGTCCCGGCCTCGGCCTCGGCCTCGGCGTCGAGCCCCGTTCCGGAAGCGTTCCCGGCCTCGGAAGCGTTCCCGGCATCAGCATCGGCTCCGGCGGACCCCGTGTCCCCGTCCGGCGGTACGTCGTCGGAACCGTCCGGCTCCTCCTCGGCCCGCTTCCCGGAGGTCTCCGCAGAGCCCTCGGCCGTACCACCCGAGCCCTGGACCGCGTCCCCAGCGCCCTCGTCCGCGTTCCCCGACCCACCGGCCGAGCTTCCCGCACCCTCCGCACCCGGCACGGCCTCCGCGTCGGGTACGGCCTCCGTACCCGACTCAGCCTCCGTACCCGGCGCGCCCTCCGTATCGGGCTGAGCCTCCGCGTCAGACCGGGTCTCCGCGTCCGGCTGTGTCTCCGGGCCGGGCTGTTCCGGCTTCGGGGGGCGGGTGCGGCCGCCGCTCGTCTCGCGGAGGAAGGCCGTGTCACCGCCTTCCGTGGCCAGACCGGGGCCCGGCCCCGTGCCCGGCTCGCGTCGCCGCAGATACCGCTCGAACTCCCGGGCGATGGCCTCGCCCGAGGCCTCCGGCAGCTCCGCCGTGTCCCGGGCCTCCTCCAGGGTCTGCACGTACTCGGCGACCTCGCTGTCCTCGGCGGCCAGCTGGTCCACGCCGAGCTGCCACGCCCGCGCGTCCTCGGGCAGCTCGCCCAGCGGGATGCGCAGCCCGATCAGGTCCTCAAGGCGGTTGAGGAGGGCCAGGGTGGCCTTCGGGTTCGGCGGCTGCGACACGTAGTGCGGCACCGCCGCCCAGAGGCTGACCGCCGGGACGCCCGCGTGGGTGCACGCCTCCTGGAGGATGCCGACGATGCCCGTCGGTCCCTCGTACCGGGTCTCCTCCAGGTCCATCGTCCGCGCCAGGTCCGGATCGGAGGTCACCCCGCTGACCGGCACCGGCCGGGTGTGCGGGGTGTCCCCGAGCAGCGCGCCCAGGATGACGACCATCTCCACGCCCAGCTCGTGCGCGAAGGCGAGGATTTCGTTGCAGAAGGAACGCCAGCGCATCGACGGCTCGATGCCGCGGACGAGGACCAGGTCGCGGGGTTTGTCGCCGCCGACCCGGATCACGGAGAGCCGGGTCGTCGGCCAGGTGATCTTCCGTACGCCGTTCTCCAGGAAGACCGTCGGCCGGTTGACCTGGAAGTCGTAGTAGTCCTCGGCGTCGAGCGCCGCGAACACCTCGCCCTTCCATTCCCGGTCCAGGTGGGCGACCGCGGTGGAGGCGGCGTCGCCGGCGTCGTTCCAGCCTTCGAACGCGGCCACCATGACCGGGTCGACCAGCTCGGGTACCCCCTCGAGCTCGATCACCCAGCGCCTCCTTCTCGAAGTTCCTGTCGTAACGGAGCAACCTTACGGCTTTCCGAAGGCCCGCCCGCAGTCCCCGGACACCTCCGAAAACCCGTGCGGCCTTGATCGACTACCCAGGAACCCGACTTCGCACACGGCGCGGTCACTCCTCCCAGAGCGTGCTGGGCGCCTCCCTCCGGATCACGGGTGCGATCTCCTCGGCGAACCGCTGGAGCGTCTCGGTCTGCTCGGCCGTGGACTGGCCGAAGTTGTCGACGCTGACGGACTGGAGGTCGTGCCGGTAGAAGCGGTGGTAGCCGAGGATCTTGTCGATGATCTGCTGCGGCGAACCGATCAGCTGCGGGCCGTCCGCGATGGCCTCCTCGATCGTGCGGAACGGGGTGTTGTACCCGGCCCTGCCCTCCAGATGCGGCCGGAAACTCTGCCGGACCTTCGCCTCGTACAGCTCCTTGTAGCGGCTGACGGCCTGCTCGGCGGTGTCCGCGATGAGCAGCCCCCCGGAACCGGCCGCCACGCGCGCGTGGGCCGGGTCGTGCCCGTACTCCTCGAACTTCTCCCGGTAGTGGGCGATGAGCTTCGCGTACGCCTCACGGGGCTGGACGGCGTTGGCGGTGAACAGCGGGTCGCCGTGCTTCGCCGCGAGGTCGGGGGAGTTGAGGCTGGTGGCCGAGCCGTGCCAGATCCGGGGCGGACCGGCGTACGGGCGCGGGACCGTGGTCACGTTCTTCAGGGCGGGCCGGAACTCGCCCGCCCAGTCGACGCCCTCCTCCGTCCAGAGCCGGCGCAGCAGCTCGTACTTCTCCTTCTGGAGGTCCCACTGCCGTTCCTCGTCGAGCCCGAAGAGGTCGAAGTGCCCGGCCTCCGCGCCCTTGCCGACGACGAGGTCGATCCGGCCCCGGGAGAGCTGGTCCAGGGTCGCGTAGTCCTCGGCGACCCGCACCGGATCGAGGATCGCCACCACGGTGACCCCGGTGAGGAGCCTGATGCGGGTGGTGCGGGCGGCGAGCGCGCCGAGCAGGACGGTCGGCGCGGACGAGAGGTACGGGCCCGCGTGCCGCTCGCCGACCGCGTACGCGTCGAAGCCGAGCCGTTCGGCGGTCTCGCCCAGGGCGACGACCTGTTCGAGGCGGTCGGCGGGGGAGAGGATGTCGCCGGTCAGCGGGTGCGGGTAGTGGGGGACGATCGTGAGCACCTGAAACTTCATGGCTCCCACTCTGCGCGCCGACTGTTGCGGCCGTATGGACGGCGTGTGGCACGCCGAGGGGGCGGCCCCCGGCAGGGGAACCGCCCCCGGGCACGAGGGAGTCGGCGTACGCGGCTACTTCCGCAGCATCGCCTCGACGTCGGCGCGGATCTCGTCCGTGGCCAGGCCCCGGATGGTCAGCGTCGTACGGCGGCGCAGCACGTCGTCCGCCGTCTCGGCCCACTCGTGGTCGCGGGCGTAGGCGACCTGCGCCCAGATCTCCGGCGCGTCCGGGTGGACGCGGCGGGCCAGATCCGGGTTCTCGTTCGCCATCCGGGCGATGTCGAAGGAGAGCGAACCGTAATGGGTCGCCAGGTGCCGGGCGGTGTCGGCGGCCATCCGGGGGCCGGGGGCAGGACCGTCGACGAGCAGCCGGTGGGCGACCGCGTCCGGGTGGGCGACGCCGGGCAGCGGGAGCCGCTTGGGCAGCGCCGACACCGGCACCACGCCCTCGGCGTCCTCGCCGAGCCGGCGTCCGGGCAGCTGCTCCAGCTTGCGCAGCACCGTACGGCCGATGTGCCGGAAGGTCGTCCACTTGCCGCCGGCCACCGACAGCATGCCGCCGCGGCCCTCGGTCACGACCGTCTCGCGCTTGGCCTTGGAGGTGTCGCCGGGGCCGCCGGGCAGCACCCGGAGCCCGGCGAACGAGTAGGTGATCAGATCGCGGGAGAGCTGCTGGTCGCGGATGGAGAAGGCGGCCTCGTCCAGGATCTGGGCGGTGTCCTTCTCGGTGACCGAGACCTCGCCGGGGTCGCCCTCGTACTCCTCGTCGGTGGTGCCGAGCAGGAGCATGTCCTCCCAGGGCAGGGCGAAGGTGATCCGGTACTTGTCGATCGGGGTGGCCAGGGCCGCCTTCCAGGGCGAGGTCCGCTTGAGGACCAGGTGCGCGCCCTTGGAGAGACGGATGGAGGGGGCCGCGTTGGGGTCCTCCATCCGGCGCAGGTGGTCGACCCAGGGGCCGGTCGCGTTGAGGACGAGGCGGGCGGTGACGCCGAACTCGTCGCCGCTCGTACGGTCCTTCAGGTCGGCGCCGGTGACCCGGCCCCGGGTGAAGCGGAGCCCGGTGACCTCGGCGTGGTTGAGGACGGTGGCCCCGGCGTCGACGGCCGCGCGGACCGTCATCAGGGCCATCCGGGCGTCGTTCATCTGGTCGTCGCCGTAGACGGCCACGGCCTTGAGACCGTCGGTGCGCAGCTCCGGCACGTCCTGCGCCGCCTTGGCGGGGGAGAGCAGATGGCCGACGCCGTCGCCGAAGGCGGACAGGGCGCTGTAGGCGAAGACGCCCGCGCCGAGCTTGGCCGCGCCGTGCGGGCCGCCCTTGTAGACGGGCAGGTAGAAGGTGAGGGGGTTGGCGAGGTGTGGTGCCACCTGACGGGAGACCGCGCGCCGCTCGAAGTGGTTCTCCGCGACCAGCTTCACCGCGCCGGTCTGGAGGTAGCGCAGACCGCCGTGGAGCAGCTTGGAGGAGGCGGATGAGGTGGCGCCGGCGAAGTCGCCGGCGTCCACCAGGGCCACCCGCAGGCCCGACTGCGCGGCGTGCCAGGCGGTGGAGATGCCCAGGATGCCGCCGCCGATCACCAGGAGGTCGTACGTCGCCTTGGAAAGCCGGTCCCGGGTCTCGGCGCGGCTCGGGAGGGAGCCGGACGCCGGGTGCGTCCCGAGGGCAGGGACGCTCTGCAGGGTGGTCATCGTGAATTACTCCTCGTCCTCGATCCAGCCCATGGTCCGCTCCACGGCCTTGAGCCAGCTCTTGTACTCGCGGTCGCGCCTGTCGGCGTCCATGCGAGGGGTCCATTCCGCCGCCCGGCGCCAGTTGGCGCGCAGCGCGTCGGTGTCCGGCCAGAAGCCGACGGCGAGACCGGCGGCGTAGGCGGCGCCGAGGCAGGTGGTCTCGGCGACCATGGGACGCACGACGGGGGCGTCCAGGAAGTCCGAGAGGGTCTGCATCAGCAGGTTGTTGGAGGTCATGCCGCCGTCGACCTTGAGCGCGGTCAGCTCGACGCCGGAGTCCTTGGTCATGGCGTCGGTGATCTCGCGGGTCTGCCAGGCGGTGGCCTCCAGGACGGCACGGGCGATGTGCGCCTTGGTGACGTACCGGGTGAGACCGGCGATGACACCGCGCGCGTCCGAGCGCCAGTAGGGGGCGAACAGGCCGGAGAAGGCCGGTACGAAGTAGGCGCCGCCGTTGTCCTCCACGGAGGAGGCGAGGGTCTCGATCTCGGCGGCGGACTTGATCAGGCCCATCTGGTCGCGCATCCACTGCACCAGCGAGCCGGTGACGGCGATGGAGCCTTCCAGGGCGTAGACCGGCTTCCTGTCGCCGATCTGGTAGCCGACGGTGGTCAGCAGCCCGCTGTAGGAGTTGATGATCTTGTCGCCGGTGTTCATCAGCATGAAGGTGCCGGTGCCGTACGTCGACTTGGCCTCGCCCTCGGCGAAACAGGTCTGGCCGAACAGGGCCGCCTGCTGGTCGCCGAGCGCGGAGGCGACCGGGATGCCGTCCAGGGCGCCGCCCTTGACGTGTCCGTAGACCTCGGCGGAGGAGCGGATGCGGGGCAGCAACGAGGCCGGGATGTCCATGGAGTGCAGGATCTTCTCGTCCCACTCCATGGTGTGCAGGTTCATCAGGAGGGTGCGCGAGGCGTTGGTGACGTCGGTGACGTGGACGCCGCCGTCGGTGCCGCCGGTCAGGTTCCAGATGACCCAGGAGTCCATGGTGCCGAAGAGGATCTCGCCGCGCTCGGCGCGCTCGCGGAGCCCCTCGACGTTGTCGAGCAGCCAGCGGACCTTGGGCCCGGAGAAGTAGGAGGCGAGGGGGAGACCGGTCTCGCGGCGGAAGCGGTCCTGGCCGACGTTGCGGCCGAGCTCCTTGCAGAGGGCGTCGGTGCGGGTGTCCTGCCAGACGAGGGCGTGGTGGACGGGCTCGCCGGTGTTCCGGTCCCAGAGCAGGGTGGTCTCGCGCTGGTTGGTGATGCCGATGGCCTTGACGTCGGCGGCGGCGATGCCGCCCTTGGCGAGGGCTCCGGCGACGACCTCCTGGACGTTGGACCAGATCTCGGTGGCGTCGTGCTCGACCCAGCCGGGCCTGGGGAAGATCTGCTCGTGCTCCTTCTGGTCGACCGAGACGATCCGGCCGTCCTTGTCGAAGACGATGCAGCGCGAGGAGGTGGTGCCCTGGTCGATGGCGGCGATGAAGGGGCCGGAGGTGTGGGCGTCGGTCACGGAGTGCTCCTGGGAGAGTCTGGGAGAAGGACGGCTACGGCGACGGCTACTGCCACGGCGGCTGCGGGGCCACGGCTTCGACTGCGGTCATGTCTTCGACCGGGGCCACGGCTTCGACTGTGGCTCGGACGACTGTGGCTCAGACGAACGCGAGGCGGTAGACACCCGCCGCGAGGGCGCCGCCGATCAGGGGACCGGCGACCGGGATCCAGGCGTAGCTCCAGTCGGAGCCGCCCTTGTTCGGCAGCGGGAGCAGGGCGTGCACGATGCGCGGACCGAGGTCGCGGGCCGGGTTGATGGCGTAGCCGGTCGGGCCGCCGAGCGAGAGGCCGACGGCGACCACGACGAACGCGGTGATCAGGGCGCCGAGGACGCCCAGGCCCTTTCCGCTGTCGTTGAGGCCCTGGGTGAGCACGGCCAGGACGAGCACGACGGTGCCGATGATCTCGGTCGCGAGGTTCTGCCAGGTGTTCCGGATCTCGGGTCCGGTGGAGAAGATGCCGAGCACCGGTCCCGGGCCCTCGATCGGCGTCTTGGCGGCGGCCTCGGCGTCGGTGAGGTGGGCCTGGAACTGCCCGTAGTAGGCGATCCAGACGAGCGCCGCTCCTATCATCGCGCCGAGCAGCTGGCCGGCGAAGTAGACGGGGACGTCGCCCCACTCGCCGTCCTTGAGCGCGATGCCGACCGTGACGGCGGGGTTCAGATGGGCCCCCGAGAGGGAAGCCGTCATGTAGACGGCCGTCATGACGGCGAAGCCCCAACCGAAGGTGATCGCGAGCCAGCCCGCGTCGCGGGCCTTGGAACCCTTGAGCGTCACGGCGGCGCACACGCCGCCGCCGAGCAGAATGAGTACGGCGGTACCGATGGTCTCGCCGAGGAAGATGTCGGAGCTGGACACCCGCGACTCCTTTGTCCTTCGTCCAGGGGAAGGCGAACTCCGGGTCCCCCCGGTGTCCGCGCCCTCGTGTGAGGGCTTGCCGGCCCTTGGCACTGCCACACTCTAACGCCTGTTTCCGTCAGGCGTTCGGCAATGCCGACCGGTGAACGGAAGTTTTGCCCCCTGGTGGAGAGTGCGTCAAGGTCTCCGGAAAGGAAAAAGCCGCCGATAACGGGATTGTTACCGGCGGGTTGGGGGTGCGGGGGAGTCTCGTGGATGAGCCGGGAAGCGCCTTGCCTCGGGGGCCTCGCCCCGCGGGCGCCGCGCCCTCAGAAGCGCCCCGCCCCCAGATCGCGGGAGACCGCACGGGCGCAGTCGCGCACCGCGGCCACCAGCTCGGGGCGCAGCTCACCGGCCGGGCACAGCCGCTCCACCGCGCCCGTCACCGCCACCGCGCCCACCGGCATCCGGCGCCGGTCGTGGATCGGCGCGGCCACCGAGGCCACGCCCTCCCAGGTCTCCTCCGCGTCCGCCGCCCAGCCCCTGGCCCTGGTCATGTCGAGGAGCGCCTCGAACTCCGCGAGGTCCGTGGTCGTCCGGGGGGTCAGCGCCTCCCGTTCCGCCTCCACCGCCTCGCTGTGCGCCACCGGGTCGTAGGCGGAGAGGACCTTGCCGAGGGCGGTGGAGTGCAGCGGCTGCATGGCTCCCACCTCCAGGACCTGCCGGCTGTCGTCGGGCCGGAAGACATGGTGGACGATCAGCACGCCCCGCTGGTGCAGCACGCCCAGGTGCACGCTCTCGCCGCTGGAGCGGGCGAGGTCGTCGGTCCAGACCAGGGCGCGCGCCCGCAGCTCGTGCACGTCCAGATAGCTGTTGCCGAGGCGCAGCAGCTCCGCGCCGAGCTGATAGCGGCCCGAGGCCGGCTCCTGCTCGACGAAGCCCTCCGCCTGGAGGGTGCGCAGGATGCCGTGGGCCGTTCCCTTGGCGAGTCCGAGCGAGGAGGCGATGTCCGAAAGACCGAGGCGGCGCTCGCCGCCCGCGAGCAGTCGCAGCATGGCCGCCGCCCGTTCAAGCGACTGGATGTTCTTCGCCATCGCCCGGCCCTTCTCCCTCTTACCTTGTTCGACAATGCTGAACACTATCGGTCGATGCCGACCTTGTGTCACACATGCCAGTGTCGGACAAGAACGGGCCGGACCGGGAGTCCCCGGAGACAGGATGCCGTCCGCCGAGTGGGACACCGTGTCCACCCCGGCCCGAGCCCGGTTACGCTGGCCCCGTGCATCCTCCTCCGAGGGCGCAAAGCCGACAGCCGTCGCATCCCAGGGAGCTCATCCATGGCCTCGTCGCCGACCCCTTCCGTTGACAGCCGCAGCCGCGTCGCTGCCCTCCGCGAGGCGCTCGCCACCCGTGTGGTCGTCGCCGACGGTGCGATGGGGACCATGCTCCAGGCACAGGACCCCACCCTTGAGGACTTCCAGAACCTGGAAGGCTGCAACGAGGTCCTGAACGTGACCCGGCCCGACATCGTCCGTTCGGTGCACCAGGAGTACTTCGCCGCCGGGGTGGACTGCGTCGAGACCAACACCTTCGGCGCCAACCACGCGGCTCTGGCCGAGTACGACATCCCCGAGCGGGTCCACGAGCTGTCCGAGGCGGGCGCGCGGGTCGCCCGTGAGGTCGCCGACGAGTTCACCGCGGCCGACGGCCGTCAGCGCTGGGTCCTGGGCTCCATCGGCCCCGGCACCAAGCTGCCCACCCTGGGGCACGCCCCCTACCCGCTGCTGCGGGACGCCTACCAGCGCAACGTCGAGGGCCTGCTGTCCGGCGGCGCGGACGCGCTCCTGGTGGAGACCACCCAGGACCTGCTCCAGACCAAGGCGTCGGTGATCGGTGCCCGCCGGGCCCTGGAGGCGCTGGGCGCCGATGTGCCGCTGATCGTCTCCGTCACCGTCGAGACCACGGGCACCATGCTCCTCGGTTCGGAGATCGGGGCGGCGCTGACGGCCCTGGAGCCGCTGGGCATCGACATGATCGGCCTGAACTGCGCGACCGGCCCGGCGGAGATGAGCGAGCACCTGCGCTACCTCGCCCGCCACTCCCGTATCCCGCTCTCCGTCATGCCGAACGCGGGCCTGCCCGTGCTGACCTCGGACGGCGCCCACTACCCGCTCTCCCCGGCCGAGCTGGCCGACGCGCAGGAGACCTTCGTCCGCGAGTACGGCCTGTCCCTGGTGGGCGGCTGCTGCGGTACGACCCCGGAGCACCTGCGGCAGGTCGTGGAGCGGGTGCGGGACCTGACCCCCGCCGTGCGGGAGCCCCGCCCGGAGCCGGGTGCGGCCTCGCTCTACCAGACCGTGCCGTTCCGCCAGGACACCGCGTACATGGCGATCGGCGAGCGGACCAACGCCAACGGCTCGAAGAAGTTCCGCGAGGCGATGCTGGAGGCCCGCTGGGACGACTGCGTCGAGATGGCCCGGGACCAGATCCGCGAGGGCGCGCACATGCTCGACCTCTGCGTGGACTACGTGGGCCGGGACGGCGTCGCGGACATGGAGGAGCTGGCCGGCCGGTTCGCGACCGCCTCCACCCTCCCGATCGTGCTGGACTCCACCGAGGTCGAGGTGATCCGGGCGGGCCTGGAGAAGCTGGGCGGCCGCGCGGTGATCAACTCGGTGAACTACGAGGACGGCGACGGCCCCGAGTCCCGCTTCGCCAAGGTCACCCGCCTCGCGCAGGAGCACGGCGCGGCCCTGATCGCGCTGACCATCGACGAGGAGGGCCAGGCCCGTACGCCCGAGCACAAGGTCGCCATCGCCGAGCGGCTGATCGAGGACCTGACGGGCAACTGGGGCATCCACGAGTCCGACATCCTCATCGACACCCTGACCTTCACCATCTGCACCGGTCAGGAGGAGTCCCGCAAGGACGGCATCGCCACGATCGACGCGATCCGCGAGCTGAAGCGGCTCCACCCGGACGTGCAGACCACCCTGGGTCTTTCGAACATCTCCTTCGGTCTGAACCCGGCCGCGCGCATCCTGCTGAACTCGGTCTTCCTTGAGGAGTGCGTGAAGGCGGGCCTGGACTCGGCGATCGTGCACGCCTCGAAGATCCTGCCGATCGCCCGCTTCGACGAGGAGCAGGTCACCACCGCCCTCGACCTGATCTACGACCGCCGCGCGGAGGGCTACGACCCGCTACAGAAGCTGATGGCTCTCTTCGAGGGCGTCAACACCAAGTCCCTCAAGGCGGGCAAGACCGAGGAACTGCTCGCGCTGCCGCTGGACGAGCGGCTCAAGCGGCGGATCATCGACGGCGAGAAGAACGGTCTGGAGGCGGACCTCGACGAGGCGCTGACCACCCGTCCCGCCCTCGACATCGTCAACGACACCCTCCTCGACGGCATGAAGACGGTCGGCGAGCTGTTCGGTTCCGGCCAGATGCAGCTGCCGTTCGTGCTCCAGTCCGCCGAGGTCATGAAGACCGCGGTCGCCCATCTGGAGCCGCACATGGAGAAGTCCGACGCCGAGGGCAAGGGCACGATCGTCCTCGCCACCGTGCGCGGTGACGTCCACGACATCGGCAAGAACCTCGTCGACATCATCCTCTCCAACAACGGCTACAACGTCGTCAACATCGGCATCAAGCAGCCGGTCTCCGCGATCCTGGAAGCCGCCGAGGAACACCGCGCCGACGTCATCGGCATGTCGGGTCTCCTGGTGAAGTCCACTGTGATCATGAAGGAGAACCTGGAGGAGCTGAACCAGCGCGAGCTGGCCGCCAAGTATCCGGTGATCCTCGGCGGCGCGGCCCTGACCAGGGCCTACGTCGAGCAGGACCTCCACGAGATCTACCAGGGCGAGGTCCGCTACGCCCGCGACGCCTTCGAGGGCCTGCGCCTCATGGACGCCCTGATCGCGGTCAAGCGCGGCGTCCCCGGGGCCGTACTGCCGGAACTGAAGCAGCGCCGGGTCGCCAAGGGGGCCACGGCCGCCCTCAAGACCGAGGAGGTGGAGCCGGGCGGGCGCTCGGACGTGGCCACCGACAACCCGGTGCCCGCCCCGCCGTTCTGGGGCACCCGCGTCGTCAAGGGCATCCCGCTCAAGGACTACGCCTCCTGGCTCGACGAGGGCGCTCTCTTCAAGGGCCAGTGGGGCCTGAAGCAGAACCGCGCCGGTGACGGCCCCTCCTACGAGGAACTGGTCGAGACCGAGGGCCGCCCCCGGCTGCGCGGCTGGCTGGAGCGCCTCCACACGGAGAACCTCCTGGAGGCGGCCGTCGTCCATGGCTACTTCCCGTGTGTCTCCAAGGGCGACGACCTGATCATCCTGGACGACTCCGGCAACGAGCGGACCCGCTTCACCTTCCCCCGCCAGCGCCGGGGCCGCCGCCTCTGCCTCGCGGACTTCTTCCGCCCGGAGGAGTCCGGCGAGACCGACGTCGTCGGCCTCCAGGTCGTCACCGTCGGCTCGAAGATCGGCGAGGCCACCGCCGAACTGTTCGCCGCCGACTCCTACCGCGACTACCTGGAGCTGCACGGCCTGTCCGTGCAGCTGGCCGAAGCCCTTGCCGAGTACTGGCACGCCCGCGTCCGCGCCGAGCTGGGCTTCGCGGGCGAGGACCCCGCCGACGTCCAGGACATGTTCGACCTCAAGTACCGGGGTGCCCGCTTCTCCCTCGGCTACGGCGCCTGCCCCGACCTGGAGGACCGCGCCAAGATCGCCGACCTGCTCCGCCCCGAGCGGATCGGCGTCCACCTCTCGGAGGAGTTCCAGCTCCACCCCGAGCAGTCCACCGACGCCATCGTCATCCACCACCCCGAAGCCAAGTACTTCAACGCCCGCTGACCCCGCTGTCTCCCCTGAGCCGGAACCACCCGGCCCAGGGGAGACGGGACCACCGCTCCGGGTCCGGGACAACCGCAGGTCCAGGGCAGCCCGGGGCCGGGACGGCTCCAGGTCTGGACAGCCACAGGTCTGGGGCAGCCCCGGGGCCGGAACCGCTCTGGAGCCTCGGCCGCTCCGGGGCCGAATCCACGCGCGTCCGTTGATCCGGACGTACACTTGTCCGTCCAGTGCAGGCCGGTCTTCCTCCCCGTACCGGGGAGGGGGCCGGCCTTCTCGTCCCTCCATGGAGGTGTGCCGGATGACCAGTACGGTCCCCGTTTCCCCTGTCCGTACCCACGGAGACTCCGCCCTCCAGGCGGTCTTCCTCGACATGGACGGGACCCTCGTCGACACCGAGGGCTTCTGGTGGGACGCGGAGGTCGAGGTCTTCGCCGACCTCGGACACCGGCTGGACGAGGCCTGGCGGGACGTGGTCGTCGGCGGTCCGATGACCCGCAGCGCGGGCTACCTCATCGACTCCACCGGCGCCGACATCACCCTCGACGAGCTGACCGTCCTGCTCAACGAGAAGTTCGAGCAGCGCATCGCGCGCGGGGTGCCGCTCATGCCCGGAGCCGAGCGGCTCCTCGCCGAGCTGGCCGCGCACGCCATCCCGACCGCGCTCGTCTCCGCCTCGCACCGGCGGATCATCGACCGGGTCCTGCACTCGATCGGCCGCCACCGCTTCACGCTCACCGTCGCGGGGGACGAGGTCACCCGGACCAAACCGCACCCCGAGCCCTATCTGACGGCCGCCGAGGGCGTGGGGGCCGACCCCGTGCTCTGTGCCGTCGTCGAGGACACCGCGACCGGCGTCGCCGCCGCCGAGGCGGCGGGCTGCCGGGTCGTGGCGGTGCCCTCCGTCGCCCCCATCGCCGCCTCTCCCGGCCGGGTCGTCGTCCGCTCCCTCGAAGAGGTCGACGTGCCGTTCCTCCGCACGCTGATCCCCCGGATCTGAGGCCGTCCCGGCCCACTCGGGCGGACCGGGGCGTAACCGGGCGTACGGAAGGAACCGTACCCGGGTGTACGGAAGGGGCACGGGCGCGACTAGCCTGTCGCGGATGTTCCGCCGTACTGCCGCCGTGCCCCCGGGCCGGCCGAGGAGAACCCTCCCGATGAACCGCAAGACCCTGGTGCTGCCCGCCGTGGCCGGACTGCTCGTCCCCCTCCTCGCCGCCTGCGGGGGAGCGGAGAGCGAGGAGACGATCGTCGTCGGCACCACGGAGCGGTTCATCGCCGCCACCGACGGACCCGCCCCGCTCGACCCGGCCTCCGCCTACGACACCGGCGCCTGGAACATCCTCCGCCAGACCGTCCAGACCCTGCTGCACGTGCCCCGCAGCGGCGGCGAACCCGTCCCCGAGGCGGCCAGGAGCTGCGGGTTCTCCGACAAGGCCAGCGAGAGCTACCGCTGTGTCCTCCGCCCCGGCCTCACCTTCGCCGACGGCACGCCGCTCACCGCGGAGGACGTCAAGTTCTCCGTCGACCGCGTCCTCTCGATCCGGTCGGACAACGGCACCGCCGCCCTCCTCTCGAACATCGACACCGTCGAGACCCGGGGCGCCGACCAGGTCGTCTTCCACCTCAAGACGCCCGACGCCACCTTCCCGTACAAGCTCTCCACCCCCGTCGCCGGCATCCTCAGCAAGAAGAAGTACGCCGCCGACAAGCTCCGCCCCGGCCTCGTCGTCGACGGCTCCGGCCCCTACACCATGACGGCCGACCACGAGGGCGGGAAGGTCGGCCGCTTCGTCTTCACCAGGAACCCCGCTTACCAGGGCGACATCACCCCGCGCAACGACAAGGTCGAACTGCGCCTCTTCGCCGACGCAGCCGCCATGGGCGAGGCACTGGCCGACGACGACATCGACATGATGGCCGGCGCCCTCTCCCGGCAGCAGGTCAAGGACCTCACCGAACGGCCCGAGGACGGCGTCGAACTGGTCGAGGTCCCCGGTCTGGAGATCCGCTACCTCGGCTTCGACACCCGGGCCCCCTCCGTCCAGGAGAAGGCCGTCCGCCAGGCCATGGCCGCCGTCGTCGACCGGGGCGCCCTCGTCGACGCCGTCTACGGCCCCACCGCCGAACCGCTCTACTCGCTGATCCCCTCCAGCATCACCGGCCACACCACCCCCTTCTTCGACGAGTACGGCGAGCCCGACGCCACCCGCGCCGCCAGGCTCCTCAAGGACGCCGGAGTGACGACCCCGGTCAAGCTGACGCTGAACTACACCACCGACCGCTACGGCCCCGAGACCGCCCAGGAGTTCGAGGTCCTCAAGAAGCAGCTCGTCGCCGACGGGCTCTTCGACGTCACCGTCGAGGGCACCCCGTGGTCCTCCTTCCGCCCCGCCCAGAAGCGCGGCGACTACGCCGTCTACGGACTCGGCTGGTTCCCGGACTACCCGGACCCGGACAACTACATCGCGCCCTTCCTCGACAGCGACAACTTCCTCCACAGCCCCTACGAGAACAAGGTCGTCCGCGACCAGCTCATCCCGCTCTCCCGACGCCAGGCCGACCGCACCGCCGCAGGACCCGTCTACGCGCGGATCCAGAAGATCGTCGCCGAGGACGTCCCCGTCCTCCCCCTGTGGCAGGGCAAGCAGTACGTCGCCGCCCGCGACGACCTCAACGGAGTCGAGTACGCCCTCACCGCCTCCTCCGACCTGCTCCTGTGGGAACTCGGCCACGGCACGGCCTGAGGACACACCGGTACGACGACAAGGACCCCGGGGCCACGCCGACCGCCCGGAACGCGCCACCGGTACGACGAAGGGGGCCCGGCACCCGCCGGACCCCCTTCGTCGCACCGCGCCGACCGCGCTACTGCCCGGCGGCCCCCGGCCGCACCAGACCGCTCTCGTACGCGTACACCGCCGCCTGCACCCGGTCCCGCAGGCCCAGCTTCGTCAGCACATGGCCCACATGGGTCTTCACCGTCGTCTCGCTGACGAACAGATCCGCCGCGATCTCCGCGTTCGACAGGCCCCGCGCCACCAGCTTCAGCACCTCCACCTCACGGTCGGTCAAGGTGTTCAGCGTGTCCGGAACCTGCTCCTCGCCCGTCGGCAGATGAGCCGAGTACTTGTCGAGGAGCCGACGCGTGATCGACGGCGCCAGCATCGCCTCGCCGGCCGCCACCACCCGGATCGCCTGCACCAGCTCGTTCGCCGGAGCGTCCTTCAGGAGGAAGCCGCTCGCCCCCGCCCGCAGCGCCTCCACCACGTACTCGTCGAGGTCGAAGGTCGTCAGGACCAGCACCTTCGCCGGACCGTCCCGCCCCGGACCCGTGATCTGCCGGGTCGCCTCCACCCCGTCCATCCGGGGCATCCGGATGTCCATGAGCACCACATCCGGCTGAAGCGCCCGCACCTGGTCGAGGGCCTGGAGACCGTCCCCGGCCTCACCCACCACCGCGATGTCCTGCTCCGCCTCCAGAATCATCCGGAAGCCGGTGCGCAGCAGCGGCTGATCGTCGACCAAGAGGACGCGGATCGTCACAAGGGCTCCTTCACGGGACTCTGCTCACGAGGTCGCCGACGCGCTACGGCACCGGCGGGGCCGGGTCCATTCTGCCCTGCTCCGGCGCGCCCGCTTCCGCCGGGCGCATCGAAACGATCTTCAGCGGATAGACCGGAGGCGTCCCCCCGAACTCCGGACAGACCGCCTGGTGGTCGCACCAGCCGCAGAGCTTCGTCGGACGCGGCCGCCAGTCACCCGACTCCGTCGCCGCCGAGATCGCCTCCCACAGCGCCAGCAGCTTCCGCTCCACCCGGCGCAGATCCGCCTCCACCGGGTCGTACGTCAGCACCTCGCCACTGCCCAGGTACACCAGCTGGAGCCGGCGCGGGATCACCCCCCGCAGCCGCCACACCACCAGCGCGTAGAACGTCATCTGGAACAGGGCGCCGTCCCGGTACTCGGGCCGGGGCGCCTTCCCCGTCTTGTAGTCGACGATCCGCACCTCGCCCGAGGGCGCCACGTCGACCCGGTCGATCACCCCGCGCAGCCGCAGCCCCGAATCCAGCTCCGTCTCCACGAACAGCTCGCGCTCGGCCGGTTCGAGACGCGTCGGATCCTCCAGCGTGAACCACCGCTCGACCAGCCGCTCCGCCTCCCCGAGCCAGCCCGCGAGCCGCTCGCCGCCCGGGTCCTCCGCGAACAGCCCGGCCAGCTCCGGCTTGGCCGCGAGCAGCCGGTCCCACTGCCCTGGCACCATCGCCCGCGCCCGCGGCGCCGTCCGCTCCGCCGCCGGATCGTCGAAGAGCCGCTCCAGGACGGCATGCACCAGCGTGCCCCGGGTCGCCGCCTCGCTCGGCTTCTCCGGCAGCCGGTCGATCACCCGGAACCGGTACAGCAGCGGACACTGCATGAAATCGCTCGCCCGCGACGGCGACAACGACATGGGCGCCCGGGGCTCCACCGGCACCTGCTCGCTCGTACTCATGACGAAGACCCTACGACCCGCCACCGACAACGGGCGGCATACCATCGACCTGGGACCCCGTCGCACTGCATGATCGAACCGTGACGCACCGACGTGGTCACACCACGCGACGAAAGGAACCCGTGAACCAGGACGAGCCCAAGCCGCAGCGCACCGGAGAGCCCGGCGGAGGCATCCTCATGGGCCGCCCCTTCGGCGTGCCGGTCTACGTCGCCCCCAGCTGGTTCCTCGTCGCCGCCCTCATCACCTGGGTCTTCGGCGACCAGATCGAGCGCGTCCTGCCCGAACTCGGCGCCGCGCGCTACCTCGTCTCCCTCTTCTTCGCCGTCGCCTTCTACGCCTCCGTGCTCGTCCACGAACTGGCCCACACCATCGCCGCGCTCCGCTTCAAGCTCCCGGTGCGCCGCATCCAGCTCCAGTTCTTCGGCGGCGTCTCCGAGATCGAGAAAGAGACCGAGACCCCCGGCCGCGAATTCGTCCTCGCCTTCGTCGGCCCGCTCCTCTCCCTCGTCCTCGCCGGAGTGTTCTACCTCTCCCTGTACGCCGTCGAACCCGGCACCGTCCCCGGCGTCCTCCTCGCCGGACTGATGATCTCCAACCTCATCGTCGCGATCTTCAACCTGCTCCCCGGCCTGCCCCTGGACGGCGGACGCATGCTCCGCGCCGTCGTCTGGAAGATCACCGGCAAGCCCATGAGCGGCACCATCGCCGCCGCCTGGGTCGGCCGCGCCCTCGCCGTCCTCGTCCTCGTCGGCCTGCCCCTGCTCACCCGCACCGGTCTCCTCGGCAACTCCACCGAGGAGGTCAGCGGCTTCGACACCGTCACCGACGCCCTGCTGGCCGCGATCCTCGCCGCCATCATCTGGACCGGGGCCGGAAACAGCCTCCGCATGGCCCGGCTGCGCGAACACCTCCCCGAGCTGCGCGCCCGCAGCCTCACCCGCCGCGCCATCCCCGTCGAACCCGTCACCCCGCTCTCCGAGGCCCTCCGCCGCGCCAACGAGTCCGGCGCCCGCGCCCTCGTCGTCGTCGACGGGAACGGCGACCCCACCGGCATCGTCCGCGAAGCCGCCATCGCCGCCGTCCCCCAGCACCGACGCCCCTGGGTCGCCGTCAGCACCCTCGCCCAGGACCTCACCGACGGCATGCGGGTCCCCGCCGAACTCACCGGCCAGCCCCTCCTCGACCACCTCCGCGCCAGCCCCGCCACCGAGTACCTGGTCGTCGAGGAGTCCGGCGAGATCTACGGAGTCCTGTCCACCACCGACGTCGAGCGGGCCTTCGTCCAGGCCATGGCGCGACCCTCGGCCTAACCCCGGTACTCTGGTCACATGTCCGAACCGACCGGTGCCGCCCGCCGACGCGGGCCCTTCAAGGTCGGGGACCAGGTTCAGCTGACCGACCCCAAGGGCCGTCACTACACGTTCACGCTCGAAGAGGGAAAGAACTTCCACACCCACAAGGGTTCCTTCCCGCACGACGAACTGATCGGCGCCCCCGAGGGCAGCGTTGTCCGTACCACCGGAAACGTCGCCTACCTCGCGCTGCGCCCCCTGCTCCCCGATTACGTCCTGTCCATGCCCCGCGGCGCAGCCGTGGTCTACCCGAAGGACGCGGGACAGATCCTCGCCTTCGCCGACATCTTCCCCGGCGCGCGCGTCGTCGAAGCCGGCGTGGGCTCCGGCTCGCTCAGCAGCTTCCTGCTCCGCGCCATCGGCGACAGCGGCATGCTGCACTCCTATGAGCGCCGCGAGGACTTCGCCGAGATCGCGAAGGGGAACGTCGAACGTTACTTCGGCGGCCCGCACCCCGCGTGGCAGCTGACCGTCGGCGACCTCCAGGACAACCTGTCCGACACCGACGTCGACCGCGTCATCCTGGACATGCTCGCCCCCTGGGAGTGCCTGGAGGCCGTCTCCAAGGCGCTCGTCCCCGGCGGCATCCTCTGCTGCTACGTGGCGACCACCACCCAGCTCGCCCGCACCGTGGAGTCCATCCGCGAGTTCGGCTGCTACGCCGAGCCGCAGCCCTGGGAGTCCATGATCCGCAACTGGCACGTCGAGGGCCTCGCCGTCCGCCCCGATCACCGCATGATCGGCCACACCGGCTTCCTCGTCACCGCCCGCCGTCTCGCGGACGGGGTCGAGCCCCCGATGCGTCGCCGCCGCCCCGCCAAGGGCGCGTACGGCGAGGACTACGAAGGCCCCAACAAGGGCTGACGCTCCGACATCCACGGCACGCCGCCGCCGAGTTCCCCGCCCACGGGAGGGAACCCGGCGGCGGCGCCCTCATGTTCGGGCCCGCGCCGGTCCTCCCGGGCCGGCGGCCGACCCCCGGATGTCCCATCGCCCTGTGACGTGTGGCACGATGCCGGAAAGCCGCCGTACCACCGCCACAGGAGACGTCTCGCGTGCAGCCCTCCGCCGACCCGGACCTCGCGGACCTCGCCCACACCCGAGCCCGGCCGGCCCACTGGCTGGCCACCGCGACCGTGACCGTCGCGGTCGTCGCCCTCGCCGGACTGCTCCAGCCCGGCGCCGCCGGAGCCGGTGCCGCGCCCGAGGCGGCCCCGCGTCCGGCGCCCGCGCCCGAAGCCGCCGGAGTCGCCTACCCGCTGGACTGCCGGGGGGTGCCCCAGACCGTCGCCCGGCGGGCCACAGGTGACCTCGACGGGGACGGGAACCCCGAGACCGTTGCGGTCGTGCACTGCGAAGCGGGCTCCGGCACCCCGCCGAGCGGCGTCTACGTCCTCACCCGGGGCAAGGAGACGGGAGCACCCGCGCGCGTGGTGGCCACACTCGTCGCACCCGGGCAGCACAAGAGCGTCGCCGGGCTCGCCGTACGGAACGGGACGGTCGTCGCCACCCTGCTCGGCTACTCGTCGCCGGACGTCCCCAGCTGCTGCCCCGACGAGACGGAACAGGTCGGCTGGCGCTGGCAGGGCGGCGCCTTCGTACGCTCCGACGGGACCGGCGCGCGCGGCGTCTGAGCCCCGCCCGACGGCCCCTCGTGCGGCCTGCGCCGCCCGCTCGGGCCCTACGGCCTATTCGGCGTCGGGGCCGTAGACCTCGATCCGGTCCCTGACCCGGCGCACATGGATGCAGTCGCCGGGGCACTCCTTGGCGGAGTCCACGACGTCCTGGAGGAGCGTCAGCGGCACCGGGGTGGTGGCGCCCGTCTCCTGCAACAGCTCGTCGTCGGCGCTCTTCACGTACGCGAGCCCGTCGATGTCCAGCTCGAAGACCTCGGGAGCGTACTGCGCGCAGATCCCGTCCCCGGTGCACAGGTCCTGGTCGATCCAGACCTCCAGCGCCTCCTCGGCGCCCGTGGACGGAGCCTCGTGCTGCACGCTCATATCTCCTGCCGTTTCTGCTACGCGTTCTGCTTCTCGCGGGTAAGTCCGGCCGACCCGGAAGGGTGTTGGCCAAAGACGACGATACAACCGCCCGCTTTCAAGCAGCGAAGGGTGGGTATTCCCCTGGCGAGAGGGGAAGCGCAAGGGTGAAGATCGGACACACCTCGGAGTCTTTTTGATCTAGGGGTTTCAATCACCACCCACGCAGGTAGGGTCAGGAAGCGTCCAGCTCCCCTTGGAGGAGGTGAGGACCGTGGCAGCCCACGACGACGACATCAACCGCGGCATCCGGCCGGGGCGGGGGTCTGAGGACCCCGCCGGCCAGGTTGCCTATCTCGAGCAGGAAATCGCCGTCCTGCGCCGCAAGCTCGCCGACTCTCCGCGCCACACGAGGATTCTCGAAGAGCGGATCGTCGAGCTGCAGACGAACCTGGCCGGCGTGTCCGCGCAGAACGAACGACTGGCGAACACGCTGCGTGAGGCCCGAGACCAGATCGTGGCCCTCAAGGAAGAGGTCGACCGGCTCGCCCAGCCGCCGGCCGGCTTCGGCGTCTTCCTTCAGGCCAACGAGGACGGCACGTGCGACATCTTCACCGGGGGCCGCAAGCTCCGGGTGAACGTGAGCCCTGGCATCGAGCTCGACGAGCTCAAGCGAGGCCAGGAAGTCATGCTCAACGAGGCGCTCAACGTGGTCGAGGCCATGGAGTTCGAGCGCGCCGGGGACATCGTCACCCTCAAGGAGGTCCTGGAGGACGGCGAGCGTGCCCTGGTGGTCGGGCACACCGACGAGGAGCGGGTGGTGCGGCTCGCCGAGCCCCTGCTCGACATCACGATCCGCCCCGGCGACGCCCTGCTGCTCGACTCCCGGTCGGGCTACGTCTACGAGGTGGTCCCCAAGAGCGAAGTCGAGGAACTCGTCCTCGAAGAGGTCCCGGACGTCGACTACGACAAGATCGGCGGTCTGGGCAACCAGATCGAACTGATCCGCGACGCGGTCGAGCTTCCGTACCTCTACCCGGACCTCTTCAAGGAGCACGAACTGCGGCCGCCCAAGGGCATCCTGCTCTACGGCCCGCCCGGCTGCGGCAAGACGCTGATCGCGAAGGCCGTGGCCAACTCCCTGGCCAAGAAGGTCGCCGAGGTGACGGGACAGCCCGCGGGGAAGTCCTACTTCCTCAACATCAAGGGCCCCGAACTCCTCAACAAGTACGTCGGCGAGACCGAGCGGCACATCCGCCTCGTCTTCCAGCGTGCCCGGGAGAAGGCGAGCGAGGGCACCCCCGTCATCGTCTTCTTCGACGAGATGGAATCCCTCTTCCGCACCCGCGGATCCGGTGTCAGCTCGGACGTGGAGAACACCATCGTCCCGCAGCTGCTCGCCGAGATCGACGGCGTGGAGGGGCTGGAGAACGTCATCGTCATCGGCGCATCCAACCGCGAGGACATGATCGACCCCGCGATCCTGCGGCCCGGCCGGCTCGACGTCAAGATCAAGATCGAGCGTCCGGACGCGGAGGCGGCGAAGGACATCTTCGCGAAGTACCTCACGGCCTCCCTCCCGCTGCACGCGGACGACATCTCCGAGCACAGCGGATCCAAGGCGGCCGCCGCCCACGGAATGATCCAGTCGGTCGTCGAGCAGATGTACGCCGAATCCGAGGAGAACCGCTTCCTCGAAGTCACGTACGCCAACGGCGACAAGGAAGTCCTGTACTTCAAGGACTTCAACTCCGGCGCGATGATCCAGAACATCGTCGACCGGGCCAAGAAGATGGCCATCAAGGCTTTCCTCGACCACGACCAGAAGGGCATCCGGGTCTCCCATCTCCTCCAGGCTTGCGTGGACGAGTTCAAGGAGAACGAGGACCTGCCCAACACCACCAACCCCGACGACTGGGCCAGGATCTCCGGAAAGAAGGGCGAGCGGATCGTGTACATCCGGACCCTCGTCACCGGAAAGCAGGGCGCGGACACCGGACGCTCCATCGACACCGTGGCCAATACCGGCCAGTACCTGTAAAAAGCGCCACCGGCTGCGGATGTCCGGGCCCCGGGCATCCGCAGCCGACGTATTTTCCACCCGGCGTTTCCGGCCGGTCCCGGGAAATACCCGTAAGTGATCTCCCCACCAGCGCGGAGCCGTCCTAGGCTCTTCGGTACCGCCGAGTCGCGCACTGTGAGCGCCGCCGGGCAAGGAGGGCCGCATGACCGTACGGCGAGTGATGGGCATCGAGACGGAGTACGGGATCTCCGTCCCGGGACACCCGAACGCCAATGCCATGCTCACCTCGTCCCAGATCGTCAACGCGTACGCGGCGGCGATGCACCGGGCGCGCCGCGCCCGCTGGGACTTCGAGGAGGAGAACCCGCTGCGGGACGCCCGCGGCTTCGACCTCGCCCGCGAGGCCGCCGACTCCAGTCAGCTCACCGACGAGGACATCGGCCTCGCCAATGTGATCCTCACCAACGGGGCACGGCTCTACGTGGACCACGCCCACCCCGAGTACAGCGCCCCCGAGGTCACCAACCCGCGCGACGCCGTCCTCTGGGACAAGGCGGGCGAGCGGATCATGGCGGAGGCGGCCGAGCGCGCCGCCCGGCTCCCCGGGGCCCAGCCGATCCACCTCTACAAGAACAACACCGACAACAAGGGCGCCTCCTACGGCACGCACGAGAACTACCTGATGAAGCGGGAGACCCCCTTCTCGGACATCGTGCGCCACCTCACCCCGTTCTTCGTCTCGCGCCAGGTGGTGACCGGCGCGGGCCGGGTCGGCATCGGCCAGGACGGGCGGGAGGACGGCTTCCAGATCAGCCAGCGCGCCGACTACTTCGAGGTGGAGGTGGGCCTGGAGACCACCCTGAAGCGGCCCATCATCAACACCAGGGACGAGCCGCACGCCGACGCCGAGAAGTACCGCCGCCTGCATGTGATCATCGGCGACGCGAACCTCTCCGAGATCTCGACCTACCTCAAGCTGGGCACCACCTCGCTGGTCCTCTCGATGATCGAGGACGGCTTCGTCACCGTCGACCTCACCGTCGACCAGCCCGTGCGCACCCTCCACCAGGTGTCGCACGACCCGTCCCTCCAGTACCTGATCACGCTCCGCAGCGGCCGGACGCTCACCGCGGTGCAGCTCCAGATGGAGTACTTCGAGCTGGCCAGGAAGTACGTGGACGAGCGGTACGGCGGCGACGCCGACGAGCAGACCAGGGACGTGCTCACCCGCTGGGAGGACACCCTCAACCGGCTGGAGAACGATCCGATGAGCCTCGCCGGCGAGCTGGACTGGATCGCCAAGCGGGAGCTGATGGAGGGCTACCGGCGCCGGGACGGCCTGGACTGGGACGCGGCCCGGCTGCACCTGGTCGACCTCCAGTACGCGGACGTGCGCCCCGAGAAGGGCCTGTACAACCGTCTGGTGGCCCGGGGGCGGATGAAGCGGCTCCTGGACGAGCCCGAGGTGGAGCGGGCCGAGACGGCGCCTCCGGAGGACACCCGGGCCTATTTCCGGGGCCGGTGCCTTGAGCAGTACGCCGACGACGTCGCGGCGGCCTCCTGGGACTCGGTGATCTTCGATCTGCCCGGCCGGGACTCGCTCCAGCGGGTGCCGACCCTGGAGCCGCTGCGCGGCACGAAAGCCCACGTGAAGTCACTCCTGGACCGCTGCCGGACCGCCGAGGAACTGGTCCGGGTGCTGTCCGGCGGCTGATCGGGGGTCCGATCCGGGCCTGAAACGGCCGGTACCGGGAATCATGGAAGCAGTGCCCGGACGTTGTGGAAACTGCGGGGCCGATGTCGGACCCGACCTATAGGGTCTGATCTTGAAGCACTCGACCGAGCGGGCCGATTCGAGCGGGGTGAGGGATATGGCGACCAAGGACAGCGGCGGCGGACAGCAGAAGGCGACGCGTTCCACGGAGGAGGTCGAGGAGACCACCACGGAGGCGAGCTCCGACCTCAAGGAGCGCCAGGAAAAGCTCAGCGACGACGTGGACTCCGTCCTGGACGAGATCGACGACGTCCTGGAGGAGAACGCCGAGGACTTCGTGCGGAGCTTCGTTCAGAAGGGTGGCGAGTAGCCGCCCCCACGCGCCTGTAGTCCTCCGTCCCCGGAGCCCCGGAGAAAGCCGCGGCTCCGGGGACGGATGACACCCGGTGACACGGGTAAGGTCCGTGCACAGTAAAAGCATGATCGGCCGGCGCGTTCTCACGGCGGGCCGACTCTCCCACCCGGAAGGAATCGCGTGGAAGCCAATCCTCGGAGCACCGGGCGTCTGCCGGCGGCCTTCCTGACGCCGGGCTCGTCCTCGTTCATCGACTTTCTGGCGGACCACTCGCCGGAGCTGCTGCCGGGCGGCAGGAAGCTCCCCGAGGGGATCGTCGAGGCCCCCCACGGGACCACCATCGTGGCCGCCACGTTCGCCGGGGGCGTCGTGCTCGCCGGTGACCGCCGGGCCACCATGGGCAACATGATCGCGCAGCGGGACATCGAGAAGGTGTTCCCGGCCGACGAGTTCTCCGCCGTCGGCATCGCCGGCACCGCCGGTCTCGCGGTGGAGATGGTCAAGCTCTTCCAGCTGGAGCTGGAGCACTTCGAGAAGGTGGAGGGCGTCACGCTCTCCCTGGAGGGCAAGGCCAACCGGCTCTCCACCATGATCCGGGGCAATCTCGGCATGGCCATGCAGGGCCTCGCCGTCGTCCCGCTCTTCGCGGGCTGGGACGAGGGCCGGGAGAAGGGCCGGATCTTCTCCTACGACGTGACCGGCGGCCGTTCCGAGGAGCAGGGCTTCGCCGCCACCGGCTCCGGCTCCATCTTCGCGCGCGGGTCGATGAAGAAGCTCTACCGCGCCGACCTGACCGAGGAGCAGGCCACCACCCTGGTCGTGCAGGCGCTCTACGACGCGGCGGACGACGACTCGGCGACCGGCGGCCCGGACCTCGCGCGCCGGATCTTCCCGATCGTCACGGTCATCACGGAAGAGGGCTACCGCAGGCTCACCGTGGAGGAGTCCTCCACGGTGGCCCGGTCGGTCACCGAGCGGCGCCTGGAGGAGCCCGACGGGCCGCGCGCCGCCCTGCTCTGACCACCCGCCGCCCGACAGCAGCCCAGAAGAAAGGGACGGACCGCCGGTGTCCACTCCGTTCTACGTCTCACCCCAGCAGGCCATGGCCGACCGGGCGGAGTACGCCCGCAAGGGCATCGCCCGAGGCCGCAGCCTGGTCGTCCTCCAGTACACCGACGGCATCGTCTTCGTCGGCGAGAACCCCTCGCGTGCCCTGCACAAGTTCAGCGAGATCTACGACCGGATCGGCTTCGCGGCCGCCGGAAAGTACAACGAGTACGAGAACCTGCGCATCGGCGGCGTCCGCTACGCCGACCTGCGCGGCTACACCTACGACCGGGGCGACGTCACCGCGCGCGGTCTGGCCAACGTCTACGCCCAGACGCTCGGCACGATCTTCTCCAGCGCGGGGGAGAAGCCCTACGAGGTCGAGCTGGTCGTCGCGGAGGTCGGCACCGAGCCGGCCGGAGACCAGATCTACCGCCTTCCGCACGACGGCTCGATCGTGGACGAGCACGGCTCGGTCGCGGTCGGCGGCAACGCGGAGCAGATCGGCACCTTCCTCGACCAGCGGCACCGGGACGGCATGTCGCTCGCCGAGGCCCTGAAGCTGGCCGTCCAGGCCCTCTCGCGGGACACCAACGGCACGGAGCGGGAGATCCCCGCCGAGCGCCTGGAGGTGGCGGTCCTGGACCGTACGCGCCCGCAGCAGCGCAAGTTCAAGCGGATCGTCGGCCGTCAGCTCTCCCGCCTCCTGGAGGCGGACAACGCGGCGGCGGCGAAGACGGACGAGCCCTCGGACGAGGCTCCCGAGGAGCAGTAGCCCACGGCTCACCGAAGGGGCCCCGGTACGCACGACGGACCGGGGCCCCTTCGGGCTGCCCGGCGGGCGGACGCTCTGGGGCCCCTTTCGGCTGCCGGGGGCTGGATGACGGGGGCCTTTGCGGCTGCCTGGGGGTCTGACCCTGGAGGCCCGGACCTGGAGGCCCGGACCTGGAGGCCCGGACCGGGGGGGCTTCTTCGGCTGCCCGGTGGCTTGGCCCCGGTGGGCCTTTTCCGGCCACTCGGTCGGCGGGCGCCTCTCCACGCCCCGGCTGATGGGGGGGGGCTGGCGCCACGCCGTACCCCGGCTGACAAGGCCCGGCGGCTCCGTCCCCCCGGCGCCCCTCCCCGTACCCCGGCGTTCGTTCAGGCCGTCGGGGCCGGTCCCGAGGAGCCGCGTGGCATCAGGGTGACGGGGAGGAGGTCCGGGCGGGCCGGTTCGCCCGCCAGGACGGCGAGGAGGGCCGCCATGCCCCGCTCCCCGACGCGCTCGGCGGGCAGTCCTACGGTGGTCAGCTCGGGCTCCACGGCGGTGGCGAGCGCCAGATCGTCGAAGCCCGTGACCGAGACGTCCTCGGGGACGCTCAGCCCGAGGCGCCGCAGGGCCTTGCAGGCTCCGGCGGCGAGGATGTCGTCGTCGCAGACCACGGCCGTGGGGCGGGGTCCGGGCGCGGAGAGGGCCCGCTCGGTGGCGGCCATCGCGCCGTGCACGTCGAGCGGCGCGCGGACCGTCCGCACCGATGCCCCGGCGAGGCTCTCGGCGAGCGCGGCGGCCCGGACGTCGAAGGTCCAGGACGGCACCGCGGAGGCGAGATGGACGAAGCTCCGGTGGCCGAGGGCGAGCAGATGCCCGGTGACCTGGCGCATCCCGTCGGCGACGTCCGGATTGACATGGGCGGCGGCCGCCCCGTCGGCGGGATCGCTGTCGAGCATCACGAGGGGCAGATCGGTGCCCCGGAAGGCCCCCAGCGCGTCCGTCGCCATCGAGGAGGCGATGATCCCGTCGAGGGCGGCGCGGGCCGAGGCGAAGGGGTCCCTGGCGGGGCCGACGCCGTCGGGGGAGGGGTACAGGACGACACCGAAGCCGTGCCGGGCGGCCACCTCCGCGGCCCCGGTGTAGACCCGCGCGAAGAACTCGTTGGTGAGGGCGGGGACCACGAGGAGCGCCGTACGGGTGCTGCCGAGGCGCAGATTGCGGGCGGCCAGATTGGGCCGGTAGCCCAGCGCCCCGGCGGCCTCCCGCACCGAGGCGGCGGTCCGCTCGGAGACCCGGCCGCGCCACTTGTCGCCGAGGACCAGGGAGACGGTGGCCTGGGAGACGCCCGCCGTCCGGGCGACGTCCCGGCTGGTGGGACGGGCGCCGCCGAGCGGCTCCGGGGTCCGTGGCTCCGGGGTCTGCACACATGCCTCCGCGTCGGACGTACCGGTCCGGGGAAGGGCCCCGCCCGGTCGCGGGGTGGCCCCCCGTACAGCCGACATGGTACGTATGACCCCGGACGTTATACGTAAAACCCCGGAGGGATCCGGGCGAGGGGAGCAGCACATGGCCACCGGGGCCCCGGCGCGAGGCGGCTATCTCGACATACTCCGGGCGCCCCACGCCGCCCGGCTGCTCACCGGGACGCTCGTGGGACGCCTGCCCAACGGCGTAGGGCCCATCGCCCTCACCCTCTTCGTCCGCGACCAGGGCGGCAGCTACACCCTGGCCGGCGGCCTCATCGCCGCCTACGGGGTCGCCACCGCCCTCGGCCAGCCCCTCCTCGGCCGCGCCGTCGACCTCAAGGGCCAGCCCCGGGTGCAGCTCCCGGCGGCCGTCCTCTCGGCGCTCGGCATGGCCCTGCTCGCCCTCACCGGCATCGGCCACCTCGCCCTCGCCTACGCCGCCGTCGTCCTCGCCGGGCTCTTCACCCCGCCCCTGGAGGGCGGACTGCGCGCCCTGTGGCCGAGCGTCCTCGGCCGTGAGGACCGGGTCCACCGGGCGTACGCCCTCGACGCGGTCGCCCAGGAAGTCATGTTCACGGCGGGCCCGCTGCTGCTCACCCTCCTGGTGTCGCTCTGGTCGCCCGCCGCAGCGCTCCTCGCCGTCAACGTCCTCGGTGTCCTCGGCGCCCTCGCCGTCGTCCTCTCCGCGCCCTCCAGGAAGTGGCGCTCCGCACCCCGCGAGGCCCACTGGCTGGGCGCCCTGCGCTCCCCGGGCCTCCTCGCCCTCCTCGGTTCCTTCTTCTTCGTCGGGCTCGCCCTCGGCTCGATCACCGTCTCCGCCGTCGCCTACGCCGACGACCGGGGCGCCCCCTCGGTCTACGGCTGGCTGATGGCGGCCCTCGGTCTCGGCGCGCTCCTCGGCGGCGTCGTCTATGGCGCCCGTCAGTGGACCGGCACCCCGGAGCGGCGGCTGCGCGTCCTCGTACTGCTCCTCGCGCTCGGCTATCTGCCGCTCGCGCTCACCCCGGGGCCCGTCGCCATGACGGGCCTCGCGATGCTCTCCGGCGTCTTCCTGGCCCCCGCCCTCGCCTGCGCGTTCATCGTCGTCGACCGGCACGCGCCGCGCGGCACCGTCACTGAGGCGTTCTCCTGGCTCGTCACCACCTTCGGCGTCGGCTCGGCCCTCGGCTCCGCCGTCGCGGGACCCACCGTCGAACTGGCCGGGACGGCGAGCGGATTCGCCGTCGCCGGAGCGGGCGGTCTGGCCGCCCTCCTGGTGCTCCTCGCCACCGGCGGGGTCCTCGGCGCGCTTCCGGGCGCCCCGGGCGGACCCGGCGGCGGGCCGCGACACGCCGTGACGGCGGAGGCTCCCACCCCCGTAGCCACCGAAAAGAACACGCACCGATCGGAAACTGATCGAAACGGGAACGCCCAACCCGGTTTCAGCACACGCCCTCAGGCGTAATGTTCAGTCATGGACCGCCGCATTTTCGGGCTGGAGAACGAGTACGGCGTCACGTGCACGTTCAGGGGACAGCGCCGACTGTCTCCTGACGAAGTGGCGCGCTACCTCTTCCGCCGTGTCGTGTCATGGGGCCGCAGCAGCAATGTCTTCCTGCGGAACGGCGCCCGCCTGTACCTGGACGTGGGATCGCATCCGGAATACGCCACACCGGAATGCGACAACGTGACCGAACTGGTCACCCACGACAAGGCCGGGGAGCGCATTCTCGAAGGCCTTCTCGTCGACGCCGAGCGCCGCCTGCACGAGGAGGGAATCGCGGGCGACGTCTACCTCTTCAAGAACAACACCGACTCCGCCGGAAACTCCTACGGCTGCCATGAGAACTATCTCGTCGCCCGGCACGGAGAGTTCTCCCGGCTCGCGGACATCCTCATTCCCTTCCTCGTCACCCGGCAGCTGATCTGCGGCGCCGGAAAGGTCCTCCAGACCCCCCGGGGCGCGGTGTTCTGCGTCTCCCAGCGGGCCGAGCACATCTGGGAGGGCGTCAGCTCCGCCACCACCCGCTCGCGGCCCATCATCAACACCAGGGACGAGCCGCACGCCGACGCCGAGCGCTACCGCCGGCTGCACGTCATCGTCGGCGACTCCAACATGTCCGAGACGACCATGCTGCTCAAGGTCGGCGCCACCGACCTCGTCCTGCGCATGATCGAGGCGGGCACCGTGATGCGCGATCTGACCCTGGAGAACCCCATCCGGGCCATCCGCGAGGTCAGCCACGACATCACCGGGCAGCGCAAGGTCCGTCTCGCCAGCGGCCGTGAGGCCTCCGCCCTTGAGGTCCAGCGCGAGTACTACGAGAAGGCCGTCGACTTCGTGGACCGCCGGGGGATCCGCTCCGGCACCGTCGCCCAGGTCCTGGAGCTGTGGGGCCGGACGCTCGACGCGATCGAGCACGAGCGGCTCGACCGTATCGAGACCGAGATCGACTGGGTCATGAAGCACCGGCTCATCGAGCGCTACCGGGCCAAGCACAACATGACCATGTCGAACCCGAGGGTCGCGCAGATAGACCTCGCCTACCACGACATCCACCGCCGCCGGGGGCTCTACTACCTCCTCCAGAAGAACGGGCAGGCGGCCAGGATCTGCAACGACCTGAAGATCTTCGAGGGCAAGTCGGTGCCCCCGCAGACCACCAGGGCCCGGCTCCGCGGCGACTTCATCCGCCGCGCCCAGGAACAGCGGCGGGACTTCACCGTCGACTGGGTCCACCTCAAGCTGAACGACCAGGCGCAGCGCACGGTGCTGTGCAAGGACCCGTTCCGCTCCGTCGACGACCGGGTCGAGAAGCTCATCGCGGGAATGTAGGACGAAGAGCCGGTTCGCCGGACCCGGTCCACACGTGCTGTGGGGCCGGGACGGGATCCGGTGGCGAAGAGACACCGCCGGCCTGTGGCGGCGCGAGGAACCTCGCGCCGCCACAGGCCGGTTTTCGCTGTCCGGGCAGTGCGCTTGGCCCGGTGATGCCTGAGAGGGATGTCACAGGGGATGACGGGTGTTTTGCATGCCTTCACCCGATGAATCCGGAATTCTGAATTCCATTTCGTGGGGCGTTCGATGACCTTCCCTTTCAAAGCGGACATTCCTCCGGGGGAAAGATCCCGACCTCCCTTTATCGCGTCATGTCCTGACCCGCAAGGCTTATAGGAAGTCCTTGGTCGAATATTCGCTCGAATTTTTCCAGACGTTCGGATAGCTTCCGTCCGACCGATGAAGCGGCGGGGGCCGGTCAGTGCGTCTCGGGCCCTCCCTCGCCTGCTTCGAGAGAGACGGGAGGGGTGCCCATGCGTATGGGTAAGAACTCTGTGAAGAACGGGCGGAGGATTCTCGCCACGGGGATGGCGGGAAGCGTCGTGGCCGCCTGCCTCGTCGGAGTCACGGCGACTCCGGCCTCCGCCTACTGCCGTAGCGGCATGGTGAAGTGGGCGTCGTCGGGGACGAAGTCCCTCGGCGCCAACACCACGTTCCCGAGCAACCTCAGGGCCGGTCTCAACGGCGGCCTGACGCAGTGGAACCGCACCGGCTCCGCCCTGCGGTACGCCTCGCCCACCTACACGAGCGGCTGGCAGATCTACGCGTTCCGCGCGTCGTACGGCTACACCAGCCTGATGGGGACGGCGCCCGGGTACGCCGCGACGCAGAAGTCGGGTTCGTCCCACACCGGCGGAACGCTGTACCTGTCCAACAAGTTCACCTGGGTCAACGGCAGCCAGAACATCAACGCCGCGAAGGCCGACGTGCAGACGGTCGTGGTGCACGAGGTGGGCCATTTCACCGGCCTCGCGCACCCCTGGGCACCGCACTGCACGGACGGCACGGCCTACACCACCGCGGAGAAGAACTCGGTGATGACCGCCATCAACACGGGGACGCGGCGGGCACTCAACAG
Source organism: Streptomyces sp. CBMA291 (assembly GCF_014596525.1). Taxonomy (GTDB): domain Bacteria; phylum Actinomycetota; class Actinomycetes; order Streptomycetales; family Streptomycetaceae; genus Streptomyces. Next base: position 96,028 of record NZ_MSJP01000114.1, read on the forward strand.
TGACGACGTGGCCGGCGTCACGAATCTCTACTGAGGGGGAAGACTGATGAGGATGAGGCATCTCGGCACGCATGCCCGTGTCTCCCTCGTGGTCGCCGCGATGGCGATCACGATGACGGCCTGCGCCCAGGGAGGTTCACCGGGCCCCGAGAGGGGCGGCGCGCCCGCGAAGCCCGTCGCCGACGAGCGGGTCGTCGAAGGGCACTCGTACAAGGTCGACAGCAGCCCCGAAGCCGCCGCCGCCTTCCCGCTGAACGAGAACGTCTTCGAAGGCACGGTCCAGTCCCTCAAGCCGGACGTGCACGCGGTCGACAAGCTGGATGACGGATCCGTGTTCGAAGTCGTCTACACGCCGGTCGTGATCAAGGTGACGACCGTGCACAAGGGAACCCTGGAGCCGGGCGAGGAAGTCGTGGTGCGCTCCATGGGCGGCAGCGCGGACGGCGTCACCTACACGACCGAGGAAGCCCCCGCCAAGAGCACCTTCGCGCGAGGCACGTCCCTCTTCGTCTTCGGCAGCGTCCTGGAGGCCGTGGACTCGGAGAACGTACCCGCGATCACGCCCCACTTCGTCTACCGGGACTCCGGGACGACGCTGGTGGACGCCACCTACGCGAGCGGATCGCAGACGGCGCCCGTGGCCAAGGCCAAGGTCCTCGCCCGACTGGGAACCGAACGCTGACGCACGGAACCGCCGACCGGTGGACGCCCTTCCCCACGAGGGGCGTTCACCCCATCGAGTAGCACGGCCGCGCCCATCCGAGGGCGCGGCCGTCGTTCCGTCCACGGGGTATGCGGCGGAACCCCTGGAGCACGGAAGCCGCACCGTAGAGTGTGGACGTTCCCATGGCCCCGACTCCCAGTTGGACTGATGAGCTACTACACGAAGCGACGTATCGCCGCGCTCCTCGCCGTGCCCGCCCTGCTGTTCACCGCCGCGTGTGGGTCGGACTCGGAGAAGGACACCTCGGGTGACGTGGTCGCCGAAGTCAAGGGGACGTTCGGGACCCCGCCCGACATCGTGGTCCCCAAGGACTCCAAGGCCGCCGGCAAGACGGTCGTCGAGACCGTGTCGGCGGGCGACGGGACGACCGTCAAGAAGGGCGATCAGGTCCGGCTGGACTGGGTCGTCGAGAAGTGGCAGGACGCCAAGCCGCTCGGCGGTACGTGGGCCCAGGACGGCGCCTCCGCCGCCAAGGCGCCGCACCGGCAGTCCATCGAGAAGATCGGCCAGCCGAGCCAGCAGCTCCCCGAGAAGGTGCTCGCCGCGGTCGAGGGCAAGAAGGCCGGCAGCCGCCTTCTGGTCCAGGGGACGGCGGGCGACCTGATCGGCGAGAACCTGAACCCGCAGTCGGGTCTGACCGCCACCGACACCCTGGTCTGGGTCGTCGACGTGGCGGGAGCCGCCGCCGTGGACCCGAAGGCCGAGGTCAAGGGCGAGCAGGCGGCGCCCGCGCCCGGCATGCCCGAGGTGAAGGCTCCTTCGGGGGCCGCCGCGGTGATCACCATTCCCAAGGGCGTGAAGGCCCCCACCGAGCTGAAGGAGCAGGTGCTCATCAAGGGCACGGGCCCCAAGGTCGAGGCGGGCCAGGGGCTCATCGCCCAGTACACCGGTGTGAAGTGGGAGGACGGCAAGAAGTTCGACTCCTCCTGGGACCACGGAGGCGCCACCGCCTTCCAGATCGGCACCGGATCGGTGGTCGAGGGCTGGGACAAGGGCCTGGTGGGCAAGCACGTCGGCGACCGGGTCCTGCTGGTGATCCCCCCGGCGCTGGGATACGGAGCCAGCCCGGAAAGCGAGCTGGCGAAGAACACGCTGGTGTTCTCCGTCGACATCCTGGGCGTGGTCTGACCCGATCGTCTGTGAGACTGTCCGGGCATTCACGCATCACCAGAAGGAGTACACAGCAGTGAGCATCGAGAAGCCCGAGATCGACTTCCCGGGCGGCGAGCCGCCGAAGGACCTGGAGATCAAGGACATCTGGGAGGGCGAAGGCGACCTCGCCGAGGCCGGCGACTTCGTGAAGGTCCACTACGTCGGTGTGTCCTTCGACTCCGGCGAGGAGTTCGACGCCTCCTGGAACCGCGGCGCCCCGCTCGACTTCCACCTCGGTGCCGGCCAGGTCATCCAGGGCTGGGACCAGGGTGTCCAGGGCATGAAGGTCGGCGGCCGCCGCCAGCTGATCATCCCCGCGCACCTCGCCTACGGCGACCGCGGCGCCGGCGGCAAGATCGCCCCCGGCGAGACGCTGATCTTCGTCTGCGACCTCGTGGGCGTCGCCAAGCGCTGACCCGACGCCCGGCCGGGCACCGCACCGGCCCGTCACGGTCCCCCGAGGGCCCCCGCCGTCCGACGGCGGGGGCCCTCGGCTTTGGTGCCCGACACCCCGGGGCGGTACGGTCGGACGTCGAGAACGGGAACGGGCGGAAGAAGTGCGGGGCGTCGATGGCGATTGCCAAGTCCGAGCGGCTGATGAATCTCGCGCTGTGCCTGCTCGGGACACGCCGGCCTCTCAGCAAGCGGGAACTCCGCGGCTCCATCGAGGCCTACCTCGAAGCGAGCGGCGACGAAGCGTTCAACCGCATGTTCGAGCGTGACAAGGACGACCTCCGCGAACTCGGCCTCGTCATCGAGACCGTCGAGAACCTGGAAGGCGAGACCGGCTACCTCGCCCGCCGCGACTCCAACCGGCTGCCGCCCATCACCCTCGACGCCGAGGAAGCCGCCGCGCTCGGCCTCGCCGCCAAGGTCTGGCAGCAGGCCCGCCTCGCCGGAGCCGCCAGCGGCGCCCTCCAGAAGCTCCGCGCCGCCGGCATGCCCGAGGCGGAGGACTCGTACGACACCCAGCCCAGCGCCCTCGAACCGCGCATCCCGGTCCACGAGACCGCCTTCGAACCCCTCATGCTGGCCTGCCGCGACCGCCGCCCCGTCGTCTTCGACTACCGCAAGGCCAACTCCGCCCGCCCCGAGACCCGCCAGGTCGAACCCTGGACCCTCGAATGCTGGCGCGGCCACTGGTACCTGGCCGGCTGGGACCGCGAGCGTCGCGCCGAGCGCGTCTTCCGCCTCTCCCGCATCACCGGCAAGGTCCGCTCCCGGGCCGGAGCCTTCACCGCGCCCGTGCCCGACGTCGTCACCGTCCGCGAGACCGTGGAGAGCTGGGCCGGGGAGACCGCCACCCGCTCCGCCCGCATCCGGCTCCGCACCGGCTGCGGCTACCCGCTGCGCGCCCGCGCCCAGTCCGTCCACGAGGGCGCCGACGGCTGGGACGAGCTGGAGATCCCGTACGGACACGGGCTCGACGCCTGGCTGGTCGAATTCGGCCCTGATGTCGTCGTACTGGAACCGGCCGATCTGGTGGCCGACGTGATCGACCGGCTGCGCGCCGTGGCCAAGGGCTGAGGGGAAGACGTACCGCATGGCTGCCAACGCGATCGACCAGACGAGGCGGATGCTCTCGCTCGTCACCTACCTCCGCGAGCGCCCCGGCGCCCACGTCGCCGACGTCGCGCGCGCCTTCGGCATCACCGAGGACGAGCTGATCTCCGACCTGGACGTGCTGCCCATGTGCGGCACCAGCTTCCGGGGCGGCGACCTCCTCGACATCGACACCGACGGCGACCGCATCTGGTGGCACAACCCGGACGACGTCGCCGCGCCGCTCCGGCTCGCCGCCGACGAGGCGACCGCGCTCCTGGTCGCCGCCCGCGCCGTCGCCACCCTCCCGGGGCTCCGCGAGAGCGACCGGGAGGCCCTGCTGCGCGCCACCGCCAAGCTGGAGGCCGCAGCGGGCGAGGCCGCCGGGGCCAGCTCCCGGCTCTCGGTCACCTTCGAGTCCGAGGGCGGGGTCTTCGCCGAGGTCGACCGGGCGATCTCCGAGCGCCGCCGCCTCTGGGTGCGCTACTACTCGCCCGCCCGCGACGAGCTGACCGAGCGCGAGGTCGACCCCATCCGGCTCTTCGCCGTCGGCCACACCTACATGGAGGCGTGGTGCCGTCTCTCCGAGGCGCGCCGCACCTTCCGGCTCGACCGGGTCGCCGAGATCCGCATCCTCGACGAGCACGCGGCGCCGCCCGAGCTGGAGCTGCGCGACCTGTCCGAGGGCCTGGTGCATCCCTCCGCCGACGACCCCGAGGTCGTGGTCGAGGTGGGGCCCGGCGGGCGCTGGGTCGCCGAGTACTACCCGCACGACCTCTCCGAGGAACTGCCCGACGGCGGACTGCGGGTCACCCTGCGGACCCCCGACCCGGCCTCGCTGCGCAGGCTCGCGCTCCGGCTCGGCAGCGACGGACGGATCGTCGCCCCACCGGAACTGGCCGAAAACGCTCGCACGGCCGCCGCCGCCGCGCTCGCCGCCTACGGGGACGCGTAACACTTCCGCCCGGAATCGTTATGACCGGCGTGACGGGAGCGGAGCGCGCACGACGTACGAGCGCGGGAACCGGGCGGAACCGAGTGATACCGGTCGATACCGGGCGGCATCGCCCGGCTCCGGGACACACCGGGCACGGCGCCGAGCGGCGAACGGGACACCCCGAGCGGCACCGAGCACCACAGAGCACCACCCCGCACCACCCAGGGACAGACGCCGAGGATCACCGCAGAGCACCGAGGGACACCGAGGGAAGAGAGACATGTCCGTGATGCATGGTCTGACGGCGGCGGTGGCCCCCGTTCTCTTCAAGGCCGCCTGCCCCGACTGCCGCTCCCGCTTCGAACTCGCCGCGAGCGCCCTCCGGCTCGCCATCGGCGCCAGCCGCCGCACCACCTTCTACTCCTTCACCTGTCCCGAATGCGGCAGCTCCGTCCGCAAACCGGCAGGTGAGCGCATTGTCGAGCTGCTCACCTGCGGAGGCGTCCGCACCCTGCGCCTGCACACCGGACTCTGACCCTCCGCGCCGGGCCGGTCCGCCCGCCCGGACCCCGGGCGTCTAGGCTCGGCACATGTTCTGGCCCATGCTCGCCATCGCCCTCGGCTTCCTCGGCCTCGCCGTCCTCGGCGCCCTCGCCATCAGGGTCTTCCTGGAGGTCCAGCGCCTGGGCCGGCAAGTGGCCGAGACCACACGGCGCATCACCCAGGCGGCCGAGGAACTGGAGACCGCCGCCACCGGGCTGGCCCGAACAGGTGACTCCCTGCGCTGAGTTCCGGTGCCGTACGCTGCCTGGAGCGACCCCTCACCGGGCTCGCGGGACGCAATCGGGAGTATGCACGGACATTGCCCGGCGTTTACTCCTGCGGGTTACGATCGCAGACAGCGCGGCGGCCGGACCATACCCGGCCGGTCCAGCACCGCAACTCCATGTCGCCTCGGTGAAGAAGGTAAACAGCTATGGGTAGGCTCGGCCCCACCGAGATCATTCTCATCCTCGTCGTCGTCATCCTGCTGTTCGGTGCGAAGAAGCTCCCGGACATGGCCCGCTCGCTGGGCAAGTCGGCCCGCATCCTCAAGAGCGAGGCCAAGGCGATGAAGGCGGAGGAGCAGCAGAGCGCCCCCGCCGACCCGCCGCCCGCCACAGCGGGCACGGCCGCCCAGGAGCAGGCCGCCCCCCGTACCATCCAGGCAGCCCCCGGCGACGTCACCAGCGCCCGGCCCGTGGCCGAGCCCACGGACACCACCAAGCGCTGACCCGGTCCGCCGCGGCCGCCGCACCGGGCGGCGGCCTGCCGCACGAGATGAGGACGTGGGTTGCTCAAGTCTGCCCGCAAGCAGGACAAGGATCCCGAGGGCCGGATGCCCCTCGTGGAGCACCTGCGTGAACTCCGCAACCGACTGGCGAAGGGTCTCCTCGCCGTCGCAGCGGTGACGATCGTGGCCCTCGTGTACAGCGAGGAGCTGATGCAGTTTCTGACGAAGTCCGTGCCCACGTGCGCACCGGGCGTCTCCAGCAATGGCGGAAACTGCGCGATCGTCTCCTTCAACACGCTGATGGCCCCCTTCAGCACGACGATCCAGCTGTCGCTGACGACCGGTCTCGTCGTCGCGAGCCCCGTCTGGCTGTACCAGCTGTGGGCCTTCGTCGCACCGGGACTGCACAAGAACGAGAAGAAGTACACGTACGCCTTCGTCGCCGCGGCCGTCCCGCTGTTCTCCGCGGGCGCCTACCTCGCGTACCTCATCCTCCCCATCAGCGTGAGGGTCCTCATCAGCCTCACGCCCGAGGGCTCCGCGAACATCCTCTCGCTCGGCGACGTCCTCGACTTCACCCTGCGCATGGTGCTCGTCTTCGGTCTCGCCTTCGAGCTGCCCCTGGTCCTGGTCATGCTCAACCTGACCGGAATCCTCACCGGCCGCCGCATGGCCGGCTGGTGGCGCGGAGTGATCATGGGCGTCTTCATCTTCGGCGCCGTCATCACTCCCACCACCGACCCCGTCGGCATGCTCGCCCTCGCCGGACCCATCTCGATCCTCTACTTCGGCGCCGTCGGCTTCTCGCTCCTCAACGACCGGCGACGCAATCGGGCCAACCCCGACGCCGAACTCGACGACGACGAGGCCTCCAGTCTCGACCTCACCCCCGAGACCGTCGGAGCCGTGGAGCCCGTGGGCACGGCCAAGGCCCTGCCGGAGCAGTCCACCGGTGAGCCCGGCGGACACCGGGTGAACGGTTACGACGACATCACCTGATCTTGTAGGGTCCCCCCAGACTCCGTCCGGGGGGACCCCCAATGACCAGCGACATCACTCTCTTCGTCAACCCGACGGCGGGCCGTGGACGCGGCGCACGCGCCGCCCGGCCCGCCGCCGAGGCATTCAGGGACGCCGGTTTCCGGGTCCGCGTGCTCCTCGGACACGACGCCGCCGACGCCCTGCGCCGCGCCCGCGAGGCCGTCGCCGAAGGCACCGGGGCCCTCGTCGCCGTCGGCGGCGACGGCATGATCTCCCTCGCCCTCCAGGCCGTCGCCGGTACGGACACCCCGCTCGGCATCGTCGCGGCGGGCACCGGCAACGACTTCGCCCGCACCCTCGGCCTGCCCCTCGGCGACCCGGTGGCCGCCGCCCGCGTCACGGCGGAAACCCTCCGGACGACCGGCGGGAGCGCCATCGACCTCGGACGGATCGAAGGGGGGACGCGCGGCGGCCGGCCGGGCACCGACGCGAGCCCCCTCCCGCGCTGGTACGGCACCGTCCTCGCCTCCGGCTTCGACTCGCGCGTCAACGACCGGGGCAACCGGATGCGCCTGCCCGCCGGACGCTTCAAGTACGACCTCGCGATCCTCGCCGAACTCGCCGCCTTCCGCCCCGTCCCGTACCGCCTCTCCTTCGACGACGGGCGCGTCCTGGAGACGGAGGCCACCCTCGTCGCCGTCGGCAACGGCACCTCGTACGGCGGCGGCATGCGGATCTGCGCCGACGCCCGCCCCGACGACGGACTCCTCGACGTCACCGTCGTCGGCGACTGCGACCGCAGGACCCTGGTCAAGGTCTTCCCCCGCGTCTACCGGGGCACCCATCTCGGCCACCCCGTGGTCACCACCCACCGGGTCCGCTCCGTCACCCTCGACGCCCCCGGCACCACCGGATACGCCGACGGGGAACCCCTCGGCCCGCTGCCCCTCACCGTGACCTGCGCCCCCGGCGCCCTGCGGATCCTCGCCCCGCTCCCCGCACGGAACCCCTGAACCGGCCCCTCCGCATCCCGTCGATAAAGATCGCGTCACTGTCGGAGGGGGCGGGTAGGCTCGAAGACAAGATGACAGAGGACCTCACCCCCGCCCAGGCGTACGCGGCCGCCCGCGCCCGCAGCGCCGAGCAGGCCACCGCACTTGCCCCGTTCCGCGAGATGTACGAGTTCGGTCTGGACGCCTTCCAGATCGAGGCGTGCCAGGCCCTGGAAGCGGGCAAGGGCGTGCTCGTCGCCGCGCCCACGGGCTCCGGCAAGACCATCGTCGGCGAGTTCGCCGTCCACCTCGCCCTCACCCAGGGCCGCAAGTGCTTCTACACCACCCCCATCAAGGCCCTGTCGAACCAGAAGTACGCCGACCTCGTCAGGCGGTACGGCAACGACAAGGTCGGCCTGCTCACCGGTGACAACAGCGTCAACGGCGACGCACCGATCGTCGTCATGACCACCGAAGTCCTCCGCAACATGCTGTACGCGGGCTCCCAGGCCCTCTCCGGCCTCGGCTACGTCGTGATGGACGAGGTCCACTACCTCTCCGACCGCTTCCGAGGCGCCGTCTGGGAGGAAGTGATCATCCACCTCCCGCCGTCCGTCACCCTCGTATCGCTCTCCGCGACCGTCTCCAACGCCGAGGAGTTCGGCGACTGGCTCGACACCGTCCGCGGCGACACCGAGGTCATCGTCTCCGAGAGCCGCCCCGTCCCCCTCTGGCAGCACGTCCTCGCCGGGCGCCGGATGTACGACCTCTTCGAGGAGGAGACCGACCACGGCGGCAGGGGTGCCTCCCGCCGCGAGGTCAACCCCGACCTGCTGCGCCTCGCCCGCACCGAGAACAGCCGCACGTACAACCCGCGCGAGCGCCGGCGCGGCAAGATGGTCCGCGAGGCCGACCGCGAGCGCGAGCGCCGCCAGCGCTCCCGCATCTGGACCCCCGGCCGCCCCGAGGTCATCGAGCGCCTCCACGCCGAGGGACTCCTCCCCGCCATCACCTTCATCTTCAGCCGCGCGGGCTGCGAGGCCGCCGTCCAGCAGTGCCTCTACGCCGGACTCCGCCTCAACGACGACGAGGGACGCCGCCGCGTCCGCGAGATCGTCGAGGAGCGCACCGCCGCCATCCCCGACGAGGACCTGCACGTCCTCGGCTACTTCGAATGGCTCGAAGCGCTGGAGCGCGGCATCGCCGCCCACCACGCGGGCATGCTCCCGACCTTCAAGGAAGTCGTCGAGGAACTCTTCGTCCGTGGCCTGGTCAAGGCCGTCTTCGCCACCGAGACGCTCGCCCTCGGCATCAACATGCCCGCGCGGACCGTCATCCTGGAGAAGCTCGTCAAGTGGAACGGCGAGCAGCACGCCGACATCACCCCCGGCGAGTACACCCAGCTCACCGGCCGCGCCGGACGCCGGGGCATCGACGTCGAAGGCCATGCCGTCGTCCTCTGGCAGCGCGGACTCGACCCCGAGCACCTCGCCGGACTCGCGGGCACCCGCACCTACCCGCTGCGCTCCAGCTTCCGCCCCTCGTACAACATGGCGGTCAACCTCGTCGACCAGTTCGGCCGGCACCGCTCCCGGGAACTGCTCGAAACCTCCTTCGCCCAGTTCCAGGCGGACCGCTCCGTCGTCGGCATCTCCCGTCAGGTCCAGCGCAACGAGGAAGGGCTCGAAGGCTACCGCGAGGGCATGACCTGCCACCTCGGCGACTTCGAGGAGTACGCGCGGCTCCGCCGCGATCTCAAGGACCGCGAGACCGATCTGGCCAAGCAGGGCGCCGCCCAGCGCCGGGCCCAGGCCGCCGGGTCGCTGGAGAAGCTCAAGCCCGGCGACATCATTCATGTCCCCACCGGCAAGTTCGCGGGCCTCGCCCTCGTCCTCGACCCGGGCGTCCCGGCCGGCCGTACCAACGGACACCGGGGCTTCGAGCAGCACGACGGACCGCGCCCCCTCGTCCTCACCGCCGAGCGGCAGGTCAAGAGGCTCGCCTCCATCGACTTCCCGGTGCCCGTCGAGGCCCTGGAGCGGATGAGGATCCCCAAGTCCTTCAACCCGCGCTCCCCGCAGTCCCGCCGCGACCTCGCCTCCGCCCTGCGGAGCAAGGCCGGGCACATCAACCCCGACCGTCACCGCAAGCAGCGCTCCGCCGCCGCCGACGACCGCGAGATCGCCCGGCTGCGCACCGAGATCCGCGCCCATCCCTGCCACGGTTGCGACGAGCGCGAGGACCACGCCCGCTGGGCCGAGCGCTACCACCGGCTCCAGCGCGACACCCAGCAGCTGGAGCGGCGCATCGAGGGCCGCACCAACACCATCGCCCGGACCTTCGACCGGATCGTCGCGCTCCTCACGGAGCTGGACTATCTGCGGGGCAACGAGGTCACGGAGAACGGCAAGCGCCTCGCCCGGCTCTACGGCGAGCTGGACCTGCTGGCCAGCGAATGCCTCCGCGACGGTGTCTGGGAGGGGCTCACCCCGCCCGAACTCGCCGCCTGCGCCTCCGCGTTGGTGTTCGAGGCGCGCCAGTCCGACGACGCCGTCGCGCCGAAGCTGCCCAGCGGCGGGGCCAAGGCGGCGCTCGGCGAGATGGTGCGGATCTGGGGGCGGCTCGACGCCCTTGAGGAGGAGTTCAAGATCCGCCAGGCGGAGGGGGTCGGCCAGCGCGAGCCCGACCTCGGATTCGCCTGGGCCGCCTACCAGTGGGCCTCGGACAAGAGCCTCGACGAGGTGCTGCGCGAGGCGGAGATGCCCGCCGGTGACTTCGTCCGCTGGTGCAAGCAGGTCATCGACGTCCTCGGCCAGATCGCGGCGGCGGCGCCCAGGGAGGACAGCACCGTCGCCAAGAACGCCCGCAAGGCGGTGGACTCCCTGCTGAGGGGCGTCGTGGCCTACAGCTCGGTGGGCTGACGGGCCTCTCGTACGCGGAGGGCCGCCGCTTTCTTCCCGCGACCGGGTGCCCATGACGATCACGTCATGGGCACCCGGTCGTTTTCCACGGTCGAAGCGTTTGACAGACGGCGGACGGCGGTTCGTCAGTGAACGCGCCAGCACGTACGCGGAGATCGGCACCACCTCGGCGAGCAGGCCCGTCCGCGCCCCCCCGTTCCCAGGGGCTGGAAGAACCCCAGGACGGGGAGCGACTGCCGAGGGGTGAAGGGTGTTGGACGGGCACCGTCAGGCGAAGGGCAGGCCTCGGAAGGGTGTCGGTCAGGCCGAGAACGTCTCCGTGGGGGCGGAGGCCGGAGTGGGCTCGGGGGAGGGGGCTGCGGTGGTGGCGCGGAGCGAGAGGGCGGTGGAGGCACCGCCGAGCAGCAGGATCGTTCCTGCGGCGGCCAGTGTGGTGCCGTCGGGCGAGAGGAGCGCCTGACCTCGCAGGGCCTGCCAGGTCAGCAGGGCGAAGACCGCGGTGTAGACGGCGGAGGCCGTGAGCGTGAGCCGGAGCCGTACGCGCTCGTCGGCCAGGCGGGTGAAGCGGGTGGCGAGCGCGGTGAGGGCGAAGAGCAGCAGCGGGAGCAGCTGGAGCGCGTGCATCCCGAAGAAGTGGGCTATGCGCAGGTCGCCGCCGGTCTCGGCCCAGCCGGTCAGGGGCATCGACGGGCCGCCGTCAGGGGTCCCGACGGAGTGGGCGCCCAGGATCGGGGAGTCGGGCCGTGCGAGCTGTTCGGGGGTCGGCCGGACCATCAGATAGCCCACGGCGGTACCGGCCAGGGCTATCAGGGAGGAGAGCCGCACGGCCCAGGCCAGGGCGCGGTCGAGTATGCGGGCCCGGAGCAGCAGGACGGCGATGACCAGCGCGCTCAGCCACAGGACGAGGACGGTGGCGCCCATGAGCTGGAAGACGGCGTTGTCGAAGGGGGTGGCGTTGTTGAAGTGGCTCTGGGTGCCCCGGATGACCTGGAGGGTGATGAGGACCATCTCGACGGTGCCGGTGAGGGTCAGCACCGTCCCGGCCCACCAGCCGACCCGGCGGCCCCGGGGGAGCAGCGACAGCATCCAGGCGAGTGTCAGCCCGTAGGCGACGAAGGAGACGGAGAACTTGAAGGGCTTGGTCCAGATCGGTACGCCGACGAGGACCCGGTCGTCGACGGCGATGCCGACGGCGGAGACGAGCGCGAGGACGGCCATGGCCGCCGAGAACCAGATCAGCGGTCGATGCGACCGGGTGAGCGCAACGAGTGAAGGCATGCGGAATTCCCCCCGTGGGAAGTCATGGATAGTGGCACTAGCCACTATCTGATAGCGCCACTATCTATGATGAGGAGTCGGTCGGCAAGGCCGAGGCAAGACCAGGAAGGTGAACGCGCTGTGCGCATCGGAGAGTTGAGTCGCGAGTCCGGGGTTTCGGTACCGACGATCAAGTTCTACGTACGGGAAGGGCTGCTGCCGGCCGGAGAGCTGACGAGTCCGAACCAGGCCTCGTACGGAGAGACGCACGTACAGCGTCTCCGCCTGATCCGGGCGCTCCTCGACGTGGGCGGGCTCTCGGTCGCCGCCGTCCGTGAGGTGATGGCCGCCATCGACGACGTCGACAAGCCGATACACGATCTGCTCGGCACGGTCGCCACCCGCATGGTCCCGCGCTACGAGCGGGGGCCGGGGAGCGGGATGGAGGAGGCGCGCGAGGCCGTCGGCGCCCTGATCGGCGCGCGGGGCTGGCAGGCCCATGCGGAGGGCCCGGCGGCGGAGGCGCTGGCGACGGCCCTCGCGGCGCTTGAGGAAGTCGGCCACGGGGGCTTCGCCGAGGTCCTGGACGTGTACGCCGACGCGGCGGAGAGGGTGGCGCGGGCGGACGTGGACTACGTGGCCCACCATGTGGCGCGCGAGGAACTCGTCGAGAGTGTCGTCGTCGGCACCGTCATCGGCGACGCGATCTTCTCCGCCCTCCGCCGCCTGGCCCAGACGGACGCCTCGGGCCGCCTCTTCGGGGAGGCGACGTAGCGGGGGAGGGGGAGGGAAGGGTGCGGGAGTGGGGAACGGGGGGGTGAGGGGGAGTGTGTGCGGGACCCGAAGGTCAGTTCTCCTGTTCCTGTTCCACCTGGTCGTTCCACTCCCGCTTGATCGCGCGCCACGCCTCGTCCGACTTGCCCAGGCGCCAGTAGCCCGAGATCGACAGGCGCTCGCGGGGAATCTCGCGCTCCAGGCGCAGATGGCGGCGGAGTTCCTTCACGAGGCCCGCCTCGCCGTGGACGAAGGCGTGGACGTCGCCCGCCGGGAAGTCCAGGCTCCGGACGGCCTCGACGAGGGCCTCGCCCGCCGGGCGGTCGCCCCGGTGCAGCCAGGTCACGTGGATGCCGTCCTCCGCGCCGATCTTCTGCTCCTCGGCGGCGTCCGAGACCTCCACGAAGGCCTTCACCCGCGATCCGGCGGGCAGCGCCTCCAGGGCCACCGCGATCGCCGGCAGCGCGCTCTCGTCGCCCACGAGGAGGTGCCAGTCCGCCGACGTGTCCGGCGCGTATCCGCCGCCGGGCCCGAGGAAGCGGATCGTCTCGCCCTCCGTCGCCCGAGCCGCCCACGGTCCCGCGAGGCCCTCGTCGCCGTGCACGACGAAGTCGATCGTCAGCTCCCGGTGGACCGGGTCCCAGGCGCGCACGGTGTAGGTCCGGGTGGTGGGCCACTGCTCGCGGGGGAACTCCGCCCGGATCCGCTCCATGTCGAACGGCTCCGGGTAGGAGACCCCCTCGGGGGCGAACAGCAGCTTGACGTAGTGGTCGGTGAAGGAGCCCATCTCGAACGCGTCGAGCCCGGAGCCACCGAGGACGACCCGCACCATGTGCGGGGTGATCCGCTCGGTGCGCACCACACGCGCTTCGGTGGCCTTCGGTGCCTTACGAGGCTGCTCTGACACGAGGGGCTCCCCTGACTCGACGTACTTAGGTATGCCTAAGCTAGCATCTCCAGGCTACGTCACCCTGGCGAGTTCCCGCCGCTCAGCGCTCAAGCACCGGAAGCAGCCGCCCCACCGCCCCGCCGAGCCCCCACCGCTTGACCAGCGCTTCCAGCGCCTCGGGGTCCCGCGGGGCCGTCGGCAGGGCCGGATCGAACTCCGGCAGCGGTACGTCCCCGGCCACCCGCACCACCGTCGGCGCGACGTCCAGATACGCGGCGGACTCCACGATCCCGCGCCGCTTGGCCGGGGTCAGCCTCGACGTACGGTCCTCGGCGGCGGCACGGACCCCGGCCAGGTCCCCGTACTCCGTGATCAGCTGCGCCGCCGTCTTCTCGCCGATGCCCTTCACGCCGGGCAGTCCGTCGCTGGCGTCCCCGCGCAGGGCGGCGAAGTCCGCGTACCGGTCGGGGGAGACCCCGTACTTCGCGCGGATCATCTCCGCGTCGACCAGATCGCAGTCGCCGACCCCCTTGCGCGGGTACAGCACGCGCACCTGCCGGGCGTCGTCCACCAGCTGGAAGAGGTCCCGGTCGCCGGTGACGATGTCCACGGGGCCCTCGGCGCGCGCCGTCAGGGTGCCGATCACGTCGTCCGCCTCGTACCCCGGCGCCCCGATCCGGGCGATGCCGAGCGCCGCGAGGACCTCCTCGATCACCGGCACCTGCGGGGAGAGGGTGTCCGGGATCTCCTCCTCGTCCGGCCCGCTCCCGGTCTCGACGGCGACCCGGTGCGCCTTGTACGAGGGGATCAGGTCCACCCGCCACTGCGGGCGCCAGTCGTCGTCCCAGCAGGCCACCAGGTCGTCCGGGTGGTGGTCCTGGACGAGCCGGGTGATGAAGTCGAGCAGTCCGCGCACGGCGTTCACGGGGGTGCCGTCGGGGGCGCGGACCGAGTCCGGCACGCCGAAGTAGGCGCGGAAGTAGAGGCTTGCGGTGTCGAGGAGCATGAGGCGTCGAGTCACCTCCCCTATTTTATGGCGCGACCCGCGGCCGGACCTTGAGGCGGGGCCCCGCCTTCCGCACCCCGGGATCCTCCCCCTGTGACCCACGTCACCTTTGCGTTTGCATTGTGTGAAGGCGGGGAGGCGCGAGCCCGGAGCGGAACCCGGTACGGGGTTCGAGACAGGAATTCCGTACGCGACGGGCCGCGGGCCGATCCCGCCCGCTCCACGGCCCGGCCGCGCGGGGGTGGCGGGCCGTTCTCATCGCTACCCGTGAGGTGTATGTGTCCAGGCTCCAGGCCGACCACTTGTTCAAGGTGTTCGGCAGACGATCCGACGAGGCCGTCCGCAGGCTCGTCGACGGCGCCGACCGAGAGGAGCTGCGCGCCGAGGGGACGACAGCAGCCGTCGTGGACGCCGGTTTCACCGTGGAGCCCGGCCAGATCTTCGTCGTGATGGGGCTCTCCGGCTCCGGCAAGTCGACCCTGCTGCGGATGCTCAACGGTCTGCTCGAACCCACCGCGGGCCGCGTCCTCTTCGACGGACGCGATCTGACCGCGCTCTCCCCCCGCGAGCTGCGCACGGTCCGCTCCACCAAGATCAGCATGGTCTTCCAGCACTTCGCGCTGTTCCCGCACCGGAACGTTCTGGAGAACGCCGCCTACGGGCTGGAGGTGCAGGGCGTCCCGCGCGACGAGCGCGCGACCCGCGCCGCCGAGGCCCTGGAGCTGTGCGGTCTGGCCGGCTGGGAGAAGTCCTGGCCCGACGAACTCTCCGGCGGCATGCAGCAGCGGGTCGGTCTGGCCCGCGCCCTCGCCACCGACGCCGACCTGCTCCTGATGGACGAGTCCTTCAGCGCGCTCGACCCGCTCATCCGGCGGGACATGCAGGACCAGCTGCTCGTCCTCCAGCAGCGGCTGAAGAAGACCATCGTCTTCATCACCCACGACCTCAACGAGGCCATGCGCCTCGGCGACCGCATCGCCGTCATGCGCGACGGCCGGATCGTGCAGCTCGGCACCGCCGAGGACATCCTCGTCCGCCCCGCCGACGACTACGTGGCCTCCTTCATCCAGGACGTCGACCGCTCCCGGGTGCTCACCGCGTCCGCCGTCATGACCGAGGGAGCGGTCCCCGCGGACTGCCCCGCCGACTGCGCCTGCCAGGCGGTCGGACCGGACACCCTGGTCGCCGACCTGTGCGCGGTGGCCGCCCGCACCCCGCACCCCGTGACCGTGGAGGACACCGACGGCTCCGTCCTCGGCGTCGTCCCCGCCGAACGCCTCCTCGGCGTGATGGGCGGCCTCGGCGCGAGCGCGAGCCCGACCGCGCCGCAACCGGGCCCGAGCCGTGATTCCCGTACGCGCACGGGCTCCGCCGCCCCGAGCGCCGCGGAGACCGCGAGGAAGCAGGACCAGGCCCCGGCGCGCAAGAGCACGGGCCCCGCGCCCGCGAGGAAACCCGGCCCGAACCCGTCGAGGAAGACGGCGAACACCCCGGCCCCGAAGAACACCGGGGAGGTGACCGCCCGTGCCTAGGCTCCCCCTCGGCGACTGGGTCGACAGCGCCGTCGACTGGCTCCAGGCCCAGCTCTCCTGGCTGTTCGACGCCGTCAGCTCCGGCGTCACCGGGCTCTACGACGGCATCGACACCGTCCTGTCCGCCCCCCAGCCGCTGCTCTTCGCCGGCATCCTGGCCGTCGTCGCCTGGTGGCTGCGCGGTCTCGCCGCCGGTGTCCTCGCCTTCGCGGGCTTCGCGCTCGTCGACTCGGTCCAGCTCTGGGACGAGGCCATGGCGACGCTCTCCCTGGTGCTCGTCTCCACCCTGGTGACCCTGGCCATCGCCGTACCGCTCGGCATCTGGGCGGCCCGCTCGAAGTCCGTCAGCGCCGTCCTGCGGCCCGTCCTCGACTTCATGCAGACCATGCCCGCGATGGTCTACCTCATCCCCGGCATCATCTTCTTCGGCGTCGGCGTCGTCCCCGGCATCATGGCCACCATCGTCTTCGCGCTGCCCCCGGGCGTACGCATGACCGAGCTGGGCATCCGGCAGGTCGACGGCGAACTCGTCGAGGCGGCCGAAGCCTTCGGCACCACCCCGCGCGACACCCTGCTGCGCGTCCAGTTCCCGCTGGCCCTGCCGACGATCATGGCCGGAGTCAACCAGGTCATCATGCTGGGCCTCTCGATGGTCGTCATCGCGGGCATGGTCGGCGGCGGCGGACTCGGCGGCGCCGTCTACCGCGCCATCGGCAACGTCGACATCGGCCTCGGCTTCGAGGCGGGCATCTCCATCGTCGTCCTCGCCATGTACCTGGACCGGATGACCGGCGCGCTCGGCCGACAGGTCTCCCCGCTGGGCCGCCGCGCCGCCGCCAAGGCACGCGCCGCGCTCGGCGCCAAGCGCCCCGGGGCGAAGATCTGGGCCCACCGCCCGCAGCCCGTCACCGCCCTCGTCGGCGTCGTCGTCCTCGCCCTCGTCGCGGGCGGCACCGGCATCCTCGGCTCCGGCGGCGACTCCACCGCCTCGGGCCCGGACACCGGCCACGGCAAGAAGATCAGCATCGGCTACATCCCCTGGGACGAGGGCATCGCCTCCACGTACCTCTGGAAGGAACTCCTGGAGCGGCGCGGATACGAGGTCGACGCCCTCCAGCTGGAGGTGGGCGCCCTCTACACGGGCCTGGCCGGCGGCCAGCTCGACTTCCAGACCGACTCGTGGCTGCCCGTCACCCACGCCCAGTACTGGGAGAAGTACCGGAACAAGCTGGAGGACCTCGGCTCCTGGTACGGCCCCACCTCCCTGGAACTCGCCGTCCCCTCGTACGTCGAGGGCGTCGACTCCCTCGCCGACCTGAAGGGCAAGGGAAAGCAGTTCAAGGGCCGGATCGTCGGCATCGAGCCCAGCGCCGGAATGATGGGCATCCTGAAGGACAAGGTGCTCAAGGAGTACGGCCTGGAGGGCGAGTACAAGGTCGTCGACGGCTCCACGCCCGGCATGCTCGCCGAGCTGAAGCGCTCCTACGAGCGCAAGGAACCGGTCGTCGTCACCCTCTGGTCGCCGCACTGGGCCTACTCCGCCCACGACCTGAAGAAGCTCACCGACCCCAAGGGCACCTGGGGCACCGGCGACGGCGTCCACACCCTCGCCCGTAAGGGATTCACCCAGGACAACCCCGAGGTCGGCCGCTGGCTGAAGGACTTCTCGCTGACCGAGAAGCAGCTCACCGACCTGGAAGCCGTCATCCAGGAGACCGGCAAGGGCAAGGAACAGCAGGCCGTCCGCACCTGGCTCGACGCCACCCCGGGCCTCGCCGAGAAGCTCACACCGCAGTAGCCCCGGCACGGCCGCCCGGCCCACGACCGGGGAGCCGCTGTCCGAAAAGGGGTGGTCGCCGAACGCATTCGGCGGCCACCCCTTTTCGGCACGACGCGAAACCCCGCCCCAAAGCTGCGTAAGGTTCAGGTAACCGCCCGGTACGGGTACGCGCGAGGAACGAGGGAGGGAGCCGACATGGACGAGAAGGAATCACCACGCGTGGGCGCGGCCGTCAAGAGGCGACGCAGAGCGCTCCAGCTCACCCTGGCCGTCGTCGCCACCCGCAGCGGCCTGTCCGTGCCCTTCCTCAGCCAGGTCGAGAACGACCGCGCCCGGCCGAGCCGCCGCTCCCTCGAACTGGTCGCCGGCGCCCTGGAGACCACGGCCGGGGAACTCCTCGCCGCCGCCGAGGCCGCCAGGACCGTCGACGTCGTCCGGGCCGGGGAGCACTCCACCACGCTGCCGCCCGGCGTCCGCTCCCTCGTCCGGGGCCGGCACCAGCTGCACGCCCTGGAATTCACCGGCGAGCAGGACGCGGGACGCGAATTCCAGCACCGCAACGACGAGCTGCTGTACGTGGCCGACGGCGCCGTCGAGATCGAGGCCGAGGGCCGCGCCCACCGGCTGGGCCGAGGCGACACCCTCTACCTCTCCGGTGGCGTCCGCCACCGCTGGCGCGCCACCGAACCGGGCACCCGGCTGCTCGTCGTCGCGGTCGCCGAACACGTCGAGGCCGAGGAACGGTGACGGCGGCCGGGACCCGGTCCGTTTCGACGGTGGTGCGGACCCCGCCCGTGCAAGCGGTGGTGCGGACCTCGCCCGTGCCGACGGCGGCCGGGACCGCGCCCGTGCCGGGCTTCGGCACCGGCACCGGAGCGCCATGAGAGTCGTCTCCCTCGTCCCCTCGCTGACCGAAGCCGTCGCCGTCACCCTCCCCGGCGCCCTCGTCGGCGCCACCGACTGGTGCGCCCGGCCCGCCGGGCTCGACGTCGCACGCGTCGGCGGCACCAAGAACCCCGACGTCCCCGCCGTCCTCGCGCTCCGCCCCGATCTCGTCCTCGCCAACGAGGAGGAGAACCGCGCCCCCGACCTCGACGCGCTGCGGGCCGCCGGGACCGACGTCCTCGTCACCGAGATCCGCACCCTCGACCAGGCCTTCGACGAACTCGCCCGGACCCTCGCCGCCTGCGGCGCGCCCCGTCGCCCCCGCTGGCTCGACGAGGCGGAGGCGGCCTGGGCGGCGGTCGTCCCGGCAGGGCCGTACACCGCCGTCGTCCCCGTCTGGCGCCGCCCCTGGATGGTCCTCGGCCGGGACACCTTCGCCGGAGACCTGCTCGCCAGACTCGGGGTGCGCAACCTGTACGCCGACCACCCCGAGCGCTATCCGCGCCTCCCGCTCGACGAGCTGCGCGCCGCCGGACCCGACCTGGTCGTCCTGCCCGACGAGCCCTACCGCTTCACCCGCGACGACGGCCCCGAGGCCTTCCCCGGGACCCCCGCCGCACTCGTCGACGGACGCCTGCTCACCTGGTACGGGCCTTCGCTCACCGAGGCTCCGCGCGGGCTGGCGCGGGCCCTGCGGGCAGCGCGCCGCTGACGAGCCCGCGCAGGGTGTGCGCCCCGGCCAGCAGCCAGGCGCCGACGAGCAGCGCGTACAGGCCGAAGGCCAGCCAGCGGAAGACGGCGAGACCGGTGTGCTGGGCGAGCCCCTCGGCGCCGGTCACACAGGTCCCGACGGGGAACGTGAACGCCCAGAAGGTCATCGCGAAGCCCATGCCCTGCCGCCGCGCCCGCAGCACCATCGCCCCGGCGAGCGCCAGCCACAGCAGCGCGAAGCCCATGACGGGGACCCCGTAGAGGACGGCGAAGGAGGCGAAACCCCGCGCGTACGAGGCGGGCAGCACGCCCGGGGCGACGTCGGCGAACTTGTTCGCGGCGGTCGTCGACTGCCCGAGCGGGCCGAGGACCAGGAAGAGCGTGGGGGTCAGCGCGAGCGGCAGCGGCCCGCCGGTCACCAGACGGCCGAACACCAGCGGCAGCATGACCAGGGTCGCGAGCAGACTGACGCCGAACATCGCCCAGCACAGGATCAGCAGGGTCTCCTGGGCCTGCCCCGCGGGCAGGTGGGGCACGAGCAGCGGGCCGAGGGCGGCGGAGACCATGGGCGCGACGACCGGCAGCAGCCACACCGGCGACGCGCTCTCGATCCGGTGGTGCACCACCATGAGATACGGCACCGCCACCGCCGCCGCGAGCCCGACGAGCGTCCCGGCGCCGAACAGGACCCCGTCGAGCGCCACGGCCGCCGGAAGCCCGATCCAGTCGCGGCCCACCAGCATCGCGCCACCGCCGACCGCGAGCAGCGCCATCGAGAGACAGCCGTAGAACGGGGCCATCGCCGGGTCGAGGAGATGCGCGCGGGCCTGGTCGCGATGGCGGATCCAGTGCACCGCACGGGCGGCGAGCAGGACGAGCAGCATCGCGAGGGAGAGCGCCCAGACCGCCGCGCAGACCGTACGCGTGCCGGGACCGGCCCCGGGAAGCCCCACGCCCGCGGTGGCGACGATGGCCGTGCCCATCACGGCGGCGTACCAGTTCGGGCCGAGATGCCGGACGGACCGGGCGGGGGAGCGGAGCGGACGGACGCCGTGCGCGGGGGCGGAGCGGGCGGTACGGGGAGGTGCGAGGCTTGCCATGTCTCCACTTTCTTTCCCCTCCACCGCCCCCACCAGGGATCTTGCGGCTATGACGCCATAAGCTGGCTTTATGAGCGGAGACGGGGAGACACGGAGCGAGGCCACCGACGACGACGGGACCCCGACGGGAGGACCACCGGGCGGCGGCCGTCGCGCGTACGGGGAAGGGGGTCGCCCGCAGCTGCACCACCGGGTTCCGGACCTCGGGGCGCTCGAACTGCTCCTCGCCGTCGCCCGGCACGGCAGCCTCGGCGCCGCCGCCCGCGAGGTCGGCATCACCCAGCCCGCCGCCAGCAGCCGCGTCCGCTCGATGGAACGACAGCTCGGCGTCGCCCTCCTCGACCGCTCGCCGCGCGGCTCGCGGCTCACCGACGCGGGCGCGCTCGTCACCGACTGGGCGCGGCGGATCGTCGAGGCGGCCGAGGCATTCGACGCGGGCGCCGAGGCCCTGCGCGGGCGGCGGGACTCCCGGCTGCGGGTGGCCGCCTCCATGACGATCGCCGAGTACCTGCTGCCCGGGTGGCTGATCGCGCTGCGCGCGGAGCGGCCGGGGACGGCGGTGTCGCTCCAGGCGGGGAACTCGGCGGTGGTCGCGGAACGGCTCCTCGGCAACGAGGCGGACATCGGCTTCGTGGAGGGGCTCGCGGTCCCCGAGGGCCTCGACGGCGTGGTCGTCGCCCACGACCGGCTCGCGGTCGTGGCCGCCCCCTCCCACCCCTGGGCCCGCAGGCGCGGCCCGCTGGCACCGGCGGAGCTGGCCTCGACCCCGCTGGTCCTGCGGGAACGCGGCTCGGGCACCCGGCAGGTCCTGGACGCGGCGCTCTCCGCCCACGGCGGTCTCGCACAGCCGCTTCTCGAACTGGCCTCCACCACGGCGGTGAAGGCCGCGGCGGTCAGCGGGGCCGGGCCCGCCGTCCTCAGCGAACTGGCGATCGCCGAGGAACTGGCCTCCCACCGGCTGGTCGCCCTCCCCGTCCAGGGGGTCCTGCTCCGCCGCGACCTCCGCGCGGTCTGGCCGACGGGCCACCGCCCCACGGGCCCGGCCCGAGACCTGCTCTCCCTGACCCGGGCCCGACCCGCGGGGTGAATCCGGTACGTCGGGGAAGGCCGGGCCTTGGCATGCCGGGGAAACCGGGTCCCGGTACGTCGGGAAGGCCGGGTCCCGTACGAGTCGGAAGCCCGGTCCCGGTACGTCGTCAAGGCCGAGTCCCGTGCGCGCGGAAGGCCCGGTCCCGGTGCGGGTGAAGGCGTCGCCCCGCGTCCTATCCCCCCGCCGCCGCCACCAGCCCCCGCATCACCCGCAGGTCCTCGCCCATCTCCGGGTGCCACTGGACGCCGAGGGCCCAGGCGGGGGCGGGCAGTTCCACCGCCTCCACCGTGCCGTCCTCCGCGTGGGCCGAGGGCGAGAGGCCCGCGCCCAGCCGGTCCACCGTCTGGTGGTGATAGGTCGGGACCTCGGAGAGTTCCGGGACCAGGGACGCGTACAGGCTTCCCGGCACCGGCTTCACCGGGTGCCGGCCGATCACCCCGACCGCCTCCACGTGCCCGTCCAGGTGCTGGACCAGCGTGCCGCCCAGGGCCACGTTGAGGAGCTGCATGCCCCGGCAGATCCCGAGCAGCGGGGTCCCCGAGGCCAGGGCCGCCCCGATCAGGGCCAGCTCCCAGGCGTCCCGCTCGCGGGCGGGCGGGCCCGTACGCGGATCGGGTGCGGCCCCGTACCGTACGGGCTCCACGTCCGCCCCGCCCGCCACGACCAGACCGTCGAGCCGGGCCACGGTCGGGGCCGCCGCACCGGGCGCGTCCGGCGGCAGCATCACCGCGAGTCCGCCGCTCTCCTGGACGAGCCGGGGGTAGCCGGCGGGCAACAGCGCGGCCCGCAGGTCCCACACCCCCCAACGGGCCTGGTCCAGATAGGTGGTCACTCCGATGAGCGGCTTGGACACGTGCTTCCTCCAGGGGTGCGGGGAGGCCGTCGGGCCGGCTCCGGCCGGGTCCGGCCCGGTCGGGTTCAGTTCCGGTCGAGTTCGGCCTCGGCCGCCGCGAGCGCCGCGAACTCCTCCTCGGGCGCCTTGGCCACCAGACGGTGCCGACTGTAGAACGCGAAGTAGGCGAGGGCGATCACGTACACCCCGAGCGTCAGGAGCGCCGCCGCCCGGTCCACCAGGAAGGTCGCGACCAGGGCGGCGAGGGCGAGGACCAGGGCGGTGGCCGAGGTCGCCGTCCCGCCGGGCGTGCGGTACGGCCGGTGCAGTCCCGGCTCGCGGCGGCGCAGCACGATGTGGGAGAGCGCCATCAGGGCGTACGAGAGGGTGGCGCCGAAGACGGCGATGTTCAGCATCCGCGCCCCGTCACCGGTCCCGGCGGCCAGCGCGAAACCGATCGCGCCCGGCACGAGCAGCCCCAGGTACGGCGACTTGCGACGGTTGGTGAGGGAGAGGAAGCGGGGCAGGTAGCCCGCCCGGGAGAGCGCGAAGAGCTGCCGTGAACCGGCGTAGACCAGCGAGAAGAACGAGGCCACCAGACCGGCCAGACCCGCGTAGTTCACGAACCGGCCGAGCGCGGTCGGCGGCCCGTCTCCCTGGAGCGCCACCACCAGCGGATCGCCCGCCTCGCTCACCGCCGACGCGCCCCGCGCGCCCGTCGCGGCGAGAAAGGTCACCACGGCGAGCAGCACCAGCACGCCCAGGGCCGTCGCGAGCGCCCTCGGCAGGGACCGCACCGGGTCCCGCGCCTCCTCGGCGGCGAGCGGCACGCCCTCGACGCCCAGGAAGAACCACATGCCGAAGGGGAACGCGGCCCAGATCCCGAGCAGCCCGAACGGCAGCCAGGAACTTGCCCCGAACGCCCCGCCGTCGACCGGGATGTCGTCGAGACCGTCGAACCGGAAGCGGGCGAAGGCGCCGAACGCGAAGACGACGAGCGCCACGACCGCGATCGCCGTCACGACCAGGCTGAAACGCAGCGCCTCGCCCACGCCCCACAGGTGGATGCCGAGGAACAGGGCGAAGCAGACCAGCAGGACCGGCCGGCCGGACTCCGCACCGAAGAGCCCGAGGGACTCGACGTAGTCGCCGATGAAGATCGAGATCGCGGCCGGGGCGAGGATGTACTCGATGAGGATCGCCGTCCCGGTGAGGAACCCGCCCCAGGTGCCGAGCGCCCGCCGGGCGAAGCCGTAACCGCCGCCCGCCGTGGGCAGGATGGCGGACAGCTCGGCGAGCGCGAAGACCAGACAGGCGTACATCACGCCCATCAGGGCGGCGGCGATGGCGAGCCCGCCGAAACCGCCCTTCGACAGGCCGATGTTCCAGCCGGAGAAGTCCCCGGAGACGACGTACGCGACCCCGAGCCCGGTGAGCAGCAGCCAGCCCGCGCTGCCGCGCCGCAGGGTCCGCCGGGCCAGGTAGTCGTCCGGGGCGGGCGGGCCCGCAGAGACGTTCCCGGGGGCGCTTCCTCCGGTCCTCCGGGCCGCGTTCCCGTCCGTACTCCCGTCCGCCTCCCTCGCCGTGTCCCCGTCCGTCTTCCTGCCCGTGTTCCCGGATGTCTTCCCGTCCGCGTTCCCGGAGGTGTCGTCGAGCGTCATGGCGGCGTCAGCTCCCCGTGGCAAAGGATCGGACGCATACCTTTGCGTCGGCGAGCGGGGGAGCGCAACCCCCCTTCCGGACTTTCACCCCGCCCGCCAGGCCAAGCCGCGCGAGGCCGGGCGAGGCCGTGTCGGGTCGCGTCGCGTCGAGTCGCGTCAGGGCGGGTCGCGTCAGGCCGTCAGGCCGTGTCAGGTCAGAAAGCCCCGCAGCAGCGCCGCCGTCCCCGCGCAGTGTTCCCGCATCACCGCGCGCGCCGCGTCCGCGTCCCCGTCGAGCACCGCCTCCACCGCCGCGGTGTGCTGACGCTGCGAGTGCTCCAGATTGCGCACCAGGAGCGGAATGCAGTCGAGCAGATCGTTCACGGTCGCCCGGACGGCCGCGTACTGGGCTATGAGCGTCGGCGAGCCGGACAGCTCGGCGAACGTCAGATGGAACAGCGTGTCCTGGCGGCGGTATTCGGCCAGCGGGGCGTCACGGGTCGCCGTCAGCGCCGCCCGCAGCCGCCCGGCGCCCGCCGCGTCCAGGCCATGGGCCGCGCACAGCCCCGCCGCGCCCACCTCAAGGACCTCGCGGAACCGCAGCACGTCCTCCATGTCGACGGAGGCGATCCGGCGGCGCAGCTCGTGCTCGTCGGCCGTCCGGTCGCGGGTCCGTACGAACGTGCCGCCGTACCGCCCGCGTCTGCTCTCCACCAGCCCCTGCTCCTGGAGGACCTTCAGGACCTCGCGGAGCGTCACCCGGCTGATGCCCATCCGGTCCGCCAGCTCCCGCTCGGCCGGCAGCCGCTCCCCGGCGGGCACCAGGCCGAGCCGCACCACCTGGAGGATCTGTTCGAGGGCCTCCTCGAAACCGTTGCCCGCCCGCACCGGCCGCAGCACGGGCGTCAACCGGTCCGCCGATCCACTCGTACTGGCCATGTTGTCGTTTCTCCCTCTCCGATGCTTCCCAAGCAATGGTCTCGGCCCATACCTTATGGCTCCTTGGCAGGCCGAAGGAGGAGCAGTCCCGTGGCAGACCGCACACCCCCGCTCGCCGTCGAGGAGCTTCGGGCCCTCGTCGCGAACGGCGAGATCGACACCGTCGTCCTGGCCTTCCCCGACATGCAGGGACGCCTCCAGGGCAAGCGGTTCGCCGCCCCGTTCTTCCTCGACGAGGTACTCGGCCACGGCACCGAGGGCTGCGCCTACCTCCTCGCCGTCGACACCGAGATGAACACCGTCGACGGCTACGCGATGTCCTCCTGGGACCGCGGCTACGGCGACTTCGCGATGCACCCCGACCTCACCACCCTCCGCCGCCTCCCCTGGCACGACGCCACCGCCATGGTGACGGCGGACCTCGCCTGGCACGACGGCACCCCCGTCGCCGCCGCGCCCCGCCAGATCCTCCGCCGCCAGCTGGCCCGCCTCGCGGAACTCGGCCTCACCGCCCACGTCGGCACCGAACTCGAGTTCATCGTCTTCAAGGACGGCTACGAGCAGGCCTGGGACGCCGACTACCGGGGCCTCACCCCCGCCAACCAGTACAACATCGACTACTCCGTCCTCGGCACCGGCCGGATCGAGCCCCTCCTGCGCCGCATCCGCAACGGGATGACCGGCGCCGGGCTCACCGTCGAATCCGCCAAGGGCGAGTGCAACCCCGGCCAGCACGAGATCGCCTTCAGGTACGACGAAGCCCTCGTCACCTGCGACCAGCACGCCGTCTACAAGACCGGCGCCAAGGAGATCGCCGCCCAGGAGGGCCACTCCCTCACCTTCATGGCCAAGTACGACGAACGCGAGGGCAACTCCTGCCACGTCCACCTCTCCCTCCAGGACGCCGAGGGACGGAACGTGATGGCCGGGGATGAGCCGGGAGGCATGTCCGCGACCATGCGCCACTTCCTCGCCGGACAACTCGCCGCCCTCCGCGACTTCTCCCTCCTCTACGCCCCCAACATCAACTCCTACAAGCGGTTCCAGCCCGGCTCCTTCGCGCCCACCGCCGTCGCCTGGGGCCACGACAACCGCACCTGCGCGCTCCGCGTCGTCGGCCACGGCCGCTCCACCCGCTTCGAGAACCGGCTGCCCGGCGGCGACACCAACCCCTACCTCGCCGTCGCGGGCATGATCGCCGCCGGACTCCACGGCATCGAACAGCACCTCGAACTCCCGCCACCCTGCACCGGCAACGCCTACACCGGGGAGTACGCGCACGTCCCCCGCACCCTGCGCGAGGCCGCCGAACTCTGGGAGACCAGCGAACTCGCCAAGGCCGCCTTCGGCGACGAGGTCGTCGACCACTACCGCAACATGGCCCGCGTCGAGACCGAGGCCTTCGACGCCGCCGTCACCGACTGGGAACGCCGCCGCTCCTTCGAACGCCACTGACCCCGCCCCGCCGCACCGCTCCGGCCCCGCCGCTCCCGCCCCGAGCCTCCCCGCGTCACCGAGAGGAACGACGTGCTCCAGGTACTGAACCCGGCGACCGAGGAACCGGTCGCCACCGTCCACGCCACCACCCCCGCCGAAGTCGACGCCGCCGTCACCCGGGCCGCCGCCGCCCAACGCGGCTGGGCCGCCGCCGCCCCCGCCGACCGCGCCCGGCTCCTGCGCCGCTTCGCCTCCGTCGTCGACCGGCACGTCGAGGAACTCGCCCGCCTGGAAGTCGCCGAAGCCGGACACCTCATCGGCAACGCCCGCTGGGAAGCGGCCAACGTCCGCGACCTGCTCGACTACGCCGCCGGGGGAGTGGAACGCCTCACCGGACGCCAGATCCCCGTCCCCGGCGGCGTGGACGTCACCTTCCTCGAACCCCTCGGGGTCGTCGGCGTCATCGCCCCCTGGAACTTCCCCCTGCCCATCGCCGCCTGGGCCACCGCCCCCGCCCTCGGCGCGGGCAACGCCGTCCTCCTCAAACCCGCCGAGGCCACCCCCCTCACCGCCCTCCGCCTCGCCGAACTCGCCTTGGAGGCGGGCCTGCCCGAAGGCCTCTTCCAGGTCCTCCCCGGCCACGGCCCCGTCACCGGCCACGCCCTCGCAACCCACCCCGGCGTCGCCAAGATCGTCTTCACCGGCTCCACCAAGGTCGGCAAGTCCCTCATGGCCACCTGCGCCGGCCAGGTGAAACGGATCACCCTCGAACTCGGCGGCAAGAACCCCAACATCGTCTTCGCCGACGCCGACCTGGAGACCGCGGCGGCCACCGCCCCGATGTCCTTCCTCGACAACAGCGGCCAGGACTGCTGCGCCCGCACCCGCGTCCTCGTCCAGCGCAGCGCCTACGACCGCTTCCTCGCCCTCCTCGCCCCCGCGATCGAGGCGATCGTCGTCGGCGACCCCGCCGACGAACGCACCGGGATGGGCCCCCTCATCTCCCGCGCCCACCTCGACCGCGTCCGCTCCTACGTCCCCGACAGCCTCCCCGGCATCCGGGGCAAGGCCCCCGAGGGCCCCGGCTTCTGGTTCCCGCCGACCGTCCTCACCGAGGTCCCCGAAGACGCCCCCTGCGCCGTCGAGGAGGTCTTCGGACCCGTCGCCGTCGTCCTCCCCTTCGACGACGAGGCCGACGCGATCCGCCTCGCCAACGCCACCGAGTACGGCCTCTCCGGCTCGATCTGGACCCGGGACGTCGGCCGCGCCCTGCGCGTCTCCCGCGCGGTCAGGGCCGGTGCCCTCTCCGTCAACTCGCACTCCAGCGTCCGCTACTGGACCCCGTTCGGGGGCTTCGGGCAGTCCGGTCTCGGCCGCGAACTCGGCCCCGACGCCCTGACCGCCTTCACCGAGACCAAGAACGTCTTCATCAGCACGGAGGGCCCCGCACTGTGAGCAACGAGATCATCTGCCGCCGCCTCGTCGGCCGTACCGCCGTCGTCACCGGAGCAGGCAGCGGCATCGGCCTCGCCACCGCCCGCCGCCTCGCCTCCGAAGGCGCCCACGTCGTCTGCGGCGACATCGACGAGACCACCGGCAAGGCCGCCGCCGAAGAGGTCGGCGGCACCTTCGTCCAGGTCGACGTCACCGACCCCGAACAGGTCGAAACCCTCTTCAGGACCGCCTACGAGACCTACGGCTCCGTCGACATCGCCTTCAACAACGCCGGCATCTCGCCCCCCGACGACGACTCCATCCTGGAAACCGGCCTGGAAGCCTGGAAACGCGTCCAGGACGTCAACCTCACCTCCGTCTACCTCTGCTGCAAGGCGGCCCTGCCCTACATGCGCCGCCAGGGCAGGGGCTCCATCGTCAACACCGCCTCCTTCGTCGCGGTCATGGGAGCGGCCACCAGCCAGATCTCCTACACCGCCTCCAAGGGCGGCGTCCTCGCCATGTCCCGCGAACTGGGCGTCCAGTTCGCCCGCGAAGGCATCCGCGTCAACGCGCTCTGCCCCGGCCCGGTCAACACGCCCCTCCTGCGGGAACTGTTCGCCAAGGACCCCGAACGCGCCGCCCGCCGCCTCGTCCACATCCCTCTCGGCCGCTTCGCCGAGGCCGAGGAGATCGCCGCGGCCGTCGCCTTCCTCGCGAGCGACGACTCCTCCTTCGTCAACGCGAGCGACTTCCTCGTGGACGGAGGCATCTCGGGGGCGTACGTCACACCGCTCTAACCCCACCCGCCCCACCGGCCGCCGGACGACCCCCGGCGGCCGGACCCGTCAGAGGAACGTACGGCCCTCGCCCCGGTACGTCGGCACCGTCGCCACGACCCGGTCGCCCTCCACGAGGCGCAGACTGTCGAACCGCTCGCACAGCTCACCGGCCTTGGCGTGCCGGAACCACACCTTGTCGCCGATCCGCAGATCGTCGGCGGGCGAACCCAGCAGCGGCGTCTGCACCTCGCCCGGCCCCTCCTGCGGGTCGTACCGCAGCCCCTCCGGCAGATACGGCACCGGCAGCCGGTCCGCCCCCGCAGCCCCGGACGCCGGATAACCGCCCCCGAGCACCGTCACCACCCCGACCCCCGGACGCCGCACCACCGGCTGCGCGAAGAGCGCCGCGGGGCGCCCGCGGAACGAGCTGTAGTGATCGAAGAGACGCGGCACGAAAAGCCCCGAACCCGCCGCGACCTCCGTCACCGCCTCCTCGGCCACCGTGTGCTGCACACTGCCGGTGCCCCCGCCGTTCACGAACTCAAGCTCCGGCGCCACCGCCCGCACGGCCCGCACCGCCGCCGCCCGCCGCCCGGCCAGCTCCCGGCGCGCCGCCCCCTGCATCAGCCGGACCGCCCGCGACCGCAGCGGCCGGCCCTCGACCGCGTCCCCGACCCCCGCCACATGCCCCTCGTACGCCATGATCCCGACCAGCCGGAAACCGGGCCGCCGCGCCACCGAGCGGGCCAGCTCAGCCAGTTCGGCGGGCTCCCGCAGCGGCGAACGACGGGCCCCGATCCTGATCCGGCCGCCCAGCAGCCACAGCGCGGTGTCCAGCTCCAGACAGACCCGGACCTCCTCGGACCCGCCCGCCCGGGACGCGTCGATCAGATCCAGCTGCGCCACGTCGTCGACCATCACGGTCACGGCGGCGGCGAGCTTCGGATCACGCGCCAGCTCCGCGAACCCGCCCCGGTCCACCGACGGATACGCCAGCAGCACATCCTCGAAACCGGCACGGGCCAGCCAGATCGACTCGTCGAGCGTGAACGACATGACCCCCGCGAAACCCGGCCGCGCGAGCACCCGTTCAAGCAGCGCCCTGCACCGCACCGACTTGCTCGCCACCCGCACCGGCTTGCCCCCGGCACGCCGCACCAGATCCTCCGCGTTGGCGTCGAAAGCCTCCAGATCGACGATCGCCACCGGCGCGTCGAGATGGGCGGTGGCCCGGTCGTAGCGGGCCCGGTCGGCGGCACGGGGAGTCATGGCCCGAGCTTGCCAGACGGGTTTACGGGTGGGTAGCCCCTGGGTTCCCGCGCCAGGGGGAACAGCCCGTAGAGTGACGGGCATTGTCGACACGAGCGGGGGACGGGGATGACCGGCGAGCACCGCCCCACGCCCTCCCGCGTCACCGGCGCCCCGCTCCCCGTCCCGGGCCCGGCCGAACCCCCGGCCGACCCGGAGACCACCACCCGCCTCCGCGTCATCCGTCCCCAGGAACCGCCGAAGCCCCCGGAGCAGCCCAGGCCCGCCCCGGTCCCCACGCGCCCGGCCCTGCCCGCCCAGGGCGGCGCACCCGCCCCCACCGCCCTCGCCCCCGCAGCACCCGCCCCCCGGCCCACCCCGGTCCCCGGCCCCGTCCTGCCGGCCCGCCCGGTCCTTCCGTACGGCCAGGGGCCCGTCCCGTCCCGTACGACGGGCAGCGGACAGGCGGCGCCCATAGGGCACGGCGGACACGGCGAACACGGCGGACACCCGGCCTACGCGGGCCCGGCGGCACCCACGGATCACCCGGGCCACCCGAGTCACCCCGGCCACCCAAGTCACCCCGGTCACCTCACAGCCATCCCGACGGCCCCGCCCCCGGCCGAGCCCGTCCCGAAGCGGAAGACCGGGCGGACCCTCGGAGTCGCCGTCTGCGCCGTGCTCGGGATCGGGCTCATCGGCGGGGCGCTCGCCGGGACCTGGCTGGCCGCCGCCGAGCCCGGCGGTCCCGTCCTGCCCGCCGGGTACGCCGAGACCGAGGAGCTGTGGCACAACGCCCCCGTCGACACGCTCTTCCCCCGCACCCTCCCGGGCCCCGGCGCGGGACCCGGAGGCGCGGCGCGCACCTGGACCCGGATCGTCGTCGCCCCCGACGCCCCCTGCTCCTCCGCCACCCTCGCCAAGGGGCTGCTCGCCGTCCTCCGGCCGCTCGGCTGCGAGCGCGTGCTGCGCGCCACGTACACCGACGCCACCGCCAGCAGCGTGATCACCGTCGGTCTCGTCTTCACCCACGCCGAACCGGCCGGACAGCGCGCCCTCGGCCCCGGCCTCACCGGGCGCCTCGGCCGCGATGTCCCGCCCGCGCTCCCCGGCCCCGGCACCGTCGCCGCCCGCTTCGGCGCCGCGCAGCGCGCCAGCTGGTGGCTGCACGCCCCCGCCGACCTGCCCGTCGTGGTCACCGCCGTCTCCGGCTTCGCCGACGGCCGCCCCGTCGACCGCCCACAGCCCGCCGACGGGGCCATGGCCCGGGGCCGTACCGACGCCATCGCGCAGTCCGGTCTCGGTCACGAGGCCAAGGGCATCACCCTCCGCTTCGAGCTGCTGCTGCGGTCCGCCGCCACCCCGGCGGCGAAGGAGCCCGCCCGGTGACCCGAGCCCCCCGCCCCCGAAGGCCCGCCACCGGCCTCCCCACCACCGACTCGCCTGCCACGGAGCCCCTGGACTCCACCACCGGCCTCCCCGCCACCGGCCTCCCCACCACCGACTCGCCCGCCACCGAACTCCGGGGCTCCACCACCGGCCTCCCCGCCACGGAGCCCCGGGATCCCGCCACCGGCCTCCCCGCCACGGAGCCCCTGGACCCCGCCACCGGCCTCCCCGGTACCCGCCTCCGCACCCCCGCCGTCCGTACCCCCGCCGTCCGTTCCGCCGCGCCCGCGGTCCCTCCTCGTGCCCCCGTCCTCCGGCTCCGTCTTCCCGTGGTCGTCCTGCTCGCCGGTGCCTTCTCCGTCCTGCCCGTGCCGGTCACGCCCGCGCACGCCGACTCCATCCGGGCCCGGCAGTGGGGGCTCGAAGCGCTCCACACCCGCGAGGCCTGGCGTACCACCAAGGGCGAGGGGATCACCGTCGCCGTCCTCGACACCGGCGTCGACGCCGAGCACCCGGACCTGACCGGCTCGGTGCTGCCCGGCCACGACCTCGTCGGCTTCGGAGCCACCCGGGGCGACCGCGCCTGGGCCCGGCACGGCACCGCCATGGCCGGCATCATCGCGGGCCACGGACACGGACCCGGCGGCGAGGACGGCGTCCTCGGCATCGCCCCCGAGGTGAGGATCCTCCCCGTACGGGTCATCCTCGAAGGCACCGACAAGGCCCGCGAGAAGGCCCGCAAGACCCGGGGCACCGCCCTCGCCGAAGGCATCCGCTGGGCCGCCGACCACGGCGCCGACGTCATCAACCTCTCCCTGGGCGACGACTCCGAGTCCGCCCACCCCGACGCGGGCGAGGACGCGGCCGTGCAGTACGCCCTCGGCAAGGGCGTCCCGGTCGTCGCCTCCGCGGGCAACGGCGGCGAGAAGGGCGACCACGTCTCGTACCCGGCGGCCTACCCCGGCGTCATCGCCGTCGCCGCCGTCGACCGCTACGGCACCCACGCCTCCTTCTCCACCCGCCGCTGGTACGCCACCGTCAGCGCCCCCGGCGTCGACATCGCCATCGCCGACCCCGACCACCGCTACTACGAGGGCTGGGGCACCAGCGCCGCCGCCGCGTTCGTCTCCGGCTCCGTCGCACTCGTCCGCGCCGCCCACCCCGACCTCACCCCGGCGCAGATCAAACGGCTGCTCGTCGACACCGCCCGGAACCGGCCCAAGGGCGGCCGCAGCGACTCCAAGGGATACGGGACGGTCGACCCGGCCGCCGCCATCGCCGCCGCCGCGAAGACCGGGGGCGCCGACCCCAAGGCCGCCACCTCCGGCTACCGGGGCGAGTACTTCGGCCCCGGCCCGCTGCCCGCAGCCGAGGAACCCCGCCCCCTCGGCCTGCTCGCCCCGCTCGCCGGCGGCCTCGGCGTCCTCCTGCTCCTCACCGCCGCGCTGCTGCGCCGCACCGGCCGGAAGACCCGCTGAGCGCGGGACCCGGCTCCGGGCCCGCCCGGCCCCGCCGTTAGGCTCGGCCCGTGGAGCTCAAGAACATTCCGGACCCCGGATTCTCCGACGACGACGGCACCGCCGCCCCGGCGCTCACCGCGGCCCTCGCCGCCTGGGCCGAGGACAGAACCGCCCACGGCCCGGTCCTCGAAGCCCTGCGCGGAGCCCGCCTCCTGGTCCCCGTCGTCGCCGTCCTCGGCGAGGTCGAGACCGACGAGAACGGCCTCCGCCGCGAGAAGACCAGCGACATGGCCGTCCCCACCCTCACGGCGGGCGACCGGCGCGCCCTGCCCGCCTTCACCTCGACCGACTCGCTCGCCCTGTGGGACCCGGGAGCCCGGCCCGTCGCCGTCCCGCTCCACCAGGCACTCCAGGCGGTCGCGCACGAGAAGGCGGACACCCTCCTCCTGGACCTCTCGGGACCCGTGCCCTACGAGGTGACGGGACCGGCGCTGCTCGCGCTCGCCGAGGGCCGCTCCAGCACCTACCCGCTCGACGACCCCGCCGTGCGGGAAGCGGTCCGCGCCGCCGTCGCCGCCGAGCCCGCCGTGCTCCGCGCCCACCTGGGACCGGGCGAAGCCGACGGCACGCTCGCCCTCATCCTCGCCGGGGACGCCTCGCCCGCCGAGGCCGCCCAGCGGGTCGCCCGCACCCTGGCGGCCGACGAGACGCTGAGGGCCCGCCTGGTGCGCGGCCTCGACCTGGCACTCCTGCCCGCCTCGGCCACCCCGCCGGGCGAGCCCTTCTACGTCAAGGGGCCGCGGACGCCCTGAGGCCTTCCGCGGTCGTGGGCCGCGAGCCTCCAGCCCAGACACGCCGAGGGGCCGGAGACGTCCTGAGACGTCTCCGGCCCCTCGGCATGGAAGGCGGCCGACTAGCCGTACACCGGCCCCGTGTACTTCTCGCCCGGTCCCTGGCCCGGCTCGTCCGGGATCAGGGACGCCTCGCGGAAGGCGAGCTGGAGGGACTTCAGACCGTCCCGCAGGGGAGCGGCGTGGAAGGACGAGACCTCCGTGGCTCCGGCGTCGAGAAGACCCGCGAGGGCGTGCACCAGCTTGCGGGCCTCGTCGAGGTCCTTGTGCTTGTCGCCGTCCTCGGTGAGCCCGAGCTTCACCGCGGCGGCGCTCATCAGGTTGACGGCGACGGTCACGATGACCTCCACCGCGGGGACCTCCGCGATGTCACGGGTCATGGCTGCGAAGTCGGGGGACTCCGAGGATGGGTTCTGGGGCGTCTCGCTCATGCCTCATACGATAGGGCGGTCCTCGGTTAGCGGAGACCGCCGGGTCCTGCTAACCTTGTGTAACGACCGGCCGGACACATGCGTGCCCGGCCCACAAGTGGAGGCTCCGAACTCCCACCTGACCACCCTCACGGGTGGCGGGTCACCGGTCAGGTGGCGCCCATCGTTCCGTACGGACGATGGAGCCGCCCGATGTGCGCCCCGCGGTTGATCGCGGCGGTGCTCCGGTTTTCCATGGAGCCCCGCCTGTGTCCCGTCCGGGGCGTTTTTTCATGTACCGGCGCGGTTGGTCTCAGAAACTGAGTTGCGTGTCCGTCCGCCAGGCGGTCGCGTGGTGCTACCGAGGAGGATCCATCAGCGCCGAGCCCCGCATCAACGACAGGATTCGCGTTCCCGAGGTGCGACTTGTCGGACCCAGCGGCGAGCAGGTCGGGATTGTTCCGCTTGCCAAGGCCCTGGAGCTCGCACAGGAGTACGACCTCGATCTGGTCGAGGTCGCGGCGAACGCCCGTCCGCCCGTGTGCAAGCTCATGGACTACGGGAAGTTCAAGTACGAGTCGGCCATGAAGGCCCGTGAGGCGCGCAAGAACCAGGCGCACACGGTCATCAAGGAGATGAAGCTCCGGCCGAAGATCGACCCGCACGACTACGACACCAAGAAGGGTCACGTCGTCCGGTTCCTCAAGCAGGGCGACAAGGTCAAGATCACGATCATGTTCCGTGGTCGTGAGCAGTCCCGCCCCGAGCTTGGATTCCGGCTGCTTCAGCGGCTGGCGTCGGACGTCGAGGAGCTTGGCTTCATCGAGTCCAACCCGAAGCAGGACGGCCGGAACATGATCATGGTTCTCGGTCCGCACAAGAAGAAGACCGAGGCCATGGCCGAGGCGCGTGAGGCCCAGGCCGCACGCAAGGCAGAGCGTCAGGGCGCCGCCCCCGAGGAGACCCCCGCCGCCGAAGCCCCGGCCGAGACCGAGACTTCGGTCGAGACCGAGACCGAGACCCCCGAGGCGTGATCCGAGGGGCTGCCAACCAGGCCGCCCCGGGCCCCGCCCGGACCCACCACACGAAGAATTGACGCTCCCGGCAGCCCGGTGCCCGCACCGGGGGGAGCGCCACTGACGAGGAGATACGGCGCGATGCCGAAGAACAAGACGCACTCTGGTGCCAAGAAGCGCTTCAAGGTGACCGGCTCCGGCAAGATCCTGCGCGAGCGCGCCGGCAAGCGCCACCTGCTCGAGCACAAGTCGTCCAAGCTGACGCGTCGCCTCACCGGCAACGCCGAGATGGCCCCGGGTGACGCCGCCAAGATCAAGAAGATGCTGGGCATCTGAGTCTGATCTCCCGCCCTCCCCGCCGAGGGCATCCGGCCGAGACCGGGTTCCATCCGTTTTTCGGGTCGCGTGAGGACCACCGCGACCCCGCTACAAGGAGTTAACAAGTGGCACGCGTCAAGCGGGCAGTCAACGCCCACAAGAAGCGCCGGGCGATCCTCGAGCAGGCCTCCGGCTACCGCGGTCAGCGCTCGCGCCTGTACCGCAAGGCCAAGGAGCAGGTCACCCACTCGCTGGTCTACAACTACAACGACCGCAAGAAGCGCAAGGGCGACTTCCGTCAGCTGTGGATCCAGCGCATCAACGCCGCTGCCCGCCTGAACGGCATGACGTACAACCGCCTCATCCAGGGTCTGAAGGCCGCCAACGTCGAGGTGGACCGCAAGATCCTCGCCGAGCTGGCCGTCAACGACAGCAACGCGTTCGCCGCGCTGGTCGAGGTCGCGCAGAAGGCCCTCCCGGCCGACGTCAACGCCCCGAAGGCCGCCGCCTGATCTTCCAGGCCGCAGTACTTCCGCCCGGACCCGCAGCCGCACACGCGACTGCGGGTCCGGGTGCTTCCGCCCCTTGAGACGCCACCCCGCACCTCAAGGGCCCCGGGCCCACCGCACCACCGGGGACCCCGCACCCGCGGGCCCTCCGTACCGCGAAGGCACCCGCCCCTCCGGCCCCGGGGCTCACCCGCCCGGCCCGCCCCGCCCGCCCGGCCCCCAGCCGTCCGGCCCCGAAGAGAGAACCGCGCACCCCATGGTCACCCCCGAGCTGATCTCCCCGCGTTCCCCGCGCGTCGTCGCCGCCCGGCGGCTCGCCAAGCGCAACTTCCGGGGCAAGGACCGCCTCTTCATCGCCGAAGGCCCGCAGGCCGTCCGCGAGGCCGTCGCGCACCGGGGCCCCGGCGGAGAGCCCACCCTCGTCGAACTCTTCACCACCGTCGAGGCCGCCGAACGCCACAGCGCCATCGTCGACGCCGCCCACGCCGCCGGAGCCCGCGTCCACCACGCCTCCGACGACGTCCTCGCCGAGGTCTCCCAGACCGTCACGCCCCAGGGCCTCGTCGGCGTCTGCCGCTTCCTCGACTCCCCGTTCGAGGACATCGTCGCCGCCCGGCCCAAGCTGGTCGCCGTCCTCGCCCACGTACGCGACCCCGGGAACGCCGGCACGGTCCTGCGCTGCGCCGACGCCGCCGGAGCCGACGCCGTCGTCCTCACCGACGCCTCCGTCGACCTCTACAACCCCAAGTCCGTCCGCGCCTCCGTCGGCTCCCTGTTCCACCTCCCGGTCGCCATCGGCGTCCCCGTCGAACAGGCCGTCGCCGGACTCAAGGGCGCCGGTGTCCGGATCCTCGCCGCCGACGGCGCGGGACAGGACGACCTCGACGACGAACTCGACGCCGGCACCATGGGCGGCCCCACCGCCTGGATCTTCGGAAACGAGGCCTGGGGCCTCCCCGAGGAGACCCGGGCCCTCGCCGACGCCGTCGTCCGCGTCCCCATCCACGGCAAGGCCGAAAGCCTCAACCTCGCCACCGCCGCCGCCGTCTGCCTCTACGCCTCCGCCCGCGCCCAGCGCCCCCGAACCTCCCCCTGAGGGGTCCATTCCGCCTCCCTCGCCCAGTAGAGTGACGGTCTCGGGGGCCCACTGCGCTACACGGAGGGGTGGGGATACGGGGATGACGGTCGGCACGGACAGTCCCGCACAGGCACGGAGCGTCACGCCGCACGCCCCGGAACAGGGCGCCCCGCCGCCCGCACCGGAACCGCCGGACCCGAGGGCCGAGCGCCCCCCCGGCCCCGCCGACTTCCACGGCGTCCACCCCGACGACCTGCCCGACGGTCTCGTCGTCGCCGACGAGACCGGCCGGGTCGTCTGCTTCAACGCGGCCGCCGCCCGCATCACCGCCGTCCCCGCCGGACGCGCCCTCGGCCTCCCCCTCGACCGGGCCCTGCCCCTCGAAGACCTCAAGGGCCACCGCTGGTGGACCCTGACCGACCCCTACGGGGGACTCGCCACCCGACGCGGCCAGCCCGAGCGCAACCTCCTGCTGCCCGGCGGCCGCGAGGTCCTCGTCTCCGCCCGCTACCTCCGCGAGCACCCCACCGGACCCGTCCGCCGCGTCGTCGTCTCGCTGCGCGGCACCGAGGCCCGCCGCCGCACCGAACGCAGCCACGCCGAACTCATCGCCACCGTCGCCCACGAACTGCGCTCCCCGCTCACCTCCGTCAAGGGCTTCACCGCCACCCTCCTCGGCAAGTGGGAACGGTTCAGCGACGACCAGAAACGCCTGATGCTGGAGACCGTCGACGCCGACGCCGGACGCATCAAACGGCTCATCGCCGAACTCCTCGACATCTCCCGGATCGACTCCGGCCGCCTGGAAGTACGCCGCCAGCCCGTCGACATCGCCGCCGCCGTCGGCCGGCACGTCCAGGCCCACACCGCCGCGGGCCAGTCCCCCGACCGCTTCTTCGTCCGGATCAGGCCCGAGCTGCCCCCGCTCTGGGCCGACCCCGACAAGATCGACCAGATCCTCGGCAACCTCCTGGAAAACGCGGTGCGCCACGGCGAGGGAACCGTCACCATCGAGGTGGCACCCGCCACGACGCACACCGGCGGGCAGTCCGACGGATCGCCCGGCGGAGAAGAGGGGACGGAGGTCACCGTGAGCGACGAAGGACCCGGCATCCCCGAGGAATCCATGAACCGCGTCTTCACCCGCTTCTGGCGGGGCAGCAAGCGCGGCGGCACCGGACTCGGCCTCTACATCGTCAAGGGCGTCGTCGAAGCCCACGGCGGCACCATCAGCGTCGGAAGAGGCCCCGGAGGCGGCGCCGAGTTCCGATTTATCCTGCCCGTCGGCACCCCGGCCCACCTCGTCTGACGCCATCCGACGAGATCAGGAGCCGCCCGGTCCGCCCACGGGCTCATTCGCGTTCCCCCACCCCGTTAGACTCGTCCTTTGGCACGTTTGCGCCCTTGACGTCGAGCGGGGCCGCCCAGCCAGCCAACGGAAGCACGGGAAGAGATGTCCGCACCCAATAAGTCGTACGACCCGGTTGAGGTCGAGGCACTGAAACCGGAAGAGATCGAGCGCATGCGGGACGAGGCGCTCGCCGCCTTCGCGGCCGCGGGCGACCTCGACGAACTCGCGCAGGCGAAGACCGCGCACACCGGCGGCACCTCGCCGCTGGCGCTCGCCAACCGCGAGATCGGCGCCCTGCCCCCGCAGGCCAAGGCCGCCGCCGGAAAACTCGTGGGCCAGGCCCGCGGCACCGTCTCCAAGGCGCTCGCCGCCCGCCAGACCGAGCTGGAGGCCGAGCGCGACGCGCGCGTCCTCGTCGAGGAGGCCGTCGACGTCACCCTGCCGTACGACCGCGTCCCGGCCGGCGCCCGCCACCCCCTCACCACCCTCATGGAACGCGTCTCCGACGTCTTCGTCTCCATGGGGTACGAGATCGCCGAAGGCCCCGAGGTCGAGGCCGAGTGGTTCAACTTCGACGCCCTCAACTTCGTACCGGACCACCCGGCCCGCCAGACCCAGGACACCTTCTTCGTCCAGGGCCCCGAAGGCACCACCGGCGACGAGTCCGGCGTCGTGCTGCGCACCCACACCTCCCCGGTGCAGGCCCGCACGCTCATCGACCGGGAACCCCCGGTCTACGTCGTCTGCCCCGGCCGCGTCTACCGCACCGACGAACTCGACGCCACGCACACCCCGGTCTTCCACCAGATCGAGCTGCTCGCCGTCGACGAGGGCCTCACCATGGCCGACCTCAAGGGCACCCTCGACCACATGGTCCAGGCGCTCTTCGGCTCGGACATGAAGACCCGGCTGCGCCCCAACTTCTTCCCGTTCACCGAGCCGTCCGCCGAGATGGACATGCTCTGCTACGTCTGCCGCGGCGAGTCCGTCGGCAACCCCGACCGGCCCTGCCGCACCTGCGGCAGCGAAGGCTGGATCGAACTCGGCGGCTGCGGCATGGTCAACCCCAAGGTGCTCGTCGCCTGCGGAGTGGACCCCGAGAAGTACAGCGGATTCGCCTTCGGGTTCGGCATCGAGCGGATGCTGATGTTCCGCCACAACGTGGAAGACATGCGAGACATGGTCGAGGGTGACGTCCGGTTCACCCGGCCGTTCGGGATGGAGATCTGATGCGGGTCCCGCTTTCTTGGCTGCGGGAGTACGTCGACCTGCCGGCGACGGAGACCGGCCGCGACGTACAGGCCAAACTCATTTCGGCCGGCCTTGAGGTCGAGACCGTCGAACAGCTCGGCGCGGGCCTCACCGGCCCCCTGGCGGTCGGCAAGGTCCTCACCATCGAGGAACTGACGGAGTTCAAGAAGCCCATCCGCTTCTGCACCGTCGACGTCGGCCAGGCCAACGGCACCGGCGAGCCCCAGGAGATCATCTGCGGCGCCCGGAACTTCGCCGTCGGCGACAAGGTCGTCGTGGCCCTGCCCGGCGCCGTCCTCCCCGGTGACTTCCGCATCGCCGAGCGCAAGACGTACGGCCGCGTCTCCCGGGGCATGATCTGCTCCGGCGACGAACTCGGCATGGGCGACGACGGCACGCACGGCATCATCGTGCTCCCCCCGGAGCACGAGATCGGCAGCGACGCCACCGTCCTCCTGGAGCTGTACGACGAGGTCCTCGACATCGCCGTCACCCCGGACCGCGGCTACTGCCTCTCGATGCGCGGCGTCGCCCGCGAGGCCGCCACCGCCTACGGGCTCCCGCTGCGCGACCCGGCCCTCCTCGACGTGCCCGCGCCCAACTCGTACGGCTACCCGGTCCGGATCTCCGACCCCTTCGGCTGCGACCGCTTCACCGCGCGCACCGTCGTCGGTCTCGACCCCGAGGCCCGCTCCCCGATCTGGCTCCAGCGCCGCCTCCAGAAGGCCGGCATGCGCCCGATCTCGCTCGCCGTCGACATCACGAACTACGTGATGCTCGAACTCGGCCAGCCGCTGCACGCCTACGACCGCAGCCGCATCGACGGCCCCATCGGGGTCCGCCGCGCCGAAGCAGGGGAGAAGATCACCACCCTCGACGGCACCGTGCGCGTCCTGGACGCCGCCGACCTCGTCATCACCGACAACCGCGGCCCCATCGGCATCGCGGGCGTCATGGGCGGCGCCAACACCGAGGTCGCCGACCCCGAGACCGACCCCGAGACCGGCGTCGTCACCGGCACCTCCGAGGTCGTCATCGAGGCCGCGCACTTCGACGCGATCTCCATCGCCCGCACGGCCCGCCGCCACAAGCTGTCCTCCGAGGCGTCCAAGCGCTTCGAGCGCGGCGTCGACCCGCAGGCAGCGGCCGCCGCCGCCCAGCGCACCGTCGACCTGCTCGTGCTCCTCGCGGGCGGCACCGCCGAGGCCGGCGTCACCGAGATCAGCGCCCCGTCCGCACCGCGCACCATCACCCTCCCGGCGAACCACCCGGACAAGGTCGCGGGCGTCGAGTACGGCCGCGAGACCGTCGTCCGCCGCCTCCAGGAGGTCGGCTGCGACGTCTACGGCCAGGACGAGCTGGTCGTCACCGTCCCCTCGTGGCGCCCCGACCTCAACGAGCCGAACGACCTCGCCGAAGAGGTCATCCGCCTCGAAGGCTACGAGAACCTGCCCTCCACGCTGCCGAGGCCCCCGGCGGGCCGCGGCCTCACCGCCCGCCAGCGCGTCCACCGCCGGGTGGGCCGCGCCCTCGCCGGCGCGGGCTACGTCGAGGCGCCGAACTACCCCTTCATCGGCGAGCAGCTCCTCGACCAGCTCGGCCTCGACGCGGACGACGACCGCC
Source organism: Streptomyces sp. CBMA291 (assembly GCF_014596525.1). GTDB lineage: Bacteria > Actinomycetota > Actinomycetes > Streptomycetales > Streptomycetaceae > Streptomyces. Next base: position 137,142 of record NZ_MSJP01000114.1, read on the forward strand.
GCCGGGTCGTCACCCTGGTCAACCCGCTCTCCGACGAGGAGCCCGCGCTCCGTACGACGCTGCTCCCGGGCCTGCTCGGCGCGCTCCGCCGCAACGACAGCCGGGGCAGCCACGACCTGGCGCTCTTCGAGACCGGACTGGTCTTCCGCCCCGAGGGCGAGCCCGGCATCGCCGTCCGGCTCCCCGTCGACCGGCGGCCCAGCGACGAGGAGATCGCCGGAGTCGACGCCGTGCTGCCCGCGCAGCCCCGGCACGCCGCCGTCGTCCTCGCCGGTGCCCGCGAGCAGGCCGGCTGGTGGGGCAAGGGCCGCCCGTCCGACTGGGCCGACGCGATCGAGGCGGCCAGGACCGTGGCCGCCGAGGCCGGGGTCGAGCTGATCATCAGCGCCGACCAGCACGCCCCCTGGCACCCGGGCCGCTGCGCCGCCTTCCACGTCGAGACCGACGGCGAGAAGATCCTCGTCGGCCACGCGGGCGAACTCCACCCGCGCGTCGTCAAGGCCTACGGCCTGCCGGCCCGCAGCTGCGCCATGGAGCTCGACCTGGACCTGCTGGAGAAGGCGAACGAGGGACCCGTCCAGGCCCCCCGTATCTCCACCTTCCCGGTCGCCACCCAGGACGTCGCCCTGGTCGTCGCCGCCGACGTCCCGGCCGCCTCCGTCGAGGCAGCCCTCCGCGAGGGTGCCGGCGAACTCCTTGAGTCCGTCCGGCTCTTCGACGTCTACACCGGAGACCAGCTCGACGAGGGCACCAAGTCCCTGGCGTACGCCCTGAAGTTCCGCGCCCCGGACCGCACCCTCACCGTCGAGGAAGCCACCGCGGCCCGCGACGCGGCCGTCGCCCTGGCGACGACCCGCACGGGCGCCACCCTCCGCGGCGCCTGACCCCGAGCGACACCCCCGCAAGGGCCGCCCCGAAACCTCGGGGCGGCCTTTCGCCGTTCCCACCCATCCTCCAGTTCCGAACGCGTGCGCCTGAACCGTGCACACATACCCATGGCGAAGCCCCTGGCGGAGGGTGGTGGGCCGGGGGCGCTCACTCCTTCGGGTGAGATCGCCGGGGGGTGTTCCGTGGTGGGGCGTGCGGTCGGGAGAATCGACGCGGCCGCAGGGGCGGACCTGTGGGCCGCAGGGCCGGTGGGCTCTGTCGGGGCTCGGGAAGGGCCGTGCATGATCCGTACGAGAGCGTTGGTCTCCGGGGGTTCCCGGCTCCGCCGGATGGCTCCGCTCGTGCTTCCCACCGCGTGGGGCGCGGTCGCCGTGGCCTGGAAGTACGGCTGCCCGCTGGCCCGGCAGCAGGGGCTGCCCATGAGAATCACCACCAGCGTCGTCTTCCTCACCGTCGGCATCGGGCTGATCGTCGGCGTCCGGCACGGTCTCGTCCGCGAGCTGGCCCGGGTGCGCGCCATCGCCACCGCCACCCAGCAGGTCCTGCTGCGCCCGCCGCCCGCCCGGCTCGACGGACTCGCCCTGGCCGCCGGGCAGTTGTCCGCTTCCCGGGGCGCCGTCGTCGGCGGCGACCTGTACGAGGCCGCCGCCACCCCCTACGGGGTACGGGTGGTCATCGGGGACGTCCGGGGCCACGGTCTCGCCGCCCTGGGCGCCGTGGTCGCGGTCCTCGGCAGCTTCCGCGAGGCCGCCCACGACGAACCCGAACTCGCAGGGGTCCTGCGCCGACTGGAGCGGGCACTGGACCGGCATCTGCGGGAGCGGGCCCGGGACGAGCACCCGGCACGCTCCGGGACGGCGCCGGAGCACCCGGTGGCGGAGGAGTTCGTGACGCTGCTGCTCCTTGAGATCCGCCCCGACGGGCGGCTGGCGGTGTTCAACTGCGGTCACCCCGGCCCGTACCGCCTCGGATCGGCGGTGGAGCGGCTGACGGTCGGCGAGCCGCTTCCCCCGCTCGGCGTCCTGCCGCTCCCGGCCGTCCTCACCCCGTACACCGCGGCCCGGCTGCTGCCCGGCGAGACCCTCGTCCTGCACACCGACGGCGCGGAGGAGGCCCGTGACCGGCGCGGCCGGTTCTTCGCCCTCGACACCGCCCTGGCCGGGGAGCCCGGCGAGCCGCCCGCCGCCCTCGTCCGACGCGTCCACACCGCGCTGCTGCACCACACGGGAGGCCGGCTGACCGACGACGTCGCCCTGCTCGTCGTACGGAACGACCGCATCCGGGTCCCGGCGCAACCCGCCGAATCCGGGCTGCGCCGACCCCGGCCCGCCCCCTCCTCCCACCGCTGAGCGGAGGGGAGCGGGGGCCGGGCGCCGCCCGCTCCGCCGGGGAGCGTCGGGCAGAGAGGCGGGCGGGCGGCGCGGACCGGGCGGCCGCCTGAACGAGGGGGGCCGGCGGCCCGGTCGTCGCCTTGCGGCGAGAGAAACAGTCAACCGGTCCGGAGGCAGGGGCGGCAGAGCACGCGGACCGGAAGCACGGGTACTCGGTTCACACCCCGTGCGAATCCCCCGGCCCGAGGGCCTGTGCTCTTTCGGCGTCGGCGTCGGCGTCGGCGTCGGTGCCGGTATCGGCGTCGGCCCCGGTGCCGGGAAACCCGTACGGCCCCGCCTCGCCCCGACCACCGCAGCCCCCGCACTCGTCCGTCCCGTACCAAATCGCCCGCCGCTACGCTGAGTTCACCGAACGACCGGAGCGGTCATGCAGCCCAACACCTTGCTCGACGCCCTGCTGGACGAAGCGGGCGTCTCCCACGCCGGACTCGCCGCCCATGTGAACCGGGCCGGTCTGGCCAGGGGGCTCGCCCTGCGCTACGAGCACACCGCCGTGGCCCGCTGGCTGAAGGGCCAGCGCCCGCGCGGCCAGGTACCCGATCTGATCTGCGAGGTGCTGGCCGCGCGGCTGCACCGGCAGGTGACCCTGGACGACATCGGCTACGGGCCGCCGGAAGGACCGCTGCCCGCGCCCGGCTCGCCGCTGTCCGGCTTCGTCGAGCGGGCGGCCGCGCTCTGGCGCTCCGACCAGCAGCAACGCCCCCATCTGGTGGGCGCGCCCGCCGTCACCGGCACCCCGGCCGTGATGCCGGTGTGGGAGTGGGAGAACCCGCCGGAGGACACCGACGTGTCCCGGACCGGCCGGACGACGGTGTCACCGGCCGACATCGCCGTCCTCGGCGCCGCCCGCACCCACTACGAGCAGATGTACCGCAAGGCCGGCGGCATCGCGACCCGCGCCCGGATCGTCGGCTTCCTCACCGCCGAGACCGCCCCGCTGCTGCGGGGCTCGTACGGCGACGCGCTGGGACGGCGGCTGCACCGGGCCACCGGCGGGCTGGTCGCGGTGGCCGGCATCTGCGCGTACGACGCCGACGCGCACGGACTGGCCCAGCGCTACTTCCACCAGGCGCTTCGGCTGGCGAAGGCGAGCGGGGACCGGGGCTTCGGCGCCTATGTGATCGCGCTGCTGGTCAACCAGTCGCTGCTCATGGGGGAGTTCCGGCAGGCGGTGGCGTTCGCGGAGGCGGCACTACGGGCGGCGGGGGCACGGATCACTCCGGCGCTCGCCGCGGACCTGACGGCGATGCAGGCGAAGGCGTACGCGCGTCTCGGCGACGGCACGGCGGCGCTGGCCTGCATCCGGCGGGCCGAGGCGGCGGCGGAGCGGATCAGACCGGGGGAGGAACCGGCCGAGACGGGGTACGTCCAGCCGGGGCTCGTCAACGTACAGGTCGCCGAGGCACTGCTCAGTCTGGGTGACCTCGCCGCGGCCCACGAGCACGCCCGAGCGGCGGTGGGGACGCCCTCGCACGACCGGGGGCGGGTGCACCGGCTCGCGATGCTGTGCCAGATCGAGCTGCGGCGGGGGGAGCCGGACGCGGCGGCGCGGACGGCCGTGGAGATGACGGAACGGGCCCGGGGAATGGAGTCGCGGCGGCTGCGGGACCGGCTGCGACAGGTCAGGCAGCAGCTGCTGGGCAGCGGTTGCGGCGAGGCGAGGGAGGCGGCGGCGTTGATCGACGGAACTCTGCGCGTTCCCCTGTAGTTCTCGAACTGCTGCCAGATCACCACCAAACCAGCACCGACCAGTCGGAAGGTGGCAAGAACGTGCAGTGGACGAAACTGAGTGAACACTCCGTCTATGAGAACCGCTGGTTCCGAGTGAACCTCGCGGACGTCGAACTACCGGACGGGCGCCGCCTCGACCACTATCTGATCCGGCTGCGGCCCGTCGCCCTCGCGACGGCGGTCAACGAAGCCGACGAAGTCCTGATGCTCTGGCGCCACCGCTTCATCACCGACAGCTGGGGCTGGGAACTCGCCGCAGGTGTCGTCGAGGACGGCGAGGACCTCGAAGCCGCCGCCGCCCGCGAGATGGAGGAGGAGACCGGCTGGCGCCCCGGACCGCTGCGCCACCTCCTCACCGTCGAACCCTCCAACGGCCTCACCGACGCCCGTCACCACCTCTACTGGACCGACCAGGCCACCTACACCGGCCCGCCCGAGGACGCCTTCGAATCCTCCCGACGCGCCTGGATCCCGCTGGAGAAGGTCCCCGAACTGATCGCCCGGGGCCGGGTCCCGGCCGCGAACACCGTCGCGGGACTGCTCCTGCTCCACCGGCTGCGCCTCGGCTGAGCACGGACGGCGAGACGGCGGACGGGCCCGTATCCGCGAGGTGCACGGATACGGGCCCGAGGCAGGGAGTGACGGGTGGGGCCGGTCAGGCGTACGGGTAGAAGCCCGAGCCCGTCTTCCGGCCGAGCCTGCCCGCGTCCACCATGCGCTGGAGCAGCGGGGGAGCGGCGTACAGCGGCTCCTTGAACTCCGAGTACATCGAGTCGGCGATCGAGGCGATCGTGTCCAGACCGATGAGGTCCGAGAGCTTCAGTGGGCCCATCGGGTGGGCGCAGCCGAACTCCATGCCGTTGTCGATGTCGTCCCGGCTCGCGATGCCCGACTCGAACATCCGGATCGCGGAGAGCAGATACGGCACGAGCAGCGCGTTCACCACGAAGCCCGACCGGTCCTGGGCGCGGATCGCGTGCTTGCCCAGCGTCTTCTCGGCGAAGGCCTGGGCCCGGCTGATCGTGCCCTCGGAGGTGGTGAGGGCCGGGATCAGCTCGACGAGCTTCTGCACCGGGGCCGGGTTGAAGAAGTGGATGCCGATGACCTGGTCGGGGCGGGAGGTCGCCACGGCCAGCTTCACCAGCGGGATGGAGGAGGTGTTCGAGGCCAGGATGGCGTCCGGGCGGGTCATCACCTGGTCGAGTACCTGGAAGATCTCGGTCTTGACCTGCTCGTTCTCCACGACCGCCTCGATGACGAGGTCGCGGTCGGCGAACTCGCCGAGATCGGTGGTGAAGCTGAGCCGCGCGAGCGTCGCGTCCCGCTCCTCCTCGGAGATCTTGCCGCGTTCGGCGGCCTTGGCCAGCGAGTTGATGAGCCGGGTACGCCCGATCTCCAGCGCTTCGCCGGTGGTCTCGGCGACCTTCACCTCAAGCCCGCTCCGGGCACACACCTCTGCGATGCCTGCGCCCATCTGGCCGCAGCCCACCACTCCGACGCGCTCAATGTCGGCCATGGAGTCCGTCACCTCGTGCCTCTCGCTCTTCTCTGGCGGCGGAGCCCCGTGTGATTCCGGTGCGTCCGCCTCGACCCCACGACGTTACCGCTCATTAACCGATGATCGATCGGCCGGGGCGGGCATGCTGTCCGGGTAGGTGTGACGTATCCGACACAGGAGGGGTACAAGTGCGGCCTATCGGCAGAAGAGGATTCGTGACGGGCGCCACCGGAGCGGCGCTCGCGGCGGCGGGTGCGGGGGCGCTCGCGAGCGCGGGCGCGGGGACGGCGTCCGCCGCCGGGACCGGGCCCGGAGCGGGATCGGGGTCCGCCGCCGGGACCGCGTCCAGAGCTGCGTCCGACGTCGGGTCCGGGGTCGGGCACGGGGGCGCCCCCGGAAGGCGTTCCGGGCGAGGCGGGAGACACCGCCGCGAGTTCCGGGGTGTGTGGATCGCCACCGTCGCCAACCGCGACTGGCCCTCCCGCCCGGGGCTCGGCGCCGGGGAGCAGCGTGCCGAACTCCTCGCCCTCCTCGACGCCGCCGTCGCCCGCCGCCTGAACACGGTCGTCCTCCAGGTCCGGCCCACCGCCGACGCCCTGTGGCCCTCGCGGTACGAGCCGTGGGCCCAGTACCTCACGGGGACGCAGGGCCGCGACCCCGGCTGGGACCCCCTCGGCACGGCCGTGGAGGAGGCCCACGCGCGGGGGCTCGAACTGCACGCCTGGTTCAACCCGTACCGCGTGGCGAACCACACGGACCCCACCCGGCTCGTCCCGGACCACCCGGCCCGGCGCCACCCCGAGTGGGTGCTGCCCTACGGCGGCAAGCTCTACTACAACCCCGGGCTTCCCGAGGTCCGCCGGTTCACCCAGGACGCGATGCTGGACGCGGTCCGGCGCTACGACGTCGACGCCGTGCACTGGGACGACTACTTCTACCCGTACCCGGTGGCCGGGCAGGTCTTCGCCGACGACGAGGCGTACGCGCGCTACGGCGGCGACTTCCCCGACAAGGCGTCCTGGCGGCGGAACAACATCGACCTGCTGGTCTCCGAGACCGCCACCCGCATCAGAAGGACCAGGCGGAACGTCGACTTCGGCATCAGCCCCTTCGGCGTCTGGCGGAACATCGCCACCGACCCCGAGGGCTCGGACACCCGCGCCGGCGTCCAGACCTACGACGACCTGTACGCCGACACCCGCAAGTGGATCAGAGAGGGCTGGATCGACTACGTCGTCCCGCAGCTGTACTGGAACATCGGCCTGCCCGCCGCCGACTACGCCAAACTGCTGCCCTGGTGGGACGCGGCCGTCCGGGACACCGGCGTACGCCTCCACATCGGCGAGGCGCTCTACAAGGCGGGCGACCCCGCCCAGCCCGCCGCCTGGCAGGACCCCGGGGAACTCTCCCGGCATCTGGACCTCGCCGCCCGGTACCCCGAGGTGTCGGGCCACTGCTACTTCGCGGCGAAGGAGGTCGCGGCGGACCCGATCGGGGCGATGGCCAGGGTCGTGGCCGACCACTACCCGACCAGGAGCCGACCGCCGAGACGACGGGGATGACCGGGCGCGGTGACCGAGTGCGGTGACTGGGTGCGGTGACCGGTTGGAGGCACCGGCCGGAGTGACCGGATGGGATGACCGGGCGGGGCGGACGGTCCGGACGTCGGACCCGGTGGGGTGACGCGAGAGCCGGATCGGGTGAGGCGGTTCAGAAGATCGTGCCGGGTCCCGCATCCGGACGGTGCCGTACGACGGTGTCGGGGCCCGGCGACATCAGGGCCTCGTGACCGTCGTCCTCGAACTTCACGCGATACGGGGGCGTGCCGTTCTCCCCCAGTACCTGAAGGACCTCGGCCGTACGGTCATGGTGACCGACGGTCCGGCCGTGCACCAGCAGTGTGTCGCCCACGTTCGCCTGCATCGGGGAGACCTCCTCGCGAGCGGGTCTTTCACCTCGGGCCTGTCCCTGCCATTGTGTCCCGTTTCCGCGCGGCGCGCCGTTCGCCGTGTCGGCCCCGGTCGCCGGACCGCTGGGTCGCCGCGATGCAGAGCAGGACGGCCACCGCCGCGACCGGAGCGGCCGACGGCAGCGTCTCGCCGAGCAGGGACACCGACCAGACCAGGGTCAGCAGCGGCTGGGCCAGCTGCAACTGGCTCGCCTTCGGAATGCCGATCGACGCCATGCCCCGGTACCAGACGTACAGACCGAAGAAGGTGGAACCGGCCGCCACCCAGACCAGACCGAGGACACCGTGCGCACTCAGCCGCACCGGCTCCACCGCGAGGGCCACCCCCGCGCCCGCCACCATCGGCGGCAGACACAGCACCAGCGCCCAGCCGATGACCTGCCAGCCGGGCATCGACCGGGCGAGCCGCCCACCCTCCGTGTATCCGGCGGCGCAGACCAGGAGCGCCCCGAACAGATACAGATCGCCCCGCGACAGCGCCCCGCCGCTCTGCTGGAGCGTGAACACGATGACCACCGCCGCACCGCCCACGGCCGCGCCCCAGAAGGTACGGGACGGGCGGCGCCCCGTACGCAGGGCGGCGAAGATCGCGGTGGTCAGCGGCAACAGGCCCACGACCACGGCGGCGTGCGAGGTGGTGGACGTCCGCAGGGCCAGGGTCGTCAGGAGCGGGAAGCCGATGACGACACCCCCGGCGACGACGGCGAGACCCGCCCAGTGGCGCCGCTCCGGCAACGGCACCCGTCCGGCCAGGAGAAACCCGCCCGCGAGGAGGGCGGCGAGCGTGGAACGCAGGGTCACCAGCGACCAGGGGCCGAAGCTTTCGAGCCCCCAGACGGTCGACGGGAAGGTCAGGGAGAAGGCCACGACACCGAGCACGGCGAGCAGAGTGCCGCGCCGGAGGGGGTCGACTCCTGCCGGAGCGGCGGGGCTTGAACCTGGAGGGGGTGGGGTGGCGGGGACCGGGGCGGCCGGGGACGGGTGGGTGAGGGTTGGGGTGGCCGGGGATGCGGTGGCTGGGGACGGGTGGGGCAGGGGTGAGGTGTCTGGGGATGGGATGCCTGGAGACGAGGTGCCTGAGGACAGGGCTGAGGGGGCCCGGTCGGCAGGACTCGGGTCGGCGGAGCCCGGGTGGGAGGTGCCCGGTTCGGCCGGGGTGACAGGGGCCGGGGCGATGGGGCTCGGGTCGGCGGGGGCCGTCGTGGCGGCTTCGCCGGGAGCGGTGACCGTTATCGCCGAAGTGGCAGTAGCGCTACTCTGTTCTCTCATGAATGAGCGTAGCAGTGTCACGGAACTGGCGCAGGCCCTGAAATCCGAGCTGAACCGCTACTCTCCTGGCGGAAAGCTGCCGTCCAGCCGGGCACTCGTCGAGCGCTACCGGGTCTCCCCGGTGACCGTCACCCGCGCCCTCGCACAGCTCGCCGCCGAAGGACTCGTCGTCACCCGCCCCGGCGCCGGCGCCTTCCGTGCCGAACCCCGCACCACACCCGCCGCCACCGGAGACACCTCCTGGCAGGAAGTCGCCCTCAGCGCCGACACCGCCACCGAACTCGTCCCCCGAGCCGTCGACGCCTCCGGAGTCCTCGCCACCCTCTCCGCGCCCCCGCCCGGCGTGATCGAGTTCAACGGCGGCTACCTCCACCCCTCCCTCCAGCCCGAACGAGCCCTCGCCGCCGCCCTCGCCCGCGCCGGACGCCGCCCCGGAGCCTGGAGCAGGCCCCCCACCGACGGTCTGCCCGAACTGCGCGACTGGTTCGCCCGCGAGATCGGCGGCGGCGTCACTGCGGCCGAGATCCTCATCACCGCCGGCGGTCAGTCCGCCATCACCACCGCCCTGCGCGCCCTCGCTCCGCCCGGCACCCCCGTCCTGGTGGAATCGCCCACCTACCCCGGTATGCTCGCCGTCGCCCGAGCCGCCGGACTCCGGCCGGTACCCGTACCGGTCGACGCCGACGGCGTCCGCCCCGACCTCCTCGAAGCCGCCTTCCGCGCCACCGGCGCCCGCGTCCTCGTCTGCCAGCCGCTCTTCCAGAACCCCACCGGCGCGGTCCTCGCCCCGGAACGCCGCCGCGAGATCATCCGAATCGCCCGCGCCGCCGGAGCCTTCGTCGTCGAGGACGACTTCGCCCGCCGCCTCGTCCACGAGGACGCGCCCCCACTGCCCGCCCCGCTCGCCGCCGACGACCCCGACGGCGTCGTCGTCCACATCTGCTCACTGACGAAGATCACCTCGCCCAGCCTCCGGGTCGGCGCCCTCGCCGCCCGGGGACCCGTCCTCGAACGCCTCCGGGCCATCCAGATCGTCGACAGCTTCTTCGTCCCCCGCCCCCTCCAGGAAGCCGCGCTCGAACTCGTCGGCTCCCCCTCCTGGCCCCGGCACCTGAGGGCCGTCGCCCAGGAACTCGGAAACCGCCGGGACATCCTGCGCGGCGCGATCGCCCACCGGCTGCCCGCCCTCGCCCTGCCCCACGTCCCCTACGGCGGCTACCACCTCTGGCTCCGCCTCCCCGACACCCTGCCCGAGGCCGCCCTGCTCGCCGCCGCCCTGCGAGCCGGAGTCTCCGCCGCCCCCGGCCGCCCCTACTTCTGCGCCGAACCCCCCGCAGGCCACCTCCGCCTGAGCTTCGCGGGCGTCGCGACCCCCACCGAAATCACAGAAGGCGTACGCCGCCTGCGCACGGCCCTGGACGAACTCGGGGGATGACTCGGGGGAGCGGGGCGGGGACGGGGCGGGGGAGTGGAGGTGGGGGTGGGGGTAGGGGTGGAAATTTCCATCGTCGAACTCCGCCGGGGGAGGGGCCCCGCCCCCCCTACCCCCCCACCCCCTCCCCCCCCACCCCCTCCCCGCCCCTCCCTCGCCACCCTCTCCCTCCCCGTCTCGGCAAATTCACCTGACAATTCCCGTCCCCGCTGCGACTCTTCGCCCATGAGCGACAGCACGATCACCAACAGCGCGACTGCGGAACCTGCCCTGACGCACGGCATCTACGACATCTCGGCCGATGCGGGGCGGATCGATGCCGAGCGTGTCCATCACTGGCTCTCCACGGACGCCTACTGGGCCATGGGGCGGCCCCGGGAGAAGCAGGACCGGGCCATCGAGGGCTCGCTCAACTTCGGCGCGTACCACCGTGAGACCGGCGAGATCGCCGCCTACGCCCGGGTCGTCACCGACTACGCCACCTTCGCCTGGCTCTGTGACGTCTACGTCGACCGGCCCGCCCGTGGCACCGGTCTCGGCACCGCGCTCGTCACCGCCGTCCGGGACCACCTCGCTCCGTACGGGCTGCGCCGGATCCTGCTCGCCACGGCCGATGCCCACGGCGTCTACGAGAAGGTCGGCTTCACCCCCCTCCAGATCCCGGACAAGTGGATGGTTCTCGGGCAGCCGTAACCTGAGTCCCCGCAGCCCCGGGGGCCGACCTCTTGACCCTTGGCGTCCCCGGCCTCACGATCGCGCCCATGAGTCTTCGGGTGACGCTCGTCACAGCGGCACGCAGCTCCTCTCTGCTCGCCGAACGGTTCGACGATGATCGGCCTCTCGACGAGGCCGGGTGGTACGACGTCCAGCTCGCCGCGCCCGCGCTCATCCCGCTCGGCGCGGCCGAACTGCGCTACTGCTCCCCGACCCCGCGCTGCCGCGCCACCGGCACCGCCCTTGGCTACGCGCCCCTCGCCCAGCCGGCCCTGCGCGACTGCGACATGGGCCGCTGGCGGGGACGGACCCTCACCGAGGTCGCCGCCCTCGAACCGGCCGCCGTCGACGCCTGGCTGACCGACGCCCGCACCGCTCCGCACGGCGGCGAACCCCTCCTCGCCTTCATCGCCAGGATCGGGAACTGGCTCGACACCCGCCCCGCCGAGGACGGCGCCATCGTCGCCGTCGCCGAGCCCGCCGTCGTACGGGCCGCCCTCGTCTACGCCCTGAAGGCGCCACCCGCCGCCTACTGGAACGTGGACGTCCGCCCCCTCTCCACCGTCACCCTGACCGGCCGCCCCGGCCTCTGGCACCTCCGGCTCGACGCCGCCGCGCACTGACGACCTTCCCGGCTCGACGCCGCAGCGCACGGAGGGAAGCCCGCGACCGGCTAGCCTGGGCAGCACGATGAACCGTCTGACCACGTCATGGGGCGCCTTCACGCTCACCCGCCACCCCGAGGACCCGCGCGACCAGCTCCGTGCCTGGGACGCGTCCGACGAGTACCTTCTCGACCATCTGGCCGAGAGCGGCACCGACCTCTCCGGCAGCGTCGCCGTGCTCGGCGACCGCTGGGGAGCCCTCGTCACCGCCCTGCACTCCGCCGGGCCCGCCGAACTCGTCCAGATCTCCGACTCGTATCTGGGCCGCCGTGCCACCCGCACCAACCTCGCGCGCGCCGGAGCCGCCCGGGACGCCGTCCGGCTGCTCACCACCCAGGACCCGCCGCCCGAGCGGATCGACGTCCTCCTCGTCCGCGTCCCCAAGAGCCTCGCGCTCCTGGAGGACCAGCTGCACCGGCTGGCGCCCGCCGTGCACGAGGGCACCGTGATCGTCGGCACCGGCATGGTCAAGGAGATCCACACCTCCACCCTCCGGCTCTTCGAGCGGATCATCGGCCCCACCCGGACCTCGCTCGCGGTGAAGAAGGCCCGGCTGATCCACGCCACCCCGGATCCGGCCCTCACCCCGCGCCCCAACCCCTGGCCGCACCGGTACGACCTCCCGGCCGACACCCCCGCGCCCGGCCTCCCCGGCCTGACGGTCGCCAACCACGCCGGCGTCTTCTGCGCCGACCGCCTCGACATCGGCACCCGCTTCCTCCTCGCCAATCTGCCCGGCCGCGTCGGCCAGGCCAAGGTCGCCGACCTCGGCTGCGGCAACGGCGTGGTCGGTCTCGCCATCGCCCTCCACGAGCCCGAAGCGGAACTCGTCTTCACCGACGAGTCGTATCAGGCGGTCGCCTCCGCCGAGGAGAACTTCCGCACCCACCTCGGCCCGAACCGCCCGGCCGAGTTCCTCGTCGGCGACGGTCTCGCCGACCTGCCCACCGGCTCCGTGGACCTCGTCCTCAACAACCCGCCGTTCCACACCCACCAGGCCACCACCGACCGGACCGCCCGCCGCATGTTCACCGATGCCCGGCGCGCCCTGCGCCCCGGAGGTGAACTGTGGGTCGTCGGCAACCGGCACCTCGGCTACCACGTCACCCTGCGCCGTATCTTCGGCAACAGCGAACTCGTCGCGAGCGACGCGAAGTTCGTCGTCCTGCGCGCGGTGCGGCGCAAGTAGCCTTTCGCCGCCGGGGAGCGGGGTGTCACGGGGCCGGTGTCCCGTGGCACCCCGCCCTCATATGTTCCAGCTGCGGGAGCACAGGACGAGCCGGTATCCGTCGGGGTCGGCGACGGTGACCCCGTACTCGTCCCAGTACGGATTGTGCGAGGCCACCCGCGTGCCGCCCGCGTCGACCAGCCGCCGCACCTGCTCCTCCTCGACCGGCTCCCCGAGGTAGACGACGAAGAGGTCCTCCACGGTCGGGGTGGGCTCCAGCGGATTCTCCGGGTCGAAGGTCAGCTCGAAGTGCCAGCCGCCGTCCGCGGGGCCGACCATCAGCAGATCGTGCTCGCCCGGGGCGCTCGCGGTGCTCCGCCACAGCACCGCGAGCCCGAGCCCGTCGACGTAGAACCGCTCGGCGGCGGCCAGGTCCCGTGAGGGGCGGGCGACCCGCACCCGCGTCAGCGCATCGATGATCATGCCTCAAGGCTAGGACCGGCGGGGTGCGCCGTCCTCAGGGATGACCCTGGCCCGTCACGGATCCGACCCCGAGAAACGGTTCGGGGGCGGGCTCAGGGGCGCACATGGGCTCGGACAGGGGGCGGGCGCGGGGCGGAAGACGGGGCCACGGTCCCGGACCGGCCCAAACTCCAGCCCCCGCAGCCCGTACAACCCCGCCCCAACCCCCTACACCCCCCAACTCCACACCCCTCACACCCCCGCACCCCAACCCCCCCCTGCAACCCCGCACCCCAACCCCCCTGCACCCCCCGCCCCAACCCAAAGGACCGCCCCGACGCGAGCTGCGTCGGGGCGGTCCTTTGGGATCAGGCGGGCGCGGGGCCCACGGGTCAGTCGTTGCCGAGTTCCATCGCGGCGCGGTCCAGCAGCTCGTCGTCGTCGGAGACCTCGCCGCGGGAGGCGATGGCCTCCGCGCCGCCCTCGGGCATGCTGCCGATCAGACCGGTCGCGGCGGCCTGGGCGGCACCGATGGCCGGGTTGGAGGTGCCGATCAGGCCGAGGCCCGCGTACTGCTCCAGCTTGGCGCGGGAGTCGGCGATGTCGAGGTTCCGCATGGTGAGCTGGCCGATCCGGTCGGACGGGCCGAAGGCCGAGTCCTCGGTGCGCTCCATGGACAGCTTGTCCGGGTGGTAGCTGAACGCCGGGCCCCGGGTGTCGAGGATCGAGTAGTCCTCGCCCCGCCGCAGCCGCAGCGTGACCTCGCCGGTGACGGCCGCGCCGACCCAGCGCTGGAGGGACTCGCGGACCATGAGCGCCTGCGGGTCCAGCCACCGGCCCTCGTACATGAGCCGGCCGAGGCGACGGCCCTCGTTGTGGTACTGGGCGAGGGTGTCCTCGTTGTGGATCGCGTTGACCAGCCGCTCGTAGGCGGCGTGCAGCAGGGCCATGCCGGGGGCCTCGTAGATGCCCCGGCTCTTGGCCTCGATGATCCGGTTCTCGATCTGGTCCGACATGCCCATGCCGTGGCGGCCGCCGATGGCGTTGGCCTCCATGACGAGGTCGACGGCGGAGGCGAACTCCTTGCCGTCGATGGTCACCGGGCGGCCCTGGTCGAAGCCGATGGTGACGTCCTCGGCGGCGATCTCGACCGAGGGGTCCCAGAAGCGGACGCCCATGATCGGCTCGACGGTCTCGACGCCGGTGTCCAGGTGCTCCAGGGTCTTGGCCTCGTGGGTGGCGCCCCAGATGTTGGCGTCGGTGGAGTACGCCTTCTCGGTGCTGTCCCGGTAGGGCAGGCCGTGGGCGACCAGCCACTCGGACATCTCCTTGCGGCCGCCCAGCTCGGTCACGAAGTTCGTGTCCAGCCAGGGCTTGTAGATCCGCAGGTGTGGGTTGGCGAGGAGACCGTAGCGGTAGAACCGCTCGATGTCGTTGCCCTTGAAGGTGGAGCCGTCGCCCCAGATCTGGACGTCGTCCTCCAGCATCGCCCGGACCAGCAGCGTGCCGGTGACGGCACGGCCGAGGGGGGTGGTGTTGAAGTAGGCGCGACCGCCGGAGCGGATGTGGAACGCTCCGCAGGTGAGCGCGGCAAGACCCTCCTCGACCAGCGCCGCACGGCAGTCGACCAGGCGCGCGACCTCGGCGCCGTAGGTCTTGGCGCGGCCGGGCACCGAGGCGATGTCGGGCTCGTCGTACTGGCCGATGTCGGCGGTGTAGGTGCACGGGATGGCGCCCTTGTCGCGCATCCATGCGACGGCGACAGAGGTGTCGAGGCCGCCGGAGAAGGCGATGCCGACGCGCTCGCCGGCGGGCAGGGAGGTGAGGACCTTGGACATGGGAAGAGTATGCATCATCTCGCATGGTCATGCAAAGGGATGTTTTCCCGCGCCCCTTCAGCCTCTCCCTCCGTGCCCGTTTTCGCGCGCGGGCGGATCCTTGACCTGTGGGGCGGGGAAGGGTTCCGGTGTGGCGGTGAGGCCGTCCGTCGATCGAAATCCCTGATCACGACCCCCGCCCCCACTCCAGTGCGTTGCATAAAAGTGCGTACCCACGTATAGTCATGCCATCTATAAGGAGGGTGCTTCGATGACGGTACGAGTAGCAGTGGCGGGTGCGAGCGGATACGCGGGCGGAGAGCTTCTGCGTCTCCTCCTCACTCACCCGCACGTGGAGATCGGCGCCCTGACCGGCCACTCCAACGCCGGTCAGCGGCTCGGGGCGGTCCAGCCCCACCTGCTGCCGCTCGCCGACCGCGTCCTCGTGCCCACCACCGCCGAGGAACTCGCCGGACACGACGTCGTCTTCCTCGCCCTGCCCCACGGACAGTCCGCCGCCGTCGCCGAACAGCTCGGACCGGACGTCCTCGTCGTCGACATGGGCGCCGACTTCCGGCTCAAGGAGCCCGGCGACTGGGAGGCGTACTACGGCTCCCCGCACGCCGGGACCTGGCCCTACGGCCTCCCCGAGCTGCCCGGCGCCCGCGCCGCCCTCGAAGGGACCAAGCGGATCGCGGTGCCCGGCTGCTACCCCACCGCCGTCTCGCTCGCGCTCTTCCCCGCGTACGAGAACGGACTCGCCGAGCCCGAAGCCGTGATCGTCGCCGCCTCCGGCACCTCAGGCGCGGGCAAGGCGCCCAAGCCGCACCTGCTCGGCAGCGAGGTCATGGGCAGCATGTCCCCGTACGGCGTCGGCGGCGTCCACCGGCACACCCCCGAGATGATCCAGAACCTCAGCGCACCGGCGGGGGAGCGGGTCACCGTCTCCTTCACGCCCACCCTGGCGCCGATGGCCCGCGGCATCCTCGCCACCTGCACCGCCGCCGCGAAGCCCGGCGTCACCGCCGAGACCGTCCGCGCCGCCTACGAGAAGGCCTTCGCCGACGAGCCCTTCGTCCATCTGCTGCCCGAGGGGCAGTGGCCGTCGACGGCGTCCGTCTACGGTTCCAACGCCGTTCAGGTCCAGGTCACGTACGACCCGGCGGCGAACCGGATCATCGCGATCAGCGCCATCGACAACCTCGCCAAGGGCACCGCCGGCGGCGCGGTGCAGAGCATGAACATCGCCCTCGGGCTCCCCGAGGCCACCGGACTTCCCGTCGCGGGAGTCGCTCCGTGAGCGACGCGCCCACGGCCACCGGTCCGCAGACGAAGCCCCCGTCCCCGTGCCACGCGGGCACCGACGGGGCGACCCCCCGGGCAACGGCCCCGGGGAAGAACGGAGAGACACAGTGAGCGTCACCGCAGCGAAGGGATTCACGGCGGCGGGCATCGCCGCCGGGATCAAGCAGAACGGCAACCCGGACCTGGCCCTCGTGGTCAACACCGGACCGCGCCGCGCCGCCGCGGGAGTCTTCACCTCCAACCGCGTCAAGGCCGCCCCCGTCGTCTGGTCCCAGCAGGTCCTCGCCGACGGCGAACTGACCGCCGTCGTCCTCAACTCCGGCGGCGCCAACGCCTGCACCGGCCCCCAGGGCTTCCAGGACACCCACGCCACCGCCGAGAAGGTCGCCGAAGTCCTCACCGCCCAGGGCACGGAGACCGGCGCGGGCGACGTC
This sequence comes from Streptomyces sp. CBMA291, assembly GCF_014596525.1. Classification (GTDB taxonomy): domain Bacteria; phylum Actinomycetota; class Actinomycetes; order Streptomycetales; family Streptomycetaceae; genus Streptomyces. Next base: position 153,885 of record NZ_MSJP01000114.1, read on the forward strand.
GCCGTCGCCTCCACCGGCCTCATCGGCATCCTCCTCCCCATGGACAAGCTCCTCCCCGGCGTCGAGAAGGCCGCCGCCGAACTGTCCGAGCACGGCGGCGAGAAGGCCGCCATCGCCATCAAGACCACCGACACCGTCCACAAGACCGCCGTCGCCGGCGGCGACGGCTGGACCGTCGGCGGCATGGCCAAGGGCGCGGGCATGCTCGCCCCCGGCCTCGCCACCATGCTCGTCGTCCTCACCACCGACGCCGACGTGGACGCCGAAGGCCTCGACAGCGCCCTGCGCGACGCCACCCGCGTCACCTTCGACCGGGTCGACTCCGACGGCTGCATGTCCACCAACGACACCGTCCTCCTCCTCGCCTCCGGCGCCTCCGGCGTCACCCCCGCCCAGGACGCCTTCGACGAGGCCGTCCGGACCGTCTGCGACGACCTGGCCCGCCAGCTCATCGGCGACGCCGAGGGCGCCAGCAAGGACATCCGGATCGAGGTGGTCAACGCGGCCACCGAGGACGACGCCGTCGAGGTGGGACGCTCCATCGCCCGCAACAACCTCCTCAAGTGCGCCATCCACGGCGAGGACCCCAACTGGGGCCGGGTGCTCTCCGCCATCGGCACCACCCGCGCCGCCTTCGAACCCGACCGGCTGAACGTCGCCATCAACGGCGTCTGGGTCTGCAAGAACGGCTCCGTCGGCGAGGACCGCGACCTCGTCGACATGCGCTACCGGGAGGTCGTCATCACCGCCGACCTGGCCGCCGGCACCGAGTCCGCCGTCATCTGGGCGAACGACCTCACCGCCGACTACGTCCACGAGAACAGCGCGTACGCGTCATGACCGACGACTCCACGAACCAGACGCGGAAGCACACGGCCCTCCCCAAGGCGGAGATCCTCATCGAGGCGCTGCCCTGGCTGACACGGCACAACGGCAAGACGGTCGTCATCAAGTTCGGCGGCAACGCCATGATCGACGACGACCTCAAGGCCGCCTTCGCCCAGGACGTCGTCTTCCTGCGCCAGGCCGGTCTCAAGCCGGTCGTCGTGCACGGCGGCGGCCCCCAGATCAGCGCCGCCCTCGACCGCCACGGCATCGCCAGCGAGTTCAAGGCGGGCCTGCGCGTCACCACCGAGGACGCCATGGACGTCGTACGGATGGTCCTCGCGGGCCAGGTGCAGCGCGAACTCGTCGGGCTGCTCAACCAGCACGGCCCACTCGCCGTCGGCCTCACCGGCGAGGACGCCCACACCATCACCGCACGCAAGCACCAGCCGCTCGTCGACGGCGAACGGATCGACATCGGCCGGGTCGGCGAGATCACCGCCATCGACACCGGCGCCATCAAGGCACTCCTGGAGGACGGCCGTATCCCGGTCATCTCCTCCATCGCCCGCTCCCAGGACGACGGACATGTCTACAACGTCAATGCTGATACGGCGGCTGCGGCACTCGCTGCGGCGCTGGGCGCCGAGACCCTGATGGTCCTGACCGACGTCGAGGGCCTCTACGAGGACTGGCCCCACAGCGACGAGGTCATCAGCCGGCTCACCGCCGGCCAGCTGGAGAAGCTGCTGCCCGAACTCTCCAGCGGCATGGTCCCCAAGATGGAGGGGTGCCTGCACGCCGTCCGCAACGGGGTCACCACGGCCCGCGTCATCGACGGACGCGTCCAGCACTCCATCCTGCTGGAGATCTTCACCGACGAGGGCATCGGCACGATGGTCGTGCCCGACGGACAGGGGGAATCATGAGCAACGAGCAACTGATCCAGCGGTGGCAGGGCTCGCTGATGGACAACTACGGCACCCCCGCCCTGCCCCTCGTCCGCGGCGAAGGCGCCACCGTCTGGGACGCCGAAGGCAACGCCTACCTGGACTTCGTCGGCGGTATCGCCGTCAACGCCCTCGGCCACGCCCACCCGGCGATCGTCGAGGCCGTCACCCGGCAGGTCCAGAGCCTCGGCCACGTCTCCAACCTCTTCGTCGCCGAGCCGCCCGTCGCCCTCGCCGAACGGCTCCTCGCCCTCTTCGACCGCCCCGGCAAGGTCTTCTTCTGCAACTCGGGCGCCGAGGCCAACGAAGCCGCGTTCAAGATCGGCCGGCTCACCGGACGCACCCGGATGGTGGCCACCCAGGGCGGCTTCCACGGCCGGACCATGGGCTCCCTCGCCCTCACCGGCCAGCCCGGCAAGCAGACCCCGTTCCTGCCGCTCCCCGGCGACGTCACCCACGTCCCGTACGGTGACGCCGACGCCCTGCGCGCCGCCGTCACCGAGGAGACCGCGCTCGTGATCATCGAGCCGATCCAGGGCGAGAACGGCGTCGTCGTCCCGCCCCCCGGCTACCTCAAGGCCGCCCGGGAGATCACCCGTGCCACCGGCACCCTCCTCGTCCTCGACGAGGTCCAGACGGGCACCGGCCGCACCGGCCACTGGTTCGAGCACCAGGCCCACGAAGGCGTCGACCCCGACGTCGTCACCCTCGCCAAGGGACTCGGCGGCGGGCTTCCGCTCGGCGCGACGGTCGCCTTCGGACCGGCGGCGGAGCTTTTCGGCCCCGGGCACCACGGCACCACCTTCGGCGGCAACCCGATCGCCTGCGCCGCCGGACTCGCCGTCCTGGACACCCTGGCCGCCGACGCCGCCCTCGACCACGTCAAGGCCGTCGGGGAGCGGCTGCGGCGGGGAATCGAGGGTCTGGGCCACCCGCTGGTCTCCCACGTCCGTGGTGCGGGCCTCCTGCTGGGTATCGTGCTCACGGAGCCCCTCGCACCCCAGGTGCAGAAGGCGGCTCAGGACGCCGGCCTCCTGGTGAACGCGCCCGCCCCCGACGTCGTACGGATCATGCCTCCGCTGATCCTCACCGACGCCCAGGCGGACACCTTCCTCAAGACCCTGCCCGGAGTCCTCGACGTGGCGAACGGGCAAGCACGAACCGGAGAATGAGACGACGATGACCGACGCGCAGGAGACCGAGCACGGAGGGCCGTCGGTTCCGCAGACCCGTACCGCCCGTCACCGAAGGATCGTCGACATCCTCAACCGGCAGCCGGTGCGCTCGCAGAGCCAGCTCGCCAAGCTCCTCGCGGACGACGGGCTGAGCGTCACCCAGGCGACGCTCTCCCGCGACCTCGACGAGCTGGGCGCGGTGAAGATCCGCAACACCGGCGGCGAGCTGATCTACGCGGTGCCCAGCGAGGGCGGCTTCCGCACCCCGCAGGCGCCGCTCGGGGAGTCCGCCAAGGAGGAGCGCATGCGCCGCCTCTCCGGCGAACTCCTGATCTCCGCCGAGGCGTCCGCGAACCTGGTGGTCCTGCGGACCCCGCCGGGCGCCGCCCAGTTCCTCGCGTCCGCCATCGACCAGGCCGAACTCCACGCGATCCTCGGCACGATCGCGGGCGACGACACCCTCCTCCTCATCAGCCGCGACCCCGCCGGCGGCCAGGCCCTCGCCGACCACCTGCTGCGACTGGCGCAGAAGGACCGCTGACGGGCCCGGTCCCGTCACCCCGCCGACGACGTCGCCGGCCGCTCACCCCCGAGCGGCCGGCGCCGTCGTCTCCGGGGTGCGGGGCCCGGTGGCGGGCTGGGGCGGCAGGGGGAGCGGGAGGGCGGGCAGACCGTCGAGGCTGGTCGCGATGTGCTCCTTCTTCTCGCAGTACGCGCTGAACTCCTCGTCCGTCTTGCGGTTGAAGTACTCGGCGTGCAGCGACCGTTCCTCCTGGAACTCCAGCACGGGAACGGCGAACCCGCAGGCGCTGGCGACCCGCTGGGCCCGCACCAGGATGATCGCCCGCGCACTGCTCTGGCCCTCGACCGCCTCGGCCGGGAAGCGGGCGAAGAGGCCGGGCCAGCGGGGGTCGTCGCGCAGGACGACCTCCCCGGCGCCATGCACCCGTACGACGGTCGGCGGGCCGGAGAACGCGGTCCACATGAGGGTGATGCGGCCGTTGCCCGGCTCGCGCAGATGGGCGATGGTCTCGGCTCCGCTGCCGCCGAAGTCGACGTAGGCGAGAGTCAGTTCGTCGAGGACGACGAGGGTGCCCTTGCGGCCCTTGGGGGAGAGGTTGACGTGCCCGTCGCCGGAGAGCGGCGCGGTCGCGGTGAAGAAGACCAACTGCTCCTCGATGAAGGCCCGAAGACGTTCGTCGATGCGTTCGTATGTCTTTCCCATCCCCCCATGGTGCGCGTGTCGTCCGCGCGGCGCGCCGGGTTATCCCACGGAGCGGACTTCCCTGGCGTACCCCTCGCCTCGCATTGACAAAGAATACGGAGGACCGCATAGTTATGCTGTCGACGTCCTCGCCTCCCGCGGAGGCCGCGGCACCACCCACCCTCCCGAGGAGCAGCAGCTGTGAGCAGCAACAACGGTGACGTCCGGCTCTGGGGCGGACGGTTCGCGGACGGCCCGGCCGAGGCCCTGGCGAAGCTGTCCGCGTCGGTCCACTTCGACTGGCGTCTCGCGCCGTACGACATCGCCGGATCCCGCGCCCACGCGCGCGTGCTGCACAAGGCCGGGCTGCTCACCGAGGACGAACTGACCCGCATGATCGCCGGGCTCGACCAGCTGGAGGCGGACGTCGCCGACGGCTCCTTCGTCGGCACCATCGCCGACGAGGACGTCCACACCGCCCTGGAACGCGGCCTCCTGGAGCGCCTCGGCCCCGACCTCGGCGGCAAGCTGCGCGCCGGCCGGTCCCGCAACGACCAGGTCGCCACCCTCTTCAGGATGTACCTGCGCGACCACGCCCGGATCATCGGCGGCCTCGTCGCCGAACTCCAGGACGCCCTCGTCGGCCTCGCCGAGGCCCACCCGGACGTCGCCATGCCCGGCCGTACGCACCTCCAGCACGCCCAGCCGGTGCTCTTCGCGCACCACGTCCTGGCCCACGCCCAGTCCCTCTCCCGGGACGCCGAGCGGCTGCGCCAGTGGGACACCCGGACGGCCGTCTCCCCGTACGGCTCCGGCGCCCTCGCCGGTTCCTCCCTCGGGCTCGACCCGGAGTCCGTCGCCAAGGACCTCGGCTTCGAGCGCGGCTCGGTCGGCAACTCGATCGACGGCACGGCCTCGCGCGACTTCGTCGCCGAGTTCGCCTTCATCACCGCGATGATCGGGATCAACCTCTCGCGGATCGCCGAGGAGATCATCATCTGGAACACGAAGGAGTTCTCCTTCGTGACCCTGCACGACGCCTTCTCCACCGGCTCGTCGATCATGCCGCAGAAGAAGAACCCCGACATCGCCGAGCTGGCCCGGGGCAAGTCCGGCCGCCTCATCGGCAACCTCTCCGGTCTGCTCGCCACCCTGAAGGCGCTCCCGCTCGCCTACAACCGCGACCTCCAGGAGGACAAGGAGCCGGTCTTCGACTCCTGCGACCAGCTGGAGGTCCTGCTCCCCGCCTTCACCGGCATGATGGCCACGCTCACCGTCAACCGGGACCGCATGGAGGAGCTGGCCCCGGCCGGCTTCTCGCTCGCGACGGACATCGCCGAGTGGCTGGTCAAGCAGGGCGTCCCGTTCCGGGTGGCGCACGAGGTCGCGGGCGAGTGCGTCAAGGTCGCCGAGTCCGAGGGCAAGGAACTCGACGAGCTGACGGACGAGCAGTTCGCCAAGATCTCCGAGCACCTCACCCCCGAGGTCCGCACGGTCCTCAACGTCCCCGGCGCCCTCGCCTCCCGCGACGGACGCGGCGGCACCGCGCCCTCCGCCGTCGCCGTCCAGCTGGTCGAGGTCAAGGCGGACCTGGTCATCCAGCACGCCTGGGCCACCGCCAAGCAGAAGTAGGCGCACCGCCGGAACCCCCGGCCGTACCTCGTCACCCAGCGCCGCCGCCCCTCTCCCGGACGGCGGCGCTGCCGTACGTACGGCTCCGACGCCCCCTGGCCGGTACTCCGACGCCCCCCGGCCAGTACTCCGGCGCCCCCGGGCCGGTACTCCGACGCCCCGGTCGGCACTCCGGCCCCCTGGCCGTGGCCCCGGCACCCCGGCCGGCACCCCGACCGGCATCCCTGCACCCCGGTCGGCACTCCGGCTGATACCCCGGCACCCCAGGCGAATCGAGCCCCCCTCGATGAGTCATGCGACTCCCGAATGAGACATCGATGTCTCATTCGGTGTACAGTCGTCTCATGTCAGTCGACCGCACCCAGGTGCTCCGTGCCGCCGCCGCCCTGCTCACGCGCAAGGCCACCGCCACCATGGACGAGGTCGCCCGTGCCGCCGGGATCGGCCGGGCCACCCTCCACCGGCACTTCGCCGGACGGGACGCCCTGGTGCGGGCGCTCGAAGAGCTGGGCATCCAGGAGATGGAGCAGGCGCTCGACCGCGCCCGGCTCGACGAGGGGCCCGAGGACGAGGCGCTGCGCCGGTTCGTCGCCGAGGCCGAGCCCGTCGCGCCCCTCCTGTCGTTCCTCGTCACGGAGAACCAGCTCTTCGAGGGCGACCAGCTGCACGAGGGCTGGGAACGCCTCGACGCCCGCATCGCCGCCCTCTTCCGGCGCGGCCAGGAGCGGGGCGTCTTCCGGATCGACCTGACCCCCGCCTGGCTCTGCGAGGCCCTCTACGGGCTCATCGGCTCCGGTGCCTGGGCCGTACACGACGGCCGGGTCGCAGCCAAGGACTTCCAGTACATGATCGTCGAGCTGCTGCTCGGCGGAGCACGCAGGAGCGTGGAGCAGTGACCACCAGCACCCTCACGAACCGGAGCCATACCGAGGGCGCGCACCGCCCCGGCAGGTGGCTCGCCCTCTCCGTCCTCGTCCTGGCCGTCCTCCTCGTGGCGGTCGACGCCACGGTCCTCGGCCTCGCCACCCCCTTTCTCTCCGAGGACCTGAAGCCCTCGGGCACCCAGCTCCTCTGGATCGGCGACGTCTACTCCTTCGTCATCGCCGGACTCCTGGTCTCCATGGGCAGTCTCGGCGACCGCATCGGACGCAAGAAGCTGCTCCTGATCGGCGCCACCGCCTTCGGCGCCGTCTCCGTCCTCAACGCCTACGCGACCAGCCCCGAGGCGATGATCGCGGCCCGCGCCCTCCTCGGTGTCGCCGGTGCCACCCTGATGCCCTCCACCCTGGCGCTCATCCGCAACCTCTTCCACGACCCGCGCGAGCGCAGCCTCGCCATCGGCATCTGGGGTGCGATGGCCTCGGCCGGTGCCGCCGTCGGACCGGTCGTCGGCGGATTCCTGCTCGAACACTTCTGGTGGGGCTCGGTCTTCCTCATCAACCTGCCCGTGATGGGCGTCCTCGTCGTCGTCGGCCTCAAGCTGATCCCCGAGTCGAAGAACCCCGCCCCTGGCCCCTGGGACCTGCCGAGCGTGCTGCTCTCCCTCGTCGGCATGATCGGCGTCGTCTACGCGATCAAGGAACTGGCCTCGCACGGCGCCTCCCTCGACGCGGCGGTCGCCGCCCTCGCCGGCATCGCGGCCCTGACCTGGTTCGTCCGCAGGCAGCTGACCCTGGCCGCGCCGCTCCTGGACATGCGCCTCTTCCGCCACCGGGGCTTCTCGGGCGCCGTACTCGCCGATCTGCTGACCATCCTCGGCCTCTCCGGCCTGGTCTTCTTCCTGTCCCAGTTCTTCCAGCTGGTCCAGGGCCGCCACCCCCTGGAGGCGGGGCTCGCCGAGCTGCCCGCCGCCGTCGGCGCGGTCACGGCCGGTCTGATGGCGGGACTCGCGGCCCGGCGCTTCTCCGTCCGGTCGGTGGTCTCCGGCGGACTCGCGGCGGTCGGCCTCTCCCTGGCCGTCCTCACCACGCTCGACCAGCACACCGGCTATCCGCTGCTCGGCGGCGCCCTGCTCGTCGTGGGCGTGGGCGCGGGATTCGCCTTCACCGTCACCGCCGACGTGATCCTCTCCAGCGTCCCCAAGGAACAGGCCGGTTCCGCCTCGGCCGTCTCCGAGACCGCGTACGAGCTGGGCGCCGCGCTCGGCATCGCCCTCCTCGGCTCGATCGTGACCGGCGTCTACCGCGACTTCGCCACCCCGTCCGGCGTCCCCTCGGGCACCGCGTCCGCCGCCCACGAGTCGCTCGGCGGCGCGGTCGAGGCCTCCGGATCCCTGGCCCCGGAGACGGCGACGGCCCTGGTGTCGGCAGCCCAGGAGGCCTTCGTGGACGGGCTGCGGATCGCCGCGGGCGTCGGCGCCGCGGTCCTGCTCGCGACGGCGGTCGCCGCCTGGTTCCTGCTCAAGGGCCAGAAGCTGGAGGACGGCGTCGAGCACTGACGCCCCCGCGCGTGCCGGACGGGCCTCTCCGGACCGTCCCGGAACGCACCGGTGCCCCGTACGGACGCATCCGTACGGGGCACCGGCACGCGCGGACTCAGGCCGCCTTGGCCTTGGTCGCGTACATGTCCACGTACTCCTGCCCGGACAGGCGCATGACCTCGGCCATCACCGAGTCCGTCACCGCCCGCAGCACATAGCGGTCGCGGTCCATCCCGTCGTACCGCGAGAACTCCATCGCCTCGCCGAAGCGGACCGTCACCCGGCCCGGACGCGGGAAGCCCGACCCGCCCGGCTGGATCTTGTCGGTGCCGATCATCGCGAACGGGATGACCGGGGCCCCGGTCATCAGGGTGAGGCGCGCGATGCCCGTACGGCCCCGGTACAGCCGGCCGTCGGGGGAGCGGGTGCCCTCCGGGTAGATGGAGAAGATCTTGCCCTCCTCCAGGATCCGGCGGCCGGTCATCAGCGCCGCGACACCGCCGCGCCCGCCGTCGCGGTCCACCGGGATCATGCCGACACTGGTGAAGAACCAGGCCATCGCCCGGCCCTTGAGGCCCTTGCCGGTCACGTACTCGTCCTTGCCGATGAAGTAGACCGGGCGGTCCAGACAGATCGGCATGATCATCGAGTCGATGAAGGTCAGGTGGTTGCCCGCGAGGATGACGGGACCGGTCCCCGGGATGTTCTCGGTGCCCTCCACGCGGGGGCGGAACATCAGGCGCATGACCGGCCCGAGCACTGCCTTGATGATCGCATGACGGGACAACGGTTCCTCCGGTGCGGGTCGGTCCAGCTGACGGTGCAGCAGGCGACGATACTCGCGGCGCGCGGCCGTGCGCACATCGGGTTCACGGAGTGGATACGTGGTGTTGACGCGTGTTTCCGCCATGTTCGGCCGCGGTCTGCCGCCCGTAGGGGCCCGGTGCCTAGCGTCGGGGCACACCCGTCGACAGCGGCGGCACACCACAGCAGGAGGGCACTTCCATGACCCAGGGCGAACGCCGGACCCCGGCGCGGCGGACGGTTCTCGGAGCGGCGGGCGCCACGGTGCTCGGCGCCTCCACGGCCCTCACGGCCGGTACGGGCACGGCTCTCGCGGCGGGCGCGGGGGCCGCGCCCGCCGGACGGCCGCACGGCCACGGCGGCTACCGCTCGCTCCCCGTCCCCACCGTCATAGGCCACCGGGGCGCCAGCGGCTACCGCCCCGAGCACACCCTCGGCTCCTACCAGCTCGCCCTGGACCTCGGCGCCCACGTCGTCGAACAGGACCTCGTCCCCACCAAGGACGGACACCTGGTCTGCCGCCACGAGAACGACATCACCGGCACCACCGACGTCGCCGACCACCCCGAGTTCGCCTCCCGCAAGACCACCAAGACCGTCGACGGGGCCAAGCTCACCGGCTGGTTCACCGAGGACTTCACCCTCGCCGAGCTGAAGACCCTGCGCGCCAAGGAGCGGATTCCGGCCACTCGCCAGGAGAACACCCTCTACGACGGCCGGTGGACCGTCCCGACCTTCGAGGAGGTCCTGCGCTGGGCCGAGGACGAGGGCCGCCGCCGGGGCCGCCCGGTCTGGCTGCACGTCGAGACCAAGCACCCCAGCTACTTCCGCGCCCTCGGCCTCGGCCTTGAGGAGCGCCTCGCCAAGCTGCTCCGCCGGTACGGGCGGCACCGCGCCGACTCCCCGGTCTTCCTCCAGTCCTTCGAGCCGGGCAGCATCCAGCGCCTGGCGAAGCTGGTCGACGCGCCCGGCGTCGTCCTGCTCTCCGGCGCGAACAGCCGCCCCTGGGACTTCGTCGAGGCGGGCGACCCGCGCACGGTCGCGGACCTCGTCACCCCCAAGGGCCTGCGCTGGATCGCCTCCTACGCGCGGGGCATCGGCCCCACCCTCGACCTGGTCATCCCCAAGGACGCGAGCGGGCGCCTCGGCGACCCCACGACCCTGGTGCGCGACGCGCACGCGGCGGGCCTGATCCTCCACCCGTACACCCACCGCAACGAGAACACCTTCCTGCCGGTGGAGTTCCGCCGGGGCACGGACCCGACGGCGTACGGCGACGCCTTCGGGGCCCTGAAGCGGTACCTGGAGACCGGCATCGACGGCATCTTCGCCGACAACCCGGACACGGCCCTGCTCGCGGCGGCGGACCTGGACAACCGGGGCTGAGCCCGCGGGAGGGGTGCACGGGCCGGGGGACGCACGAGTCGGAGGCGGTACGGGCCGGGCGTACGGGCCGGGTCCACGAGCCGAGGGGCGTACGGGCCGAGGGGCGTACGGGTTGGGCGGCGGGCCCGTACACCCCTCGCACGGGTGGTTTGCGGCGCGGACCGCAACCACGCGCGCGTGCCCCGCCATCTCGCCCCTCATGACCAACCCCGCGACCAACCCCCTGCCCACTTCCGCGACCAACCCCCTGCCCACTTCCGAGACCGCCGCCCCAGCCGCGCCTTCCGCCCCAGCAGGGCCTTCCGCCCCAGCCGCGCCTTCCGCCCCCGCCGAGCCCACGGCCCCCGCAGAAACAGGGCTCACCTCCGGGGAAACAGGGCTCACCCCTGCGGAACCCGGGCTCACCCCCGCAGGACCGAGGCCCACGCCCGTGGCGCAGGAGACCGCCCCCGGCCTCCTCGCCGCGCTCGCGCCCCTGCTCGCCGCCGAGTCGGACGCCGAGGCGCCCGCCGCCGGGGTCGACCCCGGGGACCTCGAACAGGCCGTCTGGCTCCGGCTTCTGGAACGGCTCCGGGAGACCGGCGCCGCCCCCGAGCGGCCCGCCGAATGGCTGCGCCGGGCCGTCCGGGCGGAGGCCCGCCGGGCCCGCAGGACCCGCCACCACGAGCGCCCCTACCTCGACGAGCCCGTCCACGAGCCGGCCGGCGCCGAGCCGCACGGCTCTCCCGAGCACTCCCTGCTGGTCGACGAGGGCCGCCGCTTCCTGCGCGCCGCCGTCACCCGAACGCCCGGACGCTGTCCCCGGGTGCTGACCGCGATGCTCGACCCCCAGGACCACACCTACCGCGAAATCGCAGGAGAGTTGGGTATCTCACAGGGCAGTCTGGGGCCGATGCGTTCCCGTTGCCTGGGATGCCTGCGCAGAATGCTGGCGGCAGAGGTTCCCGCTCCCGGCCGATGGGGAAGGGTGCGGTAAACCGATGATCGACCAGATGAGCGGGAGGCGTGCACACATGGGCCTGAGCGTGACCATCTCGGCAGCGGCAGCACGGGACGCGGAGCACATCCTGAAGCTTCAGTACCTCTGCTACCAGAGCGAGGCGGAGCTTTACGGTGACTGGTCCATCGAACCGCTCACCCAGTCCCTCGACGCCCTGCGCGCCGAACTCGACGAGGGGTACGGTCTCGTGGCCCGGCTCGGGGACGAGGTCGTCGCCTCCGTGCGCGCCCGGCTCGACGAGGACGGCACCGTGCGGATCGCCAAGCTGATCGTCCACCCGCGCATGCGGCGGCACGGTCTCGGCGGGCGGCTCCTCGACGCCATCGAGAACCACTTCGCGACCGGCGCCGACCGGCTGCCCGCCCCGCCCGCCAAGCGCTTCCGGCTCTTCACCGGCCACCGCGGCGAGGGCGACCTGCGCCTCTACCGCAGCCGGGGGTACACCCGAGTGGCCACCGGCGAGGCCGGTCCCGCGGTGACCCTGGTGACCCTGGAGAAGGCCGCCTGAGCGAGGGTCACCGCCCGGCCCGTCCTCAGGACGCCGGACCGCGCGACTTCCGCAGCCACCAGATGCCGGTCAGCGGCAGCAGCACCGGGATGAAGAGGTAGCCGTAGCCGTAGTCCGACCAGACCGTCGCGTCCGGGAAGGCGGACGGCTCCACCAGCGTCCACGTCCCGACCACCAGGACACCCGCCAGCTCGGCGGCGCAGCACACCAGCGCCGCCCTGCGGGCCGTCTCCCCGCCGCGTACCAGGGTGTACGTGATGAAGGCGTAGACGACGGCGGCCACCGCCGAAAGGGCGTACGCGAGCGGGGCGCGGTCGAACTCGGTGGCGATCTGGTAGACCGACCGCGAGACCGCGCCGACCGACATCACGCCGTACAGCCATACGAGCAGTATGCCGGGGCCGCTGACGAGCCGGGTCTTCGCGCCCGGCGTGCCCTGCGCCCGCTCTTGCGTCTCGGTCATGGTCAGCCCACCGTCCAGATGTCGTAGAGACGCACTTCGAGCACGGCCAGCACGACCGCGCCCGCGGCCACCGTGGCCGAACCCCACCGGCTCCGCTCGGCGAGCGACATGGAACCGGCGATGGGCACCGCGCACAGCGCCCCGAGGAGATAGGCGACGAAGATCGTCGCGCCCTCCTCCGCCTTCTCGCCACGCGCCAGCTGCACGATTCCGACGATCAGCTGGACCAGGACGAGGAAGGTCACCACGGCCATGCCGATGAAGTGCCAGTCCTTGGTCGGCTGATCGCGGAGGGCGGCGTAGCCGCACCAGGCGGCGAGGGCGAGCGCGGCCGCGGCGACCGCGACCGTCAGGGCGTCAAGCATGCGCCCGAGGGTATTACGGGGCGAAGGGCCCGATGTCCGCGGCCCCACCGCCGCACCCCGCCGAAGGGCGTCCGGGACGTGGCCTTGGCCACAGCCGGGGCCCGCGCCGGGCCCTCCGTACCCCCGCCGCCCCTCCTCTTGATCCCTGCTCTCCGCAGGCCACGGCGGGAAAACGAGGCGGAATGGCAGGCTCGGAGCCGTATCGGGATACGTCTCAAAGGTGTCCGCTATTCGGACAACCCCTTTCGTCCCCATCTGAGCGTGGTTTACTTGCAGCCATGACCACGACGAGCAGCCGCACCCTTGCGACCGAGGCGATCACGACGCCCGGTGCTCGTTGTATGTGTCGAATGCGCGCCTTCTGAGGGCCCCCGCCTGAGTCTCACGCCCCGAAGCGAGACCGACGGCCGTGCCGCTCCGCCCGCCCTCCGGCGGCGGACCGTGCCCGCCCCGCGCACCCCACCGACTCCCGGCCGAGGCCGGAGCGGACTCCGTGCGCCTGACTGTCCGAATTGACGAATGCCCCGTGCGTGACGGACCCCGCGTCACGCACTCGACAGTGACGGAAACCCCTGTGATCACCACTTCGGGCCTGACCAAGGTCTACGAGTCGCGCGGCCGGCAGGTCACCGCTCTGGACGGTGTCGACCTCCACGTCCGCGAGGGCGAGGTCTTCGGCGTGATCGGCCAGAGCGGCGCCGGCAAGTCCTCCCTCATCCGCTGCGTCAACCTCCTGGAGCGCCCCACCTCCGGCACGGTGACCGTCGACGGCGTCGACCTCACCGCCCTCGCCGGGAAGGGCCGCCGCGCGGGCAAGGGCCTGCGCCGGGCCCGCAGCGGCATCGGCATGGTCTTCCAGCACTTCAACCTGCTGTCCTCCCGCACGGTCAAGGACAACATCGAGCTTCCCCTGGAGATCCTCGGCGTCTCCGGCGCCGAGCGCTCCCGCCGGGCCCTCGAACTCCTCGACCTCGTCGGTCTCGCCGACAAGGCCAAGGCCTACCCCGGGCAGCTCTCCGGCGGCCAGAAGCAGCGCGTCGGCATCGCCCGCGCCCTCGCGGGCGAGCCCAAGGTACTGCTCTCCGACGAGGCCACCAGCGCCCTCGACCCGGAGACCACCCGCTCCATCCTCCAGCTGCTGCGCGACCTCAACCGGCAGCTCGGCCTCACCGTCCTCCTCATCACCCACGAGATGGACGTCGTGAAGACGATCTGCGACTCCGCCGCGCTGATGGCACACGGCCGGGTCCTCGAATCCGGCACCGTCGGCGAACTGCTCGCCACCCCCGGCTCCCGGCTGGCGACCGAGCTGTTCCCGCTCAGCGGCGCCCACACCGGACCCGACCGCACGGTCGTCGACGTCACCTTCCACGGCGACTCCGCGAACCAGCCGGTCATCTCCCAGCTCTCCCGCACGTACAACATCGACATCTCGATCCTCGGGGCGGCGATGGACACCGTCGGCGGCCGGCAGATCGGCCGGATGCGGATCGAACTCCCCGGACGGTACGAGGACAACGTCGTCCCGGTCGGCTTCCTGCGCGAACAGGGCCTCCAGGTCGAACTCGTCGAGGTGCCGGACCCCGTCGCCACCGTCCCCGCCCCCGCCCACACCCTCCTGAAGGAAGGTGCCAAGTGACCTGGTCCGAGATGCAGCCCCTGCTGGAGCAGGGCACGGTCGACACGCTCTACATGGTCCTGTGGGCCACCGTCGTCACCATCGTCGGCGGACTGCCGCTCGGCATCCTCCTGGTCCTCACCGACCGGGGCGGACTGCTCCAGAACCTCGCGGTGAACAAGGTCGTCGGCGCGATCGTGAACATCGGCCGCTCGATGCCCTTCATCATCCTGCTGATCGCCCTGATCCCCTTCACCACCTTCGTCGTCGGCACCTTCATCGGCCCGACCGCGATGATCGTGCCGCTCGCCATCGGCGCCATCCCCTTCTTCGCCCGGCTCGTCGAGACGGCCGTCCGCGAGGTCGACCACGGACTCGTCGAGGCCGTCCAGTCCATGGGCGGCGGCATCCCCACCATCGTCCGCAAGGTCCTGCTCCCGCAGGCACTGCCCTCGCTGGTCTCCGCCGTCACCACCACGATCATCGTCCTCATCGGCTACTCCGCGATGGCCGGCGCGGTCGGCGGCGAAGGCCTCGGCTCCAAGGCCGTCACCTACGGCTACGCGCGCTTCGACACCACGTTCATGCTGGTCACCGTGGTCGTCCTGGTCGTCATCGTGACCGTCGTCCAGCTCATCGGCGACGGGGTCGTACGACTCCTCGCCCGCCGGGGCCACACCGCCTGACCCGCCCCGGCCACCCCAGACTTCGTCCTTCGAAGAACAAGCCCGGACTCGTTGTCCAGGCGTCCACCGCACCACCGGAAAGAGGCACTCTTCGTGCGTAAGAACATCAAGCTCACCGCCGGTATCGCCACCACCGCCGCCCTCGCCCTCGGCCTCACCGCCTGCGGCACCTCCTCGGACCCCGCCGCCGACAAGGGCGCGTCCGCCGACAAGCCGCTCGTCGTCGCCGCGTCCCCGACGCCGCACGCCGAGATCCTGAAGTTCGTCAAGGACAACCTGGCCGAGAAGGCCGGCCTGAAGCTGGAGGTGAAGGAGTTCACGGACTACATCCTGCCGAACACCGCCACCGAGACCGGCCAGGTCGACGCCAACTTCTTCCAGCACAAGCCGTACCTCGACGACTTCAACGTGAAGAACAAGACCCACCTCGTCGCGGTGGCCAACACCCACCTGGAGCCCCTGGGCTTCTACTCCAAGAAGCTCTCGTCCCTCAAGGACGTCAAGCCCGGCCAGACCATCGCCATCCCCAACGACACCACCAACGGCGGCCGCGCCCTCCAGCTGCTCGCCGCCAACAACCTGATCACCGTCAAGCCGGGCGTCGGCACCAACGCCAAGGTCTCCGACATCACCGACAAGAAGGGCCTGGAGTTCAAGGAGCTGGAGGCCGCCACCGTGCCCCGCGCCCTGAACGACGTGGACGCCGCCGTCATCAACGGCAACTACGCCATCGAGGCCCACCTGGAGCCCACCAAGGACGCCATCGTCCTGGAGAAGGCCGACGGCAACCCGTACGCCAACATCCTCGTCGTCAAGCAGGGCGACGAGAAGGACGCCCGGGTGCAGAAGCTCATCGAGCTGCTCCACTCCTCCGAGGTGAAGAAGTTCATCGAGGACAACTACAAGGGCGCGGTCATCCCGGCCTTCGGCCCCGTCAAGTAAGGACCGGAACCCGGCGGCCGGCCCGGCCGCCAGGCCACCGGCCCGTCACGGCCCTCGCACGCAAGGCCCCCGCACCCCACCCGGGTGCGCGGGGTCTTCGCCGCGACCCGGCCACGACACCCCACCCGGCCATGCGCGGCGGCGGCCACATGCTGCATGCTGTGCCTTCACGCCCGACTCGGACGGTCCTCCTCGGCATGGAGCTGCGCATGACTACCACCTTCCCGGACATCTCCATCAACACGGACCGGCTGGTGCTGCGCGCGCTCGAAGAAGCGGACGCCCCCGCCCTCGCCGAGATGATGAACGACGAACTCGTCGCCGCCTGGACCTCGTTGCCCCAGCCCTTCACCGAGGCCGCCGCCCACACCTGGATCACCGAGTACGCGCCCGCCGAGCGCGCCGCGGGCCGGGGCATCGACCTCGCCGTCACCGAGTTCCTCACCCAGCGCCTGGTCGGCGTGATCCAGCTCGGCAAGACCAACTGGCGGGTCCGCTCCACCGAGATCTCCTACATCATCGCCCCCTGGGCACGCGGCGAGGGATACGCCTCCGAAGCCGCCCTCGCCACCGCCCAATGGCTCTTCGGCGACCAGAAGTTCGAGCGCATGGAGATCCGCACGGCCGCCGACAACACCGCCTCCCAGCAGGTCGCCCAGAAGATCGGCTGCATCAGCGAGGGCGTCCTGCGCAACGCCTGCATAGCCCGAGCCCGCACCGAGGACGGCGACTGGACCGAGCTGCGCACCGACTACATCGTCTGGGGCCTCCTCCCCGAGGACCTCGACGGCGTCGCCGACCAGATGGCCGAGGCCGGATACTCCTCCTTCACCGACTGGAGCTGAGCCCCGGCACCCGGCCGAGATACGCTCTCAAAGCTTCCCACCTGCGACGACACCAGGAGACAGACCACAATGGCCGACCGCGTCACGGTGATCGGCTGGGACGGTTCGCCCCTCACCGCCGCGGGCAGGGCCGCACTGTCGGCCGCCACCCTGGTGGCCGGCGCCGCGCACCACCTGACGCTGCCCGAAGTACCGCCCGCCGCCGAACGCGTCCGCCTCGGCAGCGTCGACCTCGCCGCCCGCCGCATCGCGGCCCACCGGGGCACCGCCGTCGTCCTCGCCGACGGAGACCCCGGCTTCTTCGGCGTCGTCCGCACCCTGCGCGCCCCCGAACACGGCCTCGAAGTCGAGGTCGTCCCGGCGGTCTCCGCCGTGGCCGCCGCCTTCGCCCGCGCCGGAATGCCCTGGGAGGACGCCCGCACCGTCGTCGCCCACCAGCGCACCCTGCGCCGCGCGGTCAACGTCTGCCGCGCCCACCCCAAGGTCGCCGTCCTCACCTCGCCCGGCGCCGGACCCGCCGAACTCGCCCTCCTCCTCGACGGCGTCCACCGCACCTTCGTCGTCTGCGAGGAACTGGGCACCACCCGCGAACGCGTGTCCGTGCTCACCTCCGACAGGGCCGCCGACCACGCCTGGCGCGATCCCAACGTCGTCCTCGTCATCGGCGGCGGCGCCACCGGCACCACTCCCGCCGCCCCCTGGCTCACCGGCCACTCCACCACCGCCCTTCCGGTACGCGGCTGGGGACTGCCCACCGAGGAGTACGGCCCCGCCGCCCCCGGCCGGGACCGGCCCGGCACCGGCGAGGACCCCTCCCTGCGCGCCGCCCAGCTCGCCCGGCTCGGGCCACGGCCCGGGGACCTCGTCTGGGACATCGGCTGCGCAGGCGGCGCCTTCTCCGTCGAGGCGGCCCGCTTCGGCGCCGCCGTCATCGCCGTGGACGCCGACCCGGCCGCCTGCGCCCGCACCGAACAGGCCGCCCGCCGCCACGGCGCACTCCTCCAGACCGTCCCCGGCCGCGCCCCGCACGTCCTTGAACGCCTGCCCGAACCCGACGTCGTACGGATCGCGGCGGGCGGCGTCCCCGTCGTCACCGCCTGCACTGACCGGCGGCCGGAGCGGATCGTCGCCCACGCCTCCACCCGCGACGAGGCGGAGGCCGTCGGCGCCGCCCTCGCCGACGGCGGCTACGAGGTCGAGAGCCTGCTGCTCCAGACCGTCGGACTCGACCCCGGCGACTGGTCCGAACGGGAGCGCTGCGTCGTCTTCCTGCTCTCCGGACGAAGGATCGAGCGCTCCCCCTGACGAGGGACTGTCAGGGGGCGGGGTAGGCTGGCGGATTGTTGTACCACGTCCTGACGTTCGGCGATTCGTTCGGCAATGTCCCGAATGGTTGGATCTTGTGTGTCACCGGCGTGGTACGCCCCCAACGAGGACCGCGCGACGTGGCGCAGTCCACAACCCACCGTGGCGAATCTCCCTGCCATGGAGGCCGGGGGCCGCGACAATGGACGGGCACCCGCGTGTCCTTCGTGCCGCGCGGCGCGCGCGCTCGTTCTTGTCGACGGGCGCAGGTCTGAAGGAACACAAGCGATGGGCGAGGGGTTACGCATGACGGACACCGGCCAGGTCCCTGGCGAGGGACAGCCGGAGAACTCAGGCATGGTCGAGCAGCCGGGCATCCCCGCACCGGGCGCGTACACCTTCCTGGACCCCTCCGGGCACACCGCCGAGGACGACGAGATCCTGCTCATGCCGGGCGCCCAGGGCGCCTGGAGCGAGCACCCGCCGGGCGTCGCACCCGCACCCCCGGTCGCCGTGCCGCCCCCGCCGGCCGCACCGCCGCTCCCGAACCAGGCGATGGCCCACCCGGGCCCGCCGCACCCGCTCGTCGACCCGCTGACGGCCCCGCTCGACGCGGTGGCCCTCGCCGACGTCCTGACGGCCCCCCAGCAGACCCCGCCCCGGGGCGTGCCGGTCCCGCACCCGGGCACCCCGGCCCACGGCGTGCCCGTCGAGCAGTTCACCGGCACCCCGGCCCACGGCGTGCCCGTCGCGCCGCACGCCACCGACCACGGCTACGAGCCGGGCATCCTCGACACCGGCGCCCACGAGGCCGCGGGCCACGACCGCACGCCACCGACCACGGCTACGAGCCGGGCATCCTCGACACCGGCGCCCACGAGGCCGCGGGCCACGACACCGGCTCCGTCCGCGTGCCCCCCGCCGCCCAGACCGCGCCCCGCCGCCCGCTCCACATGGGCCCGCCGCTGCCCGAGTCCGGTGGCG
>NZ_MSJP01000115.1 GCF_014596525.1 Streptomyces sp. CBMA291
GGATCTGCGGTCGCGGCTGGCCCGCTGGACGCTCGCGGAGGCGGAGCTGCTGGGGCTCACGGGGCGGGGGGCGCTCTCGGGTCCGGCGCGGGCGCTGCTGAACCTGCCGTTGGCGGAGGCGGCGGCACCGGACGAGCCGGGCGGCGGGGTGGAGCTGTCGGTGGCGGCGGGCCGGGCGGCGACGCTGCTCGCGCCGCTGCTGCCGGAGGCGGTGGACGAGGTGCTGTTGCAGGCGGATCTGACGGCGGTGGCGCCGGGTCCGCTGCGGCGCCCGCTCGCGGACGCGCTCGCGGTGCTCGCGGATGTGGAGTCCAAGGGGGGCGCGACGGTCTACCGCTTCACGCCGGGGTCGGTGCGCCGGGCGCTCGACTCGGGCCGGACGGCGTCCGACCTGCATGAATTCCTGCGGACGCATTCCCGTACGCCGGTGCCGCAGCCGCTGTCGTATCTGGTGGACGATGTGGCACGGCGGCATGGGCGGCTGCGGGTGGGGGCGGCTTCGGCGTATGTCCGCTGCGACGACGACGCGCTTCTCGGGGAGATCCTGGCGGACCGCAGATCGGCCTCGCTGGGGCTGCGGCGGCTGGCGCCGACGGTCCTCGCGGCGCAGGCGGACCCGGCGTCGCTGCTCGACGGGCTGCGGGCGATGGGGTACGCGCCCGCTGCGGAGTCGGCGGACGGCGATGTGCTGATCACCCGCGCGGACGCGTACCGCACGGGCAGGCGGACGCCTCCGACCCCGGTCCCCGAAGGCCCGCCGGCCCCGGACGCGACGCTGCTCGGCGCGGCGGTCCGGGCGATCAGGGCGGGCGACCGGGCGGCGACGGCGGTACGCAAGGAACCGTCGGCCCCCACGACACCGGGCGCGCTGCCCCGCACGTCGGCGGCGGAGACCCTGGCGACGGTGCAGGCGGCGGTGATGACGGGCTCGGCGGTCTGGATCGGCTACGTGAACGCGGAGGGCGGCGCGAGCCAACGGGTCCTGGCCCCGGTCCGCGTGGAGGGCGGCTTCGTGACGGGCTACGACCACACGGCGGACGAGGTCCGCACGTATCCGCTGCACCGGATCACGGGGGTGGCGGAGCTGGCGGACGACCAGGTGTGAGGGGCTCGCCGTTCCGCGCTCGCGCGCCCGTCAGTGGCCTTCGGGGTGGCGGCGCAGGCAGGCGTTGCAGTCGGTCACGGTCGTCCCGTCGCCCACCAGACGGGAACGGTCGGGCTCGGTCACGGCATGGGCGTCCCTTTGCGGCCCGCCTGTGGCCCGTGACGTAGGGAAGAAGCGTGGCTGAGGAGGTACCGGGTTCCCCCGTTCACCTCCTGCGGGGCAGCAGATGAGCGGGGGATTCCGACGAGCCGGGGCGGCGGCAGGGGTTACGCGGCCAGAGCGGCGATTCGCTCCGAGACGTGCCGTACCTTCGGTTCACTCTTGACTGGGCGAAAGGCGCGACGGACATCCTCCAGTCGCTCCACCCCGCGACGAGAGTGAATACCGTCTTCGATGAGATCGGCCGCCTTGTGGGTGGCGTCGAGAGCGCCGTCCAGGTCGCCTGCCTCCTGATAGGCCAGCGCCAAGGTCCCATAGCGGACCGCCTTGTCCCGTGGCGCGGCTTCGGCAACGGAGCGCTCCAGGGCCGCTATGGCCTTTTCCGCCTGCCCTGCGGCGAGGAGAAAACGGCCCTCGGTGGAGCGGAGCTGAGCCTCCCCGAACCAAGCCAGGCAGGACGGCGTATCCGCAGCATCGACGTGCCCGAGGGTCTCGAACGCGCGGTTGAGCGCCTCAGCGGCTTTCCGCTTCTCACCGGCCTTGTAGTACACGGTGGTCTGGTGCGCGGCGAGCGAGGCCCGCATGATGGCGGGGACCCGGCCTCGGGCTGCTGCGGCGGTCTCCATCAGCCCGACGGCGGCGAGCTGTTCACAGTGATTGGCCGCCTGAGTGGCCATGAAGCACAGGGTGTGCGCCCCCAGCGTGTCGTCGCCGGCGGTCTTGGCCGAACGGAGAGCTGCTGTGTAGTGCTGCTGAGCGGCGCTGTGAAGGCTGGCGTCGTAGCTCATCCACCCCAGGAGACAGCACACCTCGGCGGCGAGGGCGTAGAGACTCTTCGCCGTCTGCTCCGTGTAGCGGCCGTTCTCCAGCATGCGTGTGATCAACCGAAGATCCGTCCGGGCAGACTCCAGGAATTCGCCCCCGCCCGTCACCTGCTCCATGCCGCGCAAGGATTCCACCCTGCCGCGCATGTGATCCACAGTGGCCGAGGTGACCCTGTCACCGGCCGCGGCAGCGGCGACAGCCGGATCAGCCGTCGCCCACTGGGCGCCGATGCCCACGAGCGCCATGCCGCCGATTCCGAGAAATGCCCTCCGGTCCATGGGTCCACTCCCAGCAAGTGAGGTCAGGGACTTCAGCGTAGCCTCCTGCGTCCAAGGCACAGCGAGGTCGAAGGTGTTGTCCCCCGTGAGCAACCAACGTGGCCAGGGCGCCGACCTGCGCGTGGCATCGGAGATCCGAAGCACCCGTCCAATGACCATCTGGGTGATGTCGTCCGGCGCATGGTCACCACGTTCCCACTTGAACACCGTCGAGCGAGTGGTTCCCAGGTTGTGGCCCAGTACCCGTCCTTCAAGGCGGATCAGCTGAGCGAACTTGGTCTTGCCCAGCCGGGCCTCGACCCGCGCGCAGGAAAGAGGATGGTGCAGCAGGTCAGTCGAGTGCCCGGTCATCAGGTGCTCCTGTCAGCCTGGATACGCGCTCAACATACTGCCGCAGACGCTTCCTCGCGCATGGGCGAGAGCCCTTGAAACCCCTTGAAACCTTACGAGTTGAGCGCTCGCGGGTGGATGTTTCCCCTTGTCCGGAGTCCCCGGACAGCGCTGGACAAGGGAGGTGGCGATCCACCATGCCGGGAGGGCATTCCTCGCCGATGTCGTACGGATTCCAGGTGGCACCCGCTCACGGATCGGTCACCGAAGCCCGGCGGAGAATCGCGGAAGGGATACGTCTGTGGCCCCCGATTTCGGAAAGCGGGAGAGGCATGTGGATCGTCGCGGAGTCGGCGAACGCCTGGGGCACAAAGCGGGGCCCGGTCGGAAAAGTGGTCTGGTTCGAGATCGCGGGCGGTGTTTCACCGGATAGTGCGGACCTACGGCCCTCGTCACTCGAACGCCCGGATCCCGTGCGAAGTCCGCTCGACCACGACAAGTCGACACACCGACCGGGACCCCGGGGAGGTCCGCAATAGCGGACACCCGTCCCGCCGGGCACGAGAAGGAAGGGGCCCAATGGTTCGCCAGAGCCCCTTTCCCTCTCCCCCTCCCCCTCCCATGACGAAGGACGGAGAGACACGTGATCGATCACCCCGCTTTACGGAACATCACCAGGGAAGTTCCCACCCACGTCGCAATGGACCGGACCCTCCGCATCAAGGTCATCGACGCCTGCGGCATGACCTGCACGTTCTGCCACAACGAAGGCACACCGGTCACCTCGGACAATCACGCGGACCATGTCGGAGAGTTCGTGGCGGCAGGCCGCTCCGGACGCGTCTCGATCTACCTCGCCACCAACGGTGCTCGTTTCATCACCGCCCCCGTGTTCCCGGACCACACGTTTCGTTCCGCGCTCGCACAGCTCCGAGACGCCCTGGACTTCGACGAGATCCACCTGACCGGCGGGGAACCGACGCTTCACCCCCACCTGGCCCAGATCGTGGCCGTCTCCCGGTCCGTCGGCTGCAAGGTCAGCGTCACGTCGAACGGGGAGAACGGCGCGCGTATCCTCCCCGGGTGCGCAGCAGCCGGGGAGGACCACGTGAACTTCTCCATCTTCGGAACCACAGCCGAAGAACTCGCCCAGGTCCAGAACTCCCGTTACGGATCACGCTCTTTGGCGGGACGTAAGATCGATGCGCTGGAGGATTCGATCACCCTTTCGCTCGACCTCGGACTTGACGCGCGGGCGAACGTCGTCATCCCGAACCGGCACCACGTCCGGCGCGTACACCGGCTCTTGGAGAAGCACTCACCGAAACTCTCGGTCCGCGTTCTTTCCTCCCTCGCCGACGGACAGGAGTCGCTTGACGCCATCGAACTCCTCCTGGACGAAATGCAAGCCCGGCCAACCGAGGTGAGACTGATCGCCGGTACGTCGGGGTTCAGGATCGGCTACCAACTACCGGACAGCCGCACACTGTTCGTGAAGCACATACGATCGCTGCGGCTACCGGAGACATGTGCCGGCTGCCAGTTCGGCAAGGGGACTGACTGCCACGAGGGCTACTACGGTGTGAGGCTCTACCGTGACGCTCGCGGAACGTTCCACGTTGGTGTTTGCATCCAGCGCATGGACCTGTGCCTGCCGCTTGAAGAGTTCATCACCAGCAATGTGTGCGGCGAGATCAGGAAGCTGCGCGAGCAGGACCACCGCGACCTCACTGCATAGATCACGACCAGGAGGAGAAATGGCACAGCACGAGTACGAGGCCAAGTTCCTGGGTGTCGACGTCGATACCTTGCGTGACCGTCTGAAGGGTGCCGGCGCAGAGCAGGTGTTTCCCAAGACCATGTTCACACGTCTGATCTTCGAGAACGACGCCGTTCGAGGGGAGCAGTGGCTGCGGCTGCGCGACGAGGGGGGCAAGACGACGCTGACGCTGAAGCAGGTCACCGACGCCAGCCACATCAACGGCACCACGGAGATCGAGGTCGAGGTCGACGACCTGGAGAGGACCGCCGAACTCCTCAAGGCCCTCGGCCTCCGCCAGGTGCGCTACCAGCAGAACTACCGGGAAGAATGGCAGCTCGACGGCGTCACCTACGATCTCGACACCTGGCCCGACCTGCCCACCTTCCTGGAGATCGAGGGCCCATCGGAGCAGGCGGTGCGCGAAGCGGCAGCCACGTTCGGCTTCGACTACACCGAAGCCCGCTTCGGCAGCATCGACCTGATCTACAAGAGCGAGACCGCCAGGGACATCCTCGCCGAGCCCACCCTCCTGTTCACCTGATCCTTCCTCGCCCCTCGACGTCCACGGTGTATCCGGCAAGCAGCGGGACGAGGCCGGTCTCCTCGGTCGGCGCCTCGCGTGCGCGGTGTTCCAGGTCACAGGCTCCTGGTACGCCGCGTCCACGGTAGATCGCCACTCCCCTCGGAAAACCGTCCCCCAGGCACTCCACCCCCGCATGCGGCACACTGGACGATTGGCCGTTACGGGAACGGCACGGTGTCGGAAGGACCTGATCACGTGAGTGGACCGCTCATCGTCCAGAGTGACAAGACGCTGCTCCTTGAGGTCGATCACGAGCTCGCGGAGGCGTGTCGGCGGGCGATCGCGCCCTTCGCGGAGCTGGAGCGGGCGCCGGAGCACATCCACACCTACCGGGTGACTCCGCTGGGTCTGTGGAACGCTCGGGCCGCCGGGCACGACGCCGAGCAGGTCGTCGACGCGCTCGTCGCGTACTCGCGCTACCCCGTGCCCCACGCCCTGCTCGTGGACATCGCCGAGACCATGGACCGGTACGGGCGGCTCACGCTCTCCAAGCACCCCACCCACGGGCTCGTCCTGACCTCGACCGACCGGCCGGTCCTTGAGGAGATCCTGCGGTCGAAGAAGGTGCAGCCGCTCGTCGGGGAGCGGATCGACGCCGACACCGTCGTCGTCCACCCCTCCGAGCGGGGGCAGATCAAGCAGACGCTGCTCAAGCTGGGCTGGCCCGCCGAGGACCTCGCCGGTTACGTCGACGGCGAGGCGCACCGGATCGACCTGGCCGAGGACGGCTGGTCCCTGCGCCCGTACCAGAAGCAGGCCGTCGACGGCTTCTGGCACGGCGGCTCCGGTGTCGTCGTCCTGCCCTGCGGCGCCGGAAAGACGCTGGTCGGAGCGGGTGCGATGGCGCAGGCCAAGGCCACCACCCTGATCCTCGTCACCAACACCGTCTCCGCCCGCCAGTGGAAGCACGAGCTGGTGAAGCGGACCTCCCTCACCGAGGACGAGATCGGCGAGTACAGCGGGACGAAGAAGGAGATCCGGCCCGTCACCATCGCCACCTACCAGGTGCTCACCACCCGCAGGAAGGGCGTCTACCCGCACCTGGAGCTGTTCGACTCCCGCGACTGGGGTCTGATCGTCTACGACGAAGTGCACCTGCTTCCCGCGCCCGTCTTCAAGTTCACCGCCGACCTCCAGGCCCGCCGCCGCCTCGGGCTCACCGCCACGCTCGTACGCGAGGATGGGCGCGAGTCCGACGTCTTCTCGCTCATCGGGCCCAAGCGCTTCGACGCTCCCTGGAAGGAGATCGAGGCCCAGGGGTACATCGCGCCCGCCGACTGCGTCGAGGTCCGCGTCAACCTCACCGACTCCGAGCGGCTCGCCTACGCCACCGCCGAGCCCGAGGAGAAGTACCGCTTCTGCGCCACCACCGCGACGAAGCGGAAGGTCACCGAGGCGCTGGTGAAGAAGTTCGAGGGCCAGCAGATCCTCGTCATCGGCCAGTACATCGACCAGCTCGACGAGCTGGGCGAGCACCTGGACGCCCCCGTCATCAAGGGCGAGACCTCGAACGCGCAGCGGGAGAAGCTCTTCGACGCCTTCCGCAGCGGCGAGATCAGCGTGCTCGTCGTGTCGAAGGTCGCCAACTTCTCCATCGACCTGCCCGAGGCCACCGTCGCCATCCAGGTGTCGGGCACCTTCGGCTCCCGCCAGGAGGAGGCGCAGCGCCTCGGCCGGGTCCTGCGGCCCAAGGCCGACGGGCACCAGGCGCACTTCTACTCGGTCGTCGCCCGCGACACCATCGACCAGGACTTCGCCGCCCACCGGCAGCGGTTCCTGGCCGAGCAGGGATACGCGTACCGGATCGTCGACGCGGACGAGCTGCTGGCGCCGTAGGGGGCGGGGGCGGAGGCCGGGGGAAAGGTCCCTTTGGGGCCCTAGGGGTCCTTAGGCTAGGGGTCCTTAGGGGCCTTCCCCCGCTTCCGCAGTCGCCGACGCGTCTACCAGGGGCGCGGGTCGCCGATCCGGTAACCGACCGCGTTGGCGAAGCAGTTGGCCAGCCGGAGGTTGCCGATGTTGCGTGCGGCCTGGGTGACGACCGCGGGCACGAACGGCTTGGCGTTCTCCGCCAGGTCGCCTTCCAGCTCCGCGCACACCTGGTAGGGGGAGTGGAACAGCAGGTGGCCGGGGTTGGTGTCGTAGCGGTCGAACTGGCCGAACTCGTACGCGCTCACTCCGTGGAAGTAGTAGTAGTCGCACTGGCCATTGCTACAGCCGCCGATGTGGCCGGTCTGGAAATTGTGCTTGTACTGCCAGTGGTGCCAGGACTCGTGGAGCATGACCGAGGCGCGGTTGCCTGCCGAGTCCGAGGGGGAACCGAGATTGAACAGCGGGCAGTGCAGATTCGTCCGGTCCCTGGCCGCGAAGCGTCCGGTCTCAGAATCCGCTTCGCTGGATCCGTTGTACTGGATGAATCGCTGATAGAAAGGACCGTGGAAGCGATTGTCCGCCGCCCGGGACGAACTCTGATAGTCCTCTGTGGAATGCCACTGAGAATTATAGTTGTCCGTGAGGCAGTAATTGATCAGATAGGCACTGTTGACGACCTTGCCGAAAGGAAGCGTCACATTGCAGGCATCGCTGATGCCCGCGGGATTCCAGGAGTCGTCCGTCAGCGCGTACGCCTGCCACACCCAGTTGAAGAGATCCGGCCAGCAGCCGTAGAGGGACTGTGTCGCCGTTTCCTCCGCGTTGGCTCCGTCGTTGCACATCGGGCCCGCCTCCTAGGTCCCCTGGTTGCTCTCGTGCCCGCGAGGTGAGGGGGGTTCCTCGCGCGCACCGGCCTCGGGGCCGCCGTGGGGCACCGGTGGGCGCTCCTCCGGATAGCGTTCGTAGAAGGCGTTCACACGCCGTTCGAACTCGGCGGGGTCCATGTCCCCCTTGAGCCGCGTCAGACCGACCAGCTGCCGGTCCTCGGGCCGCACGACCGCCATCACCTCCTGCACCGCCTCGGCACTGTCGCCGTGGTTGAACAGGTGCGCGTCGATCGCGGCGGCGCGCACCGCGCGCTCCGGATGATCGGCCGCGATACGGAGGGTGGCGCGCGCGGCCTCCTCGGTGTCCAGATACGAGAGCATCTCCGCCGCCCGCGCCTGGAGCAGGGCGTCGAAGTTCAGCAGCGAGTCCTCACCCTCGGCCTCGTTCGCCCGTGGGAACAGCTTCGCCCGCGACCAGACGAACGACTCCAGGCGAGGAGCCGCGCTCGCGTCGCCCAGCTCGCCGATCGTCGACAGCAGCATGAGATGCCGTCCGACATCGGGCACCGGCTGTTCCTCCAACGCCCTGAACAGGCCGTCGGTCAGAGCCTTGTCCTTCACGCGCGACCTCGTTCCGGAAATGCAGCGGCGTATCTCTCCCGCCTCGGCGTGGGGAACCTGCGCGGCCCATTCCAGGAATTCGTTGATATTTCCACTGTCAAGAGCCATGGGCTCGGCGGCTGCGCGCGGAGCCAGGCTACGCCGGAATGGAGCTCTTCCGGGGGGTGGAGAATCGGCACTCTTCGGTGAACCGTCTTCGTTATAATTCCTCATACTCATGAGCCTAGGGCCGATTTGCCGCCCTCGCACATCAGGGTGACAATGCGGGACCGATCTCCATTCACGGGGGTGCGGGATCGGCGGCCCCGGGGCCTCACACCGGTGATCGCCCGCCCCCGGGCCGGAGGCGTTCGCCTTCCTCCCCCCTCCGGAGCTACACTCGCCAGCTTCCCCGCCTCCCTCCGTGGAGAGCCGCCGTCCGGTCGGAAACCGGGCGGTCATCTCGACGTGTCCGCGCATCCACGCATCCGCGTGTCCGACCCGGAGGCTTCACCGTGTCCTTGCCCGTATCCGACGATCCCCTCGCGCGCGAACGCGCCCATCTGGCCGCCTCGCGCTCCGCCCTGCGTGCGATGCGCGAGGACGTGGAGGCGCTCGACATCAAGGACGTCACCGCCAACTGGGTCAACTCCGTCGTCCTCGAACGTCAGATCGAGGACCGGATCAAGGCGCTGGCCGACCTCTCGCACACGCCGTTGTTCTTCGGCAGGCTCGACTATCTGCACACCACGCAGGAGGGGCAGCGGTTCTACATCGGGCGGCGGCACGTGCACGACGCCGGTGGCGACCCGATGGTGATCGACTGGCGTGCGCCGGTCTCCCAGCCGTACTACCAGGCGTCCCGGAAGGACCCCCGGGACGTCGGGCTGCGGCGCCGCTTCGGCTACACGGGCGGCGAGCTGACCGCGTACGAGGACGAGCACCTGTCCGACCCGGCGGAGGCGGAGACCACCAGCCGACTGCTCCAGGCGGAGATCGAACGGCCCCGTGTCGGTCCCATGCGGGACATCGTCGCCACCATCCAGCCGGAGCAGGACGGCATCGTCCGCTCCGACCTGTCGGGGACGGTCTGTGTGCAGGGCGGGCCCGGCACCGGCAAGACCGCCGTGGGTCTGCACCGTGTCGCCTATCTGCTCTACGCCCACCGGGAGCGGCTGGCCAGGACCGGCGCCCTCGTCATCGGGCCGAACCGCTCCTTCCTCCACTACATCGAGCAGGTGCTGCCCGCGCTCGGCGAGCTGGAGGTGAAGCAGGCGACCGTCGACGACCTCGTCGCCCATGTCGAGGTGCGGGGCACCGACGAGGCGGCGACCGCCGTGGTCAAGGGCGACGCCAGGATGGCGGAGCTGCTGCGACGGGCGCTGCGCTCGCACATCGCGCTGCCGACCGAGCCCCTGATGGTGATCCGCGGCTCGCGCCGCTGGCGGGTTCCGGTGCACGAACTAGAGGAGATCGTACGGGAGTTGACGGCCCGTGAGATCCGTTACGGGGCGGCCCGAGAGGCGCTTCCGCAGCGGGTCGCGCACGCCGTCCTGGTCCGGATGGAGCAGGCGGGCGAGTCGCCCGACGACCGGGTGCAGAACGCCGTCGCCCGCAACACCGCCGTGAAGGCGCTCGTCAACGCCTGCTGGCCCGCCGTGGACCCGGCGAAGCTGGTGCTGCGGCTCCTCGGCGACGCGGAGTTCCTCGCCGAGCACGCCGAGGGCCTGTTCTCCGAGGACGAGCGGAAGCTGCTCCTGTGGGCGAAGCCCGCCCGCAGCGTGAAGACGGCGAAGTGGTCGGCGGCGGACGCGGTCCTCGTCGACGAGGCGCGGGACCTGGTGGAGCGGACGCACTCGCTCGGCCATGTCGTCATCGACGAGGCGCAGGACCTGTCCCCCATGCAGTACCGGGCGGTGGGCCGCCGCTGCACGACCGGTTCGGCGACGGTCCTCGGCGACCTCGCGCAGGGCACCACCCCGTGGGCGACGGAGAGCTGGGCGCAGGCGCTCGCGCACCTGGGCAAGCCGGAGGCGCACGTGGAGGAGCTGACCGCCGGTTTCCGTGTGCCGCGCGAGGTCATCGCGTACGCCTCCCGGCTCCTTCCGCACATGTCGCCGGGGCTCGCCCCGGTGGAGTCCGTACGGGAGAACCCCGGTTCCCTTGAGGTGCGCCCCGGCTCCGACCTGGACGCGGACGTGGTCGCCGCCTGCCGGGAGTCCCTCGCGTTCGAGGGGTCGATCGGGCTGATCGCGGCGGACGCGCGGATCGAGCCGCTCGCGCGGGCGCTGACGGACGCCGGGCTCGCGTATCTCGCCCCCGGCGAGGAGACGACCGCCGAGTCCCGCCTGACGCTGGTCCCCGCCTCGCTGGCGAAGGGCCTGGAGTACGACTACGTGGTCCTGGACGAACCGGCGGCGGTCGTCGACGGCGAGCCCGACGAGCGGACCGGTCTGCGGCGCCTCTACGTGGCCCTGACCCGCGCCGTCTCCGGGCTGACGGTCGTTCACTCCGCCCCCGTGCCACACCAGTTGGGGGAGCTTTGAGCCCCGCCGTCGGCAGTCTGCACCACATCGAGGTGTGGGTGGCGGACCTGGCGCGCGCCGAGGAGAGCTTCGGCCGGCTGCTCGGCGCGCTCGGCTACCGCCCGTTCCAGCGCTGGGAGGGCGGCCGGAGCTGGGCCCTCGGCTCCTGCTACCTCGTCGTCGAGCAGTCCCCCGCGCTCTCCTCCGACCGTCACGACCGGCTGCGGCCCGGCGTCAACCACCTGGCCTTCCACGCCGGGGACCGGGCCGCCGTCGACGCCCTGACGGCCGACGCCCAGGCGCACGGCTGGCGGCTCATGTACGCCGACCGGCATCCGTACGCGGGCGGCGAGGGCGTCTACGCGGCCTATCTGGAGAACGCGGACGGCTTCGAGGTGGAGCTGGTGGCCGACGCGCCAGGCGAGGAGCGATGATTTTCCGGGCGGGGGCCCGTCTGTCAGGGTGAGGTGCTGCGGCACGCAGCGCTCGTGAACCCGACGGGAGAACCCGGATGCGCACCCTGATCAGTACGGCCTTCGTCTCGCTCGACGGCGTCATGGAAGCCCCCGGCGGCGAGCCCGGCTACCGGAACGCGGGCTGGACCTTCAAGGACGTCGAGTTCGTCCCGGAGGCGTACACGATCAAGGGCGCGGAGCAGGAGGAGGCCACCGCGCTGCTCCTCGGCCGGGTCAGCTACGAGGCGTTCGCCGAGGTCTGGCCCGACATGGCGGACTTCACGGGCTACAAGGCCATGCCGAAGTACGTCGTGTCGACCACGCTCACCGAGGACGACCTGGTGGACGGCTGGGGCGAGACCACGATCCTGCGCTCGCTCGACGAGGTCGCCGCGCTGAAGGAGACCGAGGGCGGGCCGATCATCGTGCACGGCAGCGCGAGCCTGAACCATGCGCTGTCGGACGCCGGGCTGATCGACCGCTACCACCTGCTCGTCTTCCCGCTGCTCCTCGGCGCGGGCAAGCGCCTGTTCTCCACGTCGGACGTCGACGCGCGCAAGCTGCGGCTCGTGGAGCACGAGGCGTACGCGAACGGCATCCAGAAGAACGTGTTCGAGGTCGTGCGCTGAGCGCCTGAACGGTTCGCTCGGGGGGCCGCTCAGGAGACCGCGTACTCCTTGAGCGCCTCGACGCGGGTGCGGCGGGCGACGGAGGCGAGGATCCGGTTCGTGTCCCGGTAGTACGCCTCGGTGACCAGGCCCCAGGCCAGGGCCCAGCCGCGCCCGCGCGCCCAGCTCGCGTCGTCGGCGCGGGACGCCTCGCGGAAGAGCGGGCGGGTCTCCGGGGTGAGCAGGGTCCAGGCGGGCATCAGGTCGCAGGCGGGGTCGCCGGTGCCGAGACCGCCGAAGTCGATGACGGCGGTGAGCCTGCCCGCGCGGCCCAGGAGGTTGCCGGGGAGCAGGTCGCCGTGGACCCAGACGGGCGGCCCGTCCCACGCCGGAAGCCGCAGGACCCGCTCCCACGCCTCGGTCGCGAGGTCCGCGTCGTCCGCGTCGGCCAGACCGTGGGCCGCGAGGGCCCGTACGGCGCCCGGGAGGTGCCCCTCCTCCCAGTCGGTGACGGGCCCGCCCCGGAAGGAGGGGGGTCCGCCGCTCGCGTCGACGGCGCGCAGGGCGGTGCCGAAGCGGCCCAGGGCCTCGGCGGCGTGGGCGAGGTCGGTGAGCGGCACGGTGTGGGCGTCGTCGCCGTCGAGCCAGCGGTAGACCGACCAGGGCAGCGGAAAGTCGTCGTCGGCCTCGGCCCGGCCGACCGGGACGGGCACGTCGAGCGGCAGATGCGGGGCGAGCCGGGGCAGCCAGCGCTGCTCCTTCTCGACGTGGTGCGCGGCGTACGCGACCCGGGGCAGCCGGACGACCAGCTCATCACCCAGCCGGAACATCAGATTGTCGGTCCCGGCCGACGGCACGGCCCGCACGGAAAGCCCGCCCCACTCAGGAAACCGCCGGGAGACGAGCCGCCGGACGAGGGTGGTGTCGGGGTGAGCCGGGATGGTGTCGGGCTGTTCGGGGGTGGTGTCGGTCTCCGCCATGCGCTTCAGGCTAACGAAGGGGGCGGTTCCGGACGAAGGAGTTTCGGGGGGGGGTACGGGGCCTGCCGCCGGGCGCGGCGGAAGGCGAGGACACCAGACCCGGCCGCGGGTGAAGACGCCGGGCCCGGCGGAAGGCGAAGGCACCCGCACCGGGCCCGTACCGAAGAACCGGGCCCGTGCCGAAGAACCAGCCCGCGCCCAAGAACCGGCCCCGCGGCGAAATACCAGGCCCCTCCCCCACCCCGCCCACGGAAGAGCCCCCCGGTGGGCACCAAGCGGGCGGGCCCCGTGTTTCGCCCCGTACGGTCGCCGTCAGCTCGGCCGTACCCCGTCCCGTGGTGCCCCCGGAGGGCGGTTTCTCGGGTGGCCTCAGGCGTCCAGGGCTTCGCGCCAGGTGCGGACGGCGTCCGCCGAGACCGGGGCGGTCCAGCCCTGGGGGCGGGCCGCGCCGCCGATGTGGAAGGCGTCGAGGCCCGCCGCGCGCAGTTCGGGGAGGTGGTCGAGGCGCAGTCCGCCGCCGACCAGGATCGTGGCCTCGTAGCCGGGCTCGCCCTTGCGGGCGGCTTCGGCCTTGAGGGTGGCCAGGCCGTCGTCGACGCCGCCCGCCGCGCCCGCGGTGAGGTAGGTGTCGAGGCCGGGCAGGTCGGCGAGGTTCTTGCGGAGTCCGTCGCGGTCGGCGGCGCGGTCGATGGCCCGGTGGAAGGTCCACCGGCAGCCGTCGAGGACGGCGATGAGCCGTTCGACGGCGACCAGGTCGGGCCGGCCGTCGGCGGTGAGGAAGCCGAGAACGAATTCGTCCGCCCCGGCCTCGCGGAGTTCGGTGGCGCGGGCCACCAGGGCTTCGGTGCCCTCGGGGCCGCCCGCCGAGAATCCGTCGGCGAGGCGGAGCATGACGCGCAACGGGATGTCGACGGCGGCGCGGATGGCGGCGAAGTCGGCCCGGGACGGGGTGAGTCCGTCGGCCGCCATGTCGGTGACGAGTTCGAGCCTGTCGGCTCCACCGGTCTGGGCGGCGACCGCGTCTTCCTGGTCGAGGGCGATCACCTCAAGGACTGCACGGTTGCTCATCGAGCCCATTCCTCCATGAATGACGGCTATAGGTCTAGTCCAATGACCAGCCTAGCCGTGCGCGTGCCCTCCCGCATCGTGCACGGCATCACCCGTGACAGGCGGTTGCGACACGGCGGGCGCGCCCGAGCCGCCCGCCGTGACGGTGAAGGAGGCCGTGCGGACCTTGCCCTCGTGCTGGAAGTCCAGGAAGAGACGGTACGTCCCCGCGCTGGGTGCCGTCGCGGTGAAGGAGATGTCCGGCCCCGCCGCGCCCTCGTTGGGGTGCACATGGAGGTAGGCGAGGTCGCCGTCGCGGAGGGCGACGAGGTGCCCGTACGCGCCGAGGTAGGGCTGGAGGTCGGTGACGGGCTTGCCGCCCTTGGTGACGGTGAGCCGCAGTTCACCGGCCTTGCCGGGGTCGAGGGTGCCGCCGAGTCGGACCTGGTAGCCGTCGACGGTGGAGGTCGGGACGGCGGCGGGCAGCGGCTTCGGCGCGTACGCCCCCGGCACCGCGAGGTCGGCGCCGAGGGTGACGCCCTGGGCGCCGGGCGCGGCGGGCCTGAAGTCGGCGAAGACCTTGTAGCCGCCGGCGGCGGGCAGGTCGACGGGGGTCGTCCAGGTGCCGTCGGCCGCCCTCACGGGGTGCAGATGACGGAAGGTGCCGAGGTCGCGGGAGGCGACGATGAAGTGCAGTTCCTTGCCGTGCTCGGTGCTGAAGGCGGTGACCTTGCGGCCCTGCGCGTCCTTGACGGAGAACTTGAGGACGCTCTTCCCCGCGGGGGTGACGGGGGTCTCCAGGGCGAGGGTGTAGCCGCCTTGGGAGATCTGGAGGCCGCCGGGGAGGTTCGCACCGGCTCCCGCGCCCGCGCCTTCCCCGTGACCCGCGCCTTCCCCGTGCCCCGCGTGCCCGCCGGGCGCCCGCTCGTCCCCCGGCGCCGGGTCGGCGGTCGCGTGGTCGCCGTGCTCGGTCTTCTTCGGCTCCTCGACGGGGCCGATGCCCTTGCCGACCCCGTACGCGGTCCCGAAGGTCGCGGCGAGCGCGGCGGCAAAGGCGGTGATCTTCACTCCGGTGTTCATGGCTGCTCTCCCGTACATGGGGTGGGTGGTGGGCCGTCCAACGTCTTCACCATACCCCTGGGGGGTATCAAGTCAAGAAGGGGTCCCTGCTTGCGTCCGATACCACAGGGGGGTATACATGGACTCACAACCGAATACCCCCCGAGGGTATCCCGGGACCGGAACCGACCAAGGAGGAAGCCATGGGCTCCTGCTGCACCCCCGACCACAGCTGCTCGACCACCGACGCCACCGAGTCCACCGAGACCGCCGGATCCACCGCCGTCGCCGTCGCCGTCGCCGAAAGCACCGCCACCGTCTACGCCGTCTCCGGCATGACCTGCGGCCACTGCGAGAGCGCGATCACCCAGGCCGTCGGCGCCCTGGACGGGGTCCTCGCCGTGGACGTCGACCTCGCCGGCGGTCTGGTGACCGTCACCACGGGCGGCGAGCCCGACGACGCCGCCGTCACCGCGGCGGTCGACGACGCGGGCTACGAGCTGACCGGCCGCGCCTGACCTCAAGCCCCCTCGGCCGCCGGGGCCCGCCCGAACCGACTCGGGCCCCGGCCCCCGAAACCCCCCGCCAGATACCCAGGCCCCACCCCGTACGCACGAGGAGCGGACGCATGACAACGACGACACCGGGCACCGCCCAGGTCGAGCTCGCCATCGGCGGCATGACCTGCGCCTCGTGTGCGGCCCGCATCGAGAAGAAGCTCAACCGGATGGACGGGGTCGAGGCCACCGTCAACTACGCCACCGAGAAGGCGAAGGTCACCTTCGGCGCGGACGTCGACGTCGCCGACCTGATCGCCACCGTCGAGGCCACCGGCTACACCGCCGCCGAGCCCGCGCCCCCGAAGTCCGCGGCCCCGGGCGCCGAGGGCCCCTCCGACGAGGAGAAGGCCGACGAGGAGCTGCGGCCGCTGCGGCAGCGCCTGATCACCGCCGTCTCGCTCGCCGTACCGGTCATCGCGATGGCGATGGTCCCCGCGTTCCAGTTCGAGTACTGGCAGTGGCTGAGCCTCACGCTCGCCGCGCCGGTCGTCGTCTACGCCGCCTGGCCCTTCCACAAGGCCGCCTGGACCAACGCCAGGCACGGCGCGGCCACCATGGACACCCTGATCTCGGTCGGCACGATCGCCGCCTTCCTCTGGTCCCTGTGGGCGCTGTTCTTCGGCACCGCCGGTACGCCCGGCATGACGCACCCCTTCGAGTTCACCATCGCCCGTACCGACGGCGCCGGGAACATCTACCTGGAGGCCGCGGCGGGCGTCACCGCCTTCATCCTCGCGGGCCGCTACTTCGAGGCCCGCTCGAAGCGGAAGGCGGGCGCGGCGCTCAAGGCGCTGATGCAGCTCGGCGCCAAGGAGGTCACCGTGCTGCGCGGCGGCCGGGAGGTCACCGTGCCGACGGCCGACCTCCAGGTCGGCGACCGTTTCCTGGTCCGCCCCGGCGAGAAGATCGCCACCGACGGCACCGTCGTCGAGGGCTCCTCCGCCGTGGACGCCTCCATGCTCACCGGCGAGTCCGTCCCGGTCGAGGTCGCCGTCGGCGACTCCGTCACCGGCGCCACCCTCAACGCGGGCGGCCGGCTCGTCGTCGAGGCCACCCGGGTCGGCTCGGACACCCAGCTCGCCCGGATGGCGAAGCTCGTCGAGGACGCCCAGAACGGCAAGGCCGCCGCCCAGCGCCTCGCCGACCGGATCTCCGCCGTCTTCGTCCCCGTGGTGATCGCCCTCGCGCTCGGCACCCTCGGCTTCTGGCTCGGCACCGGGCAGGGCCTCACCGCCGCCTTCACCGCCGCCGTCGCCGTACTGATCATCGCCTGCCCCTGCGCCCTGGGCCTGGCCACCCCGACCGCCCTCATGGTCGGCACCGGCCGGGGCGCGCAGCTCGGCATCCTGATCAAGGGGCCCGAGGTCCTGGAGACCACCCGCAAGGTCGACACGATCGTCCTCGACAAGACCGGCACCGTCACCACCGGCCGGATGACCCTCCTCCGTACGCACACGGCGCCGGGCGTCGACGAGCGGGACGTCCTGCGGCTCGCGGGCGCCCTCGAACACTCCTCGGAGCACCCGATCGCCCAGGCGGTCGCGACCGGCGCCGCCGCCAAGGTCGGGACGCTGCCGACCCCCGAGGACTTCGCCAACGTCCCCGGTCTCGGCGTCCAGGGCGTCGTCGAAGGACACGCCGTCCTCGTCGGCCGGGAGAAGCTCCTCGAAGAGTGGGCGATGGAGCTTCCGGCCTCGCTCAAGTCCGCGAAGGAGACCGCCGAGGCGGCGGGCAGGACGGCCATCGCGGTGGCCTGGGACGGCGAGGCCCGCGCCGTCCTCGAAGTCGCCGACGCCGTCAAGGAGACCAGCGCCGAGGCCATCCGGCGGCTGCGCGCCCTCGGGCTCACGCCGATCCTGCTGACCGGCGACAACAAGGCGGTCGCCGAGGCCGTCGCCGCCGAGGTCGGCATCGACGAGGTCATCGCGGAGGTCATGCCGCAGGACAAGGTCGACGTCGTCAAGAGGCTCCAGGGCGAGGGCCGTTCGGTCGCCATGGTCGGCGACGGGGTCAACGACGCCGCCGCGCTCGCCCAGGCCGATCTGGGGCTCGCGATGGGCACCGGCACGGACGCCGCCATCGAGGCGGGCGATCTGACCCTGGTCCGGGGCGACCTGCGGGCCGCCGCCGACGCCATCCGGCTCTCCCGCCGGACGCTCGGCACGATCCGGTCCAACCTCTTCTGGGCCTTCGCCTACAACGTGGCCGCGCTGCCGCTGGCCGCCGCCGGACTGCTCAACCCGATGATCGCGGGCGCGGCCATGGCCTTCTCCTCGGTCTTCGTGGTCGGCAACAGCCTGCGGCTCCGCGGCTTCCAGCCCCTCGACCGCTGACCCTCCCCCCTTCCCTTCCCTCCGAGGAGCCTGTCGTGGCCGGTTACGGACAGCACAAGGAAGACATCATCAGGCGGCTGCGCCGGATCGAGGGGCAGGTCAGGGGGGTGCAGCGGATGGTGGACGAGGACGTCTACTGCATCGACGTCCTCACCCAGGTCTCGGCGATCAACGCGGCCCTCCAGTCCTGCGCGGTGGCCCTGCTCGACGAGCACCTGAGCTGCTGCGTCACCGAGGCCATCGCCCAGGGCGGGGACCAGGCGAAGGAGAAGGTGAGCGAGGCGTCGAAGGCCATCGCCCGACTGATCAGGACGTGAGGGACCCGGAAGGGGAGATACGAGGACGGGGAGGGGGACGGGTACGGGTACGGACGCCGGAACAGGTACGGGTGCGGGTACGGGTGCGGGTGCGGGTAAGCGATCCGCACCCGCGCCCTTTTCTCGCGTACGGACCCGCTCGGCCCACCGGACCGCGTACGGCATCGCCAGTCCCGCGAGGACGAGGACGCGGCCGAGGGTCCACCGGCCGGGAACACCCCAGGTGATGCAGAGCGGGCCCGGAACCGGCGGGGCCAGGGAACGGGCCACGCCGACGCCGGTGGCGTTCGGGCCGGAGTACCGGCCGTTCGGGCCGGAGCACCGGCCCTGCGCGTCGGCGGGTGCCGGTCCGGGGCCCAGCTCGAACGAGGCCCCGCGCGCCTCCCCGTACCGGCCGCCCCTGCGAGCGCCCCCGCACGCCTCCCGCCTCCCCGTACCGGCGCATGCGAACGACCCGCCCCGGAGGCGGTGGCCTCCGAAGCGGGTCGCGGTGATTCAGCCGATGGGACTCGGCCGGTGCCGGTCAGGCTGGGTCAGCAGGCGCCCAGGTCCTGCCAGACGCCCCACTCGCCGGTGGTGCCGGGCTCCTCGCCCGTCGTCCACCACTTGGCCTTCCAGGTGTGGCCCTTGTGGGAGACGGTCTGGCCGCCGGTGTAGACCGAGGAGGAGGCCCACGCGCCGGCGGTGCACTGGGTGGCGCCGCCGTTGACCGTCAGGGAGATGACCGCCGCGTGACCCGCGGAGGCGCTCGCGCCGTTGACGGCGATCTGGTAAGTGCCGGAGACCGTGGTCGTCGCGGTGTTCAGGGTGAGCGTGGAGGAACCGCCGGCCGTCACCGAGGTGGGGCTGAGGGTGGCGGTGACGCCCGCGGGCAGGCCGCTGACCGAGAGGTTCACCGTCTCGGCGGAACCGGCGGTGACGGCGGTGCTGACCGTGGCGGTGGTGGAGCCGCCGGCCGTGACGGTCGCGGCGGCCGGGGTGGCCTTCACCGAGAAGTCGTTGGCGGGGGCGGTGGTGCCGCTGGTGAACGGCGCGAAGATGTGGGAGAAGTCCCAGGTGTTCTGCGCGATGCCGGAGCAGTTGTCGGCGGCGGCGCCACCGGCGCAGCTGCCGTTGTCACGCTGGAGCGCCCAGAAGGAAAGGGTGTTGATGCCCTTCGAGACCGCCCAGTCGTAGACCGTACGGGCGTTGGCCAGGCTGAAGGTCTCGGCGGGGCCGAAGTCGTCGACGCCGATCATCTCGATGATGCCGACCATCGCCCACAGCTGCTGCTGCGTCTTCGTGGGGTAGATCTTGGCGAGCTGGTCGACCAGACCCTGGGCCGCGGTCTTGGTGTCGTTGGCCATGTCGTGGGCCGCGTTGTCGTAGTAGTCGAAGGTCATCAGGTTGACGACATCGACACGAACGCCGTTGGCCGCGGCGTTCTTGAGCAGCGCGGTGCCGTTGGCGGCCGGGCCCCGGGTGGTCGTCGGCAGGGTGTACGAGATCTCGATGTTGCGCCCGTTGGCGGCGCCCCAGTCCTGGACGATCTTGATCGCCTTGTTGCGGCGGTCGATGCCCGCGGTGTTGTCGAGCGAGTCGATCTCGATGTCCATGTCGAGACGGCTGACGTCGTAGGTCGTGATGACCTTCTGGTAGACGGCAGCGATCTGGTTGACATCGGTACAGCTGTCGGCGATCTCGGTGCCGGTGGTGTCGGCCGTGTAGCCGCCGAAGGACGGGATGGCGTCCCCGCCGCGCTGCTGCATGGTCTTGATGTCGGCGCCGAAGGTCGACTGCGCGAGCGGCATGCTCGTGTCGCCGTTCCAGTACGCCGTGCACGAGCCCTTCGTGGCGGTCTGGATGAACCCCATCGTCAGGTGCTTGGCACCCGACGCGGCGCTGAGGGCGGCGGGGCTCTCGCCGGTCCAGGCCTCGAAGTAGGGGGCGAAGACGTGGGCGGGGGTGGGGGTGGCCGCCTGGGCGGGGGCGGTGGTGGTGGCCGCCAGGCC
The DNA here is from genome assembly GCF_014596525.1 of Streptomyces sp. CBMA291. GTDB lineage: Bacteria > Actinomycetota > Actinomycetes > Streptomycetales > Streptomycetaceae > Streptomyces. Next base: position 20,214 of record NZ_MSJP01000115.1, read on the forward strand.
CAGCGCGGCGACGGCGGTCGCGGCAGCGGTGAGGGCGGAGCGGAGCGTCCTCATGCGTCTCATCATGGCCATCCAATGAGTGTGGGGGGGTGCGGGGGTGCGGCAACGCCGTTGTCGCGCACGGCTGTCGGGATACGGAAACCCCCAGGCCCCGGCCGCGTCAACGTCTTGGACGGCACTTGAACAAAAGTTGGACTAGACCAATTACGGGCACCCGCGCGTGTCATGCCCACTGAAGGCGGGCCCTTCCTGGGGCGTTGCGGAGCGTGCTTGGACTGGTCCAATCGCCGCGAGAGGGAGGGAGGTTGGGGCTACCGGAGGAGAGGAACGGATTACTCCTTCGGCGCGTCGGGCACGTAACGGACATGTCAAAAGGGTGGCGTTGGTTTCTGCTTGCGGCGTTCGTCGTCTGGACCGTCTTCGCACTCCAGTGGACCCATGTCGGCTGCGACTACCCGGAGGCGTACCTCGCCGTCCTCCGCTTCGGCACCCCCGAGGGACTGGAGTTCCTTCCGGCGTGTGCGGGGTAGCGGACGGGAACGGAAGGGCCGGCCGACGCCGTCGGCACGGGGCGGCACCCCCTCGCTCCTCCGGAGCCGGGAGTTCGACGGCGGTAGGCTCGCCGTTCAACCGGCCCAAGGAAGCAGCGATGAACGTGACCCGGCCCCGGATGGGGGTCGCCGTGCTGACGCAGGGCGACCGGATGCCCGAACTGCTGGCCCTGCTCGCCTCGGTGGCCGCGCAGGACGAGGCCGCGACCAGGATCGTGGTGGTCGGGAACGGGACGCCCCTGACCGGTCTGCCCGAGGGCGTGACCACGGTGGAACTGCCGGAGAACCGGGGGGTCTCCGGCGGCCGGAACGTCGCCTGGCGGCACCTGCGGGAGTTCGGGGACGTGGACGTCCTGGTGGACCTGGACGACGACGGGCTGCTCCCCGGCACCGACGTCTTCCGGCGGCTCGCCGACCTGTACGAGGCCGACCGGCGCCTCGGCATCGTCTCCTTCCGCATCGCGGACGAGACGGGGGCCACCCAGCGGCGGCACATCCCGCGCCTGCGGGGCGACGGTCCGCTGCGGCGGGGTCTGGTGACGACGTTCCTCGGCGGCGGGCACGCCCTGGCGATGCCGATGCTGGAGGAGACCGGCGGGTGGCCCGAAGCCTTCTTCTTTACCCACGAGGAGACCGACCTGGCCTGGCGGGCCCTCGACCGAGGCTGGGACATCCGCTACGAGCCACGGCTGGTGCTCCAGCACCCGAAGACCTCCCCCGCCCGGCACGCGGTGTACTACCGGATGACGGCCCGCAACCGGGTCTGGCTGGCGAAGCGGCACCTGCCCGCCGCCCTGATCCCGGTGTACCTGACGTCCTGGGCGGCGTACACCCTGCTCCAACGCCCGCCGCTGACCGGGCTGCGAGCCTGGTGGGCGGGCTTCTTCGAGGGCGTACGGGTCCCTTGCCCGCCGCGCCGCCCCCTGCGGTGGAGCACGGTCTGGCGTATGACACGGCTGGGCAGACCACCCGTCGTCTAGGCCGTCTCGCGAGGAGCGCGTACGCCCCGTAGGCCGTGGCGACGCCGAGGGCCGCGCCCGCTCTGGTACGCCACCCGGCCCGCGCCGTGACGGCCACCGGATGCGCGCCGACCGCGCCGACCGGGATCGCGATGCCGTAGCCCGCGAGCAGCCCGGCAGCCACCGCCCCGGTCACGCGACGGAGGTGATCGCGCCTCCGGGGACGTCGGGCCGCTGCTGTCGGCGGTACGCGGAGCCGTCCTTCGTACGGGTCAGGAAACCGCCGACGACGAGGGCCCTGCGGAGCGCGGGGAAGTCCTCGTGCACGCCCTTGAGCGCCTCGTTCACCTCGGGTTCGCGATAGTCGCGCCCGGTCTCGAAGAGGGTCGCGGTCAGGTGCGCGAGCAGCGCCTCCCGACGGGCCGGGCGGCGCGGGATCGCCCGCAGCCGCCCGTCGGCGGCGAAGAGGTCGGCGACGGAGCGGTCCGGGCGCGCGGCGGGGGCGGGGAGATCCGGGCTCGCGGCAGGGGCGGCAGGCGCGGCGGGGGCCGGTGGATGACTGGTCATGGCCGAGTAGCCTGACGCCCACGAACCGGCCCCCGCAAAGGGTTTTCGGCGCGGAGGGGCTTCGGTACGGAGGGGCTTCGGCGCGCCGAGGGTGCCGCGCGGAGGGGCTTCGGCGCGGAGGGGTGCCGTGCGGTGACGGGCCCGGACGGGCGAGGTCTCCCGCCGTCGCGCCTCGCGCGGGCCCCCTCCCGCCTCACCCGGCCGTCGTCACTCCCCCTCCGCCACCCGGCGTACGAAGGACACCGCGAGCCCCATCGGCTCCTCATGCCAACTCTTCTTCTCCGCCCCCGGGTTGAAGAAGCCGTGCGGCGCCCCCTCGTACGTGACGAGTTCGCACCCGTTGCCCGACGCCCGCATCGCGTCCCGGAAGCGCCGGGCGTCCCCGATGAGGACGATCGTGTCGGCCGTGCCGTGGAAGACGATCGCGGGCGGCGCCCCCGGGCGTACCAGATGGAGGGGGCACACGGCCTCGGCGCGGGCCGCGTCCAGACCGGCCGTCTCCCGCAGCAGCTCTCCCGCCGGGCCGGCCGCGCAGAGATCCACGACGGGGTTGAACAGCAGAAGGCCTGCGATCCGGAGACCGCCGTCCAGGGCTTCCCTCAGGGCGAGTTGGCCGCCCGCCGAGCCACCGCCCACGAACAGCGGTACTCCGGGCGCGAGTCGCCTTACGTGCTCCACGGCGGCGCGGGCGTCGGCCGCGCACCCCTCGATGCCGGTGGAGTCCCGGCCGATCAGCCCGTAGCCCGCGCTCGCCGCGAGGACTCCCGCCGAGGCGAGGCGACGGCACTGGGGCACGAGCTGCTCGGGGAAGCCCGCACGCCAGCCACCTCCGTGGAAGAGGACCACGGCGGCGGACGGCACGCCGACGGGCCGATGCAGCAGCAGCGCCCGATCCCCCCGGCCAGGGCTCTCGTAGGCGGCGCTCTCCTCGACGTACTCCACGGCGTGCTTCCCTGCGTACTCCACGACGCTCTCCTCGGACGGGTGGCTCACGGGTATTCCTCTCGACTGACGTCACCGCGTCTCACCGGTTCATCTCCACCCGTCGCAGCTCCAGTTCGCTCCGCATGCGTTCGGCGTCCCGCCCGTACGTGCGGTGCAGGAGGGACAGGAAGAGGCCGTTGACCAGCATGAGCAGGACGAGGGCCACGAGGAAGACCGGGCGCAGGCCGATCCTGTCTCCGAGGAACCCGGCGCCGAGGCCGAAGACCGCCCACGCGGCTGCCTCGAAGTAGGACACGTAGATCGTGAAGGCGGCGGACCTCAGCCCCGGCGGCACCACGGCCATCACCATCGGCCGGTTGATCCCCGGGTTGAGGCCCTGCGCCAGCCCCATGAACCCGAAGAACAGCGCGTACAAGCCGATCCCGCCGTACGAGAACTGCGTGCCGAAGAAGGCGAAGACGGCGAAGAGGATCTGCGCGATCTGGAGCAGCGCGGGCAGTCCGTGGGCGGGGCTGCGGCGGGTGGCGCGGTCGCCGAGGAAGCCGCCGAGGAGGTTGCCCGTGAAGATGCCGACGCCGCCGGGCAGCAGCACCAGGGACGCGGTCTGCGTGGTGAAGCCGTACACGTCCACCAGGTAGACCACGCCGAACGACAGGACCAGCAGGTGTCCCGAGAGGAGCCGGGAGACCAGCAGCACCCGGAACGTCGGGATCTTCAGGAGGGCCATGGCCTTCCCCCAGGTCAGCCGGGACGCGGCTTCCCGTTCGGCCCGGTCGAGCCCGGCCAGTTCGGGCTCGGATGCGCCGCGCCCCGGGTCGCGCAGACCCCGCCACAGGACGAGCCCGTAACCGATGCCGAGGACGCCGAGCACCCACAGGCCCCAGCGCCAGCCGTCCTCCACGCCCGCGAGCTGCCCCTTGAGGACGGCGACCAGGGACGAGGCCAGCGCGATCACCCCGTAGAACAGTCCGACCGCCCGTCCCCGGCTGCGGGTGTCGAAGAGGTCGCTGATGATTTCGGTGACGATCGGGGTCGCGCCGACGAATCCGGCGGAGAGGATCGTCGAGAAGATCAGAAGCTGGGCGAAGTTCTGGGAGAAGCCGAGGGCGATGCTCCAGACGCCCCACAGTCCGGCGCAGATCACGAGGACGCCCTTGCGCGACCAGCGCGTGGCCGCCCACACCCACAGCGGGGTGGTGACCACGCCGACGAGCTTGCCCGCCGCCGTCAGGACGCCGAGCGCGCCGAGCGAGAGGCCGAGGGCCTGCTTGATCACCGGGAAGAGCCCGGAGATGATCCCGGCCTCGGTGTTGTCCACGAGCTGGGACCCGCCGAGGAGGGAGAGCTGCCGCCAGCGCCCCTCGACCTTCGGAGGGTGGGCTGTGGGGGTGGTCGCGGGACCGTCGATAAGCTCGGACATCGCGCCGTCCTTTCATCGCGTCGTTTCTTCGCGGGAGCCGTGCGGGAAGGGCAGGTGTGCGGGCCGGTGACGGGGCGGCCACCCTGTCACCGGCCGAACTGCGTGCCGGGGTGAGGCCGGAATGAGGCCGGGATGCGGCCGAACACTGTGCTGGGACCGGGGCCGGGGTGCGGCTGGGTAGCCCGGAGGGGGCCGGGTGCGGCCTGAGTGAAGAGGGGAAGGAAGACGGAGGGGTCCGGGGAGGACCGGCGAGGACCGGGAAGTCCTGGGGAGTCCTGGGGAGGGGAACGGGAAGGGGTTCCCTTCGAGGTTCGAAGAGATCCGAAGGAGGCCAGGTCAGGTCAGGGGTACGCCTGACGGAGACCGGAAGGATCCAAGAGGGTTCAAGAGGGTCCTAGAAGGCCCAGGAGGGTCCGGGCGAAGCCCGGGAGATCCCAGGTGGGGGCCTGGCGGGACCCCCGAAGCGGACGACGCTCATGACACCGACGGCAACGCCGACAGCGGCGACACCGGCAGCACCGGGACCGGGGCCAACACCGACACCGACACCGGCGAGGTCAAGTCGGCTGGAGGCACGGCGGGTTGCGCCGTACGGCCCCAACCAGCCTCAGACCGTGGCGAGTTCGTCCGCGATCGAGCGGAGCGCGGTCGCCGGGACCTGGCCGCCCGAGATGCCGGCGACGTCGATGAGGGACATTCCGGCGAGGAACTGGAGGAGTTCGGTGGCGAGGAGCGCGGGCAGGTGCTTGCGCAGGATCTCCCCGGCGACCGGGTCGGCGATCAGGGTGCGGACGGGTGTCCGCAGGGACAGGCGGCCGGTCGGGTAGTCCTCCGGGCGCGGCAGCGGCTCGGCGAAGGACTCGGCGCGTTCGCGCTGGGCGCGGACGAGGAGGTGTTCCTCGGTGACGGGTCCGGTCTCGGGAAGGCCGAGGCGGGCGTACTGGCTCGGCGGGGCCTCGGAGGCGCGGAGGGTGTCGACGAGGAGGGTCGCCATGCGCAGTTCGGCGGCGTCGTCGACGAGCGGGGACAGCTGGTGGGGGTCGTTCTCCAGATCGAAGAGGAGGGTGCCCTGGTGGTAGGGGTTGAGGAGGGGGCGGGCGGGGGTGCGGAGGGTCTGGATGCCCTTGGTGAAGCCGAAGGGTCCGGCGAGTTCGGCGTGGGCGAGTTCGGCGGGTGAGAAGCGGCCGCGCATATGGGTGGGCATGAGGGTGTGCTCGTACAACGGAGAGTTGTCGGTGGTGAGGGGCGCGCGCATATAGACGTACCGGCCGTCGGTGACGTTGACGTGTCCGCCGTGGGCGCCGAAGAGTCCGGCTTCGCGGACGGGGGTGTCGTCGGCGACGGGCAGCGGAGAGCCCTGCATGTCGGCGGGGCGGGCGACGCCGAAGTGGTCGAGGAGGGTGGGGGCGATGTCGATGGTCTGGACGAGGGATGCGCGCCGTTCGCCTGCGGTCCCGGGGTGGCGGGGGTCCCAGACGAAGAGGGGGAGGTGGACGAGTTCGTTGAACCAGGGCTGGACCGCCTTGGCCCACCAGCCCTTCTCGCCGAGGAGGAAGCCGTGGTCGGTGTTGACGATGAGGAGGGTGTCGTCCCAGAGCCCGTGCTCGTCCATGGCGTCGAGGACCCGGCCGAGGGAGCGGTCGCACATGGAGAGCAGGGCGGCGTACTCGAAGCGGGCGTGGGCCACCTGGTCGTCGGTCTCGGTGACGCGGGTGTAGTCGGGCCAGTCGAAGTGCGGCCCTTCGTAGTCGTGCGGGTAGAGGTCCTTGTACCGCTGGTGGGTGAAGAAGGGCTCGTGCGGGTCGAAGGTCTCTATCTGGAGGAACCAGCGGTCGGAGTCCTTGTTGGTACGGATGAAGTCGAGGCCCGCGTCGAAGGTGAGGGTCTGCGGGTGCCGGTCCTCGGTGGCCATGTACTGGCGGTTGATCCAGTCCTGCCGGTAGCTCTCGTGGCGCATGCGGCGGAGGGACTCGGGGGTCTCGGGGTCGGCGACGTGCCCCTTCCAGGGATCACCCTCCTGGCCCCGGGAGAACTCCCAGGTGTTGTAGCGGCCGTGGTAGGTGGCGCCGCCGTCCTCCCAGTAGTGCGGGTGGTCGCTGGACAGGTGGGTGTAGACGCCGTTCTGCTTGAGCAGCTCGGGGGTGGAGTCGTCGAAGGGTTCGAGGGGACCCCAGCTGCGGTGCAGGAAGTTGTAGCGGCCGGTGTGCAGTTCGCGGCGGGCCGGCATGCAGGGCATGGAACCGGCGTAGGCGTTGTCGAAGGTGACGGCCCGCTCGGCGAGCCGGGCGAAGTTGGGGGCGTGGGTCCAGTCGGCGCCGTAGGGCGGCAGCATGTGCCGGTTGAGGCTGTCGAACATGACCATGATGGCCTTCATACGGGATTACCCTTCCCTGCTCGGACGGTCTTCCAGGCGGTGCAGCATCTGCTCAAGCCAGGCGATCCACTCGTCGAGTCCATCGGCTCCTCGCTGGTGGAGCTCGTCGAAGACCTCTTGCGCGAAGGCGGTGTCCATCTCGGGGATCGGGTCCTCGAAGACGAGCGTGCGGTCGCGGTGGCGGTTGCGGGCGATGTGGTCGCGGCGGAAGGCGATCTCGGTCCGGATGAGCCGGGCGGCCGCCTCCGGGTCGAGCGGAGCGGCGAAGGCGAACCGGGCGAGGAAGTCCGGGTCGTGGTAGCGGCTGGTCGGCTGGTACGGCGACCGCACCCAGACGAGCAGGGCGTCCCGCCCGTCGGGCGTGATCCGGTACACCTTGGCGTCGGGCCGCCCGTCGCGCGGGTCGACCTCGTACTCGGCCCAGCCGTTCCCTTCCAGACGGGCCAGGAGCCGGTAGATCTGACTGTGGTGCGCCCGGGAGCGCAGGAACTGCCCCTCGGTCTCCAGCCACCGCCCGAGATCGAACCCACTCCGGGGACGCCCGGCGAGCAGCGCGAGGAGCACGTACTCGAACTTGACCATGACGAGCCGCCTTGCCTATGTGCACTTTCACCTATGTCATCAGTGTTATAGGTCGGGCGCGGGGCGGAGTCAATGGTTCCGGGGGTGGGGGGTTTGGGCGGAGAGGGGGGAGAACGGCCGCGCGCTGCTACGGTCGGGCGCCATGAGCTGGCTTCCCGACGACTTCGTCCACCCCGTCCTGGTACCGCTGCCGGGCGGTGGTCATCATCTGCGGCCGGTCCGGGAGACGGACGCCCCGCTCGACTATCCGGCCGTGATGGGTTCGCGCGAACGGCTGTGGTCCCTCTTCGGCCCGGCCTGGGGCTGGCCTGCGGACACCATGACCTACGAGGCCGACCAGGCCGACCTTCTGCGGCACGAGAAGGAGATCGCCGCGCACCAGTCCTTCAACTACGCGCTGTTCGACGCGGCGGAAACGGTTCTGCTCGGCTGCGTCTACATCGACCCGCCGGAGAGGGCCGGCGCGGACGGCGAGATCGCCTGGTGGGTGGTGGACGAACTGGTGGGTACCGAGGTCGAGCAGGCCTTCGACACGCTGGTGCCGCAGTGGATCGCCGCCGACTGGCCGTTCGAGCAGCCGCGCTTCCTCGGCCGTGAGATCTCCTGGCCGGACTGGCTTGCCCTGCCCCGGCATCCCGACAGGTAGGCGGTGGTCACCCGCACTGGTCTCGAAGGCGTGGAGGCGGAGCCTTCCGGCAGTGCGGGTGATCCCCGGAGGCCGTGGTGCCGGTGGCCGTGGTGCCGGTGGCACGCTTGTTCTGCGGGGCGACGAGACCGGCGCCCTGCATCGGCCGCAGCCACCCGGTACGGAAAGGCTCAGACCCCCCGCGCCCCCGCGAACGCGGTGAACTCCGACCACGCCCCCCGCGCCGCCGTCAGCTCGCCCTTCGCGTGGTCCTTCGTGTCCCGGATGCGGATGGTCGCGAGGTTGACGGCGACCTCCACGCAGGCGTCGTTGGTGTTGCCGCTGTACGAGCTCTTGTGCCAGTGGGGAACTGTCTCAGTCATCGTGTTCCTTCGCGATCGAACGCATCAGTTCCAGGGACGCCCGGACACCCAACGCACCCTGCTGGAGCAGATCATAGACACGCTGAAACCGCATGACCTCTGACGGTTCCTCCGTGTACTTGCCCGTCTCGTACCCCTCCGTATACGCCCCACGCTGGCCTTTCGGAAGCGTCAGGAGAGACACGGAACCGGCTACCGGCGCTCCCTTCATGGGAAGTACCTGGATGTTCACGTTGGGCCGCTCGCACATGGCCACCAAGTGCTCGATCTGCTCTCTCATCACCTGGCCACCGCCCATGTCCCGACGCAGACACGCCTCGTCGAGCACGGTCACCATCCAGGGCGGATCAGGCTGGTCCAGCACCGCTTGGCGTTCCAGTCGCCGCCGTACGTATTCGCCTATCTGGGTCGCGTCGCCCGCGAGACCCGCTTCCATCGCCGCGCGTGCGTAACCGGCCGTCTGCAACAGACCCGGCACCACGATGGAGAACTCGTGAATGGCCGTCGCGTCGAGCTGCCGTCGCATGTACGTCTGCGCGTAGTCCCGCACGTTCTGCACCGTCAGGATCTTGACCAGATCCGTCAACGTGCCGGACGGGAGGCTCAGTACGATCTCCAGCTTCTCCGCCAAGCGGCGGTCCGGCGGGTCCTCCCCCCGCTCGATCTCCGAGATCCGCGACTTGCTGCTGAACGTCTTCGTCGCCACGAGTGTCTGGGTCCACTCGCGGCCCAGCGCCAGGCGCGCCTCGCGCACCTTGTTTCCGAGGTACTGCTCGATGCTGTCCCCGGGGTCCAGCTCCTTTGCCCCTGGCATATGCCCCGTTCCTCACCTGCTGCTGGGAACACAACTACTGGTGAGCGTAGGTCCGTCCCCGTCATCGTGAAGTCGATCCGGAGCAGATCCATCAGAAGGAGTTCTCCATGCGTCCGCCCCTCCACACACCCCCCGTCCGCCCCGTCTCCGAGCCCGAAGCCGCGCGGGTCTTCCGGGAACTCAAGGCGGCCATGGACCGCGCCGGGCTGCCCACCAGCGGGCTCTACCGGGATGTGATCCGCTCCCGTGGCGGGGACGTGCACCGGTACGGGCTCGGGGTCGTCGGGGTCGCCGGGGCCAAGCGGCTCACCGTGATCCTGGCGTCCGACCCGGCGCGGACCGGCCGATGAGGTACCGCGTCGGGGACATCGTCACGGACGGGCAGCGGGCGCTGACCGGGCAGGTCAGGGACGTTCACGGGAATCTGCTCAGCCTGGTCCGGCCCAGCGGGTACCTGTGGGAGGCGCCCGTCGACCAGTGCTGGGCGGCGAGCCCCGAGGAGCGCGAGGCGCTGACCCCGCGCGGAGCCCTCCGCATCATCAGTACGACGCCCGACCGGCCCTCGTACTGATACCGGCACCGGAACCGGCGTGCGTACCGGTACCCATACCCGTGCTCGTACCGTCAGGTCGGCTGGACCTCGTCGAAGACCGCGAGGGCTTGGGCCGGGTCCGGGCCGACCAGACGGTTCAAGCCGTCGAGGGTGGTCTGCGCCCGTCGGGCGGCCCTCGCCCACATCCGTTCCTCGAAGGCGGGGGCTCGACCCAACGGGAGGGGAATGGGGGGGGCGGTCAGGCCTCGATGGGGTGCCAGACCGAGCGGCCGGCCTCGTCGCGGACCGTGCCGAAGGGGTGGGGGAAGTGGATGCCGAAGCCGATCGTGTCGGGTTCGGCGAGTTCGCCGACGAGGTCGCGGCGGAGGGCGGTGGCCTGCCGGTGGTCGTGGTCGATGACGTTCTCCCACAGCGGGTGGGTGATCTGGAGCGGGGTGTGGAAGGCGTCGCCGAAGGCGATCACCCGCTTCCCGCCCGCGTGGATGACATAGGCGGCGTGCCCGTGGCTGTGGCCCGGGGAGAACCTGACCCGGACGCCGGGGAAGATCTCCTCGCCGTCGGCCACCGTGCGCACCTGCGGCTCCATGGGCTTGACCAGGTCGCCCAGCGTGACCCGCTCGGCCAGGCCCGGGATCTCGTGGTCGTGACGGCCCCGCCACTCGGATTCGGTGAGCACGACGGACGCCTCGGTGAAGGGGGGCCGGTCGCCGCCGGGGGCGGGGTGCCAGGCCCACCCGGAATGGTCGGGGTGCAGATGGGTGAGGGCGACGACCTCGATGTCCTCGGGGCTGCGGCCGAGCGCGGCGAGGTTGTCCAGCATCGTGCCGCCGGTGATGACGCCCACGTGCGGCAGCGTCACCTCCGTGGGGCCCATTCCGGCGTCGATCAGCATCGCGCGCCCGTCGCGTTCCACGAGCAGCGCCCCGAGCCCGGCCACCAGGTGCCCGTCGTCGTCGAGGTACGCGGCGTGCTCCGCCCAGTACGCCTCGGTGGCCGCCGCGAGCAGGACTCGGGCGGTGAGGTTGGCCTGACCATCGGGTACGTAGGTGAGCCTGGTGTCGCCAAGGGTGAGGGTCCGGATGCCGGAGGGGGTCCGGAACCGCTCGTCCAGGGGTGATGCCGTGTCTGTCACGGGTGTGATCTCCATGCGCGGTGCTCAGCGCCTAGTGCCTAGTGCCTGCTGTACTTACATGCTTAGTACTTACACCTTGAAAGGTTATTTACATAACTATCATGGGTTTAAGGGCGTTGATAATCTGGAGGCATGACGACATCGGGCGCGGAGACTCCAGGCCAGTGGTGGGAGCTGGCCGCGCTGGTGCACGGGCTGGACATCCACAACAACGCGCTTCTGCGGGAGCGGGCGACCAAGGTGGGGCTCACGGTCATGCAGGCTTCGACGCTGCGTGCGCTGACCGGCCCGATGACGCTGAGTGAACTGGCCGGGCTGATGAGCTGCGAGCCGTCGAACGTCATCGTCGTGATCGACAAGCTGGAGAAGCAGGGCCTGATCGAGCGCCGCCCCCACCCCACCGACCGCCGGGCCAAGCAGCTGCACCTCACCCCCGAGGGCACCGAACGCCGAGCCAAGCTGCTGGAGACCCTGAACGAGAAGCCCTTCTCGACGGGCCTGACCGAGCAGGAGCAGGACGCACTCCGCAGCCTGCTGCGTCAGGCCATCGCCGCCGCCGGATCCGCCGAGGCGTAGGGGCGCGGGGGCACCGGAGCCACCGTCCACGGCGGGGAGGATCAGCGACGGCGATGGCCAACCGCCTTTCCATAAGGCGTCGTTGCTCACGTTCCTCCCGCACCCGCCCCGACGGCAGGCGCAGAAGGGCAGGGCTTGAGGCGCGGGGATAGAATCGACCCAGGAGAACACCACCCTTCCGGGGTCCGTGACTCTCCCGCCCCCGACGGGCTGGGGCGGTCCTACCGCTCCGCGTCGGCATTCCTCCCGGACCGGCCCGGACATCCGGTCCGCGAGACCTCGCCGGACGGGCCGGAGCGGCTCCGATGCCCAACTCGCCGCCGTACGTACGCACATCGGCCGCGCGGGACCCACCGCGTACGGAGAACATCCGAGTCCACACGCTCCGAAGAGGTCTCGCCATGACCAACCCGCAGCAAACGGAACCCTCCCCAGCCGTACGCCTCATCTTCGAATACGAGGGCGATACCGTACGCCTCGTCTCGCAGCAATCGGTCGACACCGTCGTCAGCGACGTCGACACCGGAGAAAGCGGCATCGAAACCGACCTCAGGGCGCGCCCCGGCGACTACGTCGTGGAGACGCGGGACGGCCACGGGAACCGCCTCGCCCGCGTTCCCGCACGGGGTGCCTTCCAGGAAAGCGCCGAGGTCTTTCCCGAGGACCATACGGAGCCGATCGTCCGGATGAACGTGCCCATGCGCGGCGCCTTCACCGTGCTCGTTCCCGCGCCGCTCGATGCCGCCGAGGTCGCCGTGGTCCGCGTCGAACCTCCGGAATTCGAGGCATTGCCCGAGGAGACCGCCGGTCCGCCCGCAGGAGCGAGACGCGATCTCGACCTCGCCACCTTCCGGCTTGAGCGATAAGCACCAGGGGACCGCGATGACCACCTCCGACGGCTCTGTCCAAGGCCATACACAGATACACGGAACAGCGCCGCGCAACCGGGCTTTCACCCTCGTGCTGCTCGGCGACGGATTCACCACCACACAGCAGACCGCTTTCAACACCGCCTGCACCGACTTCGTCAGCGCACTGACGAGCACCCCGCCGTTCGACCGGAGCGGGCGGTCGGTCAACATCTGGCGGGTCAACGTCACGTCCACCGACTCGGGCGCGGACGACCCGGCCAGCGCCGGCGGCACGGGGGCGACGGCGCGCACCTACTTCGACTCGACGTTCGGCGCCAACGGCATCAGACGACTCCTCGTCTGCGACAACACGACGGTCCTCCAGACCGCAGCCGCGCAGGTCCCGGAGTTCACCGCCGCGATCGTCGTCGTGAATTCCACGGTCTACGGGGGGAGCGGCGGCTCGGTCGGCACGTACTCCCTCGCGAGCGGGGCGACCGAGATCGCCATTCACGAACTCGGCCACACCGCTTACGGATTCGCCGACGAGTACCCGTACTACGCGGGCGGCAACGAGACCGGGCACGACCACCACCCTGCGGGCGAACCGGGCGAGCCGAACGTCACGCTGAACTCCAACAGGGCGACCCTGAAGTGGGGTTGGGCGGTCGATCCGGCCACCGCCCTGCCGACCATGTCCAACCCGAACTGTGCGACGGTGGACGCCCGGCCGAGCACGGCTCCCGACGGAACGGTCGGCTGTTTCGAAGGCGCCCACTACTACCACTGCGGGGCCTTCCGTCCCGAATACGACTGCAAGATGCGGGAGTTGGGAGTTCCCTTCTGCCATGTGTGCCGCCAGGTGATCCGGGCCCGGACGAAGGTCACCAGGAACATCTGCGCGCTGACTCCGTCGAGGAACGCCGTGTACCGGTACGACGGTTCGGGCACGGCATGGACGAAGATCGGTGGCCCGGCAGGGCAGTTGTACGCGGGCGGCTGGGGTCTCGTCGCCACGAATCCCAGTTCCGGCGACCTCTACCGCTTCCTCGGCACGCCCGAAAGCTGGCAGCTCATCGGCAGCGCGGGCGCCGAGTTCGCCGTCACCAACGACACCGTCTACGGACTGACTCCCTCGCGGAACGCCGTCTACCGCTACGACGGCACGGGAACCTCCTGGACGAGGATCGGCGGCGCTGCTGGACATGTGTACGCGGGTGCCTGGGGGCTCGTCGCCACGAATCCCAGTTCCGGCGACCTCTACCGCTTCCTCGGCACACCCGACAACTGGCAGCACATCGGCAGCGCGGGCGCGGAATTCGCCGTCACCAACGACACCGTCTACGGACTGACTCCCTCGCGGAACGCCGTCTACCGCTACGACGGCACCGGAACCTCCTGGACGAAGATCGGCGGACCGGCAGGACACCTCTACGCCGGGGACTGGGGGTACGGGCTCCTCGCCACGAATCCCAGCTCAGGCGATCTGTACGCCTACCTCGGCAAGCCCGACAGCTGGCGCCTCACCGGAAGCGCCGGCGCGTCGTTCGCCGTCGCCACCGACACGGTCTACGGGCTGACCCCGTCGCGTAACGCCGTCTACCGCTTCGACGGCTTCGGAACCGCCTGGACCAGAATCGGCGACGCCGCGTACTCCTTCGCCGCGGGTGACATCTAGCCTGGTCAGGCTGGTTTACGGCAGGGCCTCCGAGGGGGAGCCTGACGGCGTTTCGAAACGCTCAGCTCTCTTCGTACGCGTGCGCGGAAAGCGTCAACTCCGCTCCCACTCCGCAACACCGGGGGAACCGTCTACCAACTCCCCCTCATCCTCCCTCACTTCACCCATCCGAGCGTATTTCACCCACTTCACCCGGGTGGCCAGGTTTAAAGCCGGTAGCGTCAAGAAAAACGGCCCTCGGGGTGACTGCAATCACCGATCCGAGGGCCTCAACCACTAGTGGAAAGCCGCCGTCCACCGTGATCTGCCGCCACTTTATCGCGCCCTCGCGCGGCTTCTCACAGTTCTCCAACGAACTGATCCGGCACCCCCGGCTCACCTCCGACGCCACCCGACTGCTGACCTGGCAGCTCTCGCTGACCGGCGACGCCGAAGAAACCCTCTCCCGTACGGCTGAACGGGCCGGGATCAAGGCGACCGCCTTCACCCGCGCCAAGCGACAGCTCATCGCGGAGGGGTATGTCCACGTGCGGCGCGTCCAGGGACCCGACGGCCACTGGAACACCCAACACCTCGTCTCCAGCGTCCCGTTGCGCCCTGCGGAGGCCGCCGCGATCCTCGGCAAGGCACCCACCGCCCCCACCAGCACTTCTTCCGGATCGCCGCAGGTCGCACCGAGTACCCCGAATCCGACGGTCGGTGAGCCGACCCCCCGGCTCACCGACGGCTATCCAAAACACCCCCGAAGGGAAACACCTTCCAACCTTCCGCCGCACTCGGCGGAGGGGGCAGAGGCTGGGGCTGGGGCGGGCGAGGCCCGCCTGCCGGTGGCGGGAAGGACGGGCGACGGCCCGCCGGGGGCGGGGGCGAGGGCCCAGGTGCGGGCAGAGGGGTGGGCCCAGATGGGAGCCCGGGTGGGGGCCGAGGGGGGAGCCGAGGCGGGGGCGCAGGTGAGGGCCGAGGCGGGGGCCCAGGCAGGGGCCCAGCCGGGGACCGAGGCGGGGGCCGAGGGGGGAGCCCAGGCAGGGGCCCAGCCGGGGACCGAGGCGGGAGCCCAGGCGTGGGCCCAGGCAGGGGCCGAAGCGGGCGGTGGCGTACCGGCTACGTCCACCGGCGCCGCCCTCACCCTCATCCGGTCCCTCCCCGACCTCTCGCCCCTCCTCCGGAACATCCCGCCCGGCATGCGCGACGAGCTGACCCGACTCGCCGCCGCCTGGCTCGACGCCGGACACACCCCCGCCGACATCCGCGCCCACGTCCTGCGCGGACTGCCCTCCAACGGCACCCCCGTCCACCGGCCCGGCGGACTCGTCCGGTACCTGCTCCGCGAGGTCGCGCCCCGGGAGCTGCCTTCGCCGCCGGTCGCCGCGCCGAAGGCGGGGAAGACCCTCTCCACCCGCCTGAAGGGCACCCGGGAGTGCGCCAACGAGGCGGCACACGCCCACCCGATGCTGTTCCGGCCCGCAGGCGACGAGACGCTGTGCCCCAAGTGCGCGGAGGCGCCACCCGCCTCGGCCGATCCGCCGCCAGCCTCGGAGGATCCGCCGTCTCCCGCCACCATCCGCCAAGCGCTCGCATCGGCCGATCTGCCGCCCGCCTCGGAGGATCCACTGCCGACCTCGGACGATCCGCCGTCCTCCGTCACCATCCGCCAAGCGCTCGCGTCGGCCCGTGAGGCCGCCCGTAGCCGCGCAGCCGCGTACCGTCGGCCATCGCTCACGGAAGCCCCGGCGCTCTCGGCGTACCTGGCACCCCCGGTGCCACCGGCATCCTCGGCACCCCCGGCGCCGTCGGCACACCCGGCGCACCCGGTACCCCCGGCGCCACCGGACGAGAGCCGGGCCGGGGCCGGGGTCCGTCGCTCCCCCGTCGCCGACGGGCAGAATGCCCTCATGACCGCAGACCAGGACCCCGGCCAGGACCCCGCGCTGCTCCGGCGCTGGAACGCCACCCTGCTCGCTGCCCGCGCCGGCCGCGAGGGACCCGACCCCGCCCCGTACGGCCACAACCTCCTCGAACGCTGGGCCGAACCGCAGCGCCGCTACCACACGGTCGAGCATCTGCGCGCGGTCCTCGACCGCATCGACGAACTGGCGGACCAGGGCGGGGAGGGCGGAGAGCTGGAACTCGTACGGCTCGCCGCCTGGTTCCACGACGCGGTCTACCGTCCCGACCGCTCGGAGAACGAGGAACGCTCGGCGGCACTGTCCGAGAAGGCGCTCACGGAGGCGGGCCTCACCCCGCACGAGGTCGCCGAAGTGGCCCGGCTCGTACGCCTGACCACGACACACGACCCCGCGGAAGGCGACCTCAACGGCGAAACCCTCTGCGACGCGGACCTCGCGATCCTGGCGAGCGACCCGGACACGTACCAGCGGTACACGGTGGCGATCCGCGAGGAGTACGCCTTCGTCCCGCCCGCCGACTTCCGCGAAGGGCGTACGAAGGTCCTCCGGCACCTCCTCGCCCTCCCCCGCCTCTTCCGCACCCCCTACGGGGCGGCCGTGTGGGAGGAGAAGGCGAGGGAGAACGTGGAGCGGGAACTGAGGGAACTGAGGGAACTGGGAGAGCTGGGAGAGCTGGGGGAATCCGCGCGGGAGACGGCGTAGCCCCCCCGGCCCCTTCCCTCGGCCTCTCCCCCGGCCCCTCCCCGGACTCAGACGGCGAGCCTGCCGAACAGGTGGTTGGCAGGCGCGCCCGGGTCGTCGCCGTAGAAGAACTCCGCTACGGCCTGGTGGAATTCCGCACGGTCCAGCGCTCCGGAGCCGTCCCGGTCCAAGGCGGCGAAGACGTCGGCGCATTCCTCGCCGGGAACGCCCGCGATGGAGCCAAACATCTGCTCGAACTCGCTTTGGTCGATCTTGCCGTCCCCGTTGAGGTCGACCAGCTCGAAGAAGCAGTCGGTCAGCGGCTCGATCTGCCTCGGATAGAGGGCGGGGTCGACCAGGGCTCGTGTGAACCCTTCGGTCATCTCCCGCAGATCGACCTTGCCGTCACCGTCCTGATCCATCGGGGCGATCACATTCGCCCAGAACGCGTCCATCCCCTCGGTGAGCAGACGGGCGGTCGCGGAGTCCGGCGCGGCGCCACGGGCGGCGATATAGCGCTCGCTCATCAGCCGGACATCCCGCCGGGTGATGAATCCGTCGCCGTCGACGTCGGCTCCCCTGAACCACTGGCCGTATTTGAGGTCTTGAAGTGCAGTCACAGCTACGCACGGTATTCATGTCATTACGCAGACGCAAAGGGCACAGGAATCCTCCGCATCAACGTTCGAGGTCGGGCGGGGTGAAAGCGAGCACCTCGGGAAGGGGACCGTCGTACGGCTCGATCTCGACCAGGGCGCTCAGAGCGCTCGGTCCCTGGGACAGGCGCGAACACGGCCGGTCCGCCGTGAGGGCGTTCGGATTGCCGTGCCGGTCCAAGGTCCCGCTCAGACCCGGCTCGACCGGATCCCACCACGCGCCCGTGGCCAACTGCACGACGCCCGGCATGACGTCATCCGACAGGACCGCGCCCGCGAGACAGCTGCCCCGGTCGTTGTGGACGCGTACGACCATGCCGTTCCCGATACCGCGCGAAGCGGCGTCCGACGGGTTGATCGTCACGGGCTCCCGGCCACGGATCTTCGAGCCGAGGCTGCGGTCACCATTGTCGTACTGGCTGTGCAGACGCGAGGCGGGCTGGTTCGAGATCAGGTGCAGCGGGAACCGGTCCGCGAGATCGGCACCGAGCCACTCCACCGGTTCGAACCACGTCGGATGCCCGGCGCAGTCGTCGTAACCGAACGAATCGATCTCCTCGGAGAAGATCTCTATTCGGCCCGAAGGTGTCGGCAGCGGAAATCGTCGCGGATCCGAGCGGAGCGCCTCGAAACCGCCGGGAACCGGCCCGCTCGACGCGGGCAGCTCGACGGTGGAGTCACGCCAGAACGCGTCGAATCCCGGTAAGGCGGCATCGGCGCCGAGTTCGGCCCTGGTCCGCTCGTAAAGGTGCCGTATCCAGGCGAACTCGGAACGCGACTCGGTGAATTCCCGCTCGTATCCGAGCCGGGCGGCCAACGCGGCGAAAATCCGGTGATCGGTGCGGGACTCACCCGCCGGCTCGCGGACCTTCGGCATCGCGACGAGGTGCGGATCCGAGAACCCGGCGGCGAAGTCGTCGCGCTCCAGACTGGTCGCGACGGGGAGGACGATGTCCGCGAACTTGGCCGTGGTGTTCCACCAGGCTTCGTGCACCACCACCGTGTCGGGGGTCTGCCAGGCTCGCGTCAGCCGGTGCAGATCCTGATGGTGGTGGAACGGGTTCCCGCCACACCAGTAGACCAGGCGAAGCTCGGGCAGGGTGAGACGCCGACCGTCGTAGTCGATGGTCCGCCCCGGACCCAGCAGGGTGTCGGCGATCCTGGCCACCGGGATGAAGTCCGGGACCGGGTTGGGAACCCCGGGAACCGACGCCACGGGAGGGCGCCCCCGGGCCACGCCGGTCGCGTCCATCGTCGCGTAGCCCGCGCCCCAGCCGCAGCCGGGCCGACCCATCGAGCCCGCCATCGCGGCCAGCACGACGGACATCCAGATCGGCTGTTCGCCGTGGTCCGCCCGCTGCACCGCGTAGTTGACCATGACGAGGGAACGCTGTGAGCTGAGACGGCGAGCGAGGTCGACGATCGTTTCACGGCTGATTCCCGTGATCCTCGCCGCCCAGGCGGCGTCCTTGGGGACACCGTCGATTTCGCCGGTCACGTAGGAGGCGAAGCGGTCGAACCCCACGCAGCACCGGCTCAGGAAGTCCTCGTCGTGCCACCCGTTGACCAGCATCGTGTGGGCCATGCCGAGCATCGCGGCGGTGTCGGTGTTGGGGACGACCGGCAGCCACTCGGCGTCGAGGAAACCGGCGACGTCGCTGCGGAGGGGGCTGACGTTCACGAACCGCACCCCCGCTTCACGGCACTCGCGCTGGAGATCCCGCGTCTGGTGCCTGGCCAGGCCACCGGGGTTGATCTGGCTGTTCTTCAAGGCCAACCCGCCGAACGCCACCACGAGTTCACAGCCCTCGGCGATCTCGTCCCACATCGGCATCCGGGACTGATAGCTCCACGGATGCCCGCCGATCACATGCGGCAGGATGACCTCCAACGCCGCTGTGCTGTACGTGTTACGGGAGTCGGTGTACCCCCCGCCCAACGCCAGGAACCGGTGCAGCTGCCCCTGCGCGTTGTGGAACCCGCCCGCACTCGCCCACCCGTAGGACCCGCCGAACACCGCGCTGTCCCCATGCCGAGAACGTACCCGCCGAAGCTCATCGCTCACCAGCGTGATCGCGTCGTCCCAGCCCACCTCCACGAAGGCGTCCGAGCCTCTGGCCCTGCCACCGACACGCGGCAGACCGTCCAGCCACCCCCTGCGCACCGCCGGACGCAACACACGGGCACCGTCCTCGGCGGCGGCCACCATCCCGGGACCGATGGGCGAAGGCGCGGGATCATCCCCCCTCGGCTCGATACGCACCAACCGCCCGGAGTCCACCACGGCGACGAAACTGCCCCAATGCGTCGCGACCGACATACGACGCTCCACCATGCGTCGACTCCCTTCCGTCCCCCGAGCCCTTCCGTGCCCTCGAACCCCTCTGCCTGCCGATTGCCGACTGCCGGCTGCCGATTGCTGGCTGCTGGCTGCTGGCTGCTGGCTGCTGGCTGCCGTCGCCACGGGGGCTCCGCTTCAGCCGACGGCCGGAGGGACCGAGGGACTGAGACTGCCCTTATGGGGCGGAGGGCAATCCTGGTGGTGAGTGTGACGGGGGCGCGGCGTTCGCAGGGGGCCTCGGGGGCTCGACTCAGGGGCCCGGTTGAGGCGCTCGGCTCGGGAGGGCGATCAGGGATCCGGCTCGGGGATCCGGCTCAGGCGCTTGGCTCGGGGGCTCGGCTCAGGGGCTCGGCTCGGGCGCTTGGCTCAGGGGCTTGGCTCGGGCGCTTGGCTCAGGGGCTTGGCTCGGGCGCTCGCGAGCAGTTCGTACTCGATCATCCCGTCCCGTGGCCCGAGCCGGGTGAACCCCGCCTTGGCGAGGACCCGGCCGGACGCCGGATCGCCGGGGCGTCCTCGGGCGTCAGCTCCCGGAGCCGGGTCATCGGGTGAGCAGCCCAACGAGGGCGGCGGCCGTGGGGCGGTCGCCCGGCGCGGGCTCCAGACACGCGGCGATCACGTCCTCGAACTCCGGGAACGGCCAAGGCCGGGCCTCCGGCAGTGACACGGTCCCGCCCCGGGCGATGGCGGCCAGTTTCTCCCGGCGGTCCTCGCCGTCCTCGTAGAAGACGGGGCGGCGGCCCGTCCAGCACCAGAAGAGCGAGGCGCCGAGACCCCAGACGTCCGCTTCCGGCCCTGCCTGGAGATGGACGTCGGCGGGGGTGGAGAGGAGCGCGTCGGCGATCTCGGGGGCCGTGGTGTGGGTGAGCGCGCCCCGGTAGGGCAGCCGCCGACCACCACCGGGACCACAGGCGAGGGCGTAGTCGACGAGCACCGCCCGGCCGTCGTCGGTGACCAGCGTGTTCGTGGGCTGGACGTCCGCGTGCACCCACCCGACGGCATGCATACGGGCCAGATGCCCGGCCCAGGTACGGGCCACGCCCAGGATCCAGGGTCGACGAAGCGGGTCGCCGGGACGCGGGTCGCCGGGGTGGGTGCCGGGTGGGGCCGGTTGCGGGGAGGCGGGGTGGGCACCGTGTGGAGCCGGGTGCGGGGAGGCGGGGTGGTTCGGTAGCGCGGAGGTGTCCGCGACCGGGTGCCCGGCGGTCCGTGGGGCCGGATGCCCGCCCCCACGGACCGCCGGGCCTCCCCCACCCCGTACTCCCTCGTCCCGTACTCCTCCGAACGCGTTCCACACCGGACGCCCGTCCACCCATCGCACCGCGAGCCACCGGCCGCCCCGCCATGCTCCCGCTCCGACCCGGTACCCGGGGTCCAGCGCGCCCGCGTCGACGAGCCGGACGAGGTGTTCGTCCTCCTGCGCCATCTCGGCGGCCTTGTACCGCGCGGCCTCAACGGTCCCAGCGGCCTCAGTGATCCCGGCGGTCCCGGCGTGGGGCGCGTTCGTCTTCAGTGCGACGGTGCCCCGGGGGCCCTGGACCCGCCAGGCCCGCGAGCCGCGCCGGTCGCTCAGGAGGCGGGTCGTGAGGGGGTCGCCGATCCGGCTGCCGAGCCACTCGACGGCTTCGCCGGGGGGAGGGAGCGCTTCGTCCATGTGCGGATCTCCTGCCAGTCGTGGGGGGCGTGCGCGAGAACGTCACGGCCGTCGTCGACGGCGACGGCGAGCGCGGCGGCCAGACCGGGAGTGGCCTGAAGGAGCCGTGGATCGCGCCGACGGACGGCGGCCCGCACCGCGAGGAACGAGACGGGAGCGGGCGGTACGGGCACCCCCGCCCGCGTGGCCTCCTCCTCGCCCGCGTGGAACTTGCCGACCATGATCCCCACCGGGCCGTACAGGTTCTTGAGGGCCCAGTGCGGCCACTCCAGCAGTTCGGGGTGCCCGACACCGGGGACGGCACCGAGAAGTGCGACGTTCTCGCAGTGCAGAAGGCCATGGGGCCGGGAGAGCAGGGCCGCAGCCGCTCGGCGGCCCGGACCCCCGCGTGGAACAGTTCGGCCTCCACCGCGTCCGGGTCGCCGTCCGCGTGGTAGACGGTCCAGGTGGTCAGCCCTCGCGCGACGGAGGGGGCCAGATGGGGGCAGAGCGCCGTCATCCGCTCCACGTACCCGACGGTGTCGACGGACCGGGGCCTGACGGTGGCGGCCTCGACGAGGCGGAGCGCCCCGGCGGTCGGCCGGGACGGTCCGCCGGGGCAGGCGGGGGTCACCGGCCGCCGGGCACGGCGTCGTCGCCGTCGGCATCACCGGTGGTCGGAACGCAGTCCCACTCGGCCACGACCGTGCCGGTCTCCCGGTAGCGGGCGAACGCGGCCCGGTCCACGACACCTCTCTCGTCGGCGAACCAGACCTCGGGCAGCGGCCCGTACGCCTCTTCGTACGCGCCCACCCAGCCGACCACGCCGGAGCCCCTCACCGCCCGGTGCCCGAGAACGGCTCCCGCGTGCTCGACGCCGAACGCCACGCCCTCGGAGGTCCCGAGCATCCGATGCCACACGGCGTCCACGGCCCGCGAGAACATCCCGGAAACCCCTTCCCCCCGCTCCAACCGCCGCCCCGCGACAGCCAGAAACCGGCCGAGTTCACGACGCTCGACGGGGAGGGCGGGGAGGGTGGGGGTGTTCACGGTGGGGGCGTTCGTGGCAGGGGCGTTCGTGGCGGAGGTGCTCATGGTGGTACTCCTCTCGACGGTGTTCCGGGTCTTTGAAGCCGCCTCCGGCAGAGGTCTCCCGAAGAACCCCGGGCTTCGGACGGGCACTCGCCAAGCTAGGGAATCCGGTATGCGCCGCTCAACGCGATTGCGATTTATTGCGCGGGTTCATCCCAGTGCGCTGATCGCCGTGTGAATCAGCGCCCGCGCTTGGTCGCCATGGACCGCCATCCTCGAAAGGCGCTCGAACGCTCTTGCGTAGTCGTTGATTTCGCGGGGCTGGACGATGCCTATCCTGGCGGTGAGCGTCTCCACAGCGACGTACTCATCGTCGTAGAGGTAGAACGCCTCAAGAGGCCATACCGTCCGGCTCGCGGTGAAGGGGATCACACCGAGGGAGACGCTCGCCAACGGCATCACAGTGAGCAGATGCCGGAGTTGGCCGACCATCGCCTCGGGATCTCCGACACGATGACGCAGAACCGCCTCCTCAAGCACGACGGCGAAGCGGTGGCCGCCTTCGTACAGGAAGCGCGAGCGGGCGATCCGTGATGCGACGGCTTCGGAAACATCGTCGGGCGTACCCTGGAATGCCGTGATGGATTCCAGAAGCGCCGTGGCGTATCCCGGGGTCTGGAAGAAGCCCGGCACGACATTGGAGGCGTACACCCGCTGGTGTGCCGCTCCCGCAGCAGTCGAGTTCACCCTTTCCTGAAGCCGCCGCATGCCGTTGCGGTGCAGGCTGCGCCATTCCTGGTACATCGAGTCGACCGCTCGGGCGGTCGCGATCAGATCCGCAGCCTGTTCTTCTGCCGAGCAGGCAGCACACCACGCACGGATGTCGGCCTCGCTCGGCATCACCTTGGCGCCCTGGATACGGGAGGTCTTGGCCGGATGCCAGCCGCACCGGGCAGACAGCTCGTCCCCCGTGAGTCCCGCGTCCCTGCGCAGATGGGAGAGGCGCACGGCGAGAGCCTCGCGGGCGGCCTGGGCGCTGGATGAAGGGGAGACGGTCATGGGCTGGCTGTCCGGCAGGGGTCAGACGGAGTACTTCTCGTGGTCGACGGCGCGCTCCCACACGGTCTCGAATGCAGAACCGCACAGCGCGACGACTGCGGGGTCCTCGCTGAACTCCTTCGGCGAATCGGCCCAGGCCCCGTCACCCGTAAAGATGTTGAACTGCACGAGGCGGTCGTCGAAAAGCCAGAAATCGGCCCCCGGCAGGGCGATATCCACCGCCTGCCTCCGTGGCAGCCAGCGGACCAGCTCGCCTGCCCCGAGGTTCAGCGCGGTCGAGGCGTGCTCCCACCGGATGTAGTCCGTCACCGGTTCGGAGACGATGCGGGCCCTGCGCATCACGACACCCCGGCCGACGGCTTCGCGCACCATACCCAGCCAGCCAGGCCACCACCGGGCGGTCGGGTCGAGCTCAAGGCTTCCGGTGTGCTTGAACCGCTCGAACTCCTCGGCCTCGTCGACGACGGCGTACAGGTCGCGCATCTCCAGGTGCACCGCGCTGTGGTGTGTACCGGCCAGGAGATCAGCGAAGCTCGGCACGGGCTTCTGCGACATCGCACGCCTTCCTCAGGAGGGGAATCATGCGGGTCGGGATACGGATCACGGTCTCGTGCTCCGGGACGCCGACCCTGTGGCCGACGACCCACTCCGTACCCCCGATGAGCTCCTCCAGATCGCCTTCCGCCTTGATGCCCTGGAGCACCAGGTCGGCCGTCTCTTCCTCGACCCAGATCGTCGGCGATCCCTCGCCACCCGTCTCCGGGTCGATCCCTACGAACTGTAATCCCACAACACGCTCCCCAAGTAACTTGGTTGCGGTTTCTTGCCGTTGACGTTCCTCTCCCTCCCTCCAAGGGTCAAGAGCGCATCCACCGTCGGCGGATCCCCCACCCCTGAAACCCTCCGGCGACTCCCCGGAGCCCGCGAGGTGACGCGCCCCCGTCCCCATCTCGTATCCCGAAAAGTTCCCACCCCCCGGAATGACAGGGACAAACCCCCCGTTGACGCATGTCATGTCGTCGACCCCCGCCGAACCCTCCCCGGCCCCCGCCCAGCCCTCCCCAGCCCCAGCCTCTGCCCCAGCCGCCTCTGCCTCTGCCTCGGCCTCCGTCGAGTCCTCCCCGGCCACCGTCGCCCCCACCGTCGCCCCGGACCCCACCGACCCCGCTCCCACCGCCCCCGCCGCTCCCCGTATGCCCCTCGCCGTCTACATCCTCGGGCTATCCGTCTTCGCGCTCGGGACCAGTGAGTTCATGCTCTCCGGGCTGCTGCCGCCCATCGCCGAGGACATGGGGGTCTCCATTCCCCGGGCCGGGCTGCTCATCTCCGCGTTCGCCGTCGGGATGGTCGTCGGGGCGCCGCTGCTCGCCGTCGCCACCCTTCGGCTGCCCCGGAAGACCACCCTCATCGCGCTCATCACCGTCTTCGGGATCGGGCAGGTCGCGGGAGCGCTCGCGCCCGACTACGCCGTGCTCTTCGTCTCCCGGGTCGTGAGCGCCCTCGCCTGCGCCGGGTTCTGGGCCGTCGGCGCCGCCGTCGCCATCGCCATGGTCCCGGTCGGCTCCCGGGCCCGCGCCATGGCCGTGATGATCGGCGGGCTCTCCATAGCCAACGTCCTCGGCGTCCCCGCCGGTGCCTTCCTCGGCGAGCACCTCGGCTGGCGTTCCGCCTTCTGGGCCGTCGCGGTGGCCTCCGCCTTCGCCCTCGTCGGCGTGCTGACCCGTATCCCGCACATCCCGCTCCCCGCGGCCAGACCCCGCCTCAAGAACGAACTCGGCATCTACCGCGACCGTCAGGTCCTGCTCTCCATCGCCGTCACCGCGCTCGCCGCGGGCGGCGTCTTCTGCGCCTTCTCCTACCTCGCCCCGCTCCTCACCGACGTCTCCGGGCTCGGCGAAAGCTGGGTCTCCGGCGTCCTCGCCCTCTTCGGCATCGGCGCCGTCATCGGCACCACCATCGGCGGGCGGGTCGCCGACGCACACCCCTTCGGCGTCCTCCTCGGCGGCATCACCGCCTCCACCGTCTTCCTCGTCGCCCTCGCCCTCCTCGCGTCGAGCCCCGCCGCCACCATCGCCCTGGCCTTCCTCCTCGGCGTCTCCTCCTTCTTCACCGCCCCCGCCCTCAACGCCCGTATGTTCAACGTCGCCGGAGCCGCCCCCACCCTCGCGGGCGCCACCACCACCGCCGCCTTCAACCTCGGCAACACCAGCGGCCCCTGGCTCGGCGGCGCCGTCATCGACGCGGACCTCGGCTACGCCTCCACCGCCTGGGCGGGCGCCGCCATGACCGCCCTCGGCCTGGCCGCGGTGGTCCTCTCCCTCCGGCTGACCAGGAGCGAGTCCCGTGTCGTCGCCCGGGGCACCCGCCCCGCCGACCTCCCCGCCCGCCCCGCCGACCGCGACGAGTGCGCCTCAAGCCGGTGACGCCCGAAACCCGCTTCCCGGTGCCTGGCCCCGCCTCTAGAGTGACCCGGATGACCCCACGGATGATCATCCTCAACGGCGCTTCCAGCTCCGGGAAGTCCGGGATCGCACGGTGTCTCCAGACCGTGCTGCCCGAGCCGTGGCTGACCTTCGGGATCGACTCGCTCATCGACGCCATGCCCGCCTCGATGCAGTCCGCCGACGACGGCATCGGTCTCGGCGACGACGGCGGCGTCCACATCGGCGACACCTTCCGCCGACTCGAAGCCGCCTGGGCCGAAGGTCTCGTCACCATGGCCCGCGCCGGCGCCCGGATCATCGTCGACGACGTGTTCCTCGGCGCCGCCACCGCGCAGGAACGGTGGCGCACCCACCTCGGCGACCTCGACGTCCTCTGGGCCGGAGTCCACTGCGACCCCGCCGTCGCCACCTCCCGCGAGACCGCCCGGGGCGACCGGATCCCCGGCATGGCCGCCCGCCAGGCCCACCTCGTCCACCAGGGCGTCCGCTACGACATCGAGGTCGACACCACCCGTACGGAAGCACTCGACTGCGCCCGCGCCATCGCCGCGCGCGTCCGCTGAGCCGGGGCTCCGAGATCCCGCTCAGTACGCCGGGCGGCCCTTCGGGCGGCGCAGACCCGCTTCCGTGAGGCGGCGCAGCAGTTCCTTGGAGCCGACCTCGACCGCGCCGCCCGCCACCGCGTCCGCGTACCGGTCCGACGGGACGTCGTAGTGGTCGCGCTCGAAGGCGCGCGGCGGGGCGCCGATGCCGGCGGCGAACGCGTGCAGCTCCTCGAACGAGACATCGCTGACCAGGTGGGACCACATACGCCCATGGCCGGGCCAGGTCGGCGGGTCGATGTAGAGGGTCATGTGAGACCGCCGACCGGCGCCACGACCACGCCCTGCTTGCCGCAGACCCAGTGCGGGTCCGGGCCCAGCTCGGGCTCGACGTCGAGGGCGTGCGGGTCGCCGGTGGAGCAGACCGGGCAGAGCGGCCAGCGTCCGTACCGTTCCAGCAGGGCGTCCTGGACGTCCTGGGCGACGAGACCGGCGACGTACGAGACCCCGTCCGGCCACTGCTCGACCCACCAGCGCCGGTGGGTCACCGCGTCCTCCACCATCGACACGACCTCGGCGGCGGCGACGTCCCTGGCCACCAGATCGGCCAGTACCAGCGCCCGAGCGGTGTGCAGCGCCTGTTCCACGGAGTCGATGTCGTCCATGCACTCATTGTCGCCCGTCTGCCGGGGAAGGCGGAGACCGGAACGGAGGTCCGTGCTCCTCCCGGGGCTCCGGAGACGCCGGGGGTCTTGTCGAGCCACCCGGCCGAAAGTATCTTTCACGGGTGACCAATGATGTGAAGGAAAGTTTCACAACTGAGGTGTCCCCAGCCTCGGCCACCTCCGCCACCCCCACGACGCCGGGCCTCCCCAGCCCGGCCACCCCCGCTCCCACCCCCGCTCCCACCCCCGGCTCCCGCACCACCCCGGCCATCCCCGCACAGGCCCCCGCCCCCCTCTCCCCCGCCCCCGCCGCCCTCGCCGCCAAGGTCAGGACCCTCGCGCCCTCCATGACCCGCTCCATGCAGCGGGTCGCCGAAGCCGTCGCCGGAGACCCCGCCGGGTGCGCCGCGCTCACCGTCACCGGGCTCGCCGAGCTGACCGGCACCAGCGAGGCGACCGTCGTCCGCACCGCCCGGCTCCTCGGCTACCCCGGCTACCGCGATCTGCGGCTCGCCCTCGCCGGACTCGCCGCCCAGCAGCAGTCGGGGCGCGCGCCCGTCGTCACCGCCGACATCGCCGTCGACGACCCCATCGCCGACGTCGTCGCCAAGCTCGCCTACGACGAACAGCAGACCCTCGCCGACACCGCCGCCGGACTCGACACCATCCAGCTCGGCGCCGCCGTCGCCGCCCTCGCCACCGCCCGCCGCATCGACATCTACGGCGTCGGCGCCTCCGGACTCGTCGCCCAGGACCTCGGCCAGAAACTCCTGCGCATAGGGCTTCTCGCCCACGCCCACAGCGATCCGCACCTCGCCGTCACCAACGCCGTACAGCTGCGCTCCGGCGACGTCGCCATCGCCATCACCCACTCCGGCTCCACCGGCGACGTCATCGAGCCGCTCCGGGTGGCCTTCGACCACGGCGCCACCACCGTCGCCGTCACCGGGCGCCCCGACGGGCCCGTCACCCAGTACGCCGACCACGTCCTGACCACCTCGACCGCCCGCGAGAGCGAACTGCGCCCCGCGGCCATGTCCTCCCGGACCAGTCAACTCCTGGTCGTGGACTGCCTGTTCACCTGCGTCACCCAGCGTACGTACGAGACGGCGGCGCCCGCCCTCGCCGCCTCGTACGAAGCACTCGCCCACCGGCACTCGCCCCGCAGCCGCTGAACCACGAAAGAGCCGCACCGTGTCGACCACGTACGACGAACTCCGCGCCCAGCTGGCCACCCTCACCACCGAGGCGTTCCGTCCGGAACTGGCCGAGATCGACCGGCTTCCCACCGCCGAACTCGCCGCGCTCATGAACGGCGAGGACGCCACCGTGCCCGCCGCCGTCGCCCGGCAGCTGCCCGCCATCGCCGCCGCGATCGACGCGACCGCCGCCCGGATGGCCCGCGGCGGCCGGCTCGTCTACATGGGGGCGGGCACGGCGGGGCGCCTCGGCGTCCTCGACGCCAGCGAGTGCCCGCCCACCTTCAACACCGACCCCTCCCGGGTCGTCGGCCTCATCGCGGGCGGCCCCTCCGCCATGGTCGAAGCCGTCGAGGGCGCCGAGGACTCCAGGGAACTGGCCGCCGCCGACCTCGACGCCCTCGGCATCACCCCCGACGACACCGTCGTCGGCATCTCCGCCTCCGGCCGCACCCCGTACGCCGTCGGCGCCGTCGTACACGCCCGCGCCGCCGGAGCCCTCACCATCGGCCTCTCCTGCAACCCGGACAGCGCGCTCGCCGCCGCCGCCGAACACGGCATCGAGGTCGTCCCCGGGCCCGAACTGCTCACCGGCTCCACCCGCTTGAAGGCGGGCACCGCCCAGAAGCTCGTCCTCAACATGATCTCGACCATCACCATGATCCGGCTGGGCAAGACCTACGGAAACCTCATGGTCGACGTCCGCGCCTCCAACGAGAAGCTCCAGGCCCGCTCCCGGCGGATCGTCGCCCTCGCCACCGGCGCCCCGGACGAGCAGATCGAGAACGCCCTCAGCGCCGCCGACGGCGAGGTGAAGAACGCGATCCTGATGATCCTCGCCGGGATCGACGCCCCCACAGCCGCCGACCGCCTCACCACCTCCCGGGGCCACCTCCGCGCCGCCCTCCACCCGAGCGACCTGAGCGACGCGAGTGACGTGAGTGACCCGAGCGATGTGAGCGACGCGAGTGACGTGAGCGACCCGAGTGATGTGAGTGGTTCCGCGTGACCCGGTGGCCTGAGTGCCCCATGCCCCCAGTGGGCTGAACGGGCCGAGTGACCCGGTGGGCCGACCGCCGCCCTCGTGGGCTGCGTACGGCGCCGAACGCGCCGGTGAAACGCCCGAGGGCGGCACCCCCAGTGGGAGTGCCGCCCTCGGTCTCGTTCTTCGCGTCAGCGACGAACCACCGATCCCGGAGGATCAGAAGTCCATGTCGCCGCCCGGCATGCCGCCACCGGCGGGCGCGGCGGCCTTCTCCGGCTTGTCGGCGATGACGGCCTCGGTGGTGAGGAACAGCGCGGCGATCGACGCGGCGTTCTGGAGCGCGGAGCGCGTCACCTTCGCCGGGTCGATGATGCCCTCGGCGATGAGGTCGACGTACTCGTTGGTCGCGGCGTTCAGACCGTGGCCGACGGGCAGGTTGCGGACCTTCTCCGCCACGACGCCACCCTCAAGGCCGGCGTTGACGGCGATCTGCTTCAGCGGGGCCTCAAGGGCCAGCTTCACGATGTTCGCACCCGTGGCCTCGTCACCCGCGAGGTCGGCCTCAAGCTTCTCGAAGACCGAGGAAGCCTGGAGCAGGGCCACGCCACCACCGGCGACGATGCCCTCCTCGACGGCGGCCTTCGCGTTGCGGACGGCGTCCTCGATGCGGTGCTTGCGCTCCTTCAGCTCGACCTCGGTGGCGGCACCGGCCTTGATGACGGCCACGCCGCCGGCCAGCTTCGCCAGACGCTCCTGGAGCTTCTCGCGGTCGTAGTCCGAGTCGCTGTTCTCGATCTCGGCGCGGATCTGGTTCACGCGACCGGCGACCTGGTCGCTGTCACCGGCACCGTCGACGATGGTCGTCTCGTCCTTGGTGATGACGACCTTGCGGGCGCGGCCGAGCAGGTCGAGGCCCGCGTTCTCCAGCTTGAGGCCGACCTCCTCGGAGATGACCGTGCCGCCGGTGAGGATGGCGATGTCGTTCAGCATGGCCTTGCGGCGGTCGCCGAAGCCCGGAGCCTTGACCGCGACGGACTTGAAGGTGCCGCGGATCTTGTTGACGACCAGGGTCGACAGGGCCTCGCCCTCGACGTCCTCGGCGATGATCAGCAGCGGCTTGCCCGACTGCATGACCTTCTCCAGGAGCGGGAGGAGGTCCTTCACCGAGGAGATCTTCGAGTTGACGATGAGGAGGTAGGGGTCGTCGAGCGACGCCTCCATGCGCTCCATGTCGGTGGCGAAGTACGCCGAGATGTAGCCCTTGTCGAAGCGCATGCCCTCGGTGAGCTCAAGCTCAAGACCGAAGGTCTGCGACTCCTCGACGGTGATGACGCCTTCCTTGCCGACCTTGTCCATCGCCTCGGCGATCAGCTCGCCGATCTGGGTGTCGGCGGCGGAGATGGAGGCCGTGGAAGCGATCTGCTCCTTGGTCTCGACATCCTTCGCCTGCTCGAGGAGGGCGCCGGAGACGGCCTCGACGGCCTTCTCGATGCCGCGCTTGAGGGCCATCGGGTTGGCACCCGCGGCGACGTTGCGCAGACCCTCGCGGACGAGCGCCTGGGCGAGAACGGTGGCGGTGGTCGTACCGTCGCCGGCGACGTCGTCCGTCTTCTTGGCGACTTCCTTGACCAGCTCGGCGCCGATCTTCTCGTACGGGTCCTCGAGCTCGATCTCCTTGGCGATGGAGACACCATCGTTGGTGATCGTGGGGGCGCCCCACTTCTTCTCGAGGACGACGTTGCGGCCCTTGGGGCCGAGGGTGACCTTGACGGCGTCAGCGAGCTGGTTCATGCCGCGCTCGAGACCGCGCCGGGCCTCCTCGTCGAACGCGATGATCTTGGCCATGTGAAGTGGTCCTCCCGGACATGGGGTGGATAACGCTCCAGGACCGCGCCGACGCCCGCGACGGACGGCCTCCGCAGCTCCGAGCGGTTCCTTGCCCCACCCGGACGGCGACCTCGTCTGCCCGATCCTCGTAGCACTCTCACCTTCCGAGTGCTAACGCCAATGATTAGCACTCGCCCTATGAGAGTGCAAGCCGTTCCGGAGGAACGGGGGTGTCTTCAGGGGTGTCCCCGCGGACTCTCCGGGGGCGTCTCCGGGGCGTCTACGGGGATGCCGTACGGGGGCGCCTCGGGGATGCGTACAGGGATGCCGTACGGGGATGCGTACGAGAGTCGCCCCAGGAGCGTCCGCGGGGCGCCGGGGAACGGCCGAGGGGGCCGCATCCCCTGGGGATGCGGCCCCCTCGACGGCGTTGCGTCGTTGGCCGATCGCGCCGCGCTCAGACGGCGAGCTTGACCATGTCAGCCTGCGGACCCTTCTGGCCCTGCGAGATCTCGAACTCGACTCGCTGTCCCTCTTCGAGGCTGCGGTAGCCATCCATCTGGATCGCGCTGTAGTGGACGAAAACATCCGCACCACCGTCGACCGCGATGAAGCCGTAGCCCTTCTCCGCGTTGAACCACTTGACGGTGCCCTGAGCCATGCCTAACTCCCCTATTACTGGCCCTTGCGCGGGCCCGCACTTCACGGACCCGGGTCAGACCCTGCGTTGGAACGCGTCGACCGCGGCTGAATGTATCTGTCCAACTGCCCTCTGCAACAGGTCAATCGAGCGAGAATTCTGGGCGCGGCTGAAAGGAGAATTAGGGATATCCACCCGGGTTACGGGGCAAGTCGGGCCCGGCAAAGTGCGCAGAAGGTGCACATCGCACACACACTTTGGCTGTTTCTTGTCGCGCGGGGACGCATTCTCGTATGCGTTCGGCGGGAACGAGGGCGGGGACTTCCCCAACTCTACCCCGTTCAACCATACAGAATTACCCCTTCCGCTTATGGGCGCGGAAGGGGCAATTCGAGAAAATGGGATCAGCGGATCGACGGGCGTACGGATCGACGCGTGCGCGGCTCGATGGACGTACGGATCCGGCGGCGCGCGGAGTCGGCGATCAGCCGCCCGCGACGGCCGGAATGATCGAGATGCCGGCGCCCTCGGGGGTGGCGGTCTCCAGACCCTGCTCGAAGCGCACGTCGTCGTCGTTGACGTAGACGTTGACGAAGCGGCGCAGCTTGCCCTGGTCGTCCAGGACGCGGGCGGCGATGCCCGTGTGGTTCTTCTCCAGGTCCGCGATGACCTCGGCGAGGGTCGCGCCCTCCGCCTGGACCTCGGACTGCCCGCCCGTGTAGGTGCGGAGGATGGTGGGGATGCGGACGTTCACGGCCATGTCTTCGTAACCTTTCAGAGCGCCAGACCGGCGTCGCGGAACGCGTCCAGGCTGGGGCGGATGGTGGCGGTCGCCTGAGAGGTGTCGGCCACCGCGTCCAGGGTCTTGAGCCCGTCACCGGTGTTGAGGACGACGGTGGTCAGGTTCGGGTCGATCAGGCCGTTCTCGACGAGCTTGCGGGCCACGCCGACGGTCACGCCGCCCGCGGTCTCCGCGAAGATGCCCTCGGTGCGGGCGAGCAGCTTGATGGCGTCCACGACCTGCTCGTCGTTCACGTCCTCCACGGCGCCGCCGGTGCGGCGGGCGATGTCGAGGACATAGGGGCCGTCCGCCGGGTTGCCGATGGCGAGGGACTTGGCGATCGTGTTCGGCTTCTGTGGGCGGACGACGTCGTGGCCCGCCTTGAAGGCGGCGGAGACCGGGGAGCAGCCCTCTGCCTGGGCGCCGAAGATCTTGTACGGCTTGTCCTCGACGAGGCCCAGCTTGATCAGCTCCTGGAGACCCTTGTCGATCTTCGTGAGCTGGGAGCCGGAGGCGATCGGGATGACCAGCTGGTCGGGGATGACCCAGCCGAGCTGCTCGCAGATCTCGTACGCGAGCGTCTTGGAGCCCTCGCCGTAGTAGGGGCGCAGGTTGACGTTGACGAAGCCCCAGCCCTCGCCGAGCGGGTCGCCGATCAGCTCCGAGCAGAAGCGGTTCACGTCGTCGTAGTTGCCCTCGATGGCGACGAGGTCACCGCCGTAGACACCGGCCATGACGACCTTGCCCTGCTCCAGGTCGTGCGGGATGAAGACGCAGGAGCGGAATCCGGCGCGGGCGGCGGCGGCGCCGACGGCGCCGGCCAGGTTGCCCGTGGAGGAGCAGGAGAGGGTGGTGAAGCCGAAGGCGCGGGCGGCTTCGATGGCCTGGGCGACGACCCGGTCCTTGAAGGAGTGGGTCGGGTTGCCCGAGTCGTCCTTGACGAAGAGCTTGCCGGGGGCGACGCCGATCTCGCGGGCGAGGTTGTCCGCCTTCACGAGTGCGGTCCAGCCCGGGTTCAGGTTGGGCTTCTCGGCGACGTCGGCGGGGACGGGCAGCAGCGGAGCGTAACGCCAGATGCTGGCGGGGCCGGCCTCGATCTGCTTGCGCAGCGCCTCGGGGTCGCCGGCGGGGAGGTCGTACGCCACTTCGAGCGGTCCGAAACACAGCTCGCAGGCGAAGATGGGGCCGAGTGCGAAGACTTCACCACATTCGCGACACGAGAGTCCGGAAGCGGGACCGAGGTCGACGGTGGTGGGGGTAACGGTCTGTACAGCCATGGAGGCGAGGCCCTTTCTCCTCATCTTTCCCATGACGAATTTTTCGCCATGAGACGGATTTGGCACCTTCCCTAGTCGGGGACCTCGCTTGAGAACGAGAACCGACTGGAGGGTTGCCGGGGCTTCAACGGGCCGTTTCCCTCTGCCCCTCTGGATGAGCGGTATTCGATTGTGAGGCGCGGGAAGCTTCGTTCCTGCGCTCCAACGCGGGCGGCACCCCGACGTGCATCGGGCATCCGCGTTGTTCAAGACTGTAACCGAAGGCCCGGACGCTTGGACCGGCCGTCCGTACCGCGAGATGGAGATCACGTGCTGGAAGAAGTGGAGCGGTGGCTGGACCGGCGGTCCTGGTCCCTGGCGGACCGGCCGCTGGAACGGATCCTCGCCGCGAAGCGCGGGACGCGGGTCAGCGTGGTGCTGCCGGCGCTGAACGAGGAGGCGACGGTCGGTGACATCGTCGCGGTCATCCGGCGCGAGTTGATGTCGGAGGCGGTGCCGCTGGTCGACGAGCTGGTGGTGCTCGACTCGGGCTCCACGGACCGCACGGCGGAGGTGGCGGCGGCGGCCGGGGCGCGGGTGGTCGCGCGGGACGAGGTGCTGCCCCGGATACCGGCGGCGCCGGGCAAGGGCGAGGTCCTGTGGCGGTCACTGATGGTGACGAGCGGGGACGTGATCTGTTTCGTGGACGCGGATCTGCGGGACTTCTCGGCGGACTTCGTGACGGGGATCGTGGGCCCGCTGCTCACCGACCCCGAGGTGGACTTCGTGAAGGCGATGTACGACCGCCCGCTGGGCGACGCGCCCGGTCAGGGCGGCCGGGTGACGGAGCTGGTGGCCCGGCCGCTGCTGAATCTGCACTGGCCGCAGCTGGCCGGTTTCGTACAGCCCCTGGGCGGCGAGTACGCGGCCCGGCGCTCGCTCCTGGAGCGGCTACCCTTCCCGGTCGGTTACGGAGTGGAGCTGGGGCTCCTCGTGGACGCCCTGCACACGGTGGGCCTGGACGCCCTCGCGCAGGTCGACGTGGGGGTGCGCAAGCACCGGCACCAGGACGGTCTGGCCCTCGGCCGGATGGCGGCGGCGATCTACCGCACGGCTCAACTGCGCCTCTCCCGTGGGCACTTGGTACGGCCGAGGCTGACGCAGTTCGAGCGGGGGGAGGCGGGCTTCGAGCCGCGGACGTACGCGGTCGACACCGAGGAACGGCCGCCGATGGCGGAGATCGAGGAGTACCGGACCCGCCGGGTGGCGTAACCGCCCGTCATCACCACGTCCTCGGGTCCCTCCACCCCGACAACCCTCGGTGGCCGAATCCCTCCGTCTCGTATACGTACGTTTGAGCGTTTACGGGACGGGCTAGGTACGCCCCATGGCTACTGTGCTTGTGGCATCCAATCGGGGCCCCGTCTCGTACGCGCGCGGCGAGGACGGCGGGCTCACGGCCCGCAGGGGCGGCGGTGGCCTGATCAGCGGGCTGAGCGCCGTCGCCTCGCCGGACAGCCGGTGGGTCTGCGCGGCGCTCGGCGAAGGCGACCGGGAGGCCGTACGGCGCGGGATCGCCGAGCCGGGCGTCAGGATGCTGGACATCGACCCGGAGGTGTACGCCGACGCGTACAACGGCATCGCCAACTCCGTGCTGTGGTTCCTCCACCACCATCTGTACGACGTGCCGCGCGCGCCCGTCTTCGACGCGGAGTTCCGGCGCTGCTGGGACGCGTACCGCGCCTACAACCGGACGTTCGCGGAAGCCCTCGCGCAGGAGGCGGACCCCGGGGCGGCGGTCCTCGTGCAGGACTACCACCTGGCGCTCGTCCCCGGTCTGCTCCGCGCGCTCCGCCCCGACCTGCGGATCGCCCACTTCACGCACACCCCGTGGGCCGACCCTTCGTACTTCCGGATGCTCCCCGGGGACCCGCGCGAGGAGCTGCTGCGGGGGATGCTCGGCGCCGACGAACTGGGCTTCCACACGCGCGCGTGGGCGACGGCGTTCGAGGAGTGCGCGGGCGGACCCGCCGCCCTCGGCCGCACCCGGATCGCACTGCACCCGCTCGGCGTCGACGGCGAGGAACTGCGGTCGCTCGCGTACCGCCCGGAGGTCGACGAGAAACTGGCCCGGCTGCGGGAGGAGACCGGCGGTCGCAGGACCATCGTCCGCGTCGACCGTACGGAACTCTCCAAGAACATCCTGCGCGGCCTGCTCGCCTACCGCGAACTCCTCACCGCCCACCCCGAATGGCGGGACCGCGTCGTCCACCTGGCCTCGGCGTACCCCTCCCGGCAGGACCTGGAGTCGTACCGCGCGTACACCGCGTCCGTACGGGAGCTGGCAGAGGCGATCAACACCGAATTCGGCACCCCCGACTGGCAGCCGGTCCTGGTCTCGCTCGAAGACGACTTCCCCCGCTCCCTCGCCGCCTACCGCCTCGCGGACGTGGCCCTGGTCAACCCGGTCCGCGACGGCATGAACCTGGTCGCGAAGGAGATACCGGTGGTCTCGGAGGAAGGCTGCGCCCTGGTCCTCTCGACGGGCGCGGGCGCGTACGAGGAACTGAAGGCGGACGCGCTGACGGTGAACCCGTACGACGTGACGGAAACAGCGGAGGCCCTCCACCAGGCGCTGACGATGCCCCCCTCGGAACGCGCGGACCGCACGAAACACCTGGCGGAGGCGGCGACGGCCCTTCCGCCGAGGGAGTGGTTCCTGGGGCAGTTGGACTCGTTGAGGGGGTAGGGGTCAGCGTCTTCCAATCCCTGGACCAGCTCAACTCCCGGAAGGAGCAAGCAAGTCGACACGGAGCGAGCCGATGAACCGGAGACGGCCCCCGAGGCACCCGCACGCCCCCGGCTCCAGCGCTACACCGGCGCCCCCGAAGACCTCGCGCGGGTCGTCGCGCCCCTGCTCGCCGTGTACGCGCGCGTGCGCGAGCCGCTGCTGCATCTGCCGAACTACGCCTTGTCGGTCTTCGCCGAGCGGCTCGAACGGCACGGTGGGGAGCCGGGGTTCGAGGCGGTCCTCGCGTTCGACGGCGAGGAGCGGGCGGTGGGGTACGCGTACGGCAACACCGTCGAGAGCGGGGACCGGTGGTGGCGGCGGATGGACGACGTGGACCCTGTCTTCACCCGCGCTCCGGCCCTGGCCCTCAAGGAGATCGGCGTGACACCGGCCCACCGGGGCACGGGGCTCGCCCGGCGCGTCCACGACACGCTCCTCGCCGGGCGCCCCGAACCGTACGTCTCCCTCATGGTCAACGCCTCCGCCGGTGACGGCAAGGTCCGGCGGGTCTACGAGTCCTGGGGCTACGAACCCATCGGCACCAGCCGCCCGTCGCCGGAGTCACCCCTGCTCACCGCGATGATCCGCCCGATCGGAGGCGGGGGCGCCTGACGGCTACGCGTTTCCGTCGTTTCCGTCTTCCTTCGATGACGGTCGGGCCGGCGCCCAGGGCTGCCGTCCGCCCCCGTCGCTCCGTCTTCGACAGGTTGGCGCACCCGGCGTACGGGAGTCCCTGGCCCCGTCCCGGTCGGCCGGCCCGCCGTCTGGGCCGGCTTTCGGGGGCCGGGGGCCAGTGGGGGCCGGTGTCCGTCGGGGCCGGTGTCCGTCGGGCAGGGGCTAGCCGTTGAGTGACCTCGCCGGGAAGCCGTGCGCGCGGGCTCCGACCGTGGCCGTCAGCGCGGCGGCCAGCAGGACGAGCGCGGTCCACGGAAGCCAGGAGGCGCCGGTCGTGCCGAGCAGGAGGCCGCCGAACAGTCCACCGGCGGCGATCCCCAGGTTCCAGCAGGTCACGATCAGCGACTGGGCGACGTCGCCCGCCTCTCCCGCGGCTTCCGCCGAGGCGGTCTGGAGGAGCGTGGCCGCCCCGCCGAACGCGAGACCCCAGACCGCGGCGCTGACGTACACCAGCACCGGCGCGTCGGTGACCAGACCGAGCAGCAGAACAGCCGCCGCGAACAGGGCGCAGCTGGTGATCATCAGCACCCGCAGGCGCCGGTCGATCAGGGCGCCCGTGACCCAGATGCTCACCAGCGAGAGCAGCCCGAAGGTGAGCAGGACCGCGTCGACCTGCCCGTCCATGCCCAGCCGGTCGAGGATCGGGGCGATGTAGGTGTACAGAAGGCTGTGCGCGAGGACGTAGACCAGCGTCACGAACAGGATCGGGGCGACTCCGGGTATGCGGAACGTGCGCGCCAGCGGCAGTCGCTCCTCCTTGCCCTGGCCGGGGAAGTCGGGCACGGCGGCGAGCACCCAGACGATCAGCAGGAGGGTGAGTGCCGTCATGATCCCGAACGCGATCCGCCACTGGAGGACGCGGGCGAGGAAGGCTCCCGCCGGGACGCCGATCGACAGGGCGATCGGCGCGCCCGCCATGGCGACGGCCATCGCCCGGCCACGCTGGTGCGCCGGGACCATGCGCGTGGCGTATCCGGCGAGGATCGCCCAGAGCAGACCGGAGACCACACCCGCAAGAAGCCGGGAGCCGAGGGTGAGGACGTAATTGTCCGAGATCGCGGTGACGGTGTTCGCCACGGCGAAGCCCGCGATGGCGAGGAGCAGCAGGCGCCGCCGCGGCCAGCCCATCGTGGCCTTGGTCAGGGGTACCGCCGCGATCACCGATCCGATCGCGTACACGGTGACGGTCTGCCCCACGGCCGACTCCGTGACCCCGAGGTCACGGCTCATCGCGGGAAGGACTCCCGCGGGAAGGGTCTCCGTCAGAAGCGTGATGAAGCCGGCCGTCGCGAGGGCCAGAAGCCCGGCCAGGGGGAACCTGTCCTGCTTCCGGGTGCGTGGTTGTGTCTCGTCGAGCTGAGTCATAGCCTTCACACTGATGGTTGACATCAGTGTGAAGGTCAAGTCGGCTCCGACGAGAGGCGTCCTGTGAGGATCGGCGAACTGTCCCGGCGTACGAACGCCCCCGCGCGCCTTCTGCGGTACTACGAGGAGCAGGGGCTGATCGAACCGGAGCGCCTGCCCAACGGTTACCGCGACTACGACGAGTACCTCGTCGACCGGGTCATCCAGATCCGGGGGCTGCTCGACGTGGGCCTGCCGACCCGGATCATCAAGCAGATCCTCCCGTGCCTGGACAAGCCGCGCACCATCCACATGCCCTACGCGACCCCCGACATGATCGCCACGCTCGAACACGAGCGGGACCTGATGAACGAGAAGATCGGGTGCCTGACGAAGAACCGCGACGCGATCGACGCCTATCTGGCCCTGGTGCCGCTCGGTCCTCCGGAGCCGGGGTCGGGGTCGGGGTCGGGGCCGGTCTCAGAGCCGGAGCCGGAGCCGGGGCCGGTCTCGGAGCCGGGGCCAGGACCGGTCTCAGGGCCGAGGTCGGCGCCGGGGCCGGTCGCGGAGCCGGTCACAGCCACGGTCACGGAGTCAGAGCCTGTCCCGGTTCCCGAGGGTGACCGGGAAGCGGCGGGCATCGGCGCCTGAGTCCGGACTGAGGGTCCGGCTGGGATCCGGCCGGGGCCCGGCTAAGGCACGGCCGGGGCCCAGCTATGGCACGGCCAGGGCACGGCTAAGGCCCGGCCGAACGATGTGGCGCTCACGCTCCCCGTATCGCCTCCGCCAGGGACGTCAGCAGGGCCACCA
Organism: Streptomyces sp. CBMA291; assembly: GCF_014596525.1. Classification (GTDB taxonomy): domain Bacteria; phylum Actinomycetota; class Actinomycetes; order Streptomycetales; family Streptomycetaceae; genus Streptomyces. Next base: position 59,489 of record NZ_MSJP01000115.1, read on the forward strand.
CCCCTCCCGGGCCGTCCACCGACAGGTCCGCCCGGTCGGACAGTTCCGGGACTTCCGTGGAGCCGCTGCACACCAGGAGGCCCGGGACGCCGTCGGAGCGGAGTTTCTCGACGGCGGCGAAGGCCGGCAGGTCGCCCAGGTCGTCGCCCGCGTACAGGACCGAGCCCGCGCCCGTCTCCCGTACGTACTCCGCGAGCGCGACCCCCTTGTCCATGCCCGGCGGGCGCAGCTCCAGGACCATCCGGCCCGGCTCCAGGACGAGGCCGTGATCGGCCGCCAGCTCCCCCAGCGGGCCCTTCAGTGCTTCGAAGGCGGTCTCGGGGTCCTGGGCGCGGCGCGTGTGGACCGCCACCGCCCGGCCCTTCTCCTCTATCCAGACGCCCGGCCAGGCTCCGGCCCGGTCGAGGAAGCCGGGAAGCTCGGCCCGTACGGAGGCGACCCCGGGGTGCGGTGCGGGCGCCCGCACCGTGCCGGTCACCGCGTCCCAGCGCTCGGCGCCGTAGTGGCCGAGGACCACGAGGTGTTCCAGTCCGGGGACCCCGGCGAAGCCGCCGTAGCGGACCGCGACCCCGGCGGGGCGGCCGGTCACGACGGCGATCGAGGCGACCTCGGGGGCGAGCGCGGCGAGCGCGGCGACGGCGTCGGGGTGGGCGCGGGCCCGCTCGGGGTCGGGGACGATCTCGGCGAGCGTGCCGTCGAAGTCGAGGGCGACGACGGCTTGCGCGGGCCGCGCGAGGAGCGCGGCCAGACCGTCGCGGCCGGCGGGTGTGGTCGGGTGCGGGAGGCTGCTGACCATGTCCCCGACCCTACCGACGCGGGACGCCCGCGTCAGGGGGGCGAGCACCCTCGGTCTTCCCTGGTTCCCCCCTGACCTCTCCCCTGATATCCCCGTCGACCTCTCCCGTACGGGACGGTCGCGTTCCTTGTCTCACGGGACGGCCGCGTCCCTTGTCTCGTGGGGCGGCCTCACCATCCATGCCTCATGGGACGGCCTCGCCCCTCAGCGCTTCCCCCGGCGCTCCGTCCTGATCCTGCGCAGGCGGTTGACCGTCACCGGGTCGTGGACGAGGGCGCGCGGGTCGTCCAGGAGGGCGTTGAGCAGTTGGTAGTAGCGGGTCGGGGAGAGGCCGAGGCGCTCGCGGACCGCTCGTTCCTTCGCGCCTGGGCCAGGCCAGGAGCGGCGCTCGACGGCGAGGACGGCCCGTTCACGCGCGCCGAGACCACTCGCGTCCTCGGGCGGCGTGTCCACGTCGGGGGGCGTGCCCTCGTCAGGCGGCGTGTCCACGTCGGGGGGCGAGTCGACCTCCGGCGACGCGCCCTCGGCCGTCATGTCGGCCCCCGCCCCCGCGTCGTCCCCCGCCCCCTCGTTCTCCGTCATCCCGCCAACCTAGCCAACCGGCGGCCTACTCCGCGCTCTCCGCCGCCGTCGCCACCCGGCCGATCTTCGCGAGGATGTCGGCCGGGTGGCCGTCCGGGGTGACCGCCTTGCCGATGTTCTGCTTGACGTTCTCGCTGACCTTCGCCCAGGACGTCTTGCCGACCGGCGGGAGCTGGCTGTCCGGGAGCGTCTTGAGGAAGACGCGCAGGTTGGCGTGGTCGGGCTCGGTCTCCATGCGGGTGGAGGCGGTGACGGTGACGGGCAGGAGGTCGTTGTCCCCGGCGAACTTCAGGACGTTCTCGTCGCTGAAGACGAAGTTGAGGAAGTCGCCGATCTCCTTGCGGTGCCCGTTCTGCTTGAAGCCCATGATCCAGTCGGCGACACCCATCGCCGCCTTCGCCGGGCCCTCGGAGCCGGGCAGCGGGACCTGGCCGACCTCGACGCCCTTCTTCGCGGCTTCCTTCAGGAGCGAGGGGTGGCCGTTGAGCATGCCGACCTCCCCGCGCGCGAAGGCGGCGAACGCGGCCTTGCGGTTGAGCTTGCCGGGGGCGATGGGGCCGGTGAGTCCCTTGCCGACGAGCTTCTTCTTGAGCCACTCGAAGGTACGGATGTTGGCCTCGGAGTCCACCGTGTAGTGGTCGGTGCCGTCGGTCCAGCCCCCGCCGCCGCTGAGCAGCCACATCAGCGCCTCCGCCTGGGCCTCCTCGGGGCCGAGGGGCAGGGCGAAGGGGGTGCGGACGCCGTTCTCCTTGAGCTTCTCCGCCGCCTCCGCCAGCTCGTCCCAGCTGGTGGGGGGCTTGACGTCGGCCTCTTCGAAGAGCTTGGTGTTGTAGAAGAGCGGGCGGGTGGAGGCGACGAACGGCAGCCCGTACTGGGTGCGCTTGTGCTCTCCCGCGGCGACGAGCGGAGCGAGGAAGTTGGCCTGGACGGGGATGGAGAGCAGCTCGTCGGCGGCGTAGAGCTGTCCGGCGGCGGCGTAGTCGGCGTAGGCGCCGATCTGGGCGATATCGGGGGACTTGCCCGCCTTGACCATCTCGGCGACCTTGCGGTCGACGTCGTCCCAGGACTCGACCCGCAACTCGACCTTGACCCCGGGGTGCTTCGCCTCGAAGGCGGCGACGAGGTTCTTCCAGTACTTCTTGGTGGTGTCCCCGCCGGTGAGGTCGTAGTCGGCGGCGACCAGCCGGAGTGTGACGTTCCCGGGTTCCCCGCCGAGGGAGTCGCAGCCGGTGACCGCGGCGGTCATACCGAGGGCTGCGGCCGTGGTCAGTCCAAGGAATCGTCGCCGCTGCACGGATTCATCCACCTTTGGCTCGTCGTTTGCGCTGCGCCGAGCCCCACGTTCGCTCTGAGCAGGGCCGTAAGTCTCCCGTGATGGCAGGCATGAGGTCTACACCACCTGGGTATCACTTCCGCAACGCCACAGGGACCTTGGACCTCAGAAGCCTTCGAATTTGTATCCGTACGCAACAATCCTGCCCAGTGGACTAGACCTTTTGGGTGCTCGCGCGCCAAACTGTCCCTCGTGAGACACGTCATCGCCCTGGATGTGGGCGGCACCGGCATGAAAGCCGCCCTCGTCGGGGCGGACGGCACACTGCTCCACGAGACCCGCCGCGCCACCGGGCGCGACCGCGGCCCCGAGGCCGTGGTGGAGACGATCCTCGACTTCGCCGAGGAGCTGCACACCCTCGGCGTCGAGCGGTTCGGACAACCCGCCGCGGCCGCCGGAGTAGCCGTCCCCGGAATCGTCGACGCGGAGAACGGCGTCGCCGTCTACGCCGCCAACCTGGGCTGGCGTGATGTTCCCTTGCGCGAACTGCTCAGCCGACGGCTCGACGGCATCCCCGTCGCCCTCGGCCACGACGTGCGCACCGGCGGCCTCGCCGAAGGCCGGATCGGCGCGGGCAACGGCGCCGACCGCTTCCTCTTCGTGCCCCTCGGCACCGGCATCGCGGGCGCCATCGGCATCGGCGACCGCATCGAGGCGGGCGCCCACGGCTACGCGGGCGAGATAGGGCACATCGTCGTCCGCCCCGGCGGCACCGCCTGCGGCTGCGGCCAGCGCGGCTGCCTTGAGCGGTACGCCTCCGCCTCCGCCGTCTCCCAGGCCTGGGCCGAGGCCAGCGGCGACCGCAAGGCCGACGCCGCCGACTGCGCCAAGGCCGTCGAATCCGGCGACCCCACGGCCCGCAGGATCTGGCAGGACGCCGTCGACGCCCTCGCCGACGGTCTGGTCACCGCGCTCACCCTGCTGGACCCCCGCACGCTCATCATCGGTGGCGGACTCGCCGAGGCCGGGGAAACCTTGTTCACACCACTTCGGGCCGCGGTGGAGGAGCGAGTCACGTTCCAGAAGCTGCCCGCCATCGTCCCGGCGGCCCTCGGGGACACCGCCGGTTGCCTGGGCGCGGGCCTCCTCGCCTGGGACCTGCTCGCCGAACAGCGCCCCACCGACTCGGAGGTATCCGCCTGATGGCCGATCACAAGGTTCTCGCCGGCGCACGCGTCGTGCTGCCCACCGGGATCGTCGAGAACGGACGCGTGATCGTCGACGGCGACCGCATCGCGGGCAGCACCCCCGAGGGCGCCCCCACCGTCGACCTGAGCGGGCACTGGATCGTCCCCGGCTTCGTCGACATGCACAACCACGGCGGCGGCGGCGCCTCCTTCACCTCCGGCACGGTCGACGACGTCCTCAAGGGCGTCCACACCCACCGGCTGCACGGCACCACCACCGTCGTCGCCTCCTTCGTCACCGGCGAGATGGACTTCCTGACCCAGCGGGCCGGGCTCCTCTCCGAGCTGGCCGAGCAGGGCGACCTGGCCGGTCTGCACTTCGAGGGCCCGTTCATCTCCCCCTGCCGCAAGGGCGCCCACGACGAGACGCTGCTGCGCGACCCCGACCCGGCCGAGGTCCGCAAGCTCATCGACGCGGCGCGCGGCCAGGCCAAGATGGTCACCCTCGCCACCGAGCTGCCCGGCGGCCTGGACTCCGTACGACTGCTTGCCGAGCACGGTGTGATCGCCGCGATCGGGCACACCGACGCCAGCTACGAGCAGACCGTCGAGGCCATCGACGCGGGCGCCACCGTCGCCACCCACCTCTACAACGCGATGCCCGCCCTCGGCCACCGCGCCCCCGGGCCGATCGCCGCCCTCCTGGAGGACGAGCGGATCACCGTCGAGCTGATCAACGACGGCACCCATCTGCACCCGGCCGCCCTGGAACTGGCCTTCCACCACGCGGGTCCCGAGCGGGTCGCCTTCATCACCGACGCGATGGACGCGGCGGGCTTCGGCGACGGCCTCTACATGCTCGGCCCGCTGGAGGTCGAGGTGAAGGACAGCGTCGCCCGGCTCGTCGAGGGCGGCTCCATCGCCGGTTCCACGCTCACCCTGGACCGGGCGTTCAAGCGTGCCGCCACGATCGACGGCCTCCCCGTCGAGTCGGTCGTGGCGGCCATCTCCGCCAACCCGGCGCGGCTGCTCGGCGTGTACGACCGCGTCGGCTCCCTCGAACCCGGCAAGGACGCCGACCTCGTCGTCCTCGACGCCGACTTCGACGTCAAGGGCGTCATGCGCAAGGGCGAGTGGATCGTCGACCCGACGGCGACGACCTCCGCCTGACCGGAGAGCACCGGTCAACACCGGTCTCCGCCGGTCAACACCGGTCGGCGCCAGTCAACACCGGTCGGCACCGGCATCGGCACCGGCATACGCACCGGCACAAGCACCAGCCGGTACGGGCACGAACCGGGCGCACCGGGCACACACCCGGTACGCGCCGGAGAGCACACGAGAAGGCGGCGGGCCGGGGTCTGGGCCTGCCGCCTTTCGTTTGGCATGATCAGGCCCCGTCGGAGTGTGTTCCACAGGACTTCACACGGAGTACGGAGTACGGGGGTCGGTCGGATGATTCTCACGGTCACCCTCAACACGGCGCTCGACCTGACCTACCGGGTCCCCGCCCTCGTCCCGCACGCCAGCCACCGGGTCACCCAGGTGGTAGAGCGGCCCGGCGGCAAGGGCCTGAACGTGGCCCGGGTCCTCGCCGCCCTCGGACACGAGGCCGTCGCCACCGGCTTCGCGGGCGGCACGACCGGCGCCGACCTGCGGGTCCGGCTCGCCGCCACCCCGGTACGGGACGAACTCGTGGAGACCGCGGGCGCCACCCGCAGGACCGTCGCCGTCGTCGACGCGGCCAGCGGGGACACCACCCAGCTCAACGAACCGGGGCCGACCGTCACCCCCGCCGAGTGGGTCGCCTTCCGCACCCGTTTCCTCGCGCTCCTCGACGGCGCTGCGGCGGTCGCCCTCTGCGGCAGCCTCCCGCCGGGCATCCATGTGGGGGCGTACGCGGAACTCGTCCGGCTGGCCCGCGCCGCCGGGGTCCCGGTCCTCCTCGACACCAGCGGCGAACCGCTCCGGCGGGGCATCGCCGCCCGCCCGGACCTGGTCAAGCCCAACGCCGACGAACTCGCGCAGCTCACCGGCGCCCGCGACCCGGGGCGCGCGACCCGCGAGACCCGCAGGCGCGGCGCCCGCGCGGTCGTCGCCTCGCTCGGCCCTGACGGTCTGCTCGCCGCGACCCCGGAGGGCCTGTGGCGGGCGACCCCGCCCGCCGCCGTGCGGGGCAACCCGACGGGCGCGGGCGACTCGGCGGTGGCGGGCCTCCTGTCGGCCCTCGCGGAGGGCGCGCCCTGGCCGGACCGCCTGAGACGAGCGGTGGCCCTGTCGGCGGCGACGGTGCTCTCCCCCGTGGCGGGCGAGTTCGACGCGACGGCTTACGCGGAACTGCTGCCGAGGGTGACGGTCACGGAGATCCCGGCCGGCTCGTAGCTTTCCCCGGAAGGACGATCAGCCCGGAACCTGGGTGACTTCCAGCCAGTCGAGCAGCACGTCGCACTGATTGCCGTCCTCGCACGAGATCTTGATCTCGTTCTCGCCCTTCTGGAGGGTGACCGGCGCCCAGGTGGTCTGCCAGTTCTTCTCCAGGTTCGGGTCCGAGGAGTGGATGAAGTTCTTCAGGCCTATCGGCAGCGAGTTCGGCTTGCCGTTGACGGTGAGGGTGGCGAAGGCGTCCACGGCGGGGATGGCGTAGCGCACGGTCAGCCGGTACTTGCCGTCGCCCGGCATGTCCGCCTTCCAGGTCACCGAGGAGCCGACCTGGTTGAAGCCCGAGACGTACGTGCCGTCCGAGCCCTCGGCGCCCTGGACGTCCTTGGCGAGTGCCGCCGTGCCGCCCAGCTTCAGCGTCGCCGCGTCCTGCTTGGGGAGTTCCGCCGGGGTCTTCTCGGTGGTCGGTTCACCGGTGGGCTCTTGCGAGGGCTTCGCGGTGGCCGTCGCGGGCGCGCCGGTGCCCGCCTGCGGGTCCTTGTCCTTCTCGCTGCCCGCGTTGTTGATCACGGCGGCGGCGATGCCGGCGACGACGACCGCCACGATCGCGACCGCGCCGATCAGCAGGCCCTTGGTGTTGGGCCCGCGTCCGCCGCCCCGCTGCTGCTGCGGCGGCGGGGGCACCCGGGTGGGCGGGCCGCCGTACGTCTCGGGGGCCGCGTACTGCGCCTGCGGCTGACCGTACGGGGCCTGCTGCTGCTGCGGCGGTACGTAGGGCTGCTGCTGGCCGTACTGGCGCTCGCCGACGGTCCTGACCTGGTTGTACGAGGTGCGGGGCACGCCCGGCTGAGCGGGTGCGGGGCCCGGGTAGCCGTAACCGCCGCCTTGCGGAGCCTGGGCACCGGCCGCCTGTCCGTCCGCGTACAGGTAGCCGAACGGATCGTCGTTCTCGGGCGTGTTCGCGCCGTCGTTACCGGCAGCCATCCGGGTTCCTCTCCATGCTCGCCAGCCGTCGCCGACCCGGCGAGCCTACCCCGAACGGCTCAGCCCCCGAAGCGGGACCGGACGCCTCGCGCGCCTCACCCGGCGCGGCGGTGAACCTTGGCCCGGGAGCGCTTCTCCACGTACATCCGCTGGTCAGCGGAGTTCAGGACCTCTTCCACCGTCATCCCGCACTCCGCCCAGCCGATGCCGAAACTCGCCCCGACACGCACGGCCCGCCCGTCCACCCGGATCGGCGGAATGATCGCGTTGCGCAGCCGTACGGCCAGATCGGCGGCGTCGGCGGCGCCCAGACCGTCGGCGAGGACGACGAACTCGTCACCGCCGAGCCGGGCCACGGTGTCCCCGTCGCGGACGCCGGTGGTGAGTCTGCGGGCCACCTCGATGAGGACCGCGTCCCCGGTGTGGTGCCCGAAGCGGTCGTTGATCGACTTGAAGCCGTCGAGGTCGCAGAAGAGGACCGCGAGCCCCTTCGTACCGTCGTCGACGTCCCCGCCCGAGGGCGCCACGATGTGCACATGGTGGTCGTACGGGCCCGCCCCGGCCGGCTCGAAGCCGAAGCCGTGCTCGTGTTCGTGCTCGTACGGCGACTCGTAGCCGCCGCCCGCCGCGGGACCCCCGGGTTGGGCGGCCGTGCCGTCGCCGGAGTCGTACCCCTCGTAGGCCGGGGCGCCGTAGCCCTCGTAGCCCGGCCGGTCGCTCTCGTAACCGAAACCGGCGTACTCCGTGCCCTGCCCCTCCCCCGCGTACGCCGTCGGGCGCTCGCAGATCCGGGCGGAGAGCCGGGAGCGCAGCTCGGCACTGTTGGGGAGGCCGGTGAGGGCGTCGTGGGAGGCGCGGTGGGCGAGTTGCAGCTCATGCCGCTTGCGCTCCTCGATGTCCTCCACATGAGTGAGGAGGAACCGGGGGCCGTCGGCGGTGTCGGCGACCACCGAGTTGCGCAGCGACACCCAGACGTACGTGCCGTCCCGGCGGCCCAGGCGCAGCTCGGCCCGCCCGCCCTCGGCGGAGGTCCGCAGCAGCGTCCCGATGTCCTCGGGGTGGACGAGGTCGGCGAAGGAGTAGCGCCGCATGACGGAGGCGGGGCGGCCGAGCAGCCGGCACAGGGCGTCGTTGGTGCGGAGCAGCCGCCCGTGCTGGTCGCCGCCCATCTCGGCGATGGCCATGCCGGACGGCGCGTACTCGAACGCCTGCCGGAACGACTCCTCGCTGGCGCGCAGTGCCTGCTGTTCGCGTTCGAGCCGGACCAGGGCCCGCTGCATGTTGGCCCGCAGACGTGCGTTGCTGATGGCGATGGCCGACTGGGAGGCGTACATCTGGAGCGCCTCCTGACCCCACGGGCCGGGGTGCCGTCCGTTGCGCGGGCGGTCGACGGATATGACGCCGAGCAGCTCCCGGACCGGGCCCGCCGGGTCGCCTCCCGCGCGCGCGGACGCGGGCGTGGGCGCGTACATGGGGGCGTAGAGGCGGTCGTGGGGGTGCCACTCGTCCTCGAAGCGGGGCGCGGGGCCGTCGGTGTACCACTGGGGGACGTCGTCCTCCATGAGGACCCAGCCCTCGGTGTGCGGGATGAACCGCAGGTCGCCCCAGGCCGTGCCCATGTTCAGGCGCCGGTCCCAGGAGGCGCGGGAGCCGACCCTGCCGGTGATCAGCGCCTCGGCGGCGGAGCTTCCGGCGAAGGCGGCGACGACCAGGTCACCATCGGGGCGTACGAGGTTGACGCAGGCCAGCTCGTAGTTGAGACCGGCGACCACACCGTCGGCGACGGTCTGGAGGGTGTCCGCCAGGCTGCGCGCGGTACTGAGGTCCGCCACGACCTGGTGCAGCTGCCGCAGGGTCGAGAGACGGACGTACGGCTCCGACTCGGTCTCCATCGCTCGCTCTCCCCGAGACCTCGACAGCAAACTCCAGGGTTCTCATCGGCTTCGCGTTGCACGTTCACCATTCAATGTGCACTGTCCTCGCCACTGAATCACAGCGAGCTGCGCACCCGGTACACAGGGTCAGCAAATACTCGCCTCTGTGACTCAAGTCACAGTTGTGCGTGGCGGGTCGTGTACAGGGGGGAACCCAGGGGAGTCCAGGGCCTGCGGGTACCCCTGAGGGGGGTCCTAGGACCCCCGGGGGGTGGCGGACTGGTCCCCCCGCCCGATGCGGCGCGCCGAAGGCCCGGACTAGCGTGCGGGTGTGCTTCAGAAGACCCCCGACTCTCCCCCTGTGACCGATTTGACGATCCCCCATGCTGAGGGGGTGAGCAACGACGAGTTCCGGGCGGCGATGTCCCGCTTCGCCGCCGGGGTGGTCCTGGTGACCGCGCACGATCCCGACGACGGGCCGCGCGGCGAGGACGTCGGCATGACCGCCACGGCCTTCATGTCGGTCTCCCTCGATCCGCCCCTGGTCCTGATCGGTCTCCGCGCCGGCTCCCGTATGGACGACCTGCTCGCCGAGGTGCCGGTGTGGGCGGTGTCGCTGCTCGCGGAGGACCAGCGGCAGGTGGCGGGGCGCTTCGCGATGAAGAACCGGGTCAGCGACCGGCTGCTCTTCGCCGACCTGCCGCACACCCGGGGCGCGGAGAGCGGCGCCCCGCTGGTGGACGACGCGCTCGCGGTCCTGGAATGCCGTACGGAGAACAGGGTGGTGGCCGGTGACCACACGCTCGTGGTGGGCCGCGTCCTGACCGCCGCGAGCCGCACGACGGAGGACGGCCCCCTGACGTACTTCCGGGGGAGGTACCGGGGGCTGGACTGACCTTGAGGGGTCTCTGCGGGGGGGCCTCACTGGGGGGCCCTCACAGGGGGGTTGCCCTTACGGGGAGGGTTGCCCCGTAAGGGGAAAGGTGCCCCGTAGGGGGAGGGCTGCCCCTTACGGGTAGGGGTGCCTTTACGGGGAGGGACACCCTTGCGAGTAGGGGCGCCATCTACGGCGGGGGTGTGTCCTCGCGGCCAGGGGGTGCCCCCCTACGGCTGGGGTTGCCCCTACGGGTAGCGGTGCCCCTACGGCTGGGGGGCTTGCCCGTACGGGCGAGGAGCCTCGGCCGTACGGGCCAAGAACCTCGGCCGTACGGGCGGAGAGCCCCGGTCAGCTCCAGTCGCGGGAGTTGCGGGTGCGCTTCGTCTCCGAGCGCTGTTTCTTCTCCCGCAGCCGACGCTCGTTGATGCCACGCGGGATCTTCGTCGCCCTGCGCGGCTTCGGCGGCGGGGCCGTCGCCTCGGCGAGGAGGGCGGCGAGCCGGACCGCCGCCGTCTCCCGGTTACGCCACTGGGAGCGGTGCTCCGAAGCCCGTACCGACACGACCCCGCCGACCAGACGGCTCGCGAGCCGCTCAAGGGCCCGCGCCTTCCACACCTCGGGAAGCGCCTCCGTCGCGGCGAGGTCGAACCGCAGCTCGACCTGCGAATCCGAGGTGTTGACATGCTGTCCGCCCGGACCTGACGAACGCGAGAAACGCCACTGGAGCTCGGCCTCGGGAAGCGAGACGGAGCCACGGATGGGATAAGGACCGGACATGCCCACCATTTTCCCTGGGATGGGCCATCGGAGTCATCCTGATTTTCAACCGGGCCCGACGGGGAACCCCTGACGACAAGCGACGGGAACCGTCGGAGGCGCACACGCGTTTCTCCAGGCGAAGACATCACGATGAAAGGGACTTTCCATGGCTGTGAGCCTGTCCAAGGGCGGCAACGTCTCCCTGACCAAGGAGGCCCCGGGCCTCGCCGCCGTCACTGTGGGCCTCGGCTGGGACGTCCGCTCGACCACCGGCACGGACTTCGACCTCGACGCCTCCGCGATCGGCGTGGACGCCGCCGGAAAGGTCGCCTCCGACGCGCACTTCGTCTTCTTCAACAACAAGTCGACGCCCGACCAGACCATCGTCCACACCGGTGACAACCGCACCGGCGAGGGCGGCGGCGACGACGAGCAGATCAACGTCAACCTGGCGGCCCTCCCGCCGCACGTCGACAAGATCGTCTTCCCGGTCTCCATCTACGACGCGGTGAACCGCTCGCAGAACTTCGGCCAGGTGCGCAACGCGTACATCCGCATCGTCAACCAGTCGGGCGGCACCGAGCTGGCCCGCTACGACCTCTCCGAGGACGCCGCCGTCGAGACCGCCATGGTCTTCGGCGAGCTGTACCGCAACGGCGCCGAGTGGAAGTTCCGTGCCGTCGGCCAGGGCTACGCCTCGGGCCTCGAAGGCATCGCCCGCGACTTCGGCGTGAGCATCTGATCGGACCGGCACCGGGTGCCGACCGGCACCCGAGCCCGCCGGCCCTCACGGGTCGGCGGCGTGTCCTCGGAGCCCCGGCGGGGAAACCCCGCCGGGGCTCTACCCTTTCCGCGTGATCGTCGAAGCCCTCACGCCCAAGGCCCTGGAGGACGGTGCGGCCCTCCCCGGCCCACTGCTCACCGAACTCACCGCGCTGTACGCGTCCGACGAGGAGTTCCAGCAGCTCAGCGGGGACTTCCCGGACCCCGCCGACATCCGGCCCGCGCAGGTCGCCGCCGCGCTCGCCGAGGAGTTCGCGCGGCCCGGCGTGGAGGTGCTGCTCGCCCGCTCGGGCGGCCGGCTCGTCGCCGTGGCCGTGACCCTCGACCGCCATCCCGACCCGGCCGACCCCGATCCCTGGCTGGGACTTCTGCTGGTCCACGCGGACGCGCGGCGCGCGGGCCACGGGCGTCGCCTCGCCGCGTACGTCGAGGACCGCTTCCGGGCCGGGGGACGCACCGGGCTCCGGCTCGCCGTCCTGGAGAACAACCCGAAGGCGCTGGCCTTCTGGACCTCCCTCGGTTACGGGGAGATCGCGCGCCGCCCGGACCTCGCGCACGGACGCCCGTGCCTGGTGCTGCGGAAACCGCTGGCCCCTCAGGGGGAGTCCGGTCTGCCGTCGCCGTAGAGCCACACCTTCCACAGGGGGCCGAGGTCGCGACCTGCCACGCTCTCGGCGTACTCCGTGAAGTCGGCGGTGGTGGCGTTGCCGTACCGGTACTTCGTGGGCCAGCCGCGCAGGATCTCGTCGAAGACGCGGTCCCCGACGGTCTGGCGCAGCTTGTACAGGACCATCGCGCCGCGCTGGTAGACGGGCGCGTCGAAGAGATGGGCGGCGGCGGGCGGACGCGCGGGCGGGAAGGCCCAGTTGGCGTCCTGGGCGAAGGCCTCGTCGAAGCGCGTCCGCGCGGGAACGTGCTCGGTCTCCTCCGCGTAGAGCCACTCGGCGTAGGTGGCGAAGCCCTCGCTCAGCCAGAGATCGCCCCAGGTCGCGGGCGTCACCGAGTTCCCGAACCACTGGTGGGCCAGCTCGTGGACGAGGGTCCTCCGGTCGAAGGCGGCGGCAGGGAAGACGGGCCGGGTCTGGGTCTCCAGGGCGTAGCCGAGGGTGTCCCCGGCGGTGACGATCGCCCCGGCGGCGGAGAAGGGATACGGCCCGAACCGACGCGCCTGCCGCCCGAGAACGGCCGCCACCTCACCCCGGAGCCCGGCGGTACTCGCGGCGAGGGACCGCTCGGCGGCGGTGAGGAGCCGGGGGGAGACGGTGGGGGCGGGGGAACCGGTGGGGGCGGGGGGACCCGTAGGGGCCGTAGGGCCAGTAGGGGATGGGGTGCCCGTAGGGCCAGTACGGGCCGTAGGGGTCACGGGGCCCGTAGGGGACGGGGAGCCCGTAGGGGACGGGCTTCCCGTACGGGGCGTAGGGGCCCTGGGGACCGGCGGAGTCAACGGGGTCGCCGGGTCCGTAGGGGTCGCCGGGTCCGTCGTGTAGTGGCCGATCACCACCGTGGCCAGATAGCTCGCCATCGGTTCCGGTACGTGCCAGACGCTGGTGACGTGGCCGCCCGGGGCCGTCCTGCGGGCGGTCCTGACCCCGTTCGAGAGGGCTTCGAGACCGGCGGGGACGGTGACGGTGATGTCGTACGCGGCCTTGTCGGAGGGGTGGTGGTTGCCCGGGAACCAGGTCATGGAGCCGACGGGTTCGCCGACCGCGACCGCCCCGTCGGCGGTCCGCAGCCAGCCCTCCCGGGAGCCGTCCGCGTCGACGACCGGCTCGGGCACCCCCGCGTACACGACGACCGCGCGGAACTCGGCGCCCTTCCGGATCTCCTCGCGCGGACGGATCGTCAGCTCGTTGCCCGCCCGGTTGAAGGCGGCGGGCGCGCCGTCGACGCTCGTGGTGCCGACGCCGAGCCCGGCCAGATCGAGGTTGAAGGCGCTCAGGTCCTGGGTGGCGCGGGCGGTGATCGCGGCGGTGCCGGAGAGCCGCCCGGTCGCCGGGTCGTACGCGAGGTCCAGGGCGTAGTGCCGTACGTCGTAACCGCCGTTGCCGAGCCGGGGGAAGTACGGGTCGCGCAGCCCGGCCGCGCCGGGGGTGCCCCGGACTCCGCCGCCGGTCCCCGTACAACCCCCGGCGAGCAGGGCGAGGGCGGTGAGGGCGGCGGCGAGACCGCCCGCTGCGGCTCCGGTCCGGTGGCGCTGTGTCACGAACCGATCCTAAGCAGGACGGAGGGAGAATCCCGTAAGGGCAGACCCCCGGAGGGATCCCGTAAGGGCAGACCCCGGGACGACGGTGAGGGCGCCCGGCGGGGGATCCGGGCGCCCTCACCTGCCTGAGGAGGCGTCAGCGGCCGAGCGAGGCCACGCCTGCCTGGGCGAACTTCTCGTCGAGGTCGCCGGAGGGGGCGCCCGCGACGCCGATGCCCGCGATGGGCGCGCCCTTGGCGGTCACGGGGGCGCCACCGGCGAGGAAGAGGGTGCCGGGGATGTCCTTCAGGGTCGGGGCGTTGGCGAGGCGGCCCGCGAGGACGGAGGTCGGGGCGTTCCAGGAGACGGCGGTGTACGCCTTGCGGACGGCCGACTCGTAGGACTGCGGGCCCGCGCCGTCGCCACGGAGGGTGACGATGGTGGTGCCGTTGCGGTCGACGACGGCGACGGAGACGCGCTGGTTCTCCTTCTCGGCGGCCTTCAGGGTCGCCTGCGCGGCCTTGGTCGCGGCCTCGACCGTCAGGTGCGTCGACTGCTGGAGGTGGTGGTTTCCGGCGTCGGCGCGGACGGCGACGGCGGGGGCGGCGGCCGGGGCGGAGGCCGGGGCGGAGGCGTTCGCGGAGACCACGCCGAAGGTGCCGGCGGCGAGGACGGCGGCGGCGGTGGCGCCGAGGAAGATCTTCTTCTTCATGGGGAACTCCGTGGGATGAGGTACGGGAGGAAGCGGCCGAGCCGTCGGGGCGGTGGGCCGCTCCCGCGCTCTGCCTCCATCCTGGGAGCGGAACCCGCGCCTCCCGGTCCACGGACCGGCTGCCCTCCTCGCGCACACTGGAGGACGCCGGGGTCATCCGATCGGCCGATGCCGGGATGGCCCTCCCGGGTCAGGATGGAGAGATATCCCCAGGTCAGACAGGGCCGAACGGAACGGGGACCAGGGAGCGAGACGAGGAGGACGGGACGGTGACCCACCCGGAGCCCCTGAACCACGAGGGCCACCCGAACCGCTCGGAGCCCCCAGGCCACCGGGGCCACCCGAACCGCTCGGAGCCCCCAGGCCACCGGGACCACCCGGGCCGTCTGGACCCCGGCGCCGGCCCGGAGCCCTTGGCCCCCGGCACCCATCCGGAGCCTCTGGCCCACTCCGGCCACTCCACCCACTCCGGCCACCCCGGCCACTCCGAACCCTCGGAGCCCTCGGAGCCCTCGGGGCCCTCCGACCACTCCGCCTACTCCGACCGCTCAGGGCCCTCGGGCCGCCGGGACCGCCTGGACCCGGCGGAGCCCCGGGACCGCCGGGACCACCCGGGAGACCGCCCGGCCCCTGGCACCCGCCCGGACCACCCCGCAGGGGGCACCCGCCCGGACCACCCCGCAAGGGGCGCCCGCCCGGACCCCGAGCGCCCCTCACAGGGTCGGCCCCCGGAGACGGCGTCCTCCCCCGACCAGGACCCCGACGCCCCCTGGCTCGCGCGGGTCATGCACATCGCGTTCTTCCTGCTGCTCGGGTCCTCCCTCGCGCGGTTTCTGCTGCGTCACTCCTGGGAGGGCCGCAGCCCCTGGATCATCGCGCTCTCCGGGGCCCTCGCCTCCCTGTATCTCCTCGGGCCCGTCGTCGGGACGCGGGCCGCGCCGCGCCGGACCGCCTGGCTCGGCACCGTCGTCGCCGTCTGGATGCTGCTCGTCGTCCTCGCGCCCAGCTTCGCGTGGTGCGCGGTGCCGCTCTTCTACACGGGCCTGCGCACGCTCCCCGCGCGCGCCGCGCTCGGGCTGGTCACGCTGCTCACCGCGTTCGTGGTCTTCGCGCAGGTGCAGCTCGCGCACGGCGGCTGGGACCCGAACCTGATCGTCGCCCCGCCCGCCGTCGCCGCCCTCGCGACCGGGGTCTCCGTCTACGCCGACCGGCAGGCGGCCCGGCAGCGGGCCCTCATCGACGACCTCCTGCGCACCCGGCGCGAACTCGCCGCGACCGAGCGCCGCGAAGGCACCCTCGCCGAACGCCAGCGGCTCGCCATGGAGATCCACGACACCCTGGCACAGGGCCTCTCCAGCCAGCAGATGCTGCTCCAGGCGGCCGACCGCACCTGGGACGCCGACCCGGACACCGCCCGCCGCCATGTCCGTACGGCCGCGTCCATCGCGGAGCGCGACCTCGCCGAGGCGCGCCGCTTCGTCCACGATCTGGCGCCCGCCGACCTCGCCGAGGGCGGCGGTCTTGAGGAGGCGCTGCGGGGGCTCGCGGCCCGGGAGTCGGCGGCGTTCCGGGTCGACGGGACGGCCGTGCCGCTGCCCGAGCGGGTGCAGTCGGCGCTGCTGCGGATCGCGCAGGGCGCCCTCGCGAACATCCGCGAGCACGCCGGAGCCGACTCCGCCGCCCTCACCCTGACGTACCTCGACGACCAGGTCGTCCTGGACGTCGCCGACGACGGCCGGGGCTTCGACCCGGTGGAGAAGCCGGGCGGGGTGCGCGGTCACGGACTGCCCGCGATGCGCGTACGGGCGCGGCAGCTCGGCGGCACCCTGACCGTCGAGTCCGCCCCGGGCGAGGGCACCGTGCTCTCGGCCGCGATCCCGCTCTCCCTGGAGTCCTGATGTCCGTACGGATCCTCCTCTGCGACGACCACGCCGTCGTCCGCGCCGGACTGCTGGCCCTGCTCGGCAGCACCCCCGACATCGAGGTCGTCGGCGAGGCGGGCAGCGGCGAGGAGGCGGTGGCGATGGCGGCGAAGCTGACGCCGGACGTCGTCCTGATGGACCTCCAGCTGGGCGCGGGCATCGACGGGGTGGAGGCGACCCGGCGGATCGCGCCCACGGGCGTCCACGTCCTCGTCCTCACCACGTACGACACGGACGCGGACATCACTCGGGCGATCGAGGCGGGCGCCACCGGCTATCTGCTGAAGGCAGAGCGGCCGGAGGAGCTGTTCGCCGCGATCCACGCGGCGGCGCAGGGCCGCACGGCGCTCTCCCCACCGGTCGCCAGCCGGGTGATGGACCGGATGCGGGGCGCGGCGGGCCCCACCCTCACCGACCGGGAACGGGACATCCTGGGCCAGCTGGGACGCGGTCTCGGCAACCGGGAGATCGCGCGGGCGCTGTTCATCAGCGAGGCGACGGTGAAGACGCACCTGGGCCGCATCTACGCGAAGCTCGGCGTCGACACCAGGGCTGGCGCGGTGTCGGTGGCGAAGGAACGACGACTGCTGCCGTAAGGGCACTGCCCTGGGGATGCTGCCGTAGGGGCGCTGCCGTAAGGCCACTAGCCGTAGGGGCCGCTGCCCTAGGTGCGCTGCCGTAGGGGCGCTGCCCTAGGTGCGCCCCCCGTAGGTGCGGCGTTCTCGGGGCAGATCCCGAGGCCCCTAAGGGACGGGACCTCAGGGCCCTGAGATCCGGCGAGATCCCGCTTCCCCACCCCCCACGCTGCTACTGTGCGCTACCATCCGACCGCGCGGCGTCACGTCGTGCCGTCCGTTGCAGTCAGCCCCGTGGGAGCGCACGTGAAGCTCGCGATCGTCGGCGGCGGTCCCGCCGGCCTCTACCTCTCGATCCTGCTGAAGCGGCAGGACCCGGGCCATGACGTCACGGTCTACGAGCGGAACCCGGCCGGTTCCACCTACGGCTGGGGCGTGACGTACTGGGCCGGGCTCCTCGACAAGCTGCGCGAGGGCGACCCCGAGTCCGCGAGGGCGATCGCGGAGGCCTCGGTGACCTGGACCGACGGCGTCGCCATCGTCCGCGAGGAGCGGACCGTCCACCGGGGCGACCCCGGGTTCGGCATCGGCCGGCGCCGGATGCTGACGCTGCTCGCCGAGCGGGCGGCGGAACTCGGCGTACGGGTCGCGTACGAGCACGACATCCCCGGGCCCGACGCGCCCGAACTCGCCGGGGCCGATCTGGTCGTCGCCGCCGACGGAGTCAACAGCGCACTGCGCGAGGCGTACGCCGACCACTTCGGCGGTACGGTCACCAGCGGCCGCAATCCGTACGTCTGGCTCGGCACGACCAAGGTCTTCGACTCCTTCAGCTTCGCCTTCAAGGAGACCGGGCACGGCTGGATCTGGTGCTACGCGTACGGCTTCAGCGGCGAGCGCTCCACCTGTGTCGTCGAGTGCTCCCCCGAGACCTGGACCGGCCTCGGACTCGACGCGCGCGGCGAGGCGGACAGCCTGCGGTTCCTGGAGAAGCTCTTCGCCGACCTGCTCGACGGGCACGAGCTGATCGGCCGCGACCGGGCCGACGAGCCCGCCCGGTGGCTCACCTTCCGCACCCTCGCCAACCGGGTCTGGCACCGGGGCAGCCTCGTCCTCCTCGGCGACGCGGCCCACACCACCCACTACTCGATCGGCGCGGGCACCACCCTGGCCCTGGAGGACGCCCTCGCCCTCGCCGAAGCCCTGCGGACCTCCGCCGACCTGGAGACGGCCCTCACCACGTACGGCGAGCGGCGCCGCGCAGAACTCGTCCCGGCGCAGAGCGCGGCCCGGTACAGCGCGCGGTGGTACGAGAACCTGCCCCGGTACATGCGCCTGGAACCGGCCAGGATGTTCGCGCTCCTCGGCCAGCGCCACTCCCCGCTGCTCCCGTACGTCCCGCCGCAGCTGTACTACCGCCTCGACCGGGCCGCCGGGCAGCTGGAACCGCTCCGCCGCCTCAAGCGCTGGCTCGGCCCCAGGGTGGCCCGCGCGGTCCACGGCCGCCGCTGATCCGAACGGGAGCGGACCCCGCCGGGACGAGCGGGAGCGGGAGTGTTATCGGGAGCCGGAGCGGGAGTGTGAGCGGTGGGGCACGACACCCCACCCTCCCCAGGCACGCCGCCCCACCCCGTACGCCCTGGGCACCCCAGGCACTCCGGGCACCCCTGACATCCCACCTTCCCCAGAGGCCCCGCCCTCCTCGCGTATCCCATCGCCCCCGCGCCGTGACACCATCGGTCCGTGCTCGACATCGGCTACTCCCTCTCGCGTCGCTTTCCCGACCCGCCGCAGACCGACTACCGCCACGCGGACGTCCACGCCCTGCGACACGACCTGTTCTGCGGGGACGTGTATCTCGCCGACACCGAGACGGACCGCGAGGTGTCCACAGCCTGGGGATGGGTGCCGGTACTCGACTTCGCCTGGGCCCTCTGCGACATCGTCGAGCAGCTCGACCAGGACCCGCGCGGCAGCCGCGCCGCCCAGCCGCAGTACGCGGAGCTGGACTTCACCGAGTCCAGCGACCGCATGCTCTTCGAGCGCCGCTTCGGCTGGGTGGACGTCGAGGCCGACTGGATGCCGGGCGACGAGCCGCCGGTCACCTTCGGCCACGCGTCGCTGCGCCGCGAAGCCCGCGACTTCCTGCACGACCTGATCGCCGACCTCACCGACATGCACGAGGGCCTCGCGGACAACCCGGCCATCTGGTCCCTCCAGGCCCGCTTCCCCCGCCTGCCCTGACCCGGCCGCACCCTCTTCGCCGCGCTCCTCGCGCCGCACCCTCGCGCCGTACGCCTCGCCGCACTCCTCCCCGTACGGGGAAACCCGGCCCCAGGCACGCCCCGGACCGCCCCCGAGGCAACGAGGCAACGAGGCAACGAGGCAACAGCACCCTAGTCCTCCACCCGCACCCCCCACTGCGCCGCGAACGCGGGCGCCAGATCGAAGAGTTGGGGCGTCGAGATCACCGCACCGGCCAGCGAGTCGAGCCCCCGGGTGATCTCAAGGCGCTGCGCCCCTCTCAGGTCCACGTTCCTCAGCCGCGCCCGGCTGAAGTCCGCGCCCGTGAGCGCGCAGTCCACGAACTCGACCCGCTCCAGCTCCGCGCCCCCGAAATCGGGCTCGCTCAGCACGCATCCCTCGAAGACGACGTCTCTCAGCTTCGCCCCGCGCAGGTTCAGATAGTCGATCTTCCCGCCCCGCACCACGACCCGCTCAAGGACCGCTCCGTGCAGCTGCGTCCCGCCGAGCCGCGCCTCCACCAGCTCCACGTCCCTGAGCTGCGCCCCCGCCAGGCCCGTGCCCACTCCCCGTACGCCCGTGAGCACCGAGTCCAGGAACCGGGCCCCCGCGAGTCTCGTCTCGTCGAGCCCGCACTCGCGCAGCGCGCAGTCCAGGAACCGCGCGCCCTCCCCCGACTGCCCGGCCAGGTCGAGCCCGGCCAGTTCGAGGCCGTCGTAGTCCCCGTCCGGTTCGAGCCCGCCCCCGTAACCCGCCAGGGGAGGCAGCCGCACCTCCGGCCGCCGCGCCCCCGCCACGGCCGCCTTCTTCTTCCGAGTCGTCGCCATGGATCCATCGTGACCCACGCCACTGACAATGCCGGGATGTCGCCCGGGGTCCTGCCGGGGAATCAGACCCCGAGCACGTCCCAGGAGTGCGCCTTGTACTCCTTCAGGAACTCGGGGTGGTCCTCCCACATCCGGGCCACGGAACGCAGCACGTCCCAGTTGTGCTCCAGGGCCTGGTCCACGACCTGCCGCAGCTCGGGCGCGGATTCCCGCTTCTCCACGAGCCCGTTGACGGCCGAGGCGGCCTGCACGGTGTAGCGGGTGGCGCGCAGGGCCCGGGAGGTGTCGTCCATGCCGAAACCGTGGTCGCTGCCGTTGGTGGGGTCGAAGAGGGGGGTCAGCCGCGCCTCGATGAAGGCGGTGATCCGCTGGAAGCGCTGCTCGATGTCCGTGTCCATGGCACCTTCCTACACCCTGCCGGTGCCGGTGCCGCCCGCGCCCAGGGTCGCGAGGGCCCCGTCCGTGAGCCGGTAGACCGTCCACTCGTCCTGGGGGCGGGCGCCGAGGGCCTCGTAGAAGTCGATGGACGGCTTGTTCCAGTTCAGTACGGACCATTCGAGGCGTTCGTACCCGCGCTCGACGCAGATCCGGGCCAGCTCGGTGAGGAGCGCCTTGCCGTGGCCGCCGCCGCGCGCCTCGGGACGCACGTACAGGTCCTCCAGGTAGATGCCGTGGACCCCGCGCCAGGTGGAGAAGTTGAGGAACCAGAGCGCGAAGCCGACGGTCTCCCCCTCGTCGTTCTCGGCGATGTGCGCGT
The DNA here is from genome assembly GCF_014596525.1 of Streptomyces sp. CBMA291. Taxonomy (GTDB): domain Bacteria; phylum Actinomycetota; class Actinomycetes; order Streptomycetales; family Streptomycetaceae; genus Streptomyces. The sequence continues at coordinate 80,202 of NZ_MSJP01000115.1, forward strand.
ACGCGGCGGGCCGGGCACCGAAGAGGGCTTCGCGCAGGTGCTCGGGGGTGGCACGGACCTCGTGGAGGGCCTTCTCGTACTCGGCGAGGTCCTCGATCATGCGGTGGATGACGGGGACGTCGGCGGGAAGGGCGTTACGGATCATGGCCCAAGACTGCCGGTTCGCCCCCGGACCTGGCCAGTGGGAACCGGACCTGACCGGCGGGACCCGGGCGAGACCGGCGGGAGCCTGGCCTGACCGACGGGACCCGGACGAGACCCCCGGGACCCTGGCCTGACCCCCGGAACCCTGGCCTGACCGACGGGACCCGGACGAGACCGCCGGGAACTCCCGGGCGAGGCGCCCGTAGGGCAAGGGGCGCGGCCTACCCCCGTCGCTCCCTCAGCACCCGCGCGATCGCGACCTGCTCCGGATTCAGCCCCGGTTCGCCGTCCTCCACGTCCCACAGGCCGTTCTGGAGCACCCGGCCCAGCGTCCAGGTCACCGCGCGGTGCCGGTCGCCGACGACCTCCGCCAGCAGGTCGAAGCGCCACAGGATCTCGCCGGGGTCGGGGTCGAAGCGGTCCGTGAGCGCCGGGAGCAGGTCGAAGCCGGGGTCGCCCGCGAGCGGCTTCGGGTCGATCGCCAGCCAGGGCTCGCGCCCGCCGGCCAGGACGTTCCCCAGGTGCAGGTCCCAGTGGAGGAGCCGGTCGCCCGGTTCCGCCAGCACGTCCCGTACGGCCGCCGCGCAGTCCCGCAGGACCGCCGCGTCCTGCGGTCCGAGCCGTGCCGAGGCCGCCGGGACCTCGTCCAGCATGGCGCCCGCGAGAGCCCCCAGCGTCCGCAGCCCCTCGGGCGCGGGGACCGCCGTCAGCCGGGCGAGCAGCCCGGCGACGATGCCGAGGGCGGCCCGGGTGTCGGCGAGGGAGGACAGCGGCCGGGCCTCTTCGAGCCGTTCCAGGAGCATGGTGCCGGTGGCCGAATCGTGGTCGAGGAGGCGTACCGCACCGGCCCCGCCCCAGATGCGCAGGGCGACCGGTTCGCCCTCGGTCTCCTCGTCGAGGATCTGCATCTTGAGCGCGGCGGGGACCCCGTCGGTGATCCGTTCGACGGGCAGGACGAGAGAGGCCACACCGTGCATCGAGGGGCCCGTGATCCGCAGCCCCCAGTGGCCGAGGAACTCCTCCGCCCGTCCGGGAAGCCCGGCGACGAACGCCCGCCCGGCCTCCCCGTTGTACTTCGCCTGCGCCGCCGCCAGCTCTTCGGGTACGTGGATCATTCCCCCGACCCTAGGGGGCATCCCCCAGCCCCCGCCAACCTCTTTCCCCGGTGCCGGGGCGAGCCCCTACGGGACGACGAAATCCGCACGTGAAGCGCCGTGTCGGCCCCTGAGACCGCCCCCGGGGCGGATCCCTTCCCGAGGCCCTATCCACAAGGCCGAACGCCCGGGTAACCTCCCGCCCACGCACCCGGAAGAGGGATACACATGAGCACGGTCAACGGCGGCATCTCGTTCTGGTACGCGCAGGAGGGCGCCCCCGCACCCCGCGAGCCGCTCCCCGGCGACACCACCGCCGACGTCTGCATCGTCGGCGGCGGCTACACGGGCCTGTGGACCGCGTACTACCTCAAGAAGGCCGTCCCCTTCCTGAACATCACCGTCCTCGAAGCCAAGTTCTGCGGATACGGCGCCTCCGGGCGCAACGGCGGCTGGCTCTACAACGGCATCGCGGGCCGCGACCGCTACGCGCGACTGCACGGCCACGACGCCGCCGTCCGCCTCCAGCAGGCCATGAACGACACCGTCGGCGAGGTCGTCGACGTCTGCGAGCGGGAGGGGATAGCCGCCGACGTGCACCGGGGCGGAGTCCTCGAAGTCGCCCTCTCCCCCGCCCAGCTCGCCCGTCTCAAGGAGTTCCACGCCGCCGAACTCGCGTACGGCGAAACGGACCGCGAGCTGTACGGGGCCCGCGAGACCGCCGAGCGGATCCGTGTCACCGGCGCCGTCGGCTCCTCCTGGACCCCGCACGGGGCGCGGCTGCACCCGGTGAAGCTGGTGAAGGGCCTGGCGGCGGCCGTCGAGGCGCTCGGCGTCACCCTCCACGAGTCGACGCCGGTCACGGAGATCAAACCGAAGCACGCGCTCACCCCCTACGGGACCGTCCGCGCCCCCTACGTGCTGCGCTGCACCGAGGGCTTCACCGCCTCCCTCTCGGGCCAGCGCCGTACCTGGCTCCCCATGAACTCCTCGATGATCGCCACCGAGCCGCTCACCGAAGCGCAGTGGGACTCCCTCGGCTGGGAGGGCCGCGAGACCCTCGGCGACATGGCCCACGCCTATGTGTACGCCCAGCGCACCGCCGACGGCCGCATCGCGCTCGGCGGCCGGGGGGTTCCGTACCGCTTCGGCTCGAAGACCGACAACGACGGGCGCACCCAGCCCCAGACCGTCGAGGCCCTGCGCGAGATCCTGGTCCGCTTCTTCCCCCAGCTGGCCGGGGTACGGGTGGACCACGCCTGGTCCGGTGTGCTCGGCGTGCCCCGCGACTGGTGCGCCACGGTCACCCTGGACCGCTCCACCGGCCTCGGCTGGGCGGGCGGCTACGTCGGCTCGGGCGTCGCCACCGCCAACCTCGCCGCCCGCACCCTGCGCGACCTCATCCAGCAGGACTCGGGCCAGTCGGGCCCCACGGACCTGACGGCCCTCCCCTGGGTCGGCCACAAGGTCCGCAAATGGGAACCGGAGCCGCTGCGCTGGCTGGGCGTCCAGACCATGTACGCGGCCTTCCGGGGCGCGGACCGCCGCGAGACGACGGGCCACACGGCGAAGACGGACCCGGTGGCGACGGTGGCAAACCGCTTGAGCGGGCGGTGAGCAGGGACGGGAGGTACGGACGGTGACCACGGGTGGTGGGTACGGGCGGTGAGCAGGGGCGGTGGCTGCGGGCGGTCAGTACGGCCGGTGAGCGCGGGCGGACCCGGAATCGCCCGTACGGTCCTCCGGTCCGGACGTCCCGTACCCCCTAAGGGCAGGGCCTACGGGACTTCATGCCCTCCGCCTCACCAGTCCCGCCAGTCATCCGTGATCTCGGTGGGCGAGATACCCCGTCTGGCCGCCAGCGCGGGCACGTCGACGCCGTGCTCCGTCAACGTCTGCTCGATGTACAGGCACAGGTCCTCGCGCTCCACGGTCTCGTAACCGGCGCCCCCGTGCTCATCGTTGATCCCGTTGAGCACCAGGACGACCCGCCGGACGGCCCCGAAGACCCGCTCGTCGTCCTGGCCGCCGAGCCCCCGCGCCTCCGACTCGAAGGCGAGCAGGGCGTTCTCGGTCGCCACGAGCAGCGATTCCGGGAACAGCTCCGCCAGGAAGGCGTCCTCGGGGGCGCGCGTCCCGGCGGCCAGTTCCCGCGCCTGCTCCTCGACGTTGGCCCGCCATGTCACCGATGGTCTGATCGTCATGCCGGGACCGTAGCCGCCGCCTCTGACAGTGCCGCCAGGGCGCCCGGTCGCGAGCGCCTCTGGTCTCGGTGCGGCTGCCGCCCCGCCTCGGGCCCTTCCCTCACTCCACGTCGATGCCGAAGTCCCCCACCAGTTCCTCAAGTCCGCCCCGGTAGCCCTTGCCGCCGAGGACGAAGTCCCAGTCGCCGCCGGAGCGGCGCCGGAACGAGCCGAGGACCAGGGCCTTCTCGCCCGGCCGCCCGTCGGAGACGACGAGCCGGTCGAGTTCGGTGCCGGAGTCGTCGCGCAGCCGGATGCCCGCGTCCGTGAACCCGCCGAGGTCCGCGTCCGGGTTGACCTCGGGGTCGACGGCGGCGACGAGGACCAGCCGGTCGGCGCCCGCCGGAAGCGCGTCGAAGCCGACCCGGACGGCGGCCCGGTCACCGGGCGGGGCCGTCACCATCGCCACCGAACCGTCCGGCGTGGCCTGGTTGTTGAAGAAGACGAACCACTCGTCGCCGAGGACCCGGTTGCCCGCGCAGACGAGGGCGCAGACATCGAGGACGGCGTCCCCCGACCAGACCATGCCGAGCAGGTTGAAGGCGTCGTCGGCCTCGTCGGAGGGGGTCGCGGGCACGGCACCGGCCCCGGGGGCCCCTGGGGCCGGGGAGGCCCCGGAGTCCCCGTAAGCCCCAGGGCCCTCACCAGCCCGCCTGCCCCCACCCGTACCACCCGTACCGCCTGAATCACCGACCACACCGGCCCCACTGGCCCCACCAACCCCACCGGCCCTGCCGCCCCCATGGCCCCCGCCGCCCCCACCCGGTCCCAACCGGCCCCGCAGACCGTGCTGGTGGAGCAGGTCGACGAGTTCGGTGCCGGGGATCAGAGTGAGGGGCTTGCCGTTGGCGAAGGTGTACGAGCCGGGCCCGAACTTGGAGGTGGTGACGAGCACGCCCTTGTTGGCACCGGCCCCCTGCACGGTCCCGAACAGATCCCGTACGGCGGTCGGCGGGACGGTGTTCCGGTACCGCTTCACCTGGACGACGATCGAGCCGCCGCTGATGGGGTCGGGATCGAGCGCCTCGACGTCGACGCCCCCGTCGTTGGAGCGGCGGGTGGTGACCGCCTGGAGCCCGCGGGCCCGGAACAGCTCGGCGACGAGCCCCTCGAAGGCGATGGGATCCATGGCCAGCAGGTCCGGCTCCTCGCCGTCCCCCTGCACGACGACCTCGGTGCCCACCTGGTCGGGGGTGCGCAGCGGCGCGACCGCGGTCCGCTCGTCGGGCTTGGCGGAGAGCCGCCCGGAGAGCGCCCCGGTCAGACAGTCGACGGCGGCGACCAGCTCCAGGTTGAGCCGGTCGAAGACCTCGCGCCCGACGCCCGCGGTGGCCACGCAGACCCGGGAGTCGAGCCCGGTGGCGGGGTCGACACCCCCGACGTACCCGTTGAGGACGACCGTCTCAAGCGCGCCGAAGCGGTCGGCGGCGAACAGTTCCCGTACGGCGAGGAGGACGCTCTGCGCGAGGACGTCCCGGTAGAGCGCGCGGCGCTGGGTGACCGGCCGGGGCACCTCCTTCTCCTGGTCGGTGCCGGGCAGGTACTTGACGCCCTTGGCCTCGGGCACGATCTCGTAACCGGGCAGCTCCCAGTCGAGGACGAGGGCGCGCCCGCCCCGGTCGTAGGCGGCGGAGACCTCGCGGGGGAAGCCCTCGGGCCAGGCGGTGGAGGCGAAGAGGACGGCGGAGAAGAACTCGACGACGGTCTCGGCCTCGCCCTCGCGGAGGGCGGCGACGGTGCCGGCGACCCCGGCGTTGTGCGTGCGGATCTCGGCCATCCGGGCGGCGGCCCAGGTGTCGTACTCGCGTCGGTACGCGGCCAGTTGCTCGGCCCTGCGGGCCTCGGCGGCCTGCGCCGCGTACCAGTCGTGCTCGAACCTGGCGCGCGCGTCCCGCTCCGCCTGGGCGCGCCCGGAGGCGGTCCAGGCACTCTGCGGCTGGTAACGCCGCTGGTCAGGCAGGGGTACGGGCTCCGCGAGCGGGCCGGGCGAGAACGGCTCGACGCTCTCCTCTCGACGCAGCGCGTCCACCGCGAAGGGCGGCGCCCCGCACCCGGCGGCGAGCAGCCCCTGGAGGGCGGCGACCCGCTCGTCCAGCTCCCGGGTGCGGCGCAGGGCGTCGGCGTCCCGCTGCTGCCGGTACGCGGCCCGCTGCTCGCGCTGCATCCTGGCCACGTCCCGCTCGTACGCCCGCTGCGCCCGCTCGGCCTCGCGCCGCTGCCGCAGCACGGCCTGTTGCTGCCCCTCACGCTGCCGCTGCGCCAGCCGTTGCTGCTCGGCCCAGATCCCGATCAGCCCACCGGAACGCCGACTCATCGACCTCACCCCTCCCCCCGGGGCCCGCGGGACACCACCGCGACCGCCCCGAAACGCCGAAGCCCCCCGTCGGGTCCGCTCCGACGACTCCCGCCTTCACAAGACCGCCAGCGTACGTGCCGTGTCGTGCCGCGTAGTGCCGGTTTGCGACCTTGCCGGGGGGCTTGTTCATGCCGTACGCCTCCCAGGACGCGCCCGGCCCGGCGATCGGGTGGCGTGACCCGCGCCCCGGGCCCCGAAATGAAGGCGCCCGCCGGGCTCACGGTCGGTTCCGTGAGCGCGGCGGGCGCCGGTCGGTGCGGCCGGGCTGAGCCGGGCCGAACCGGGCTGAGCCGGGGTCGGTCCCGGCTCAGCCTCGGGGGGGGGGACGGTCAGCCGGTACGGCGGTGGCGCTTGCCGAGGCCGATCACGAGCACGCCGACGAGCAACAGCCCACCGCCGATCCCGAGCAGGGTGAACGTCTCGGTCCCCGTGGAGGCCAGCGGTCCGGAGGCCCCGGAGTCCGTCGAGCCCGCCCCGGAGCCGGGGTCCTGGGGGTCACCGGGGTTGCCGGGGTTGCCGGGGTTGCCGGGGTTGCCGGGTCCACCAGACCCACTGGCTCCACCCGCCCCCTCGGATCCACCGGACCCACCCGTGTCACCAGGCCCACCCGGGGCGACGGATCCACTAGGGGAGGCCGACCCACTAGGGGTGACCGTTCCCGTAGGGGTCACCGGACCCGTAGGGGTGGCCGACCCACTAGGGGTCACCGAACCCGTAGGGGTAGCCGACCCACTAGGGGTCACCGGCTCCGTAGGGGTGGCCGTCCCCGTGGGCGTCACCGGCCCCGTAGGGGTGGCCGAAGCCGTGGGAGTGGCCTCCTCCGGCTCGACCTCCACCGTGACGCCGGCCTCGGGGGAGGCGACCTCCTGGTCACCGGACTTCCCGGAGGCGGTCGCCGTGTTGACGACCTGTCCGTTCGTCACGTCCTCGGCGGTGATGGTGTGCGACGGGGCGGTGCAGTCCATCGACGCCCCCGGCGCGAGGCTCGTCGCCGGGCAGGTCACCTCGCCCGCGGTGGGGTCGGAGACCTGGATGTCGGTGACGGTGCGGGTGCCCGTGTTGGACACCTTCAGGGTCCACTCGACGCGGTCGCCGAGACCGGTCTCGCCGTTCTCGTCGACGTCGACCGGCTCGGCGGTCTTGACCAGGTCGAGCCGTCCCTCGCCGGTGGCCGGGACCGTAGCCTCGGACGGAGGCGACACCAGCGGCCCGGTCCCGCCGGGCGGCGTGCCCGTGGCCGTGGCCGAGTTCCTGACGGACCCGGCGTCCACATCGGCCTGGGTCACCTCGTACGACGCCTCGCACGTCACGCTCGCACCGGGTGCGAGGGAGACGGCCCCGGCAGGACAGACGACGTCCGACAGCTCGCCGGACCCGGTGAACTCGCCTTCGTCCACGGCGACATCCGTCAGTGTCACGTTGCCCGTGTTCGTCACCGCGAAGGCGTACTCCACCTTCGTACCGGCAAGCAGCTCGCCGGGGGTCTCCGTCGCGGCCGACTTCACCACCTTCAGGGCGGGCTCGGCCGGAGCCGTGACCTTGGCCTCGGAGGGGTCCGACTCCACGGGCTCGGTCCCGCCCGGCGGAGTGCCGGTGCCGGTGGCCGTGTTCTCCAGGCCGCCCGCGTCGACGTCCGCCTGCGTGACCGTGTACGTGGCGGTGCAGGTCAGGCTCGCGCCGGGGGCCAGCGGGCCTTCCGGGCACTCGGGTACGGGCGCGGTGCCGGTTCCGGTGAACGAGGTCTCCTGGACGGCCAGGCCTTCGAGGTCCACGTTCCCGGTGTTGGTCAGCTCGAAGGAGTAGGTGATCTGCTCGCCCGCGGCCTTCACGGTCGCGGGGTCGGCCGTCTTCTTCACCGTGAGCCCGGGAATCCCCGGGGAGGCCTCGGCCGAGGACACGTCGTTGCCCGGGGTCGGGTCCTCCTCGTTGGCGAGGACCCGGGCGGTGTTGGTGACCGGGTCGGTGATCGAGGCGGGGCTGTCGGCGATGACGGTGATCACGTTCGTCGCCCCGGCGAGGGTGCGTCCGCCGACGCAGGTGACGGTGTTGCCGGCCACCGTGCAGCCGGGCGTCGTGGTCCTGACGTTGGTCAGCGGCGCCGGAACCGTGTCGCTGACGGTGTACCCGCTGGAGTTGCCGGGGCCGTTGTTCTTCACGGTCAGGGTGTAGGTGAGGGTGGCGCCGGGGGTGAAGGACCCGGGGCCGCTCTTCGCGACCGCGAGGTCGGTGGGCAGACCGGGGGAGGCCGCGCCGTCGTTGTTGCCGCTGGAGGGGCCGGGCGAGGAGGAGACGAGGGTGAACGTCGGGTTCGCCGAGGCGGGGCCGGTGACCTTGTACTGGAAGACGGTGCCGGCGCCGTTGTTGGAGAAGCCCAGGTTGCCGTTGCCGAACGTCCAGGCCGCGCCGAATCCGTCGCCGATCGCCAGGACCGGCACGTCGAAGGCGGTGACGGTCTTGCCCGCGCCGAGCAGGTCGACCCGTACGATCTGGCCGGTTCCGACGGCGCCCCAGAAGTAGCCGTCGGCGTACGCGAGGTCGGCGACCGGGACCGGCGAAGACAGCTCCATCGTGCGGGTGACGGCTCCGGTGACGGGGTCGATCCGGTGGGCCGTGCTCTGCCCGCTCCAGCCGACGTAGAGGGCGCCGTCCGGGCCGAAGGCGCCCCAGTTCGCGCCGTTCGACACGATGCTGTCGCCCACCCGGGTGAGGATGCCGCCCTGGCCGATCCGGATGACCGAGCCGACGGGCAGGGCGGCCGTCCCCGCGTTGACCACGCCGTAGAGGTAGTCGTCCGCCGGGTTGTAGCTGATGGCGTTGTAGGTGACTCCGTCGACCGCCGTGCCCTCGGGCTCGAAGGTCACGCCGCCGGATGCGCCGGTGATCGCCTTGTACAGATGGGTGGGGACCTCCTGCGCGACGAAGACCGTCGGGTCAGCCGCGTCGAAGGGGTCGCCGTCCGCCGCGTGCGAGGCGGGGGCGGTGAGCAGCGGACTCACCAGCGCGGTCGCCCCCGCCACCAGCGTCACGGCCAGAACCCCCACGAGCGGCCGCCGCCTCCTGTGCCGCCCCTGCGCTGTCGTCGTACCGGACATCAGAACCCACCCGGCTTCCGTCTGGCACGCCCCCGACGCCCCGGAGCCGTGCGCGCAGCCGTACGACCCCGCTCACTCCCCCACACCCCGAGCCCACTCCCCGCGACACACGGCCGCCTCACTCCGTCCATCCCTGACTACCCCTCACGGATCGGACACACCACCACATATGCCTCCGGATGCCGAAGGAAGCGACATAGGTGAGGATGTGATCATCAAACTTAATGATGGAGTAAAGCACCCAAACGGCGATTTGGCACTAGTTGTCACTTTTAGGTGATGTGTGGCCTTGCTTCTCGGCGCAGGGGACGCGGCGGGCACCCCAGAGCAGGGTCCGGGGGCGGTGATCAGTTCCGTGGTTTCTCACCGTCACGTCATCACGACCGCCGGCTCGAAACCGACGGTCGGCTGCCCTCCGAGCGCGATTGGCCGCCGGCTACGAGGCGAGCACGCCGACCGGACGCCTCGCCCTTCGCCCACGTCCGCGACCTGGCTGCGGCTGCGGCTGCGGGGCAGGCACCTCAGGTACATAAGTCGTCAAGCCACGCCGGTCGTTGTTCGAACGGAAGTCGTTAGCATCATGCACATGCCTGATGTGTGGATCGGCTTCAACTCCGTTGACCGCCGGAAGCTCTGGTGGCGAAACGTCCTTGGGACGCTGGCGCTTGCCGTTGCGATGGCGGCCCTGGGCCTGACCACGCATGAGCCGAACAAGTGGTGGTTCGCGGGTGGCCTCGGAGTCCTTGCTGTGGTCGCTTTCGTCGCAACGGTCAACCTGATCTACGGCCAGACTCTCCTGACCACGAAGGGGCTGGAGTTCCGCACCTTTGTCAGCAGGCGAGTCATCCCCTGGAACGAAGTCGCCGGCGTCGAATCACGGCAGCGGGTGATCCAGGGCAGAGCTTTCCGTGATCTGCGGGTCGTCAGGGTTCGCGGGCGATCGCTCACGATTCCGGGAACGGCCACCAACCGGGTGGTGGACGCCGAGCTCAAGCGGAAGCAGGCGGCCGTCCAGGAGCACTGGTCCCGCGCGGTCGGCGGCTGACGAAGCCCTTGCCGCGAGGGCCTCGGCTGCCGCAGAGAAGACGACCGCTGCGTCGATGACCCGCTCCCTCGCCCGCGAGCTGGGCCCGTACGGGATCTGCGTCGACACGGTCGTGCCCGGCGCCTTCCAGGTCGAGGCCGAGAACGTCCTCCCCGCCCGGCACCGCGCGCGGCCGGAGGACCAGATCAAGCGCCAGTGCGTCCCGCGCCGGGGCCGGCCCGAGGACGTCGCAGCCCTGGTGGCGTTCCTCGCGGCCCCCTCCGCCTCGTTCATCACGGGGCAGTCCGTCCACGTCGATGGCGGATGGCTGCTGCACTGAGACCGTCGACAAGCAAGGGGACGAACCGAAATGATCGAACGAGTCCGCGCCATCCTCGTCACCCCCGACGACACGATGCTGGTCATCCGCCGCACCCGTCCCGGCATCCCCGAGTACTGGGTCCTGCCCGGCGGAGGCGTCGAACCCAGCGACGCGTCCCGGGAGGCCGCCCTCCACCGGGAGATCCACGAGGAAATCGCGGGGAAGGCCGACATCGTCCGCCTCCTCCACACCATGGAGTCCGACGACGAGCGCCAGCTCTTCTACCTCGCCCGCATCACGACCTGGTCCTTCGAGGACCGCACCGGCCCCGAGTTCAGCGCCGAAGGCCGCGGCGCGTACGCACTGGAGGAGATCCCACTGACCGTGGAAGGACTCGACGGCATCGACCTCAAGCCCGAGGAGATCGCCCACGTCCTGCGGGGAGCCGTCAGCGCCGGAACTCTCGGAGTCGAGGCATCACTCTGAACTCTGAGCTTTCGAGTGCGTCAGCGCGCCATCAGGGCCGACTCGGAGAGGGGCCGACCCTGATGGCGTCGCTACGTGTTACCGGCTTGGCGCCCAAGCTCTTGGGCAGTGCCGATCGGCCGGGCGACGAGACGGGTTCTGCCACCCCGTCCGCTCACGCAGCGCGCACGCAAACGGCCCCGGACGAGACGTCCGAGGCCGAATAGGTCCCCTCCTGGCGAGAAACCCCAGGTCGGAGCGGAAAAACAGAGCCCCCTGTCGGGTTCGAACCGACGACCCCCGCTTTACAAGAGCGGTAGGCCCACAGTGGCGCTGAGCTGCGCACCAGCCTGCGGCCCTGCACCTGGGCAGGAACCCTGCCCACACCCCTGGTTCCCCGCGAATCCCCACCCGATCTGGCACGGATGTGGCACGGCTCCGGCACGCATCCACCGCACGGTGGGCATCGTCGACGCACGCCGGAACAGCGCCCGCTACCGACTCACCGGAACCTCGTAGACGATCTCGCAGAGCGCTGCGGGCACGACGATGTCCGCCGTCTCCACGGGCCGTCCCTCGTCGCTGTAGTAGGTCCGGCGAATGTGCGTGACCAGCGCACCCTTCTGGACGCCGAGGAGCGATGCTTCCTCGGCGGTCGCCTGCCTCGGCTCCGGCTGCTCGACCGCGTGGCTGATCGTGATCCCGATCTCGGCCATCCGGTTCACCACGCCTACCCCGGCGTGGGGGCCGCCCTCCGGGAGCACGATGAGGGTGCCGGCGGTGAGGTCGTACGGCTCCCAGCTCGTCGACAGCTGCACGGGGCGGCCGTCGGCAAGGAACTCGTACGCGGTGCGGACGCACAGATCGCCCTCGCCGATCCCGAGCCGCTGGGCGATCTCCGCCGGCGCGGGCACCTTCGCATCGGTCCGGCTCTCCCAGCCGCCCCGCTTGCCCAGCGCCCTTATGTCCGCTCGGAACGGCGAACCATCGGACTGCTCGCGCGCCGCGGAACGAACCATCCGCAGTCGCTGCCGGGGCTCGGCCACGTACGTCCCCGAGCCCGCGCGGCCCTCCAGCACGCCCTGCGAGATCAGGAGCTCTTGCGCGCGGCGGACGACGTTCTCGCCCACCCCGCACTCCTGGGCGATCTGAGCCCGGGAGGGGAGCCGTTCTCCGGGCGTCCACTCGTGCTCCGCGATCCGCCGCCGGAGCTCGTCGGCGATGCGCAGGTAAGGCGGCTGCTCAGGCATATGGAAAATCTAGTCCACTAGCCTTAATCTAGTTAACCAGCTTCACTTAAAGTGATCGCCGGTGACGGAGGCTGCCCTGTGCCTGCTCCAGAAGTACGCGCGGAGGCCATCGCCGCCGGGCTGTCCGCTGTCGGGCTCACCACGCGCGTGGAGGAACACACCCGACACACGTCGATCGAAGCGGAGGTTCCGGAAACCCTCTCTGCCGAGTCATGGCAGGAGGCCTTGGAAGTGGTGGCGCGGGCAGACCGGTTCGGTCTCCTCGCCACCGGCCTTGGCGACCGAACCTTGTGGGCCGTCGTACGCAAAGTGGTCCCCGCGACGGGCGATGTCCGGGGACCTGGCCATCAGCGATAGGAGCTGACCAGCGTGCTCAACCGTATCCGCCGTGCCATCGCGCGCACTAGATCTCGGCGCGCCCCGAACAGGGCGTCTTGCCTCCCCGTGACCCCCGCTCGCCCGATGCCCGCCGCCACCGAGCGCAGCGTCCGTGTGGACACCCTTGCCGGCGAGGACACCGTTCTCGTCCGTCCATATGTGCTGGCCGCCGAGGAGCGTGCGTTGCGGCGCTCGGCCGTCTCCCCTCAGTTCGCCGATGCGCCCGCCTGGTTCATGGCTCCGGAGGCGGTCTGATGCCTCTTTGGAAGCAGACACGTATGGCGCAGGCGAACCTCGCTTCGTATCAATCAAGTTCGTGCCGGATCGGCACCCACCTCAAGTGCGAGCACGGCTCCCCCGTGCCGGTGGAACTCGGTCTGCCCATCGTCTACGAGGTGTGCGCCTTCCCCTGTCATGCATCGAATGGCCAGGACAGGCCGAGGGAGGCGACCCGATGAGGAACACGGCATCCGGACTCGCGGTGGCTTCCCACATCGAGATCACGTCGAGCACCGTTCGGCGCGGTGACGTCATCCAGATCGGCGGCCGACTGTGCCGCGTGGTCAATCTCGTTCAGCTGCCCGGCGGAGCGAAGCAACTCCTCTTCGAATCGGGCGAACTGCTGACCATGCACTCCCGATCCAGGTTCACCGCGCTTCGGATGCGTCTGATGCAGAGGGGCGGTGATCAGTTCCGTGGCCTCTCGTCGTCACGTCATCGCCGATGACCTCCGGAACCTCATCTCGACCGGCCGGCTCAAGGCCAGAGAGCGACTGCCCTCCGAAGCGGAGTTGGCCGTTCGTTACCAGGTGAGCACGCCGACACTGCGCAACGCCCTTGCCCTACTCCAGGCCGAAGGGCTCATCGAGAAGATCCACGGCAAGGGGAACTTCGTCCGCCGCCCACTCCCCAGGGTCACGTACGTCGGCGGCGGCCTTGTACCGGCCCAACCCGTTCTGCCTGTGAGCGTCCACGTCAAGAAGCTCCGGGCTCGGGGAGACGTGGCAGCTCTCCTGCGCGTGGCCGCGGGCAGTCCCGTCACTGAGCTCCGCTTCCTGAGCCACGACGGGCAAACGCCGCACAGCCTGGCCCACGTCTACGTCCCCCGGGACCTGGCACCGACTGACGTACCGGCAGACCCACACTGGCCCCAGGAAGTCGCGAGCCTGCTGTCCGGGTCGCTCCCGCTGCTGACCGAGGTCCAGGAGAAGGTTCTCGTTCGGCTCCCCACCCCTCCAGAAGCCGCAGCCCTCCGCATCAGCTCGACCCTCGCCATCCTCGCCGTCACACGCGTGGCAACCGACACCACGGGACGAGTCATCGAAGTGGCGCTCCTGGTCCTCCCCGGCGACCGCACCGACGCCGTCTTCACCACCCGCCACACCACTGGAGAGAGGAGCGCAGAAGGATGACCCACCACGATGAACTCCGACTCCTCCCCTGGACGACCCTCGACGGCAAGCCCTGCTTCCTGAGCACCGACGAGACCGGCGGCCCACTGTCCCGCCTGGCGGACCGAACGGAATCCGCCCAACTCGAAGCTGGGACTGTCCTCCTGGACCACGCCATGGAGGTGATCGCCGACGCGGAGACAGAGCCTGAGGAACTTCTCCTCCTGGCAACGGCCCTCACGCACAACTTGAGGGACACACTCCGCATCGCCGTAAGCCGCGGCCACCGGCTGTCGACACCGAGCACCAACCTCGGCGGGGACGCCGAAGGGCCACGGCTGCCGGCGGCGGCCTTCGGCTAGCGACACCATCCCGCACGAAAACGATGCCCTGGGCCTTGGCCCGGGGCATCGATCGCACACGGCTCCGGAGGGTGCGTGAGTCTCAACCATTTCTGCAGGTCAGAGCGTGAAGAGTGACCTGATCTGACCTATCGGTCCACGAGTGGGCCGTGGATCGATCGCACCATCGCTGAGGGGCAGCGACTCTGGCGTCTCGTGGCGCTGATGTATACCCCCGGCAGGTGCTGGGTAGCCGGTGGACTACCGAGCCCCTGGCGGTAAACCCTTTAGGGTGGGTCATTTACGGGATGAGCTCATTCCGGAAGATGGACCTAATCCTTTTCAGGATGACCATGAGCACGAGCACGAAATGAGCTAGAAGATATGCCAACACCCCTGTCACCCAAGGGTTGAATTCTTCGAGGTCGAGCGATGCTCCGACTGCGAGCATAATCGTAGCCGCCAGAGCTATCACGAGACCGTATGTCGCGTTTGCTTGCAGTTGGCGGATGAGGCGAATCTTTACGCTCGTGGCGAGGCTTTCCACCTGAGAGTTCCGGACCTGAGCTGCGGCGCGAAGGGCGACATCGAACGACAGTACCAGCAGGTTGAACAGCAATCCGGACATAAGTGAGAGGGCTGTCAGTAGATCGCCGATTCCTCCGATTCGCCATTGAGTCGCCACGACTACTGCCGGCAGCACTGCAGGGAGCCCGTAGAGGGTGAGGATATCCGATTTGGATACACTCTCCTGGTCCTCATCCCCTGTGCGCAAGGTTTGGAAATGGTCGACAAATATCGGTTTAAGGTTCAGCATCCTCACTGGGCGGCACCTCCAGGCGGTATTCATTCCAACTGTCCGGCCATGTGAACTGTTGTTCCGCCACTGACTGGCGGGTCAGGCTGATGTCCTCGGCAAGATCTAGTGCCACCTTCATTGCCTCCTGGTAGAAGGCTGAATCCGAGAGGACTCCGTCGTCATCAAGGAGGTCCTCGTTGATCTCGAAGGTGACAACAGGAGTCTTACCAGACGCCACTGACACCGTACGGATGGTGCGGCCTACGCGGACCTCCACGCGCAGGTCGCTGTAGTCCACCCCCTGCCACTCGAGGAGGCTCGATACGTCCTGCTGTCCCCGCACCACCTTTTCGATCACTCTTTTGCCGAGGCTGCCGCGCCGAGGCGATGAAATTACCGTCTCCATGGTTCCGAGCTCGGTTTCGTGCTGGTTGAGCTCATATCGGTCGGCGATGTCCCGGGGGACGCTGTTTCGGACTAGGCGTATCTTTTTGACCTGCCCGCTGTCCAAGACGCGGGAGACAGCGGCCTCGGGGGACAAATTGCTGACTTCGATCACGTATTCACCGAAGCGTTTCCGAAAGGCCCTCCGTAGCCCGGTGGAGAACATGCTAAATACGCCACGGTTGTGAATGCGCTCAGTCAGGAACAGGCCAACCTCTCTTTCCTTTGGAAGGACAAGTAGGTTCCGGTACAGAAGGAACTCTACGTCGGATTGCTCTCGATTAAAGCGAGGGGTCCCGCTGCCTCTTTCTTCGAATTTGGATGTAACCCCGTACTCGCCAAGCCCTAGCGTTGCGTGTATGCGCCTGTCGCTGTGAGTGATTTCGGGGGATTTGAGTATCTGCTTGTTGTCCGGGTTGTCGAATCCGTCCTCCTTGAGGGACTGTAGGTAACCGTGCAATACCTTCAGAAGGTCGTTCCCGTTTCCGTCGAAATTATCGAATTTGAGAGGCTCCTTCTTTTGTCGTCTGTGCACGACGATCTTGTATGCCGCGATTGAGTGTTCAGCCATGAAGTGCCTCCCTTGCTGTGGCTGTTGAAGGCTCATCGTATGGCTTGTGATCGCGATCGGGCGGGCATTGGGGAAAAGGGTGTAATTCTAATACTTCTCACGATGTGGGTGGATTACTTAGTAGGTGAGTGAATGCCCCAAAGATCAGCTTTCGAGGCAACCTTCCGCCCCGCCTCCCATCCCGTCTGCCGTCGACCCACACACCGTGGAGCGGGCGCGGTGCCGGGCGTCCAGGTGGAGCGCGCCACTGTACGAACGACCTGGACGCCCGGTGCCGTGTCTGCTCGGCTCTGCCTGGGTCGACGGCAGACGGGATGGGAGTCCCCACCGCCACACCCCACCGGCCGGCACCCGCACACAGAGCCCCCGCCATCCCGGAGCCTGAGCGCCCCCGCCGGAGGCATCGCCTTGACCCGCACTCGCCAACCGCTCGGCCGCATTGTGGGTTCGTCGCCCATCAACCCGAGCTGTCAGGCGTGCGGACGGCGGCCGGGCTGGAGCGGGGCGGAGACAGGAGCGCAGGCCCGGGCGACGGGCCGCGCGCGCCGCGCCGTGCGCGGCGGGTGCCTTGATGGAGTAGAGAAAGTCTTATCGCGCTCCGGAGCTTCGCTCGGCTTCAAACTCGCTCAGCAGCTCGAAGAACAGGTCGATGCCTGACCCGCCGGATGCCTCTGCGGCCTTGGTGATCTCGACGGCCCAACCCAAGGGGCTGCCGGACGTGAGGCCGAGTCGTAGCCACAGCCACTCGGTGAAGGGCCCCTGGTGCTCGAAGTCCGTCACTGCCTGCGGGCCGTGAATCTCGGAGGCAATTCGGTAGCCGTACAACATCGCCTGGAGCTCTGCGAGCGAGCCGTCGCGAACGAACATCCCTGGCCGTAAGCGGGCTTGCTCCAGAAAGTCGTAAACGTCGCGCCACTCCCCGACCGGCTTCGCACCGGTCACGCGGACGTGCCCAGGAGCTGGCGGCCGTCATGGCTCCGCACATGCGGGCCGTTTCCGTCCAGCGCGTCCAGAAGACGGACCGCGTAGACCTCCGCCATCCGTTCCTCGACCTCGGCCGGTGTGAGCCAGTCGACCGCGGTGGACTCGTCCGAGGTTCGCTCGGTGCCGCCGGACGGCTTGCAGCGGAAGACCAGGGCGACTATGCCGCGCGTCGTGTTCTTGTAGACGCCCGTCAGCTCGTCCACCTCGACGTGAATGCCCGTCTCCTCCAGGACCTCGCGGGCGACGCCCGCTTCCGGGGCCTCGGTGAGTTCGAGGACTCCGCCCGGGAGCTCCCACCTGCCGTTGTCCGCTCGGCGGATCGCCAGGAGACGCCCATCGTCGCGCACAACCGCTCCGGCGACGGACACCGAGTGGAGTGGCGTTGACTTTGATCCAGCGCTCCCATTACTCATGTACAGGAGCATAGGAGAGTGAGTAGGACCGTGGAAACTTCGGCAGGAACCGGCAGGGCCGTACCTCGGTACGTGCAGATCGCGGACGACATCGTCCAGCAGATCCGGTCCGGGGTGCTGAAGCCCGGCGACATGGTGCCCAGCGAGTCCGAGCTCGTCGAGCGGTACGGGGTCGCGGGCGGAACGATCCGCAAGGCCATGGTGGAGGTGCGGGCCAGCGGGCTCGTCGAGACCCGGCACGGCAAGGGGTCGATCGTGAAGGACCGGCCCCCCGTACGGCTCCGCTCGTCCGATCGTTTCCACGCCTCGCATCGCCGCGGCGGCAAGGCGGCCTACCTCGCCGAGTCCGAGCAGTCCGGCGCCACGGCCAAGGTGAGCGTCCTCTTCATCGGCCCCATGGAGGCACCAACGGACATCGCCGCCCGGCTCGGCGTCGACGCGGGGGCACAGGTGCTGGCCCGGCGCCGGCTGTACTTCCGGAACGGGACACCCGTCGAGACCGCCTCGTCGTACCTGCCGTGGGACGTCGTGAAGGACATCCCCGAACTGTTCGCCGAGAACCCCGGCCCCGGCGGCATCTACGCCCGGCTCGAAGATCACGGCCACACGTTCGCCGAGTTCGTGGAGACCCTTCAGGCGCGCCCGGCCACGAAGGCGGAGTCGTCGGAGCTGGCGCTGAGCCCCGGCGCTCCCGTCGTGCACCTGCTGCGGGATGCCGTGACGAAGAAGGGGCGGGTCGTCGAGGTCTGCGACACCCTCATGGCCGCTGACCAGTTCGTCTTCCAGTACCGGATCTCCGCGTCCGACTGACACGCGCTCAACTTCCTTCGACCCGCTACGGATTCCCTTCCTAGCGGGTTGACTCATGTACAGGAGTGCGGCACTCTTCTTCATGTCACTCATGTACATGAGTGAAGGAGTCCAGCCTGTATAGAGGAGTGATCCACTGTGCGTCAGATCCCCGTCGACACTTCCGCCGCGATGGTGATGGTGGCCCAGCCCCCGACCCCCAAGGTCGCGAACCGCCAGACCGGCGAGATCGCCACCGACCGCGACACCGGCACCCCGCTGATGACGGTCGACGTCATGTTCGTCATGGACGGCAACGCCGAGATCCTGAACCTCACCGTGCCGAAGACCGGCATCTCCGAGGAGCTCTCGATGGGCACCCCCGTCGCGCTGACCGGCGTCGTCGCCCGGCCGTGGGAGAACGAGTTCAACGGCCAGAAGCGCCACGGCATCAGCTTCCGTGCCGTCGCGGTCACCTCGCTCGTCGCCGCGCGGGTGGGCTGATCCGTGACCGCGTTAACGGTCGCCCTCGCCCTGGTCGCCGCCCTCGCACTGTTGCTCCGATGGCAGCGCCCGGCCTGGTACTGGATCGGCTTCGGTGCCGCCTTCGCCGTGGTGCGGGTCCTCGTCCGCTACACGTCGGTCATGGACGCGTGCGGGCTGACCGTTCCACCCGCGCGGTGGCGCCTGGCACTCGCCCGGGTGACCGGTCGCCCCATCCCGGATTCCCGGGCACCTCGTGTCCTACTGCTCCGGATCACCCGTACCGGACTGGTCCTCCGCGTGAAGCTGCGTCCCGGCCAAGACGCCTTCGACTTCTCCGCCGCGTCGGACCGGCTCCGGCACTCGTTCGTCATACAGAACGTCACCGCCCGGGAGATCCGCTCGGGTGTGGTCGAACTGCGGATGACCGGGTACGACGTGCTCAAGCGGGTTCAGATGCCCGCGGTTGCCCGCGGCGGCGTGATGCGGGTCCCGGTCGCCCTGCGGGAGGACGGAGAGGTCTACTACCGCGACTACCGTCAGACCCCGCACGCGTTGAACGTCGGTGCCACCCAGTCCGGCAAGTCCGTCTATCAGCGCAATCTCGTCGCCGCGCTCGCCACGGTCGATGTCGCTCTGGTCGGGATCGACTGCAAGCAAGGAGTCGAACTCGGTCCGCTCGCGCGCCGGTTCACCGCTCTGGCCGACCATCCCGATGCCGCCGTCCACCTCCTCGAATCGCTGGTCGCGCATATGGAGGAGATCTACCAACTGATCCGCAGCGATCAGAGGTTGAGCGCGGATCTGCCCGACGCGGAGATCACCGCCGACATCTGGGACCTGCCCGACCATCTACGCCCGACCCCGATCGTGCTCCTGGTCGATGAGGTCGCGGAGCTGGCACTCTTCGCCACGAAGGAAGAGGAGAAGCGGCGCGATCGGATCGTCACCGCCCTCATCCGGCTCGCTCAGCTCGGCCGGGCCGCCGGCATCTATCTGGAGATCTGCGGACAGCGCTTCGGCTCCGAACTCGGCAAGGGCATCACCATGCTCCGCGCCCAGCTCACCGGCCGGACCGCCCACCGTGTCAACGACGAGACCTCCGCCACCATGGCCTTCGGCGACATCGCGCCGGACGCCGTCCTCGCCGCCATCCAGATCCGCACCGACCGCCCCGGCACCGCCGTCGTCGGTGACTCGTCCGGCGGCTGGGTCCGTATCCGTACGCCCCACCTCACGCTCCGGCGGGCCGTGAACATCGCGAACTCCCACGCTCACCGCACGCCGGAGATCCCCGCGCTGGACGCCTTCCGGCCCGTCCTTCCGCCTCGGGGCAAAGCAGTGGCGACCTCGGCCGTCACCGCTTCCGCGGCCATCTGAATCTCCTCGCTTCACGGCGGCGTGACCGCTTCACGCCGGGTCCCTGCCCCACCCATGCCCGAAACCGGAAGAAGGACCCGCGATGCCTCCTCTCCGCCGGCCGGACGCCGTCCTCGTACAAGCCGTGATCGCCGGCGCCCTGTCCTTCGCCCACCTCCACGACCTGGCCGCGGCTGCCGGACAGACCGGATGGAAAGCCTGGGCCTACCCCGTCTCCGTCGACCTCCTGCTTGTCGCCGCCTGGCGTCGGCTGCGGGCCTCGCGGGCGGCGGGCGAACCGTCTCGCTCGGCCTGGACGTGGTTCACGGTCGCCCTGGTCGCGTCCCTCGGTGCGAACGTCGCCACCGCCGGTCTCCTCGACCTCGGACGCGTACCCGCCTGGCTGCGCATTCTCGTCGCGGGCTGGCCGGCCCTCGCGTTCCTCGGCGGCACCCTCCTCGTCCACTCCCCCAGCACTTTGCCGACGGCGAAGCAGGAAGAGCCGGCACCCGCCCCCTCGGCAGTCGCCGAACCAGTCACACCAGCGGAGCCGACGGCTGAGCCTGCTCTGCCGCCCTCGCCCGCCCTCGAACCCACCTCTGAACCCGCACCGAAGGTGCCCGTGCCGGCCGCGCTCGTCGCCCACGCACGGAAGGTCGCCGACGACCACCACACCCGCACCGGCACCCGAATCGACACCGACACCCTCCGAACCCGCCTTGGCCTGCCGCCCGAACTGGCCGCCGCCATCGCCGCCCAACTCGCCTGAGAAGGAGATCGACCATGCGCGATTCGACCCGGCTCGCCCTGGAGCGCGCCGCCGAACTGACTCGGAACAACCGCCTGGTGGACGCCGTCGCCATCGCCGAGCCGGTGATCACGACCGCCGACGAATTCGAGTCGGCCGAGATCCGTCAGTGGCTCCTCGACCACGTCGACGACTTCACCAGGGAGGTCTGAACAGTGGCTGCCCGCGACCACTTCCACTCCGTGATGCGGATCGGCCCGGTGCAGACCGGCACCCGCCGCGACCGCCACGGACGCACCAAGCACGCCGCCGTGTGCACGGCCGATGGATGCGGCTGGTCCTCCGAGTACTCCAGTTCCTCGGCCGCCCAGCTCGCCGCCCGCACTCACTGCTGCAAGCCCCGCTGATCTCGAAGGAGACCCGCGTCATGGACGTCCCGCTCTGGCTCGCCCTGATCGTCGTCGGCGGCCTCGGCATCAAGCTCATCCGCCCGCCCTGGTGGCTCGTCGCCGTGATCCTCCTCGGCGGCTACCTCCTCGCCGACAGCGTCATGGCCCCGCTCATCGACCACACGATCACCAAGTAGGGAGAACCGTCATGTTCCAGCCGCGCATCCCGGTCAACCCGCTCCCCACCAGCGTCGTTGTCCCGCTCGTCCGGACGACCCCCACCGGGGACATCGAGCCCCACGCCACCGCTCACCCGCCGGTCTGCGACCACCACCATGCCCCGGCCACCGCTCCGGTCCCGGCGCGTTCCTCCGCCGTGCACCTCACCCCGGCCGGCCTGGCTGTAGTCGTCGCCGGTGGCGCCGGAGCCGTCCTGGTCGTGGGCGCGGTCCTGGTCTCCATGCTCCTCGCCGTCGCCGTCAGCGCCGCCTCGGTCGCCGTGTGCGCCGTCGTCCTGCGCTCGCTCCTCAACGGGCGCCGCCGACACCGCTAGTCGGGCCCCCGGGCGGCTCAACCGCCAAGTATCCGCCGCCCGGGAGCCCCGCCCCTGCCCAGTTCGCAGAACCAGAAGGAACCGCCCCATGATGACCGACGCGGCCACCCCGTCGGCGGGATTCGACACCACCACCCTGAGCGACATGCTCCGGGTGGCCGGGTCGCCCGACTTCGACCGCTGGCGCGAGCAGATACACCGCACCGGCGGCTGCTCCCACCCCATCCACCTCACCGGCTGGACCCTGACCCGGGACAAGACCACCGGCGAGACCCTGCACCGCTACTCCACCGACACCGAACCGGGTGGGCGCCTTCGGATCGCCTGCGGCAACCGCCGGGCCTCCCGTTGCCCCGCCTGCGCGTGGACCTACGCGGGCGACACCTTCCACCTCATCCGCGCGGGCCTCGCCGGAGACGACGCCAGGGACATCCCCGCCGCCGTCCGCGAACACCCCCGCGTCTTCCTCACCCTCACCGCCCCCTCCTTCGGCCCGGTCCACAACCGCCCCGGCGTCCGGCCTTGCCGCTGCGGTACGCGCCACGCCGAGGACGACTCCGCCCTCGGCACCCCGCTCGACCCCGGCTCGTACGACTACGCCGCCGCCGTCCTCTTCAACAACCACGCCGGGCAGCTCTGGCAGCGGTTCACGACCCGCCTCCGCCGGGAGATCGCCGCCGTGGCCGGTCTCTCGCAGAGGGATGTGAAGGCGGTCGCCCGGATCTCGTACGGAAAGGTCGCCGAGTTCCAGAAGCGGGGCGCCGTCCACTTCCACGCCGTCGTCCGCGTCGACGGCCCGGACGGACCCGACTCGCCCCCGCCGCCGTGGGCGACCACCGAACTCCTCACCGACGCGGTACGCACCGCCGCGACGCACCCGTACACCACCGTCACCGTGCCCGCCGCAGGCGAGCACCCCGCCCGCCGTCTCCGCTGGGGCACCCAACTCGACGTCCGGCCGGTGAAGGCGTTCGGGGAGGGCTCCGACGTCACGGAACAGGCCGTCGCCTCCTACATCGCCAAGTACGCCACCAAGGCCGCGGAGACGACCGGCAGCCTCGACCGCCGCATAGGCAACCGGGAAGCCCTGCTCCTCCTCGGCGTCCCCGACCACACCCGCCGCCTCGTCGAAGCCTGCTTCGACCTCGATCCGCTCTACCCCGACCGAAGACTGACAGCCTGGGCCCACATGCTCGGCTTCCGGGGCCACTTCTCCACCAAGTCGCGGCGCTACTCCACCACCCTGACCGAACTCCGCCAGACCCGCGCCGACTATCGTGCCGCACAGGAACGCACCGCCCGCGGCCTCGACGTCATCGCCCCGGACACCGTCCTCGTCCTCACCTCCTGGACGTACGCCGGACAGGGCCACAGCCCCGGTGAAGCCGCCTTGGCAGCGTCCATCTCCCGGGACATCCGACTCAACCGCGAGACCGCCCGCGAAGCACTCCGCGCCGAGTCCTGCACGACCTTCGAAGGGGAGCGGTGACCATGGCCGCCCGTCTTCTCACCGTCAGTCAGGTCGCCGAACTCCTCGGAACTTCCGTCCGGTTTCCCCGCCGCCTCATCGAGGAGCGGCGCATCACCTTCGTCAAAGTCGGGCGCCATGTCCGCATCCCGGAGCCTGCCGTCGCGGCGTACATCGAGCGCCACACCGTGCAGCCCGCCCTGCGCCGCTTCGGAAGGGTGGCCTGATGGCGAACCACAAAGGCAGGCGTCGCCGGTTCGGCAGTGTGCGGCAGCTCGCGTCCGGCCGCTGGCAGGCTCGCTACCGTGATCCCCTGTCGGGCGAGACGCAATCGGCGCCGCAGACCTTCGGCACGAAGACGGACGCCGACATCTGGCTGACCACCATCGAGGCCGAGATCCTCCGGGGTGCCTACCAGTCTCCGGACGCCGGAAACGTCGCCTTCGGCGAGTACGCGGACGAGTGGCTGAAGCACCGCAAGCTGGAGGACCGCACCCGGGAGCGCAATGAGAGCGTGATCCGGCTGCACATCAAGCCGACGTTCGGCGCCGGGACCGTGGCCGCGATCACCACGCCCCGCGTACGGGCATGGCGCACCGGCCTGCTGGACGCGGGCGTGGGTGAGCCGACCGTGGTCAAGGCGTACCAACTGCTCCGGGCCATCCTGAACACGGCCGTCGACGACGAACTGATCCGGCGCAACCCCTGCCGCATCAAGGGCGCCGACCGCTACGACGTACCCGAGCGGCCCGTCCTGACCGTGCCCGAGGTGTACGCGGTCGCCAACGCCATCCAGCCGCACTTCCGGCTGCTCGTGCTACTCGCCGCGTTCACCACGCTCCGGTTCGGTGAACTGGCCTCGCTCCGGCGCCGGGATCTGGACCTGGGCCGCTGCGTCGTCCTCGTCCGTCGTGCCCAGTCCGAGTTGCAGAACGGCGCGCTGGCCGACAAGGCGCCGAAGTCCGCGGCCGGCGTCCGCTCGGTGGCCTTCCCCGCCGAGCTCCTCCCCGAGGTGACCCACCACCTGGAGCACTTCGCGGGAGCCGGGCGGGACGGCCACCTGTTCCAGGGCCCCCGTGGCGGTCTGCTGAGGCGGAGCAACTTCCGGGACGACTGGATCGCGGCCCGGAACAAGGCGGGTGTCCACCACTCCGTCCACTTCCACGACCTCCGGCACACCGGGAACACCCTCGCCTCCAGCGCCGGCGCCAGCACCCGGGAACTCATGACGCGGATGGGCCACAGCACGACCCGAGCCGCGCTGATCTACCAGCACATGACGAGCGACCGTGATCAGCACATCGCGGGGAAGCTCGGCGAGATGATCCGCCAGGTCCGTAAGAGCGGGCCTTCTGGCACGTAAGTGGCACGGCCGTGATCATGCGAAAGGGCCAGCGCCGGGGAATCATGTCCCAGCGCTGGCCCTTTGCTCTGAGCCCCCTGTCGGGTTCGAACCGACGACCCCCGCTTTACAAGAGCGGTGCTCTGGCCAGCTGAGCTAAGGAGGCAGCCAGAGCAGTGTAACCAACGCCGCCCCGCCGTCGGTCGGAAATCTCGTGGGCTGTCGAGTGCTGACAGATCGGGCATCGGCGGGTAGCGTCACCTGTGGTTCACCCAGGTGGACTAGACCTCCATTCTTCCTTTACTCGGATCGTCCGGCACGTTCCTGCCGGTGAAGGGGCGTATCGCCATGGCTTCCGTAACGTTCGACAAGGCCACCCGGGTCTACCCCGGTGCCACCAAGCCCTCGGTCGACCAGCTGGAGATCGAGATCGCCGATGGCGAGTTCCTCGTCCTGGTCGGTCCCTCCGGTTGTGGAAAGTCGACCTCCCTGCGCATGCTCGCGGGTCTTGAGGACGTCAACGCCGGCGCCATCCGCATCGGTGACCGCGACGTCACGCACCTGCCGCCGAAGGACCGGGACATCGCGATGGTGTTCCAGAACTACGCGCTCTACCCGCACATGACCGTCGCCGACAACATGGGCTTCGCCCTGAAGATCGCCGGCGTCAGCAAGACCGAGATCCGCGCCAAGGTCGAGGAAGCGGCCAAGATGCTGGACCTCACCGAGTACCTCGACCGCAAGCCGAAGGCGCTCTCCGGCGGTCAGCGTCAGCGTGTCGCCATGGGCCGCGCCATCGTCCGCAAGCCGCAGGTCTTCCTCATGGACGAGCCGCTGTCGAACCTCGACGCCAAGCTCCGCGTCTCGACCCGTACGCAGATCGCCGGTCTCCAGCGCCGTCTGGGCATCACCACGGTCTACGTCACCCACGACCAGACCGAGGCGCTCACCATGGGCGACCGGGTCGCGGTCCTCAAGGACGGTCTGCTCCAGCAGGTCGACTCCCCGCGCAACATGTACGACAAGCCCGCCAACCTCTTCGTCGCCGGCTTCATCGGCTCCCCCGCCATGAACCTGGTCGAGGTCCCGATCACCGACGGCGGCGTGAAGTTCGGCAACAGCGTCGTCCCGGTCTCCCGTGACGCGATCTCCGCCGCCGCCGCCAACGGCGACACCACCGTCACCGTCGGCGTCCGCCCCGAGCACTTCGACGTGCAGGGCCCGACCGGCAAGGACGGCCTGGCCGTCACCGTCAACGTCGTCGAGGAGCTGGGCTCCGACGGCTTCGTGTACGGCTCCACCCGCGTCGGCGACAAGGACCAGGACCTCGTCGTCCGCGTCGGTGGCCGTGACGTCCCCGCCAAGGGCACCACGCTGCACGTCGTGCCGCGCGCCGACGAGCTGCACGTCTTCTCCACCTCGACGGGCGCCCGCCTCAGCGACTGACCCGGTCCCCCGGGCGGAAGCCACCCGGAACACCGCCCGGAGCACCGCCCCGCACTCCTCGAACGGCCCCGCGTCCCTCCCGGACGCGGGGCCGTTCGTCTCAGCAGGGGGTTTAGTGGCCGGAAACCCCGGCATTCCGGGCCCGTACCCCATCCCGGCGTCAACACGGAATTCGAAAAGACACCTCGAACCATCCCCCGCAAGAGTGACTAAATGTCGCCATTTAACTACCGACCGCTACGCTCGCCTGCGTGACGCACACTGCCCGCCGAATCGGCCGCTCTCTCGCCCTCGTCCTCCCCGTCGTCCTGGTGCTCTCGGGAACGCTCGCGGTGTCCGCCGTTCCGTGGGCCGGTCAGGCCTCCGGGACCCAGCTCGCGGCGTCCGCCGCCGACGTCTCCGTCCGCGCCAGGACCCGCCCCCCGCAGGACGTCCTGCGCGACCAGCTCCTCACCGAACTCCAGGAGACGGACCCCGGCACGGCCCTCACCCACCTCCAGCGCGAGGTGGAGAACCGGCCCTCGCTCGCCGAGCACTGCATGTCCATCGCCCGCTCCCTCGGCCGCGCCGCCGTCCGCCAGTACGGCCCCTCCCGCGCCCAGTCCTTCTCCCGCCCGGTCTGCGACACCTCGTACGCGACCGGTGTGATGCGCGCCGGCTGAACACGACCGATCGAAGTCCTCGGTCCCGTGGCCGGCTCGTGTGCGGGGGTGGCCCCGGCCCGTGGGCGAAGACCCCCGCGCGCCCGGCCCGTCGGGCGGCACGCGGAGCGGCGCCTATCGTTCCCCGTATGCACACCTCTCCGACACAGGCCGTGGTCCTGGCGGGCGGCCAGGGCTCGCGGCTCCGCCCGTACACCGACGACCGCCCCAAGCCGATGGTCGAGATCCCGGGCACCGGGACCCCGATCATCGGCCATCAGCTTTCCTGGCTGGCCGCCGAGGGCGTCACCGACGCCGTCGTCTCCTGCGGCCACCTCGCCGAGGTGCTCCAGGAGTGGCTGGCCGAGGCAGACCTCCCGCTCAACGTGACCACGGTCGTCGAGACCGAGCCGCTGGGCCGGGGCGGCGGCCTCAAGTACGCCGCCGCGCGTCTGCCCGCGCCCGACCAGCCCTGGTACGCCACCAACGGCGACATCTGGACCCGGTTCTCGCTGCGCGAGATGGCCGCCTTCCACGAGGAGCGGGACGCCCTCGCGACCCTCGCCCTGGCCCGCCCCCGCATCCCGTGGGGCGCCGTCGAGACCGACACCTTCGGGCACATCACCGACTTCGTCGAGGCGCCGCCGTCGCCGTTCCTCATCAACGCGGGCGTGTACGTCTTCGCCGCCGCCTTCACCGAGCTGCTGCCCGATCTGGGCGACCACGAGCGCACCACCTTCCCCCGGCTCGCCCGGGAACGGCGCCTCGCGGGCTTCCCGCTGCCCCAGGGCGCGTACTGGCGGGCCATCGACACCGCCAAGGACCTCACCGAGGCGGCGAAGGAGCTGGCCACGCAGCGCGTCTGACGGCACCTCCGCACGGCCCCCTCCGTACTGCACCTCCGCACGGCGCCTCCGGGCATGCGAGAGGGCGGCGCCACCGCATCGGTGGCGCCGCCCCCTCCCCGTACTCGCCTGCCTCCGTCAGCCCAGCAGACCGCCGATCGGGTTCTGCGGGCCGCTCGGCGCCGAGCCGCTCTCGGACGGGGACTCCGAGGTGCTCCCGGTCGAGCCGCCGCCACTGCCGTCGCCGCCGCCCGGGGTCCCCGAGGAGCCGCTGGGCGTGTCGCTGGTGGACGGCGGGGCCGCGGGCCTGGACTGCGTGGGCGTACGGCCTCCGACGCCCGTCCCGACGCCCTCCGTGGAGGTCGGGCGCTGCTCCTGGGTCCTGGGCACCTCGCGGACCGGCTCGGTCGGCACCCGCTCCGGCTCCCGGGTCCGCTCGCGCTCCACCGGCACATCGCTGGTCGCGGCGGGCTCGGGGGTGTCGGACGGGGTCTTCGAGGGCGGCGGGGTCGGCTCCTCGTGGAGCGGCTCGCCGGAGAGGTGGTTGATCGGGTCGTCGTTCGGGCCCGGCACGGTGACCATCTCGGTGGAGCGGACGGCGCCGCCGAGGACGGAGCCGACGAGCAGGGTGAGACCGACGACGACGGCGGCGACGAGGGTGCTGCGGCGGGCCACCCGGCGGCGCAGCTCCCACAGCTCGGCGCGCGGCCCGAGGGTCCGCCAGGCCTCCCCGGAGAGCCGCCCGTCGACCGAGTAGACCGGCGCGCCGGCGATGATCAGCGGCGACCAGGCGGCCAGGTAGATGATGTCGGGCGCCTCGTAGACCGGGACGGACTTCCAGCTGACGGTGAGCAGCAGCGCGGCGGAGATCAGGGCGCCGAGGGCGCCCGCGAACCGCTGCCAGAGGCCGAGGACGGTGAAGACGCCGACGGCGACCTGGAGGAAGGCGACGGTGAGTCCGGCGCCCACCGGGTGCTGGAGGGCGAAGTCCCGCAGCGGTTCGGCGAGGGCCCACGGGTGCAGGGAGTTGAGCCACTTCACCATGGAGCCGCGCTCGCCGCCGTCGAAGTAGACGGGGTCGCAGAGCTTGCCCATGCCCGCGTAGAGCGAGATGAAGCCGAGGAAGACGCGGAGCGGGAGGAGGACCACGCCGAGGTTCATCCGGCGGTCCGGGTAGTAGGAGGTCCGGACGGGGTCGGGCCTTCGGCCGCTCCGCTCGTGCCCGTCCTCCTCCTCGTACGCCTCCGGTCCCCCGGGCTCGGTCCGCAGCTCGAACAGGTCGTCGTAGGCACCCTCGGCGCGCCGCATCGGCGGCAGCAGCGGGCCGCCGACCATGGGGTTCGGCATGGTGTCGTCCACCCGCGGGATGGCCTGGGTGACGCCCGCGCCGAGGCCCCCTTCGAGGAGGGGGACGGAGGACTCCCGCACGGCCTGGAGGAGACCGGTGGCGCCCGGCGCCGACTTCCCGCTCCAGACGACGGGGCGGCGGCGCGGGCCGCTCCCCGCGCCGGAGAGACTCCCGGCGCGGGCGCTGTAGCGGAACTTCGGTTGCGGGGCCGGCGCGAGCCGCACACGGAAGCTGGCGTGGTTCACGATCACCTGGGCGGGATCGGAATCCACCTTGAGCATGCTCAGCGCGGGCTGATCGTCGAACCCCGGCCGGGGCGTTCTGGTGTCCACACTCATCTAACCGAGTGATCTGGGTTTAGGACACTGCCTTGACGGGCCGCAAATGTCCGAGACCCGTCAAGATCACGCCACCGTCCGGGTGACATGGCCGGGAGCCACCGTCGGGCGCCCGGCCGGAAACAGCCGGAGTCAGGCCATCCGGCGGCGGGCCGCCTCGTAGAGCACCACACCGGCCGCGACACCGGCGTTGAGCGACTCGGCGCCGCCCGGCATCGGGATGCGGACGAGGAAGTCGCAGGTCTCGCCCACCAGGCGGGACAGGCCCTTGCCCTCGGAGCCGACGACGATGACGACCGGACCGCCCAGCTCCTCCAGCTCGTGGACCTCGCGGTCGCCGTCGGCGGCGAGCCCGACGACCGTGATCCCGGCCTTCTGGTACGCCTCAAGGCAGCGGGTCAGGTTGGTGGCGCGGGCCACCGGGGTGCGGGCCGCCGTACCGGCGGAGGTCTTCCACGCACCGGCCGTCATACCGGCGGCACGCCGCTCGGGGACGACCACGCCGTGACCGCCGAAGGCGGAGACGGAACGGACGACGGCGCCGAGGTTGCGCGGGTCGGTGACGCCGTCGAGGGCCACGATCAGCGGCTCGTCGTGGTCGTCGTAGGCCGCCGACGCCAGGTCCTCGGGGTGCGCGTA
Source organism: Streptomyces sp. CBMA291 (assembly GCF_014596525.1). Classification (GTDB taxonomy): domain Bacteria; phylum Actinomycetota; class Actinomycetes; order Streptomycetales; family Streptomycetaceae; genus Streptomyces. The sequence continues at coordinate 109,901 of NZ_MSJP01000115.1, forward strand.
CTCGTACGGCGGCACCTGGAGGACGAGACCCTGGTGGTTCAGGCCGTTCGTCATCCGGTCCAGCTCGGGGCGCGGCGCCTCCATGATGTTGATGTTGCCGCGGCCGGTGGCGAGGTTCAGGGCCTCGCGCACGCGCTCGTCGTTGTCGATGAACTGCTGCACGTAAAGGGTCGTGGCGGGCACGCCGTCGCGCAGGGCCTCGAAGACCGGGTTGCGGCCGACGACCATCTCGGACTGGCCCTTGCCGCCGCGGCGGACGACGGGCTTGCGCTTGGCCACGTTGCGGGCCATCGCGTTGGAGACGCGGTATGCCTTGTGGCCCTTGCGGGCCTCGGCCTTGGGCGTCGGGCCCTTGCCTTCCAGGCCCTTGCGCCGCTGGCCACCGCTGCCGATCGTCGCACCCTTCTTGTTGGACGTGCGACGGTTCCTGCGCTGGCTGTTCCCGGCCATGACTTACCTAATCCTCGGTGTTGCGTACGTAGGCGTACGTGGTCTGTAACTGAAGTGTGCCGCCCGGAGCCCCGGGCGGCACGTCTTCCACAGCTCTGTCAGCGGTTGCCCAGGGCCCAGCGGGGGCCGTCGGGACCGTCCTCGATGGCGAGCCCGGAGGCGTTGAGCTGGTCGCGGATCGCGTCCGCGGTCGCCCAGTCCTTCCGTTCGCGGGCCGACTCGCGCTGCTGGAGCACGAGCCGGACGAGGGTGTCGACGACGCCGTGGAGTTCCTCGCCGCCGCCGGACTCCTCGGCCCAGTGCGGGTCGAGGGGGTCCAGACCGAGGACGCCGAGCATGGCACGGACCTCGGCGAGGCGGGCGATCGCCTCGTCCTTGTCGTCCGCCGCGAGGGCGCTGTTGCCCTGTCGGACGGTGGTGTGGATGATCGCGAGCGCGTGCGGCACGCCCAGGTCGTCGTCCATCGCCTCGGCGAAGGCGGGCGGCACCTCGGCGGCGGGGACGACGGGCGCCCCGGCCTTCTCGGTGGCCCGCTGGACGAAGCCCTCGATGCGGGCGAACGCCGCCTCGGCCTCGCGCAGGGACTCCTCGCTGTACTCGATCATCGAGCGGTAGTGCGGGGTGCCCAGGTAGTAGCGCAGGACGATGGGGCGCCAGTTCTTCACCATCTCGGAGACCAGCACGCTGTTGCCGAGCGACTTCGACATCTTCTCGCCGCTCATGGTGACCCAGGCGTTGTGCACCCAGTACCGCGCGAAGTCGTCGCCGAAGGCCTTGGCCTGGGCGATCTCGTTCTCGTGGTGCGGGAAGATCAGGTCGAGACCGCCGCCGTGGATGTCGAAGGCGGAGCCCAGGTACTTGTGCGCCATGGCCGAGCACTCCAGGTGCCAGCCGGGACGGCCGCGGCCCCACGGGGTCTCCCAGTCGGGCTCGCCCGGCTTGGTCGCCTTCCACATCGCGAAGTCGCGCGGGTCGCGCTTGCCGGTGATGCCGTCCTCGGGGGGCTGTCGGAGATCGTCGATGTCCTGGTTGGACAGCTCCAGATAGCCCGGGAAGGACCGCACGTCGAAGTAGACGCTGCCGTCCGCCTCGTAGGCGTGGCCGCGCTCGATCAGACCGCGCATCATCTCGATCATCTCGGGGACGTGCCCGGTGGCGCGCGGCTCGTAGCTGGGCGGGAGGCAGCCGAGCGCCTCGTAGCCCGCGTTGAACGCGCGCTCGTTCTCGTAACCGATGGACCACCAGGGGCGGCGCTGCTCGGCGCCCTTGTTGATGATCTTGTCGTCGATGTCGGTGACGTTGCGGATGAACGTGACGTCGTAGCCGCGGTACGCGAACCAGCGGCGCATGATGTCGAAGTTCAGCCCCGAACGGATGTGGCCGATGTGCGGGGCCGCCTGGACGGTGGCACCACAGAGGTAGATCGAGACGTGGCCCGGCGTGAGCGGGGTGAAGTCGCGGATCTGCCGGGAGCTGGTGTCGTACAGGCGAATGGTCACCACCCCAGGGTAGTGGGCGCCCGGCGGTGCCCCGATACCCGATCCTGCTCTCGGATGACGTTTTTCACCGGGTACCGGGCGCCCCCGGCGCCGGACACCCCCCGATCCACCCGCCCGGCGCACCGGGGGACGCCCGCGCACGGGGGTGTCGGGGCTGGTCGGAAGGGGTGCGTCGCCGGGCGTGGCCAGGGGTGTTCCCGGGTGTCGGGGGTACGCGGGCCGGGGCGGGCGGCCCGCGTGCCCCCGGGGTGTCAGGCCTGGTCGACCCGGTAGACGAGGGCCGTCGCGAGGGCCGCGAGGCCTTCCGCGCGGCCCGTCAGGCCGAGGCCGTCCGTCGTCGTGCCGGAGACGGAGACCGGGGCCCCGGCCGCCTCGCCGAGCGCCTTCTGCGCCTCGGCGCGCCGCTTGCCGACCTTCGGCCGGACGCCGACGACCTGGACGGCGATGTTGCCGATCTCGTATCCCTCGGCGCGTACGATCCGCGCGGCCTCGGCGAGCAGGGTGACACCGGAGGCGCCGGACCACTCGGGGCGGGAGGTGCCGAAGTGGGCGCCGAGGTCGCCGATGCCGGCGGCGGAGAAGAGCGCGTCGCAGGCGGCGTGGGCGGCGACGTCGCCGTCCGAGTGCCCGGCGAGGCCGTATCCCTCGGAGTCCTCCCAGAGGAGCCCCGCGCACCAGAGTTCCCGGCCCTGCTCGAAGGCGTGGACGTCGGTGCCGATGCCGACGAGCGGGATCACCGGGCGGGCGCCGGGGGGCGTGCCCGGGGCCGGGGTGCCCGGGGTGGGGGTCGGGTCGGGGGTGGGGGTCGGGTCAGAAGCCATCGTTGGCCCTCCTGCGGGCGAGTACGGCCTCGGCGAGGACGAGGTCGAGGGGGCGGGTCACCTTGAAGGCCTCCTCGTGGCCCGGCACGACGACGACGGGTGCGCCGAGCCGCTCGACCATGCCGGCGTCGTCGGTGGCGCCCTCTCCGCTCAGGGCGATGGTGGCGTGCGCGTTGACGAGGGTCTCGCGGTCGAAGCCCTGCGGGGTCTGGACGGCGCGGAGCCGGGCCCGTACGGGGGTGGCGACGACCTGTTCGGGCTCGCCGGGCGTCCCGGCCGGTTCGACCTCCTTGACCGTGTCCGCGACGGGCAGCGCGGGGACGACGGCGACGGCCCCGGCCCGGACGGCCTCGATCACGGCGTCCACGGTGTCGACGGGGACGAGGGGGCGGGCGGCGTCGTGGACGAGGACGGTGGTGACGTCGTCGGGCACGGCCTTGAGGCCGAGGTGGACGGATTCCTGACGGGTGTCGCCGCCGGGGACGACCACGTAGTCCGTGCGCTCGGGCAGGGCGTGGGCGTCGAGGAGGTTCTTCACCTCGGCGGCGCCGTCGGGGGGTGCGACCACGACGACGAGCGAGACCGCGCGGGAGGCGGCCATCGCGCGGACGGCGTGGACGAGCATGGGGGTGCCGCTCAGCGCACGCAGCGCCTTGGGGGCGCCCGGACCGAGGCGTACGCCCCGTCCGGCCGCCGGGATCACCACAGCGGTACGAGGAGGACGCGCATCGTCTGACATCGGTTGCACTCCGGCAGGTTTGTTTCCGCGGCCGACATGGGTATGGCCTCACCGTGCCCGACGCTCCGCCTTGACCGGGCCCTTTCCGTGACGACGGTCGAGGCGTTGCCGTCCGGGCACAGGAGTCCGGACGTAACGGGGGGTGCGGGGAGTCTCTCAGCCGTGCGCGCACAGGGTCGTGCCGCACAGGGCCGTGCGTACGCTCCCGCGGGCGTACGCGGACATGCCGCAGCGCCCGGCGGCAGCACTGTGTGGATCACAGCGCGCCAACGGGCACCACGGCATCGCTTCACTTGGGAGCGGGCTCGAATGTCTTCAGAGCACCGCTCAGGACGCGAGGACCTCGTCGAGGAGAGCCTCGGCCTTGTCCTCGTTCGTGTTCTCCGCGAGGGCCAGCTCGCTGACCAGGATCTGCCGGGCCTTGGCGAGCATGCGCTTCTCACCGGCGGAGAGACCGCGCTCGCGCTCGCGCCGCCACAGGTCGCGGACTACTTCGGCGACCTTGATGACATCGCCGGAGGCGAGCTTCTCGAGATTTGCCTTGTAGCGACGGGACCAGTTCGTCGGCTCCTCGGCGTACGGCGCGCGCAGCACCTCGAAGACCCGGTCCAGCCCGTCCTGACCGACCACGTCGCGGACTCCGACGAACTCCGCGTTGTCCGCCGGTACGCGAACCGTCAGGTCGCCCTGCGCGACCTTGAGCACCAAGTAGGTCTTGTCCACGCCTTTGATCTGGCGAGTTTCGATGGCCTCGATCAGCGCGGCCCCGTGATGGGGATAGACCACGGTGTCGCCAACCTTGAACGTCATGTGACAGGTACCCCTTCCGTGGCTATCCAGGGTAACACGGATACGGCTTCTTCTGAATGGCGTTTTCGCAGGTCAGGGCATATCTCGGGGCTTGACAACAGCGACAGGGACGTGCTGCGGAGGGCTTCCGGAAGGCGGTATTCGCAGGTCGGAGCGGCTGTGTCGACGCAGAGAAACACCGACGTTACACCTACCCGGAACCTCTCCCCGATGGGCCGATGCCCCGATTTGTCGGGTTCGGAGTGGCCTTCTTCACGTACTCCGTTCGAGGATCGCCCTCACGTACGGATACCCCACGGGGTGATTCCGTAATTGATCAGTCGGGCCGGGTCCATGATTTTCCGGAGGTACGGCTCGGGTAATGCGGGGCGCTCCTCGAATTGATCAAGGCGGTTATGTGAACAACAGGTCAATGGGGAGAGATCCAGCCAGGAGACCCCCGGTCGGCGGGCGACCGCGAGGGGCCGGCCGCCGGTTAGAGGCGGGTCGGGTGCGGGACGGAGAGGACGGCTCGGTAACCTAAGCGCGCTGACAGGCTTTTAGTTGGCTTTTGGTCCCCCCGTCCGTCCGTACGTCCAAGGAGATGCCGCCGCCGTGAGCCGCAGCCTTCGACGCGGCGCCCTCGCCGCCACCGCCATCGTGTTCTCCATCGCCGCCCTGTCCGCCTGTGGCGCGGGCAACAACGCGCAGACGCTCGGAATCCGGCCGGACAACGCCGCCGTCTCGGTGGGCGAAGTCAAGATCCAGAACGCGCTGGTGATCACCCAGCCCGAGCCCGGTGTCAAGGGCCCGGCCGCCGTCTCGGCCACCCTCTTCAACAACGGGCGCGAGGCGCAGGTCCTCCAGTCGATCAGCCTGCCGGGCAGCAGCGCCGCCGTGACGCTGAAGCCCGCCGGGGGCTCCGGCCAGATCACCGTCCCGGCCGGCGGCTACGTCGTCATCGGCGGCGAGGGCAACGCCTCCGCCGTCATCGAGAACGGCAACGAGTCCGCCCGCGACGGCGACGCCCAGCGGGTCGTCTTCAAGCTGAGCACGACCGGCGACGTGGGCATCGACGCCTTCGTCGTCCCGGCCAGGCACTACTTCAAGGACTTCGGCCCGTCCGCCGTCCCGGCCGTCCCCGCCGCCACGCCGACCACCACCGCGTCGGCCGAGCCGACGGGCGAGGCGACGCACTCCGCCGGTCACTGACCACGGCAGCCGTACGCGGCAGACATGTGAAAGGCGCCCCTCCCGGCCGGGAGGGGCGCCTTTCACATGAGCGGCGGGGCGGGCGGGGCCGGACGGGAGCGGGCCGCGCAGGACCCGGCCCCGTGGGGCCGTACGGCTGCCGAGGCCACGGCGCCCCCGTGGCCTACGGCTCGCACGGAACGGGACTCGCACGGAACGGGACTCGCACGGAGCAAGGCCCGCTTTCCGGGCCTGCTCCGAGCGCTGCTCCGCCCGGTCCCGGTCCCGCTCCGGTCCACAGCCTCCGCCGTCCGAAGGCCGCTCGCGGTCTGTCTACGGCTCGAACTTGTAGCCCAGGCCCCGGACCGTGACCAGGTAGCGCGGGGCGCCCGGGTCCGGCTCGATCTTGGCCCGGAGGCGCTTCACGTGCACGTCGAGGGTCTTGGTGTCGCCGACGTAGTCCGCGCCCCACACCCGGTCGATGAGCTGCATACGGGTGAGGACCCGGCCCGCGTTGCGCAGGAGCATCTCCAGGAGGTCGAACTCCTTCAGCGGCAGGTCGACCTTGCCGCCGCCGACCGTCACCACGTGCCGGTCGACGTCCATCCGGACCGGACCCGCTTCGAGGGCCGCCGGGGTGACCTCCTCCGGCTCGCCCCGGCGCCGCAGCACCGCGCGGATGCGGGCGACCAGCTCCCGCGAGGAGAACGGCTTCGTCACGTAGTCGTCGGCCCCTATCTCCAGGCCGACGACCTTGTCGATCTCGCTGTCCTTGGCGGTCACCATGATGACCGGGACGTTCGAGCGGCCGCGCAGCTGACGGCAGACCTCGGTGCCGGGCAGTCCGGGAAGCATCAGGTCGAGGAGGACGAGGTCGGCCCCGTTGCGCTCGAACTCGTCGAGGCCGTCGGGTCCGGTGGCCGCGACGGCGACCTCGAAACCCTCCTTGCGAAGCATGTAGGACAGGGCGTCGCTGAAGGATTCCTCATCCTCGACGACGAGCACTCGGGTCACGGAAGGACCTCCGGGGCTGGAAGCGGTTCGGTCATGAGATCGGGAGTGGGGGCGGAGGCGTGTCGGCGGTCCCGTACGGAGCCCGCCTCGGGCAGCCGCAGGGTGAAGGTGGAGCCCTGGCCCTCGGTGCTCCAGACGGTGACCTCACCGCCGTGCGAGGCGGCCACGTGCTTGACGATGGCCAGACCGAGTCCCGTACCGCCGGTGGCACGGGAGCGGGCCGGGTCGACCCGGTAGAAGCGCTCGAAGATCCGCTCGCGGTCCTTCTCGGAGATGCCGATGCCCTGGTCGGTCACGGCTATCTCGATGAGGTCCCCGCCCGGCACCGCGATGTGGCGGGCGGCGATGCCCACCCGCGTACGGGCCGGCGAGTAGTTCACCGCGTTCTCCACGAGGTTGCCCAGGGCCGCGGCGAGCTGGCCGCGGCTGCCCCAGACGTACAGGTCGGCGGAGCCTCCGGAGACCATGGTGATCTGCTTGGTGGAGGCGGTGTGCCGGGAGCGGTCGATCGCCTCGGCGACCAGCTCGTCCACGGACACCGGCTCGGAGTCCTCCAGCGGGTCGTCGTTCTGCACCCGGGAGAGGTCGATGAGCTCCTGCACCAGATTGGTCAGTCGGGTCGCCTCGATCTGCATCCGGCCGGCGAAGCGGGTGACCGCCTCGGGGTCGTCCGAGGCGTCCATGACCGCCTCGGAGAGCAGCGAGAGCGCCCCCGTGGGCGTCTTGAGCTCATGGCTCACGTTCGCCACGAAGTCACGCCGCACCGCTTCGATGCGACGGGCCTCGGTGAGGTCCTCGACCAGCAGCAGCACCAGACGGGACCCCAGCGGCGCCACCCGGGCGGAGACGGCGAGAGCCTCGCCGCGACCGGTGCCGCGCCTCGGCAGGTCCAGCTCGACCTGCCGTATCTCGCCGTCCCGGCGGGTGTCACGGGCCATGTTGAGCATGGGCTCGACGGCCAGTTTCCCGCCGCGGACCAGTCCGAGGGCGTACGCCGCCGAGCTGGCCTTCACCACCGAGTCGCTCTCGTCGAGAACGACCGCGGAGGAGCGCAGTACGGACAGCACCGTGTCGACGCCGGGCGGAAGCACGGCGTCGGTGTGCAGGGAAGTCCGCGTGGGTCTCGTCTGGTCGCGCTCGCTCCAGCGGAACGCCAGCATGGCGATCACGCCGGTGCACATGCCGGCGATCGCGGCCAATGCGGCGACCGCCGCGTTCACGTCCATGCCCCAAGGTTATGCGGGCTCACCGACACTCTCCCAGCCGTCCGGGTGGCTGCTCGAACACTCGTCGCTCAGAGTTCACCGTGAGGTCCCGGCTGGTTCACTTGCCCCGAAGCCCAAGGTGGCGCGCGTCGCCCAGAGTTCACCTTGGGGAAAGAGGTGGTTCATGTGAGGGGGTGGAACCGGACGCGTACGGGCCCGAACGTGGGAGCGTGGGTCCTAAGCCCCACCCGGACCCCGGAGCACTGCGGAGAGAGGGACATCCATGCGGGACGCGTACCACGAGGAACTTGACTCGATCGGCGAGGGCCTGGTCGAAATGGCCCGACTCGTCGGGTCGGCGATCGGGCGCGCCACGACGGCGATGCTCGACGCGGATCTGAAGCTCGCGGAGAGCGTGATCGCCGCCGACCAGAAGGTCGACGACCTCCAGCACGACCTGGAGGCGCGGGCCATAGCGCTGCTCGCGCGGCAGCAGCCGGTGGCGACGGATCTTCGGATCGTGGTGACCTCGCTGCGCATGAGCGCCGACCTGGAGCGCTCGGGCGACCTGGCGCAGCACGTGGCGAAGCTGGCGCGGCTGCGGTTCCCCGCCACGGCGGTGCCCCGGGACCTGCACGCGACCATCCTGGAGATGGGGCAGCTGGCGCAGCGCCTGATGGCGAAGGCGGCGGAGGTCATCATCACCAAGGACGTCGATCTGGCGCTTCAGCTGGAGCAGGACGACGACGAGATGGACCTGCTGCACCGGACGCTGTTCCAGCACCTGATGGACGACCGCTGGCGGCACGGCATCGAGACGGCGGTCGACGTGACGCTGCTCGGCCGGTACTACGAGCGGTTCGCGGACCACGCGGTGTCGGTGGCGAAGCGGGTCGTGTACCTGGTGACGGGTGAGCACGCGGACGAGCTCCAGGCGGCGGACGCGCCGGTGGAAGGCGCGTAGGCCCACGGGCTCCGATGCGCCGTTGATGCGCCGGTCCGGGCGGGTTCCAATGGGGAGAGGCGACGTGCGCCTCGAAAAGGGAGGGACCCCCATGGCCGATTCCCCCACGATGACCGAATCCCCGGTGGAGGCGCCGCGCGACGCGGCGCACCTGACCGTCCTGGGCAACTGCGGCTGCGGCTCGGGCTGCGGCTGCGGCTGCCAGTCGGGCTCGCCGTGCCAGTGCGGCGGCTGCTCGGGCTGACCCGAGCGACACCCCGGGAGGGAGGGGCGGGACGCGACCAGCGATATCGCGCCCCGCCCCTCCCGCCTGTCCGTCCTGCGGGTCCCTCTGCCCGTCCCGCAGGTCCCTTTATCCGTCCAGCGGGGCCCTTTATCCGTTTATCCGTCGCGCAGGCCCTTCTATCCGTCCTGCGGGTCCGTCGTGTCGATCACGCCGACGGTCTGGTCACCGCTGACCTCCCCGGTCGTACGGAATCCGAGCCGGCGGTAGAAGGCGCCGGGGCCGTCCTCGCCGGGATGCCAGGTGACGTACAGCCGGTCGGCACCGCGCCGCCGCAGTTCCTCGCGTACGGCGGCGACGGCGAAGCCGCCGTATCCCCTGCCCTGGGCGTCGGCGGAGATGTTGAGCCGCCAGAGACCGCTGCGCCGGTCGGCGGGGTCCCGCTCCTCGTCCCAGGGCAGGTCGAGGAAGGCCATCAGGAAGCCGACGGGCCGGTCGCCGTCGACGATCAGCCTCGGCCAGGCGGCCTCTCCGAAGGCGTACGCCTCGGCGAGCGAGGTGGCGACGGGGGCCACGTTCCGCTCCTGGTGCGCGTGGACGCGCAGCGCGAGGGCCGCGTCGACGTTCGCGGGGGTGATCTTCTCCAGCCGGAGCCCGGTGCGGGACGGGGGTGCGGTCATGGCGAGGACGGTAGTGGCCTGAGAGGGCCGGCGCCTGGTGATTATCGGACCGGCAGGGTTCGGGGCTCCGCCGGGATACGGGCACATGACAGGGCGCCAGGAACCGTGCCGGTCCTGACGCCCTGTCGTACTACTCGTACTTCTCTTGCTTCTCGTACTGCTACTTCTTCTTGCCCTGGTTCTTGACCGCCTCGATGGCCGCCGCCGCGGCCTCCGGGTCGAGGTAGGTGCCGCCGGGGTTGAGGGGCTTGAAGTTCTCGTCGAGTTCGTACGAGAGCGGGATGCCCGTGGGGATGTTGAGGCCCGCGATGTCCGCGTCCGAGACGCCGTCGAGGTGCTTGACCAGGGCGCGGAGGCTGTTGCCGTGGGCGGCGACCAGGACCGTGCGGCCGGTGAGGAGGTCCGGGACGATGGCGTCGTACCAGTACGGGAGCATGCGCTCCACGACGTCCTTCAGGCACTCGGTGCGCGGGCGCAGCTCCGGCGGGATGGTCGCGTAACGGGCGTCGTTCGCCTGCGAGAACTCGCTGTCGTCGGCGAGCGCCGGCGGCGGGGTGTCGTACGAGCGGCGCCACAGCATGAACTGCTCCTCGCCGAACTCGGCGAGCGTCTGGGCCTTGTCCTTGCCCTGGAGGGCGCCGTAGTGACGCTCGTTGAGGCGCCAGGAGCGGTGGACCGGGATCCAGTGGCGGTCCGCGGACTCCAGCGCGAGCTGGGCGGTGCGGATGGCGCGCTTCTGGAGGGAGGTGTGCAGGACGTCGGGGAGCAGACCGGCGTCCTTGAGCAGCTCGCCGCCGCGCGTCGCCTCCTTCTCACCCTTCGCGGTGAGGTTCACGTCCACCCAACCGGTGAACAGATTCTTCTCGTTCCACTCGCTCTCGCCGTGGCGGAGGAGGATCAGCTTGTACGGTGCGTCGGCCATGCGCCCGAGCCTAATCGACCTCGGACGATTGACGCGCGTCGTCAATCCGGTGGCGTCCGGCACCTGAGATACGTAAGTTACGACTGCCGTCAGTGGGACTTACATATTTCAAGGGGCCTGCCACACATGTCCATCGACTCGCTCAGAAGATCAGCCCGTGCGACGGTCTCGGGACTTCCGCCCGGGTTCTGGTGGCTCTGGCTGTCGACCTTGGTCAACCGGACCGGGGCCTTCGTCCTGACTTTCCTCTCCCTCTATCTGACGCTCGAACTCGGCCACTCGGCCTGGTTCGCCGGGCTCGTCGTCGCCCTGCACGGTCTCGGCGGCGTCGTCGGCTCCCCGCTCGGCGGCACCCTCACCGACCGCTGGGGCCGCCGCCCCACCATGGTCGCGACCCATCTCGGGGGCGCCGCCTGCGCCGCCGCCCTCTCCGTCGTCACCAGCGCCTGGGCCATCGCCGTCGTCGTCCTCCTCATGGGCGTCGCCATGCAGGCGGTCCGTCCCGCCATCAACGCCACGATCGCGGACATGGTCCCCGCCCACGACGTGCGCCGGGCGTACTCCCTCAACTACTGGGCCATCAACCTCGGCTTCGCCATCGCCTCCATCGGCGGCGGCGCCGCGATCGCCCTCGGCTACCGCACCCTCTTCCTCGTCGAGGCCGTCGCCACCGTCCTGTGCGCCCTCATCGTCTTCCTCCGCCTCCCGGAGACCCGTCCCGAGGCGGGGACCGGGGCGGGGACCGGGGCGGGAACCGGGGCCGGGACCGACCCGGCGGGCGCCCCGGTCGCCGTGGAGAAGGTCGGCATGCTCACCGTGCTGCGGGACGCCCCCTTCCGCACCCTGGTGCTGCTCAACCTCCTCGTCTGCCTGGTCTTCACCGCCCCCTGGATCGGTCTGCCGCTGACCATGGCGGACGAGGGCCTCTCCCCCTCCTCGTACGGCCCCGTCATCGCCGTCAACGGCATCGTGATCGTCGGCTTCCAGCTGATCGTCAACAGGCTGACCGAGAAGCGTTCGCCGGTCCTCCTGCTGAGCCTGTCCTCGCTGCTCTTCGCCGTCGGCACGGGCGCCACCGCCCTCGCGGGATCCTCCGTCGCCTTCGCCGCGACCGTCATCGTGTGGACCGTCGGCGAGATGATCCACATCCCGACCAACGCCGCCGCCACCGCCCGGCTGGCCCCCGCGCACGCCCGGGGCCGCTACCAGGGCGTCATGGGCATGTCCTGGGCCGTGGCCGGTTTCGTCGCCCCGATCGGTGCCGGTGCGATCGTCGACGGGCCCGGTCCCGACGTCCTGTGGGCCGTGACCGCCGCGATCGGCGTCGCCGCCGCCGTCGGCTACTCCCTGCGGCTGCGGCGCGCGCTCGGGGAGGACCCGGCCGAAACGCCCGGGGCCCCTGCCGAGCCGTCCGGGGAGGGGATCGCCGGGGAGACCGCCGGAGAGACCGCCGCCGGCTCCGCCGATGCGGCCGTCGCCACTGGTGCGGCCACCGCCGCCTCCTCCGGTGCCGCCAAGGCCGTCGGCACCACCGTCGGCACCTGACCCCTCCCGACCTCTGCGCCGGGAGGGAGGCCGACAGCCGTACGCGCGGGCCCGCCGCGACCCGACGAGCGCTCCGCCCGTCAGGTCGCCGCGGGCCTGCTCGTCAGGTTCTTGAACGCGTCGAGGTTCCGGGTCGACTCGCCGCGCGCGACCCGCCACTCGTACTCCCGCCGGATCGCCGACGCGAACCCCAGCTCAAGGAGCGTGTTGAAGTCGCCGTCCGCCGCTTCGAGGACCGAGCCGAGCAGCCGGTCCAGCTCCTCGGGCGTGGCGGCGGAGAGCGGCAGTCTGCCCGCGAGGTAGATGTCCCCGAGGCTGTCGATCGCGTACCCGACCCCGTACAGCTTGAGGTTCCGTTCGAGCAGCCAGCGGTGGACGCCGGCCTCGTTCTCGTCGGGGTGGCGGATGACGAAGGCGTTCAGGGAGAGCGAGTGGCGGCCGGCGCGCAGCGACAGCGTCGTGAAGAGCTTGCGGGTGCCGGGGAGCTTGACGACGTACGCGCCGGGCTCGGGCGACTCCCACTCCAGCTCCGCGTCCCGGAAGGCGGACTCGATGGTCCGCCGTACGTCTCCGCCCGGGGTCCCGTCCGGCTCCCCGTCCACGTCCCCGCTCAGGTCCCCGTCCAGGTCTCCGTCCACGTCCTCAGCCATGGTGGGAGCGTACGCGACGCCGGGTCTCCCGCTGGCGGTGCTCCTGCACGGCAGCCGTGTACACATCGGCCGTCGCCGCCGCCGCCCTGTCCCAGCCGAACGAGCCCGCGTGCACCGCCGCCGCCGCGCCCATCCGGGCCGACAGCGCGGGGTCGGCCACCAGACGGCCGAGCGCGCGGGCGTAGTCCGCCGGGTCGTGCCCCCGGACCAGGAAGCCCGTCTCCTCGTCCCGTACGGCCACCGGAAGACCGCCGACCGAGGCCGCCACGACCGGGGTGCCGGCCGCCTGCGCCTCGACCGCGACCAGGCCGAAGGACTCGCTGTACGAGGGCATGACGAGGACGCTCGCCGCGCGGAACCAGTCGGCGAGCCGGTCCTGGCCCACCGGCGGGTGGAAGCGCACGAGGTCCGCGATGCCGAGCCGGGCGGCCAGCTTCTGCAACCCCTCGGGCTTCGCGAGGCCGCTGCCGGAGGGGCCGCCGACCACCGGCACCACCATGCGCGAGCGCAGCGACGGGTCCTGGTCGACCAGGAGCGCGGCGGCGCGCAGCAGGATGTCGGGGGCCTTCAGCGGCTGGATCCGCCCGGCGAAGACCGGTATGAACGCGTCCTGCGGCAGCCCGAGCCGGGCGCGGGCGGCGGCGCGGCCGTCGGCGGGGCGGAAGCGGTCGAGGTTGACGCCCGGGTGGACGACCGCGATCTTGCCGGGGTCGGCCTCGTAGAAGCGGGCCAGCTCGTCGGCTTCCTCCGCCGTGTTGGCGATCAGCCGGTCGGCGGCCGAGACGATCTGCGTCTCGCCGATCACCCGCGCGGCGGGCTCGGGCGTGTCGCCCTCGGCGAGCGCCGCGTTCTTGACCTTCGCCATGGTGTGCATGGCGTGGACCAGGGGGACGCCCCAGCGTTCGGCGGCGAGCCAGCCGACGTGGCCGGAGAGCCAGTAGTGGGAGTGGACGAGGTCGTAGTAGCCGGGGTGGTGACCCGCCCAGGCCTGCATCACGCCGTGCGTGAAGGCGCAGAGCTGGGCGGGCAGCTCCTCCTTGGCCAGTCCCTCGTACGGGCCCGCGTCGACGTGCCGGACGAGGACGCCGGGGGTCAGCTCGACCACCGGGGGGAGGCCGCCGGTGGTGGCCCGGGTGAAGATCTCGACCTCGATGTCGATGGCGGCGAGCCGCTTCGCCAGCTCGACGATGTAGACGTTCATGCCGCCCGCGTCGCCCGTGCCCGGCTGGTGCAGCGGGGAGGTGTGGACGCTGAGCATGGCCACGCGGCGCGGGGTGCGGTTCCGGCCGGGCAGCCGGAGCCTGGCCGGTGCCGGGTGCCGGTGCCGGGTGCCGGCGAACCGGGACACGTACTGGCTCACGTCGGCGGTCCTTCCGCTGGGGGCGTCGGGCATGACAGAGGCAGGACGATGACGCCCTCCGGCCCCGACAACGCCGTCACGCGGGCTTTCATTTCCGCTGGTGACGGCACTTTGCCAAGTCATTACCCGGGGCGGGTGGGCAGGTGCTTGCACCTTATGCCCGAGTCGCCACACCCCCACCCCCTCACTCCGCTCCCCCGATCCCCCTGCTCGCCCTGCCCCCGCTCCCCACGTCTCCCCCTCCCCCACCCCGTACGCTCTTGCCATGGCCCCGCGCACCACCCGCCCCGTCGGCACCCCGACCCGTGGGACCACCAACCCCAATCGGCTGCGCCGTATGGACCGCTGGATCGCCGCCGTCCACGGGCCCGCACTGCGCCGCTCCCCCGAGCCGCCGATCGCCGTCGACCTCGGTTACGGCGCCGCCCCCTGGACCGCCGTCGAACTCCTCGCCCGGCTGCGCACCGCCGAGCCCCGCACCCGTCTCTACGGCATCGAGATCGAGCCCGCCCGCGTCGAGGCGGCGAAGCCGTACGAACACGACGGGCTCTCCTTCCTGCACGGCGGCTTCGAGGTGCCCGTGCCCGGCCCCGTCTCGCTGATCCGGGCGGCGAACGTGCTGCGCCAGTACGACGAGGAGCAGGTCGCGGCCGTCTGGCGGCGTCTGTGCGGGCGGCTCGCACCCGGCGGGCTGCTCGTCGAGGGCACCTGTGACGAGATCGGGCGCCGGCACGTCTGGGTCGCGCTCGACGCCACCGGGCCGCTGACGGTGACCTTCGCGACCCGGCTCGGTTCGCTCGACCGCCCCTCGGACCTGGCGGAGCGGCTGCCGAAGGCGCTCATCCATCGCAACGTCCCCGGCGAACCGGTCCACGCCTTCCTCCGGGACTTCGACCGGGCGTGGGCGGCGGCGGCTCCGTACGTCTCGCTCGGCGCACGGCAGCGGTGGATCCGCGCGGTCCGCGACCTGGCGGCGGACTGGCCCCTGACGGACGGTCCCCGGCGGTGGCGCCAGGGCGAGGTGACGGTCCGTTGGGAGGCGCTGGCGCCTCGCGGGTGAGCGGAGACCCCGAACGGCGGGCCCGGAACCGGCAAGCCGGGGAACCGGGACCCGGGCGGCGGGTCCGGATTCGGTGCGGTCGGCATCCTGGATGAAGCGGAATCCCCGGCCCCGCCCCAACTCCCGCTGAATTTCCCGTACGCCGGGAACGCCCCGCCCGTATCTCTCGTCACTCGTGTTGAGAATGGGCCTGTCAGGACATGGTTTCCCCTGTCGCTTTCCGGCCCCGCGTGGCACTATCGCCAAGGTTACCGGCGAGTTACTGACGGTATATCAGATTCGCTACGTACCCGAGTTCGGCTCGACAGAGGGGGAAGCTCGTGAACCGACGCCGCCACGCCACCGCCGCGATGACCGTGATCTGCGCCCTGACCGTGCTGGCCTCGCCCGCGCTGACCCTCCAGGCCTCCGCCGCGCCCCTCCCGCCGCCGCCGCCGAAGAAGAGCCTGGAGGAGGTACGCCAGGAGATCGACGGCCTCTACCGGCAGGCCGCCGCCGCCACCGACGCGTACAACCTCGCCGAGGAGCGCAGCAAGGAGCAGTCATCCGAGCTGGTCCGGGTCGCCCGGATGATCGTCGAGGGCCGCGAGAAGATCGAGGACCTCAAGGCCAAGGCCGGTGCCGCCGCCCGCGCCCAGTACCGCAACGGCGGACTGCCCGAGGGCGCGCAGCTCGTCCTCACCAACGATCCGCAGCTCTTCCTCGACAACGCCGGACGCCTCAAGGCCGGGGCGAAGGCCACCAACGACCTCCTCGGCGACATGACCCGCACCCAGGCACAGCTGGACCTGTACGCCGAGGAAGCCGGCGAGAACTGGACCAAGCTGGAGGCCCACCGGGTCAAGCAGGCCCGCGCCAGGACCGAGATCAACGGCAGGATCACCGAGGCGAAGAAGCTGGAGTCCGAGCTGGCGGCCGAGGAGCGCGAGCGGCTGCGGCGCCTGGAGGAGCTGGCGCAGCGCCAGGCCCAGGCCACCTGGGTCGGCACGGGCGTCCTCGCCGGGCTGAAGGCGGACACGACCCCCGAGGCGAAGAGGGCGATCGCGTTCGCGACGGCGCAGATCGGCAAGCCGTACGAGTGGGGGGCGGAGGGCCCGTCCACGTACGACTGCTCGGGTCTGACCCAGCTGGCCTGGGTCACGGCGGGCCGGCCGATCCCGCGCACCTCGCAGGAGCAGTGGCGACTGCTGCCGCACGTGGCGATCGAGGACATGCGCCCGGGTGACCTGATCGTCTACTTCAAGGACGCGAGCCACATCGGGATGTACGTCGGCGACGGCACGATCGTCCACGCCCCCCGACCGGGCCGGAACGTGACCCTGGCGGGCGCGGGCTCGATGGAGATCCTCGGGGTCGTACGACCGGGGTGAGGCAGGAGTGGGACCGGGGTGAGACGGAGGTCGTACGGGGCTGGGCCCGGGGACGTACGGGGGCCGGTTCCGGGGACGTACGGGTCCGGCTCCGGGGACGTACGGGGGCGTACGGGCCCTGACCGGAGGCGTACGGGATCGCCCCTACGGGCCCGACCCCCGGTGGGAGAGGGGCGTGACCTTTCTCATTGGTCCCGAGGTGTCGGGGACCCCGTGCCGGGGCAGGTACCTCCCTTTCCGCGGCATATGCCAAGCCCCGCGCGGACGGGTGGCCGATGGTCGCCGTTCCGCTGCGGACCGCCCTACCGCTAGGGTCCGGGACGGGCGGGGCGCCGGTCGGCGTTCCGCGCACCCTCGGGGGGAGGGAAAGGAAACCCGGACCGATGCCCGCACCCGTACCGCGTCAGAGAAACGTCTCTGCCGTCGCGGATCCCGGCGACGTCACCCCTATGGACGCCACCGCCCTGGACGCCACCGTTATGACAGGCACAGTCACCGGCACCGACCGCACCGATCTCACCCTCCTGGTCGTCGAGGACGACCCGGCGGGTGCCCTCGCCGTACCCGAGCTGCTCGACGCGGCCGGTTCCGGCGGCACCCGGGTCCGCATCCGGACCGCCCGCAACCTCACCGAGGCCGAGCGGCTCCTCACCGACGACGTCCACTGCGTCCTCGTCGACCTCTCCCTGCCGGGCCCCCGCGCCGCCGCGGGCGACGATCCGCTCGCCCCGCTGCGGCACATCCTGCGTCTGGCCCCGCGCCACGCCGTCCTCGCGCTGGCCGCCTCGGCGGACGCGGAGCTGGCCTCCGAGGCCGTACGGGTCGGGGCGCAGGACCACCTCTTCCGCGAGGAACTCGACGGGCGGCTGCTGACCCGGGCCATCCGGTACGCGGTCGAGCGCAAGCGGGCCGACGCCGTGCAGGTGAAGCTGGCCGAATCGCGCCTCAGGGCGCAGGAGAACGCGCGTCTGGAACGCGGGCTGCTCCCCACGCCCCTGCTCGACGGCTCCGATCTGCGGTTCGCCGCGCACTACCGGCCGGGGCGCTCGCGGGCGCTGCTCGGCGGCGACTTCTACGACGTGGTCCGTACGCCGGACGGCACCGTGCACGCCATGATCGGCGACGTCTGCGGTCACGGGCCCGACGAGGCGGCCCTCGGCGTCGAGCTGCGGATCGCCTGGCGGGCCCTGACCTTCGCGGGTCTGTGCGGGGACGAGCTGCTGTCGACGATGCAGCGGGTCCTGGAGCACGAGCGGGAGAGCGAGGAGATCTTCGCGACGCTCTGCACCGTCGACATCGCACCCGACGGGCGCCGGGCGGGCCTGTGCCTGGCCGGGCACCCGGCACCGCTGATCGCCCGGCGGGGCAAGGCCGCGCGGCTGCTCCCGTACGAGGACGGCGGTCCGGCCCTCGGGCTGCTGCCGCGCGCCCGCTGGCCCCGGCGACAGGTCGAGCTGGGCGGGACGTGGAGCCTGCTGATGTACACGGACGGCCTGATCGAGGGCCGCTCGGCGGGCCCCGGTTCGCCGAGGCTGGGCCAGGACGGGATGGTCGGCATGATCGACCGGCAGCTCTCGGCGGGACTGCGCGGCGAGGAGCTGCTCGAAGCGGCGGTGACGGAGGTCCGGTCGCTGAACGGCGGGGAGCTGACGGACGACGTGGCCGTGCTGGCGTTGGAAAGGCGCAAGGCCCGGGGATGAACTCTCCGGGCCCTGCCCGTGTGCTCCGCTACCGGCCCACCGCTCCCGGCGGGGGCGTACCGCATGCCCTGTGGCGGGAACCGTAAACCGCCGAAGGTCTGGTAGCCGACGGCGCCCGACGGCCTGGGGCGCCGGCCGTTCAGCGCCCGCCGTTGTACGGGCCGTACGGCCCGTCGCTGCTGGAACCGCCGCCCCGGCGTCCGCCCCGGCCGCCGCCCGAGACCTGCGCGAGCGCGGGCCGGACGTCCACCATGAAGACGATGGCCGCGATGAGCCCCGCGATCTGGAGGAACAGCATCGGGAGCAGCAGGTTCAGAGCGAGGTTGACGCCCAGAATGATCAGCCAGAACTTCTTGGTCTGCTTCTCGGCGGCACGGTAGGCGTCCTCGCGGGCCAACGCGGCGAAGACGAGCGCGGCGAGGGCAAAGCCGGTGAAGACGAAGAAGATCACCAGGGAGAGAAGGGAATCGAATCCCGCGCGCAACATGTCGAGCACCGCCTAGGAAAGAAAAGAGGGGAAGAGCGCCTCGCCGCCAAGGTACCCGTTTTCACGCACCGGATACCCGGTTTGGCGCCTGGGGCAGCTCCGCACCGGCGCCGGACGTACGGGAACCGGCCCGGTATTACTCCGCACCGGCGCCGGGCCCGTTCTGGAGCCACTCGGTACCGGCGGTGGACGGTCGGGAGCCGTTCTGCGACGCGGTGGAAGGCGACTCTTCGGCCACCTTCACCGCTTCCACGATCCGGGGCTCTTCCACGGCCTTGGGCTCCGCCACCGGCTCGGCCGCGGTCTCCGCCACCGGTTCGGCCACCGGCTCGGCTTCCTCCGGCTCGACGACCACGGTGATCTCGGTGAACTCCTCGGCGGGCTCGCCGCGCCAGGCCTTGACGGTCTCCTCGCCGTGGGCGGCGACTTCCTCGTACTTCTCGCGCGCCTTGACGGCGTACTCGGCGGCGACGCCGACCCCGCGCAGGGCGAGGTCCTGGGCGGTCTCGCCCAGCTTCTTGAGGTCCGTGTCGAGGACGCCGACGACGTCGGCCAGCTTGGACTGGACGGTGGCCTGGGCCTCCTTGGCCTGCGCGGTCACCTTCTCCTGCACGGCCTTCGGGTCGGCGTTCCGTACGGCGTCGATCCGCGCGGGCGCCCCGGCGGCGAGCTGCTCGATCAGACCGGGCACCTTCCTGGCCTGCTGCACGGCGAGGTCGGCGGTGCCGGCGGCGAAGTAGAGGGGGGTACGCAGTTCGTCGATGATGGCCATGCTGGTGATCCTCCCGGAAGGTGACGTACGAGCTGTCCTGCTAGCCCAAAGGTGGTTCTGCATCGGCCCGACCGGACGCGTCCCCGACGGGACCGGTCTCGGTGGAGACGGGCTCGGTCTCGGTCTCGGTCGCGGTCTCGGCGGGACCGGACCCGGCAGGGGTGGTCCCGGCGGAAGCGCGTTCGGCGGCGTCGGCGGCGTTCTCCTTGCGGAAGGAGTCGTAGATCTGGAGCAGCACCTGCTTCTGGCGCTCGTTGATCGAGGGATCGGCCAGGATGACGGCGCGCGTCTCCAGCTCGTCCCGTTCCTTCTCGTCGAGGATGCCGGCCCGCACGTACAGCGTCTCGGCGGAGATCCGCAGGGCCTTGGCGACCTCCTTGAGCACCTCGGCGCTGGGCTTGCGCAGCCCCCGCTCGATCTGGCTCAGGTAGGGATTCGACACCCCGGCGGCGTCGGCGAGCTGCCGCAGGGACAGCTGCGCGGTCCTCCGCTGCTCACGGAGGTACTCACCGAGATTGCCGACGTTGAGCGATGCCATGCCTCGACCATGCCACCCGCTGCTAACTATTGCAAGCAGGCGCTTGCAGGAGTTGCGCTGTGGGCGGCCGGGCGGCTGCGATCGAGCGCGATGGCTGTCAGCCAAGCAGGGCGACTGTCACGCAAGGTTCAGCAGCGCCCCTCAGGTCGGCGAAACAGTCGCCGACAGGGGGCCCGGGCGGCCGACGCACCAAGCGGTCATGGTCCGGCGTTGTGCCGCGCGAAGGCCTTCGGCCCCGGGGCCGGCGATGTCACTGCTCGCCTCGACCGAGCGAATGGGGCCACCTGGCGTTCGGGTCGGCGACACGCGTTGCTGTCGGTCGCGCTCGCAGCACTCCTGCGCGGCGAGCGTCCTGTTCGTCAGCAGGGTGACGTCACCAGAGGCCCCAGCCAGCAACCGTCGCTTTCCAGCCCTCTCTGCGTCTGACCTGACGAATTCATCCTCTTCACCGCTCTGCGAACTCAGCCCGTTCGCGATAGTGCAGCACGCAACCAATCGAAGGGAAATACCATGCGTATATCTGCTTCAAAGGTCATGACGACTGCCACTCTCACCTTGCTCCCCGTACTGGGAGGAGTTTCTGCCGCTAACGCTGGCAGTACTGGTGCGGAGGTGACCTCCTGCCCCAGTGATGGCTACATCACGAAGGGCGACCGATGCACCAAGCTGTCCAACGGCTATCTCTCCATCGGCCTGGGGAACGGCGGCAGTTACATCTCAGTTGATTACAACAAGACGGGCGGCAGTGCCATCACGGGGAAGCTGGGCTACCTCCGGGGAGGCAGCACGTACTACAAGGCGTCTCAGACCATCTCCACGTCGGCGCTCGCATGGGGGGAGTGGTCGGGCGTCGCCAACCCCTGCTACCCCACCAACGGCCTGCTCTACACCTCGGGGACGACCTACCAGACACCCGCAGCCATCTCCACCAGCTGCTGACGTGACGCGTCCGGCGTTCCGGCGCGCGTAGCGCCGGAACGCTACTCACCGCCATCGCACCTGAGAGAGACCCGATTTGCTGTACGCAGTTTTTCAGGGGCACGGCATGTTCGTACTCCTGGCCGTTCTTCTGGCCGGCGCTGTTGGAGCGTTGCGTTTTCGCTCAGCACAGACACGAGAGACAGAGCGCCCCGCGCTGCACGCGCTGCTCGCGGCGGCCGTAACCGCCGTGGTCTCCCTGACGCTCTGGTCGACGGGCTCGCCTGTCGACCAGACACGGTCATGCGTCGTCAATCGCGACCTGATCGAGCCATTCACCACCTCGCAGGGGCTGCTGAACGCCGGCCTTTTCGTTCCGGTCGGGCTCCTCGGGGTGCTGGCGACCCGAAATATCGCAGGAACCCTCATCGGCGGCGCCCTGCTCACCCTCACGATCGAAACGCTGCAGGGGTCACTCACCTTCCTCGGGCGCGGATGTGACACCAGCGATCTTCAGATGAATTCTCTGGGAGTCGCCGCCGGAGTCCTCCTGGGGTGGCTCACCGTGAAACTCGACCATCCGGGCTCGCCTCCTTTCTGGACATGGGGAAACCGAAAGCTCGCCGCCATTTGGGCGATTTCGACGGTCGCCTTGGGTTCGACGTGGATTGCCTTCATCCACCCTGAGGTCGTCGCCTACACCGTCGCCATCGGTCACGCGAACGGCGAACAGCAGAGTTCCGCACGCGCAGCCGTCACCGCCGCATTCGAAGATCACTTCACGATCAACGACATCCAGTTCGCTCGCGGCGTCGAAGGAGGTTCCGGGACTGTCATCGTTTCCTTCAACGAAGGGTTTGCCGAGTTGAGTTGGCCGGACAAGTCCACTTTCACGGCAGCCCTGGACATGTCCGACGGCCCGCAATCCACTGGCTACCCGGTCAGCGCCCACAGCGAACCGCCGACCACCGCCGACCAGGCTCGCGCACTGGCCTCGTCCTATGCGGAAGCCCACGCGCCATGGGGGCTGACCGGCTCGAAATCCATCACCACACCCGTCGGCATGAACGCGGAGATGGGCTGGATGACCAGCTGGAGGCGACATAACAAAGACGGTGTCATGATGCCCATGCGGCTCGACATTCAAATCGACCGCAACGGGGCACTGACCCAGCTCATCCAGCGCAAAGCCGAGGATCCACCCCTTCCCGCCCCCTCGGTTTCCAGGAACGAAGCGATCCAGAAGTTTCACCAGGCATTCCAGGAAGGCGACAGCAAGGGGAAGGTCGAAAGCGAACTGATCGCCAAGTCGGTCGACGGGATCTGGAAAATCCACTGGCTCGTCGTGGGCGCAAGTCGCAATGAAAGTGGTTTCGCAATCATCGACGCCACGTCGGGAGAAGTCATCAGTCGCACCTCACAGCCGACCGGCACCTCCCCCGGTGAAATCATGCGCGAAGCACAACGGTAGGAAGAACCGGCACGGATACCGACAGAACCTGGCGAGTCGACAGCGACGCTCCCCGCCCATCACCACGACGGCCACTGGTCCTGCGGCCCGGACGACGGCTCCCGCGCTCCGTCCCAGCCGGTGAGCCCCGCGAAGTCCTCCGCCATGAGGCCCCGCCCGGGGTCCACCCGGTGAAGGAGGGCGGGCCCGGGGTGGTGGGCGGCGACCCATGTGCGGTCCGCCGGGCCGATCTCGTCGTCGACCCAGGCGAACGGCCGGCCCTCCGCCCACGCGACCAGGACCGGGGTCTTCCAGTGCACGCCCCTCGCGGGGGCCGGGGCGTCGTCCGGCCAGGGGACGACGGGCAGCGGGGGCAGCCCGAGACGGGCGGCCACCCAGGTGTTCGCGTCGTCCCCCCAAGTCGTCGCCCACACCAGCTCGTACGGCAGCGCCGCCAGCCTCGGCCCCTGCGCGGGATCGAGCCGTGCGAGCAGGGGGCTCACGGCGGCGGGCGGCACCGGCGGGTACATCGGATGCGCGTCGCTCCCCGCCTCGCCCGCGCGCCGCTCCCCGAAGGGGATCAGCGGTCCGTCGACGTCGAGGAAGAGCAGCGGGATCGGAGGCATGTCTCCATCCTGGGCCGCTCCGGCCCGCCATGGAACCCGGAACCGGTGGGTCCGCCGGAACCCGGATCCGGTCGGCCCGCCCTCCCCCTCGGCCCACCCGAGTCGGCCCCGCAGCGGGCCCGACCCGCCCCGATCCCACCACCCCCGATCCGACCCGACCGGCCCCCCCCATCCCACTCTGCCCCGTATAGATACCGCCCCTCCCTATCCCACCCCCTCCGGCAAATCCCTCTCATGTACCAGCGTCAAGCGGGACACCGCTCGGGTGAGGACCACGTACAGGCGGTTCAGGCCGCGTTGTTCGGAGTCTGTGATCGCTGCGGGTTCCACCACCACGACGTGGTCGAACTCCAGGCCCTTGACCGCTCGTGCGGGCAGGACCGTCAGCCGGGCGGCCTCGTCCGGCGACGCCGCCTCCGTCGCCGCCTCGGCGATGCGTCCCAGGAGCGTGTCGGAGGTGATCACCCCCACCGAGCCCTCCTCCGCGAGTGCCGCGCGGACCGCCTCGCGGGTCGCGGTGTCCAGGTCCGTCGTCCGGTGGATCGTCACCTCGCCGTCCCGCCGTACGGACCGGCCCGCCGGAACGTCCGCGCCCAGCTTCGGCAGCAGCCGGTTGGCGAGGTCCACGATCGCCGCCGGGACCCGGTAGCCGAGGGTGAGGGACACCACGGGCGCCCCGGGTTTGCCCAGGTGGGCGAGGTGTTCGTGCCAGTCGGTGGCCGCCCACGGGGTGGTGCCCTGGGCCAGGTCGCCGAGGACCGTGAGCGAGCCGAAGCCGGTGCGCCGGGCGACCGCCCTGCACTCCATGGGCGAGAGGTCCTGCGCCTCGTCGACGACGACATGGCCGTACCCCTCGGGGCGCTCGATCAGCCCCGCCAACTCGTCGAGGAGGACGAGGTCGGCGGCGGTCCACCGGGCGGAACGGTACGAGCGCGGCGGCCGTTCCCAGCGGAGCGCCGCCCGCTCCTCCTCCGTCAGGGCCGGATCGGCGGGGTCCGCGAGGAAGGCCGCGAGGACCTCCTCCGGTGTCGTCCTCGGCCAGCACGCGTCGAGGAAGGCGGTGAGCGCGCGGGCCCGCTCGATCCGTCGTGCCCAGGCCGCGCCCATGGGGCCCCAGCGGCGTTCGGCCCGCAGTTGGAGGTCCCGT
This sequence comes from Streptomyces sp. CBMA291, assembly GCF_014596525.1. Classification (GTDB taxonomy): domain Bacteria; phylum Actinomycetota; class Actinomycetes; order Streptomycetales; family Streptomycetaceae; genus Streptomyces. Next base: position 134,021 of record NZ_MSJP01000115.1, read on the forward strand.
ACGACCCGGGCGCGGACCCGCTCGCGGCCCGTCGCGTAGGGCGGGGCCTCCTCCCGTACCTCGCGGACGATCCCGGCGAGCCGGGCGGCGGGCAGCCGCCAGTGGGACGAGCCGTCCGGCACGGCGAGGTCCTCGGCGGGCGCCGGGTCGACCCTGCCGTACAGCGCCCGGTGCAGCACCCCCGCCATCCGGGGGTCGTGCTTGGTCCGGGCGGCGGTCTCGCCGTCCTCGGCCCGGACCGGGTGCCGGGCGATCTCGTCGCCGAGCGTGGCCTGCCGGACCCCGCTCTCGCCGAGCGAGGGCAGCACCTCGGAGATGTACGCGAGGAACGCCCGGTGCGGGCCGAGGACGAGGAGACCGGAGCGGCGGATCCGCTGCGGATGCGTGTAGAGGAGATACGCGGCCCGGTGCAGGCCCACGGCGGTCTTGCCGGTGCCGGGCGCGCCCTGCACGCACAGGGAGGCGGCCGGGTCGGAGCGTACGAGGTCGTCCTGCTCGGGCTGGATGGTCGCCGCGATGTCCCGCATCGGACCCACCCGGGGCCGCTCGATCTCCCCGGCGAGCAGGGCGCTGACGGTCACCTCCCCGCCCGCCGTGAGCCGTTCGTCCTCGAAGGCGGTCAGGTCCTCCGACGCGCCCGCGCCGTACGGGGCCCAGCCGAAGCGGCGGCGACGGAGGACGCCCTGCGGGTCGTGGGCGCCTGCCTGGTAGTAGGCGCGGGAGACGGGGGCGCGCCAGTCGACGACGAGCGGCGGCGCCGCGTGGTCCTCGGCGATCCGGCGCCGGCCGATGTGGTGGACCTGGCCGTCCTCTCGGTCGAGCCGCCCGAAGAACAGCGGCCCCGGCGGCTGCTCCCGCAGTTCCTTGGCGCGGCTGCGCAGATGCCTGCCGAGCGCTTCGGCGTCGGCGCCGGAGGCGGCGGTGTCCTCGCCGGTGACGACCTGCCCGGCGACGTCCTCGGTCATCCGGGCCAGGGCGGCGCGGCAGGCGTCGTGGTGGGCGCGTTCACGGGCTAGCTCAAGGTCCAGTGACGTCATTCCGGCGAGCTTAACGGAAAACGTTACTGAGTTACATTTTTTACTTGTCTACGGATCCCGGGCTTGCCTTCCGGTCGACCGCCTGGTGGCGGCCGGTCCCGCGAGGCTCAGTACGGCAGCCCCTCCCGTAGCGTCCGGAAGGCGCGTACGGCGGCGGCGGTCGCGTCCTCCTCGATCGCGTCGGCCGTCTCCCCCGCCGCGATCCGGGCGGTGTTCTCCTCCGCCAGGAGCTGGAGCACGGCCACGATCTGCCCGGCGGCGAGCCGCGCGCCGAGCCGGTCGGGGCGGCCTGCGGGCCCTGGCGCATCCCCGGCGCCGAGAAGCGCCTCCGCGAGGGCCGTCTCCGACCTCGTCCGGTACGCGTGCAGACGGGCGACCAGGGCGGGGGTGCCGTACAGGAGCCGGAGGTACGCGAGGACCGCCGGGTGGTCGCAGAGCCCGGTGACGGGATCGCGCCGGGCGAGACCGTCGAGCAGACGCGCCTCCAGCGCGTCGAGCGGCGCCCGCCCGGCGCGGATTCCGGCGGTCACCACCCGGGCCGACTCGTCCTCGTGGTCGGCGAAACGGTGCAGGACCAGGTCTTCCTTGGCCGGGAAGTACCGGAAGAGGGTCGGCTTGGAGACCTCGGCGGCGGCGGCCACCTCGGCGACCGGGACGGCGTCGAAACCCCGCTCAAGGAAGAGCGCGATGGCCGCCTCCGAGAGCGCCTGCCGGGTGCGTTCCTTCTTCCGCTCCCGCAGACCGGGGGGCCCGGAGGGCCTCTCCGGGGCCGCCCCGGAGGGCATCCCCGCGACCGCCCCGCCCTCGGCGGGCCCGGAGGCGGCGGGCTCACCCCCGCCGGGTACGCGCCCGGCGCGCTCACCCGGCGCGGATACGGGAGCCTCCGCGCCCCCCTTCCGCCGCGTCGGCGTCGGCTTCGGCTTCACGAGGCGCGCCCTTCCACGAGCACCGCGACCCCGTCGAGGATCCTGGCGAGACCGAAGCGGAACTCCGTCTCCGGCTCGTCGGGGGTGTCCATCGCGCCCGAGTCGAGCAGGCGGGCCACCTCCGGGTACCGCTCCGGGTCGGCGAGCCGCCGCAGGGTGCGGCCATAGCGTACGAGGACGTCCCGCTGGTCTCCCCCGGCGGCGGCCAGGACGGCGTCCAGGTCGGCCAGGACGAGCGCGTCGTTTCGGACGAAGCCGCTGACCAGCAGGATCACCGAGGTCTTGGAGCCCTCGTCGAGACCGGTGCCGCCCAGGGAGGCCAGCGCCTTCTCCCACCAGGCCACCATGTGCGGGGTCGCGGGCGGGCCGGAGACCGGGAGCCTCAGCGTCCAGAGGTTGCGGTGGTAGACCTCGCGCAGCGCCCAGGCCCAGGCCTCGATGCCCGCGCGCCAGCCCGCGCCGGGCGCGGCGAGCGCGGGCGGGGCGCCGATCGCGGCCTCCTGCATGAGGACGTACAGCTCGTTCTTGGCGGAGACGTACCGGTAGAGCGACATCGTCGAGACGCCCAGCTCCTTGGCGACCCGCCCCATCGAGACGGCGGCGAGCCCCTCCGCCGAGGCGAGGGTGACGGCCGTGTCGACGATCCGGTCCAGGGTCAGGCCGGGCTTGGGGCCCTTGGAGGGACGCTCCCTGAGCCCCCAGGCCGCCTCGATGCTCGGCGGGAGGAAGGTCCCGCCGTCCGCGCCGTCCCCACGGGCCGCGCCATCTCCACGGGCGCTACCGGCACCACTGGCCGCACTGGCCGCGCTGGCATCACTGGCTGTGCCAGCACCACCGACACCGCTGGCACCGCTGACTGCGCCAGCACCACCGGCACCACCGACACTGCTGGCCCCACCCGCACCACTAGCTACGCCAGCACCACCGGCACCACTGGACCCACCAACTGCACCAGCTGCACCAGCACCCCCGCCAGCCCCGCCGACACCACCCGCGCCACCCGCACCCCCCGCGCCGTCGCCGCCCGTCCGCTGCTCGCCGTCGTTCACAACCCGTCGCCTCCCGGCACCTCGCACGCTTGACGCCCATCCTAGTAATGCGTAACCCTTACGCAGTAACGCGTAGGGCATACGCAGTACGCGTTCGGCCCTCACCCCTCAGCCCAGGGAGCAGCCATGCCTCCGGCCGTAGAAGCCGTCGGTCTCACCAAGAGCTACGGGGACGTGCGCGTCCTCGACGATCTCGACCTGCGGGTCGAGGACGGCACCGTCTTCGCCCTCCTCGGCCCCAACGGCGCCGGGAAGACCACCACCGTCCGCATCCTCGCCACCCTCGCCACGCCCGACGCCGGGCACGCGCGCGTGGCCGGGCACGATGTCGTCGCCGCGCGCTCCCGGGTCCGCCGTGCGATCAGCCTCACCGGGCAGTACGCCGCCGTCGACGAGAACCAGACCGGCGCGGAGAACCTGCGGACCGCCGCCCGGCTCTCCGGGCTCTCCCGCCCGGCGGCCACCCGCCGCACCGCCGAACTGCTCGAACGGTTCCGGCTCGCCGACGCGGGCGCCCGTCTCGTCAAGACGTACTCGGGCGGCATGCGCCGCCGTCTCGACCTGGCCGCCGGGCTCGTCCGCGACCCCGGCGCGACCCGCGTGATGTTCCTCGACGAGCCGACCACCGGGCTCGACCCGCGCAGCCGCCAGGAACTCTGGGAGGTGGTCCGCGAACTCTCCGCCACCGGGACGACCGTCTTCCTCACCACCCAGTACCTGGAGGAGGCCGACCGGCTCGCCGACCGGGTCACGGTCCTCGGCGGTGGCCGTGTCCTCGCCGAGGGCACCCCCGGGGAGCTGAAGGACCGTTACGCGGCCCACCGTCTCGACCTCGTCGCGGACGGGGACGAGAGCTATCTACGGCTCACCGCCCGCCCGCACCCCGGTCCCGTCCGCCGCGACCCCGCGACCCGGACCCTGGGCATCCCCACCGACGGCAGCGCCGCCCATGTCAGGGCGCTGCTCGACGCCTACGACCCCGAGCGCCGGGACCTCGCCCGCTTCACCCTGCACACGGCGACGCTCGACGACGTCTTCCTGAACCTCACCGCACAGACCACGCCACCCACCGGAGACCTCACCGGGACCCGCGCCGAGAGCCCCACCGGAAACCCCGCCCAGAGCCCCGCCGACCACCAGGAGCCCACCCGTGTCTGACATCCTGTCCGGCGGGTTCACCGCCGCCGGAACCCTCGCCGGACGCGGTCTGCGCCTCAGCCGCCGCAATCCGGACGCCCTCATCACTTCGTTGATGATGCCGATCATGCTGATGCTGGTCTTCGTCTACTTCTTCGGCGGAGCCATCGACACCGGCACCCGGTACGTCACCTACGTGGTCCCCGGCGTCCTCGTCCTGTGCGCCGGATTCGGCGCGGCGAGCACCGCCGTCTCCGTCAGCGAGGACATGCGGCTCGGGGTCGTCGACCGGTTCCGTACGCTCGACGTCGGCGGAACGCCGTTCCTCGCCGGGCACGTCGTCGCCGTCGTCGCCCGCAACGTGCTCTCCACCACCGTCGTCCTCGGCGTCGCCTTCCTCATCGGCTTCCGGCCCACCGCCACGCCGGCCGGCTGGTTCGCCGCGATCGGCCTGCTGCTCGCCTACATCACGGCCGTCTCCTGGCTGTCGGCGGCCGTCGGTCTGGTCGCCAGGTCGACCGAGGCGGCCGGCGCGACCACCTTCTTCATGCTGTTCCTGCCCTACCCGAGCAGCGCGTTCGTCCCGATCGAGACCATGCCGAGCTGGCTGCACGGCTTCGCCGAACACCAGCCGGTGACCCCGCTGATCGAGTCGATGCGGGGGCTGCTCCTCGACCGGCCGGTGGGCGACTCGCCCTGGATCGCGCTGGCCTGGTGCGCCGGACTGCTCACCCTCGCGGTCACCGCCTCCGGCTTCCTCTTCCGGCTCCGGTCCCGCTGAACCCCCGTACACGAGGGACCGCTCGAAGGGCCGCTCGAAGGGCCGCTCGAAGGGCCGGGCGAGGGGCCGGTCGGAGGAACGCTCGAAGGGCCGGGCGGAGGAGCGCTCAGAAGATGTCGGGCGAGAAAGGCCGGAGCGCGGTGCGGAACAGGAGGTCGGCGCGGGCCGCGGCGCCGGGCGTCGGCTCCTCCAGGTGCCCGAGCCGGGCGAGCCGTACGGCCGACTCGTCGCCGAACGCGAGCGCGCCCAGCCGGTCGACCCCGAGGACCAGATCGGCGGGGCGGTTCGTCCGGACGCAGGAGACGCCGTCCGGGGAGGCGTCCAGCAGATAGCGCCCGCCGGCGAACCCGTCGCCGTCCCCGGTCCCGTAACCGTCCCGGACATCGAGCACGAGCCGGTCCGCGACCGGATACGTACGGCTCTCCAGGACGCGGACGACGTCCAGGACCCGCACCCAGAGCATGTCCGAGTGGGTCAGGACCCCCGCGGCGCGCGGATTGGGCAGCAGCGAGGGCAGCAGGTCGTCTGGGGCGCGGTAGCCGGAGCGGATCGTCGTGATCCAGTCGATCGAGCAGAGGAACCGCCACAGGGCCCGCTCGGCGCCCGCGGTGAAGGCGATGAGGTCCCGCACCCGCACGGTGTTCAGCGGCTGCTTGTTGTCGTCCCAGCGCTCGTCGACGCCGTACGCCACGAAGCCCTCGACCTCGCCGGACTCCGCCCGGTACACCGCGTAGAACGGCTCCCGCCACGGCTCGCTCTGTACGCCGAGACCGGTGCCGACCTCCCAGCCGCGCGTGTCGCGGTGGGTGACGCCCGCGCGGACGCCCATCAGGCGCCGGTGCACCTCGGGTCCGACCTTGCGGATCTCGTCGGCGTCGGTCAGGTCGATCCGCCCGCCGTCCTCCGGGCGGCCCGAGCGGCGCGGGTCGAGCCCGGCGACCCGCAGGTCCACGCTCCACTCGGTGAGCGAACTGGCCACTCCGAAGCCGAACCGGCCGTAGATCGGGTACTCGGCGGCGATCAGGGTCGCGAGCGCGTCGCCCCGCTCCTTCGCGGCGGTCAGGTCAAGGGTCATCATCCGGCTCAGAAGACCGCGCCTGCGGTGCGTCGGGGCGACGGTGACCTGGGTGATCGCATCGGCTTCGAGGACTCCGCCGCCGACCGTGCTCACCTCCTGCCGGAAGGAACGGAAGGTGGCGACGGCCCGGCCGCTGTCGAAGCAGCCGAGCGTCCGCGTCAGGTCGACGTGCGGGAGCCGGTCGGCGACTTCCTCGTCGCTGACGACGGGCGGACGGAGGAACCCGTCCCGCAGGGCACGCAGCCAGTCGGGGTACTCCGCTTCCGTCACCGCACGCATGTCCAGGGCCATACGGCGACCCTACGTACGACCCTGGCCCGGACGCATCCGACTTTTCGCCGGTCCACACGACCGTCCACACGACCGTCCGCGTGGCCGTCCACACGACCGACCACGTGGCCGTCCACGCGGTCATCCCCGCGCACGTCCCCGCGCACGTCCACGCGCACATCCCTGCGCGCACATCCCCGCACGCGCCCCCGCGCACCGCCCGCACGCCGTCCCCATGCGGGCCCCACCAGGCCCGCCAGTCCCACCACGCCCCGCCGGACCTCGTCGGGGTCCCGCCGGGCCCCCGTTCTCAGCCCAGCAGGTCGTCGACCTGTGCCTCTCCTTCGCGGTAACGGCGGGCGATCTCCCCGCTGCACCCGTCGGCCGTCCGCTGGAGGTGCTGGCGGCGCCGGGAGATCTGCTGCTCGTACCCGGCGAGCCGGCCCATCGCCGCGTCCAGTTCGGCGTCCGTACGGGCCGTCAGGTCGGACAGCTCGACCTCCGACAGCATCTCGGACGCGAGCCGTCGGTACTCCTCGTTCCGGGGCGGCGAGAGCGTCACGTGCCGGGCCGAACTGCGGTGCCGCGAGGGCACGTCGGCGAGGATCTCGGAGAGCCGGTCGAGCACCGGCGCCTCGGGGTCGGTACGCCGCGCCAACTCGGCCCGCAGGATGTCGATCCGGCCCTGGAGCATCCGGCGCAGATAGCTCAGATCGGCCTCGTCGCTCTGAGCGTCCCGGCGCAGCGCCCGCAGCTCGGGCAGCCGCAGCGCGCCGAACTCAGGCACGGACTGTTCGGAAAGGGCGGCCTCGGCGCTCCGTTGTACGGGTGGGCGGGCGACCGGGCCGTCGACCGGTCCACCGCCCCGGGGTCCGGCGCGGAACAGCGGTACGGAACCGGACGGCGTCGGCCCGGTGCCAGGTGCACTCATGAGATTCGTTCCCCTCGACCGGTGCGGAGCGCACCGCCTGACAGGCATGGTGCCACTCCTCCCCGTACGCGCGCAGACGCCCTGCACCCGTTCGGCCCCTCCGTACCCGGGCCGCGGGCCGCTGGGTAGGTTGGGGGGCATGCGTGCGGTGGTGCAGAGGGTCGACGGCGCGAGTGTCGTCGTCGCAGGGGAGACCGTCGGTGAGATCTCCGGCGAGGGCTTGTGCGTCCTGGTCGGGGTGACCCATGACGACACTCCGGAGAAGGCTGCCCAATTGGCCAGAAAACTCTGGTCCGTCCGGGTACTGGCCGACGAGAAGTCCTGCTCGGACGTGAACGCGCCGCTCCTCGTGATCTCCCAGTTCACTCTCTACGGCGACGCCCGCAAGGGCCGCCGCCCGACGTGGAACGCGGCCGCTCCCGGGCCGGTCGCCGAACCCCTCGTCGACGAGGTCGTGCGGCAGCTGCGCGCGCTGGGCGCCCACGTGGAGACGGGCCGCTTCGGGGCGGACATGCGCGTCTCGCTCACCAACAACGGCCCGTTCACGGTCCTGGTCGAGGTCTGAGAGCCGCGCACCGGCCCCACCCCGCCCCGATCCCGTAGGTCTTACGGCCTACGGGAGACGACCTACGGGATACGGACTACGGGACATGCCCCAGGGGCTACGGCTACGGCTACGGCTACGGCTACGGCTCGACGATCGTCTCCTGCGCGGCGGCGGTCGTGCCCGCGATCAGCGGCGCGTCGACCGGCACGTTCCGCTTCACCAGGGCCAGCGCGATCGGGCCCAGCTCGTGGTGGCGCACGGCGCTCGTCACGAAGCCGAGCTGACGCCCCTCCTCGCCGTCGGCGGCGAGCCGGACCGGGGTGCCGTGCCCCGGCAGCAGGACCTCGCTGCCGTCCAGGTGCAGAAAGACCAGACGGCGCGGCGGCTTGCCGAGGTTCTGCACCCGGGCGACCGTCTCCTGCCCCCGGTAGCAGCCCTTCTGGAGGTGGACGGCGCTGCCGATGAGACCGATCTCGTGCGGGATGGTCCGGTGGTCGGTCTCGAAGCCGAGCCGGGGCCGGTGCCCCTCGACGCGCAGCGCCTCGTACGCGAGGACTCCGGCGGCGGGACCGTGCGCGGCGGCGAAGGACTCCAGGTCCGCCCGGGGCAGGAACAGATCACGCCCGTACGGGGTCTCCCGTACGGCGACGCCCTCGGGAACCTCCACGACGGAACCGGCGGGGAGGTGGACGACCGCGATGTCCTCCGTACGATCGGCGACCTCGACCCGGTAGAAGAACTTCATCGACTCCAGATAGGCGACCAGCTCCTCCCGGGTGCCCGGCTCGACGTGCGCCCACAGCGTCTCGCCGTCGTCGACGAGGTACAGGGCGTGTTCGATGTGCCCGTTCGCGGAGAGGATCAGCGCCTCGGTGGCCTGGCCGGGGGCCAGATCCGTCATGTGCTGGGTGACGAGCAGATGCAGCCAGCCCAGCCGGTCGTCGCCGGTGACGGCGAGGACGCCCCGGTGGGAGAGGTCGACGAAACCGCGCCCGTCGGCGAGGGCGCGCTGTTCTCGGAACAGGTCGCCGTAGTGCGCGGCGACACCCTCGTCGTGGCCTTCGGCCGCGACGGCGCCGGGCAGGGACAACAGGGGACTGGTCGTGGAAGGTCGCTCCATGCGAAAAGCCTACGACTCGGCGGGCACGGCCTTCGCGGCGCAGTCCCCGCATCGCCCGAAGATGGCGAAGTGCTTCATGTCGGTCTCGAAGCCGAAGGTCTCCCGGAGCTTCCCGGTGAACTCGGCGGCCACCTCGACGTCCGCCTCGATCACCCCGGAGCAGTCCCGGCAGACCAGGTGCAGATGGTGGTGCCGGTCGGCGAGGTGGTAGGTGGGAGCCCCGTGCCCCAGATGGGCGTGGCTGACCAGACCCAGCTCCTCCAGGAGCTCCAGGGTCCGGTAGACGGTGGAGATGTTCACCCCGGAGGCGGTCCTGCGCACCTCGACGAGAATGTCGTCGGGCGTCGCGTGCTCCAGCGCGTCGACGGCTTCCAGGACAAGCTGGCGCTGCGGCGTGAGCCGGTAGCCGCGCTGCCGCAGATCGCTCTTCCAGTCGGTGGTCACCACGCCCCCAGTGTAGGAGGGCACGGCCGGATCGCCCCAGGGGCTTTCGGCACCGGGGCCGCACGCGGTCCGCGCACGGCCCCTCGCGCGGTCTCTAGCGGAAGAACGCGATGCCGTCGTCCGGCAGGTCGCCGAGGTTGCGGGCCATCTCCGCGACCTCTTCCGGCGAGACGACCTTCTTCAGGTGCGCCGACATGTACGGCCGCAGCGGGACCTCGGGGGTCGCCTTCTCGCCCACCCACATGAGGTCGCCCTTGACGTAGCCGTACAGACGCTTGCCGCCGGAGTACGGGCCCGAGGCGGCCGTCCGGGCGACGGCGTCCGTCACCAGGTCGATCTGCGGCTTCTGGTCGGCCAGCTCGCCGTACCAGATCTCGACGATGCCCTGGTCGCGGACCATGACGGTCTCGACCTTGCGGTCCTTGTCGATCCGCCAGTAGCCGCTCTCGCTCTCCAGCGGACGGACCTTGTTGCCGTCCTTGTCCAGGACCCAGGAGTGCGAGTGGTACTCCAGGAAGTCCCGGCCGTCGTGGCTGAAGGTCACGGCCTGGCCGAAGTTGCACTTCTCGGCGCCGGGGAAGTCGGCGACACCCGCGCCTTCCCACGTACCGAGCAGGAACGCGAGGGGGACGAGGTCCGGGTTGAGGTCGGACGGGATCTCGATCATGAGCAGCTCTGGCGTTCTCTCGGAGTGGTTAGCGCTGGCCCTGGTACAGCTTCTTCACGGCCAGACCGGTGAAGGCGAGCACGCCGACACAGACCAGGACCAGCAGAGTTTCGAAGAAAACGATCACAGGGTGCTCCTCGACTGAGCGGTGAAGGCGGAACGGGCCGGACCCCAGCTTAGTGGGCTGGGGCCCGGCCCTCTCGGTGAGGTGGGTCTCGCGCGCGCTGCCGCTTTCCCGGAAGCCGGTTCCGCGCGCTATCCCAGCAGCTGGTTCTGGAGGACGACCGTCTGCTGGTACGGCACGGTGAGCACCTCGCCCCTGCGGGTCTGGGTGATCAGCGCGAGGGTGTCCCCCGCCTGGATGTAGGCCCAGCGGACCTGGTCGGTGCCGTAGGGCTTCTTCTCCCGGTAGGCGTACAGCCTGGTGTCCGGTACCCGGATCTTGTTCGCGAGGGCTTCCGGGACGGCTTTCTCGACGCCGTCCGGCAGCGCCACCGGGCCGTCAGCGCTGTCCGCCTGGAGGGTCTCGCTCTGGTACTGCTGCGCGTACGCGACGGAGCTGAACCGGAGCAGATGGACGCTGGTCCGGGTGCCGTCCGGGGTCGTCCACCCCCGGGCCGCGATGTGCCGCAGGGTGGAGTCGGCGAGGCTCTGCCGCAGCTCGGCGCGGCTCTCCTCGGCGTAGAGCGAGAGGTACGCCTCCGTGGACACGAAGCCGCCGTCCAGCTTCGGATCGGGGGTCGCGCCGACGGGCGCGGGCAGCAGCAGGTCGCGCACGTCGGCGTAGTGGATCTCGGCGTCGTTGGCGGCGGTGAACGGCCGTGGCCGGTCGACCGGCAGCGCCGGGAGGCTGAGCCTGGGGTACTCCCAGCGCCCGTCGCTCTCGGTCGCCAGACCGGGGACCTCGTCCCGGTCGAGCCCGGTGATCCCCAGCGCGGTCCCCGCGCCGACCCCGCCGAAGACGACGACGGCAGCCGTCCACCGCGCGACGGCCCACAGAACCCGACGGGCCCGCCGGGGGGCGGCGGGGGTCTTGGGGGTCTTGGGGGTCTCCTCGGCCTCGGAAGCCTCGGTGGTCACGGTGGTCCCCTCGGCGCCGGAAGCCTCAGCGGTCACCTCAGCCACGGTGACCTCGGTGGTCTCTGCGACCTCCACAGCCTCCCTAGCCTCGGCACTCTCTGCGACCTCGGCAGTCCCTGCGACCTCCCCCGGCTCCGTAACCCCACCCGGCCCCGTACCCCCGGCCATCGTCGGTTCCGGTGTCTTCTCTGCCGTCTGCTCGCTCATACGTACTCCCCCGGGGACTCGATGTGGCGGAGCTGTCGCTCGACGAGGGTCGCCACGGCCTGGGTGTCGAGGGGCGGGATGCCGTACGCCGAGACGTTGACCATGACCTCGCCGTCGTAGGCCGTGCAGTGCATCAGCCGGAGCTTCGGAGTCCGCCGCTCTCCGTCCTTCTCCCTGGGCTTCTCGGGCTTGGGGCCCAGGTAGCAGACGGCGTTCCGCTCGTGGTCCTTGATCTTCGGGCCCTTGTCGAGGTCCAGGAGTCCGGCGAGGCGCTTCTCGGAGTCGAAGTACGTCCGGACCGCCTTCCGGTCCTTCATCCTCAGGATCGACACCTCCGCGTGGAGGCTGCCGTCCACCCGCGCGTACGAACGGAACGCCATGCCCTGGACTCCGAGCCCGTCGACCGCCTCCTCGAAGGCGCGGCGCCCCTTGCCGTAGACGCCCTTCGCGGTCTGCTTGAAGAGGGCGGTGGCCTCCGCGGCCTCCAGCTCGGCGTCGTTGCCGTGGCCCTCGATCTCCGCGCCGAGCACATAGCCGTCCGGTACGGGCAGCAGGAGCTTGCTCAGCGGGGTGGAGGCCCGGCCCTTGTCGATGCCCGCGGCCGGGTCCTCGGGGGTGGCGGTCGCGGTGGGCTGTTCCCACACCACGGTGGGCGCCGACCGGTCGGCCCGGTCGACGGTGGTGGCGGTGTACGCGACCCCGCCACCGACGGCGCCGAGCACGACCAGGCCGGCCAGCGCGTTCTTCAGGAGGCGGCGGGTGCCGCCCCCGGACTTCTCGGTCACAGGCGCCCCAGCTGCCGCTCGGCCAGGGAACGGATCTCGTTCCCCGAGATCTTCCGTGTGTCGCTGATGAGGACGGTGACGGCGATGTCACCGCGCTGGATGAAGGCGCGGGCCTGGTAGAGGTCGAGGTAGCCGGGCTCGCGTTCCACCGGGAAGACGTAGTAGCGCCCGTGCGACGAGCCCTTCACCGGGTCTCCGATGGAGTCGGCTTCATCCTCCAGGGAGGCGTTGCGCTGCTGGTCCCGCACGTGTTCGAAGGCGCCCATCCAGGAAGCCGAGTGGTACTGGGCCAGTTCGATCCTCACCCACTTGTTCTCGCCCTCGTACCACGCGCGGGCGGCGATCCGCCGCACCTTCTGGTCGAGCTGGAACTTCAGCGCCGAGTCCGGAAGGGTGAAGGAGTTGGCGTACGCGTCCAGCGGCATCCAGCCGTCCTGGCCGTCGGCCCTGGCCCCCGGGGGCCGGGGCAGCAGCAGTTTCCGCAGGTCCCCGTCGGTCTTCGACCGCAGGTCCTCCTTGGCCGACAGCTCCTCCGCCTCCTGCCCGGCGGGCAGCGGCTTCGCCGGGTACGCGAGACCCGGCTGACTGAGGGCGGGCAGCGCGACCGGCGGACGGCCGGCCTGGACGCCGTATCCCACGGCGGTGCCGCCGACCAGCCCGAGGACGGCGGCGACGGCGATGAGCCCGGCGGTACGCAGCAGCCGGCGGCGCGGCCGGACGACGGGATCGGGCGGTGGCGCGTCCGCGGCACGGACGCTTTCTTCGGTGTGCACGAGTCCCCCCACGAGACCTGAAGCGCGAATTCCGTAACCCGCGCATCCAACTGACACGTGAGGGGCGCCTGGGGTTGTAGGGCCTCGCATTACAGTTCGGCTATGGCGAAGAAGCTCGTGATCAAGGTGACCGCGGGGGCCGATGCCCCCGAACGCTGCTCCCAGGCCTTCACGGTGGCCGCCGTGGCCGTGGCCAGCGGGGTGGAGGTCTCGCTCTGGCTGACCGGCGAGTCCTCGTGGTTCGCGCTTCCGGGCCGGGCCGCCGAGTTCGCGCTGCCGCACGCCGCGCCGCTGCCGGACCTGCTCGACTCGGTGCTCGCGGGCGGGCGGATCACCCTCTGCACACAGTGCGCGACCCGGCGCGAGATCACCGAGGACGACGTCCTGAAGGGCGTCCGGATCGCCGGCGCCCAGGTCTTCGTCCAGGAGGCCATGGCCGACGGCACGCAGGCGCTCGTCTACTAGGCCGGGACTGCTCCTCTACTGGGCCGGGACTACTCCTCGGGGTCGCGTCCCCGGCGCTTCCTGCCGTCGAGTTCGTCCCACCACTCGTCCGACTTCGGGTCGCCCGAGGGATCGTCCCACCAGCGGTCCTCGGGCCCCCGCCGGTTCGCGACCATCGCGGCGACCGGCGGGATGACCATGGCGACCACGCACATGCCGATGGCCGCCGGCATGGAGAAGAGCCGCACGACGGCCCAGGCGCCCACGAAGAGGACCAGGCAGGCACCCATCATCCAGAAGTAGACGTGCCGACGGCGTGCGTACACACCTTCAGGGTACGACCGAAGGGCCGTGCCTCAAGTCCTGGAAATGGCGTCCAACCCCCCAGGAGGCACGGCCCTTCGGCCGGTTCTGTGTCGCGGATCAGACCGCGATGGCGACCTCCGCGAGGCCACCCTTCTCCGCCACGACCTGACGGTCGGCGGTGCCGCCGGGCACCAGGGCGCGGACGGTCCACGTGCCCTCGGCCGCGTAGAAACGGAACTGGCCGGTGGCGGAGGTCGGGACCTCGGCCGTGAACTCGCCCGTCGAGTCCAGGAGGCGGACGTAACCGGTGACGGGCTGGCCGTCCTTGGTCACGAAGCCCTGGATGGTGGTCTCACCAGGCTTGATCGTCGAGGCGTCGGGGCCGCCGGGCTGCGCTCCACACATGTCGTTCTGTCCTTACGTCGAGGGGTCCGGAGGTCCGGGAGATTACTTGGCGGCGCCGAGCTCGATCGGCACACCGACGAGGGAGCCGTACTCGGTCCAGGAACCGTCGTAGTTGGTGACGTTCGGGACCTCAAGCAGCTCGTGCAGGACGAACCAGGTCAGCGCGGAGCGCTCACCGATGCGGCAGTAGGCGATGGTGTCCTTCGCCAGGTCGACCTGCTCGGCCTCGTAGAGGGCCTTGAGCTCGTCGTCCGACTTGAAGGTGCCGTCGTCGTTGGCGTTCTTCGACCACGGGATGTTGCGGGCGCTCGGCACGTGGCCGGGGCGCTGCGACTGCTCCTGCGGGAGGTGGGCCGGGGCCAGCAGCTTGCCGGAGAACTCGTCGGGCGACCGGACGTCGACCAGGTTCTGGGTGCCGATCGCGGCCACGACGTCGTCGCGGAAGGCGCGGATCGAGCTGTCCTGCGGCTTGGCCTTGTACTCGGTGACGGGGCGGACCGGCACGGCGGAGCCGTCGACCAGGTCACGGGAGTCCAGCTCCCACTTCTTGCGGCCGCCGTCGAGGAGCTTCACGTCCTGGTGGCCGTAGAGCTTGAAGTACCAGTAGGCGTAGGAGGCGAACCAGTTGTTGTTGCCGCCGTAGAGGACGACCGTGGTGTCGTTCGCGATGCCCTTGGCCGAGAGGAGCTTCTCGAAGCCCTCCTGGTCGATGAAGTCGCGGCGCACCGGGTCCTGGAGGTCCTGGGTCCAGTCGATCCGGATGGCGTTGCGGATGTGGTTCTTCTCGTAGGCCGAGGTGTCCTCGTCGACCTCGACGAGGGCGACCTGCGGGTTGTCGAGGTTGGCCTCGACCCAGTCCGCGTCGACCAGGACGTCGCTGCGAGCCATGTTCGTTCTCCTCCGGGGCAGTGTGCGGCGGTGTGGTGCGGGTGTGCCTGCGGTACGCGGCGTCGCGTCGGTGTTTCGGGACGTGCCTAACGGGCTTGCGTACGGCTGCACAGGGCGGCCCCGACCTTGGTCGGAGGGCCCGGGGAATACGGGAGTGGTGCGTCCCGCTCAGACGGAGCGACAGAGCATGGCGGCGACGCGGCACAGGTCTACTGCCCGCCGCTTCGTGAGATCCGCCTGTCGCTTCATGCCCTCGATCGTAGGGACGGACAGGTGGCCGTGTCACCGGCATGTCATATCGTGAGACACGATCGACCGGTATGTGGGATGCGACCGAGGCGCGGATCACCTCCGGACACCTCCGTACCGAGGAGTCCGGTTCACTTTCTACGGATCGGACAGCACTGTCTCAGCATGTGATCCATCAGGGCGTGGACCGGCCACCGGACGGCGGGAAACCGTCCCCCGGGCGACGGGAGACCGCCTGCCGGGCGACGGGAGCCGTGGCGCTCCCGCCCTTCCGGTGCGAGCGCCGCTCCCCCAGGCGACGGGAGGCCGTCCGCCGGGCGGGTCAGCCCACCAGCCGCAGATCCCGGCCGGTCACCGTGATGGCCAGGCCCTCCGGACGGGGCTCGACCGCCTCCACCTTCATCCCGGCTATCGCGCCGATCGGGCGCTCGAAGTCGGTGCGCTCCCGGACCAGGTCCTCCACGCCCGGGATGCCCTCGCCGGGCACCTCGTCGGCGCGGACCTTGATCGTGTCCCCGTTCACCACGGTCACCGTGGAGACGACCGTGCGGGTCAGGGAGCGGCCCATGACCTCCACGCTGCCGGTGACCTTCACCTTGCCGTTCCCGCCGTAGGCGACGGTGGCCCCCCGCTCGGAGGCGGCCGTGAGGTCCGCGTACGAGACGAGGGCGGAGCCGCTCGCGGAACCCGCCCGCGCGCCCGAGAAGTCACCGGTCACGGTCACGTCCCGCAGCGCCACGGTCAGCTCGCCGACCCTGAGACGCCGCTCGCCCGCCGTCGTCTGTATGCCGGTCGCCTTCACCTCGACCTCGTCGAACCGCTTCCCCGCGACCTGGGTGAGGAAGGGGAAGCCCTTGATGTCGACGTCCAGGGATTCCGTGGTCGCGCCGGAGAGCTTCACCCGGCCGGCCGCCTCCGACTCGGCGAACGACACGGCCAGCCGGTCGATCCCCACCAGGACCCCGCCCAGCACGATCGCCAAGATCAACAGAATCCGCAGTGCTCGCATGGGTAGCGCGTCCCCCCGGTTGGAATGGAAAACGGAATGATTCCGGCCCCCCGACACGAGGATCGACGTGCCGGAAGGCCGGTTGGTTCCCCCGCCGGGCCCGGCTCAGGGCCCGGTCAGGGTTGTCTCAGGGGCGCCTCAGGGGCGCTGGAGGGGCGCTTGGGACGCCCCACGGGATCAGGTCAGGACCCGGCCGAGCAGATACACGGCGGGCGCGGCGGCGGCCAGCGGCAGCGCGACCCCGGCCGTCATGTGGACGAAGCGCGACGGGTAGTCGTAGCTCGCCGCCCGCAGGCCGACCAGGGCGCAGACCCCGGCCCCGAGGCCGAGGAGCGCACCGGAGGAGCCCAGGTCGGTGAGGCCCCCGGCCACGAAGCCTGCGCCTGCCGAGGCGAGCAGCGCGGCGACCGCCGAGACGGCGCCGGGCAGCGGCAGCGCCCGGACGAGGACGGTGGCGGCCACCGCGATCCCGCCGACGACCACCGCGTCCGGGTCGGCGCCGAGGTGTCCGGTGGCGGCGACGGTGAGCGCGGCCGAGGCGACCGTGGCCATCAGGCCGTACATGCGCTCGTCCGGATCGGCGTGGCTGCGCAGCTGGAGCACGAGGCAGAGCAGCACCCAGGCGCCGAGGGTGCCCAGGATCGCGGCGGCGGCGTTCTCCCGGCCGACGGCGAGCAGGGCCGCGTCGGCGACCAGACCGCCCGCGAAGGCCAGTGCGATGCCCTGCCGGGCGGGCCACATCCCGTTGAGCCGGAACCAGCCGGCGGCGGTGAGGCCCTGGAGCAGGACGAGCGGGACGAGCAGCCCGTACGCGCCGAGCGCGGCGCCCCCGGCGAGCAGCAGGCCGAGGACGGCGGTCAGCGCGGCGGGCCGCATGCCGGGATCGATGATCGGCGACCTTCCCTCGGCCCGCGCCCGCTGGGCGTCGGTGATCCGGGTGTTCCCCGAGGTGGTCGGCGAGGACCAGGCGGGACCGCCGTCCTCGACCGCCGCGCCGTCACCCGGGGCGGGGGCGGCCGGTCCTGCGACGGACCCGGGCCCCACCGGCTCCGGAGCCGCGGGGGCCGCCGTCTGCTCCGGGTGGTAGGCGACGGGGGCGCCGTGGGAGGGCTGGGCGGCGTAGGGGGCCTGGGCGGCGGCGGGGAGCGGGGAGCCGTAGGGGCCCTGAGTGCCGGGGGCTCCCTGAGTGCCGGGGGCTCCGTGCGTGGGCTGAGCGCCGCCGTACGTCGCCTGCGCTCCGGGCGCCGCCTGCGCGGGATGCGTCAGGTGCGGGGGCTGCGCGGGCTGTGACGGGTGGGACGAGTGGGACGGCTGTGCAGACTGCGACGGCTGCTGCACGCCGTACGGGTCCTGCCCGCCGTACGCGTGACCACCGTGCGACCCGCCCCCGTACGACTGCTCTCCGTACGACGGCTGGCCCCCGTACGACAGCCGATCCCCGTAGGAAGGCTGGGCACCCTGGGACGGCTGGTCCCCGTAAGGGGGCTGAGCACCCTGGGACGGCTGAGCACCGTGCGGCGGCTGACCGCCGTAGGAAGCCTGGGCGCCCTGTGACGGCTGGGCACCAGGAAACGGCTGGGCACCCTGCGCCGGCTGCCCCCCGTACGCCTGCTGTCCTCCGTACGGTGCCTGCTCCCCGTACGGTGCCTGCTCCCCGTACCCCGGCTGTCCCCCGTACCCCGGCTGCCCTCCGTACGACGGCTGTCCCCCGTACGGCGGCGGGTACGTCTGGGGAGCGGGGGCCGGGGGCTGCGGTACGCCCGCGTGGCCGGGGGTGTCCGGCTGGGCCTGGCCGGGCCTGTCGTGCGAGACGGCGGGCTGGTACTGGGTGTCCCAGGTCTGGCCCTCCCACGTCTGCGCGACGTCGGCGGCCTCCGGCTCCGGTCCCCGGGGCTGCCCGTTCGCGTACGGGTCGTACGGCCGGCCACCGTGGTACTGGTCGTTGCTCATGCTGTGGGGTTCACCCTCCTGCGAACGGGGGGAGCACCTCGACCGTGCCGCCCTCGGCAAGCCGTACCGTCTCATGGCTCCGGGTTCCGACGGGGTCGCCGTCGACGAGGAACGAGCACCGTGTCAGGACCCTGACCAGCTCGCCCGGGTGTTTCGCGCGGACCGCGTCGAGGGCCTCCGCCAGGTGCTCGGCGGCGTACGGCTCCTCCGCGACGCCCGCCGCCGCCTTGGCCGCGGCCCAGTAGCGGATGGTTCCCGCTGCCATAGCGGCGCTCCCTTCGGTCGTGTGCGCGCCGCACCCATCATGGGCTATGCGCGCGTGAGCCAGTCTCCGAGGCGGGCCAACAGGCCGTCGTCCGCCGCGTTCTCGGCGTGCCCCATGCCCCGTTCGAGCCACAGCTCCGCGTCCCCCGCCCCGGCGAGCATCCTCGGGTGGTCGAGCGGGAAGTACGGGTCCCGGTCGCCGTGCACGATCAGCAGCGGTGTCGGCGCGATGAGCGGCACCGCGCGGACCGGGGGAAGCGGCTCGGGGTCCCAGCCCCCGCTGTCGATACGGGTGCCCAGCCCGTACCGCCCGACGAGCCGGCCCGCCGGGCGGGTGACCACCCAGTGGAGGCGGCGCATCGGGGCCGTGCCCCGGTAGTACCAGCGGGCGGGCGCCGAGACGGCGGCCACTCGGTCGGCCCGGCCTTCGGAGTCCCGGTCGAGCGCCGCGTGGCGCAGGACCACGGAGCCGCCCATGGAGAAGCCGACCGTCGCCACGCGCGCGTGACCGAGTTCACGGGCCCAGCGGACGGCGGCGGACAGGTCGTGGACCTCCCGGTCGCCGACGGTGCAGCGGCCCCCGGAGCCGCCGTGGCCCCGGAAGGAGAAGGTCACGACGGCGGCGGCGCCGCGCTCGGCGAAGGCGCGGGCGGCGCGCCGGACGGCGGGTCGCCCGGCCGAGCCGGTGAACCCGTGCGCGACGACGACGGCCGTATCGGTGACACTGGCGGGAGACGGTTCGTAAAACGCCTCGATCCGGACATCGTCATCCGTGTGCAACATGGCCTGTCGTGAGCCGGAAGTGATCGGAAAGACATCACTCACAGGAAATCCGCTCTCTTCCCTCGGAACCCATGTGGGCTATTGTGCTGGGCGGAGGATCCGGGCGAAGCAGCCCCCGGGTCCTTTTGCGTTTTCCGACCGTTGTTACGGACGGGTGAACGAAAGCTCTCAGGGCGCGAGAGCGGCAGGGATCCGTACGGAACGAAGGAAGTACGAAGCAGTGCCGCGTCCTCGCAGGCAGGGACCGAGGAGGAACCGAGTGATGCCCGAGCGAACGAAGCACCACCAACCCTTGGCGGGAGGGGTCCGATGAGCTCTCTGCTGCTCCTGACCAACTCCCTCCAGCCTTCCGCCGAGGTGCTGCCCGCCCTCGGTCTGCTGCTGCACAACGTCCGGGTCGCCCCGGCGGAGGGCCCCGCCCTCGTGGACACCCCCGGCGCGGATGTGGTCCTCGTCGACGGGCGGCGCGACCTCCCGCAGGTGCGTTCCCTCTGCCAGCTGCTGCGCTCCACCGGGCTCGGCTGTCCGCTGCTCCTCGTCGTCACCGAGGGCGGTCTCGCCGCCGTCACCGCCGACTGGGGCATCGACGACGTCCTCCTGGACACGGCGGGTCCCGCCGAGGTCGAGGCGCGGCTGCGGCTCGCGACGGGCCGTCGGCAGATCGCCGCGGACGACTCCCCGATGGAGATCCGCAACGGCGATCTGTCGGTCGACGAGGCGACGTACAGCGCCCGGCTCAAGGGCCGGGTCCTCGACCTGACGTTCAAGGAGTTCGAGCTCCTGAAGTACCTCGCCCAGCACCCCGGGCGGGTGTTCACGCGCGCGCAGCTCCTCCAGGAGGTGTGGGGGTACGACTACTTCGGCGGCACCCGGACGGTCGACGTCCACGTACGGCGACTGCGGGCCAAACTGGGTCCTGAGCACGAGTCGCTCATCGGGACCGTCCGCAACGTCGGCTACCGCTTCGTGACCCCGGAGAAGGCCGAGAGAGTCCCCGACGAGGCACGTTCCCCGGGCGGGACCCGGGCCGCCGCACGAGCCCGGAGGGATGCCGCCGTCAAGAACGACGCGGCCGGTGGCACCCGTTCGGAGGACAGGAACGTGGCGGACGCCACAGTGCGACCAGCCGGTAGGTAGATCCCCCCGCGTAGACTGCCGCGCGTGGCCAAGGTGACGCGGGATGACGTAGCTCGACTGGCGGGAACTTCGACCGCGGTCGTGAGCTACGTGATCAACAACGGACCCCGGCCGGTCGCCCCGGCCACGCGCGAGCGTGTCCTCGCCGCGATCAAGGAGCTGGGCTACCGGCCCGACCGGGTCGCCCAGGCGATGGCCTCACGGCGCACCGACCTCATAGGCATGATCGTCCCGGACGCGCGGCAGCCGTTCTTCGCGGAGATGGCGCACGCGGTCGAGCAGGCCGCCGCCGAGCGCGGGAAGATGGTCCTCGTCGGGAACTCCGACTACCGGACCGAGCGCGAGATCCACTATCTGCGTGCCTTCCTCGGGATGCGGGTCTCCGGTCTGATCCTGGTGAGCCAGGGCATGAACGAGCAGGCCGCGAGCGAGATCGAGGCCTGGGACGCGCGCGTGGTGCTGCTGCACGAGCGGCCCGAGGCGATCGACGACGTGGCCGTGGTCACCGACGACATCGGCGGCGCCCAGCTCGCCACCCGGCACCTCCTGGAGCACGGGCACCCGTACGTGGCGTGCCTCGGCGGCGTGCCGACCACCCCGGCCATAGGCGACCCGGTCGCCGACCACGTCGAGGGCTGGCGGCGGGCCATGCTGGAGGCGGGCCGCTCGGTCGAGGGCCGCCTCTTCGAGGCCCCGTACAACCGTTACGACGCCTACCGCATCGCCCTGGAGCTGCTCGCCGGTCCCGACCGGCCGCCGGCCATCTTCTGCTCCACCGACGACCAGGCGTTCGGCGTGCTCAGGGCCGCCCGCGAACTGCGCATCGAGGTGCCGACGGAGCTGGCGGTGGCGGGCTTCGACAACGTGAAGGAGGCGGCGCTCACCGATCCGCCGCTGACGACCGTCCACTCGGACCGCCCGGCGATGGCCCGCGCCGCCGTCGACCTGGTCCTCGACGACTCGATCCGGGTGTCGGGCTCGCGCCGCGAGCGCGTACGGCTCTTCCCCTCGGCGCTGATCGTCCGCCGCTCCTGCGGCTGCGACGGCGACTGAGCCTCCCCACCGCGCCCCCGCCGGGCCCTTCCCCGCGAAGGGCCCGTCCCGGTGCCGCGCGAAGGCCGCACAAGCATCACCGGGAAGACCGGTACAAGGTCCGTCTGGAAGACCGGCGCAAGGTCCGCCGGGAAGCCCCGTACACGGTCCGCCGGGAAGCCCCGTACAAGCATCGGCGGGAAGGCCCGTACAAGGTCCGCGCGGACTTTATATCGGGCATACGCCCTTCTGTCGGGCTTCTCAGCCGGTCCTCAGACGGCTCTCATCTACGGATCCGAGAGTCATAGGCATGACGGACTTCCCGGAACAGCAGCCGCAGCACCCTTCGTATCCGCCGCGCCCGCCGTACGACCCGGCGCAGCCGATCACCACCGGACCCGGCACCACGGTCTGGCCCTCCGGCGGTCCCGTACCGCCGTCCGGACCCGCCGCGCCGACCGCCGCCGCCCACTCCCCCGCCCCGCACCGCAGGTCCCGGCGCGGTGTCGGTCTGCTGGCCGCCGTGGCCATCGCCGCCGCCGTGGTCGGCGGCGGCACCGCCACCCTCGTCGGGCGCCTGGCCGCCGGCACTCCCGTGGCCGCCGCGCCCGCCGCCGTCTCCGGCACCAACGTCTCCTCCGGCACCAACGGCACCGTCGCCGGGGTCGCGCAGGCCGTCTCGCCCTCCATCGTGGAGATCTCCGCCTCCTCGAACTCCGGGCAGTCCACCGGCTCGGGCGTGATCATCACCGCCGACGGCGAGATCGTCACCAACAACCATGTGATCTCCGGCGCCTCCGAGATCACCGTCCGGCTCGCCGACGGCAGCTCCTACCCCGCCTCGATCGTCGGCACCGACCCCGCCAAGGACCTGGCCCTGATCAAGCTGAAGGGCGCCTCCGGCCTCAAGACGGCCACCCTCGGCGACTCCAAGGGCCTGCGGGTCGGCGACCAGGTCGTCGCCATCGGCTCGCCCGAGGGCCTGACCGGCACGGTCACCAGCGGCATCGTCTCCGCGCTCGACCGGGACGTGACCGTCGCCAAGGACGAGGGCGGACAGCAGGAACAGCAGCAGCAGTTCGACCCGCGCCAGGCGTGGCCGTTCGAGTTCGGCGGGCAGCGGTTCAACGGCGACACCGGCTCGTCGAAGACCACGTACAAGGCGATCCAGACCGACGCCTCGCTCAATCCGGGGAATTCCGGCGGCGCGCTCATCGATATGAACGGCGAGATCATCGGAATCAATTCCGCCATGTATTCGCCCAGTTCTCCGGGTGGTTCCGGGGCCGGAAGCATCGGTCTCGGATTCGCGATCCCGGTCGACACGGTGAAGGCCGATCTGGCCACCCTGCGCGCGGGCGGCGGCAGCTGACCGCCGATCCGGCCGCATGCGACGCTGAGTCCATGACAGGCCAACGACACGAAGCCGAACGCGTCCTCATCGTCGACGACGAACCCGCCGTCCGGGAGGCCCTGCGCCGCAGCCTCGCCTTCGAGGGGTACGGGACGCGGGACGCCGTCGACGGTCTGGACGCCCTCGCCCAGATGGAGTCGTACGCCCCCGACCTCGTCGTCCTCGACGTCCAGATGCCCCGGATGGACGGGCTCACCGCCGCCCGCCGCATCCGGGCCGCCGGCTCCACCGTGCCCATCCTGATGCTCACCGCCCGCGACACCGTCGGCGACCGCGTCACCGGGCTCGACGCGGGCGCGGACGACTACCTGGTGAAGCCCTTCGAGCTGGACGAGCTGTTCGCCCGGATCAGGGCGCTGCTGCGGCGCAGCTCGTACGCGGCTCCCACGAGCGGCCCCGCCGACGCCGACGTGCTGTCCTTCGAGGACCTGCGGATGGACCTGGCGACCCGCGAGGTGACCCGGGGCGGCCGGCCGGTGGAGCTGACCAGGACCGAGTTCACGCTCCTTGAGATGTTCCTGTCGCACCCCCGGCAGGTCCTGACCCGCGAGCAGATCCTCAAGGCCGTGTGGGGCTTCGACTTCGAGCCCAGTTCGAACTCCCTTGACGTGTACGTGATGTACCTGCGGCGCAAGACGGAGGCGGGCGGCGAACCGCGCCTCGTGCACACCGTGCGGGGCGTCGGCTACGCGCTGCGCGGAGGAGGCGGGGAGTGAGCCCCCTGTCCGGCCCCGGCGGACCCACGGCACCCGGTCCCGGCGGGCCCCTGACACCCGGTCCCGGCGGACCCACGACACCCGGCCCCGCCGCCCCCTCGTCCGCCCCCGGGTCCCGTCGCGGCACCCCCCTCGCCTGGTTCCGCTCGCGGCCGCTCCGCTCCCGGCTCGCCCTGCTCACCGCCGGTGCCGTGGCCTTCGCCGTCGCCGCCGTCTCCCTCGCCTGCTGGTTCGTGACGCGGGCGCAGCTGGAGACCGAGATGGACGCCTCGCTGCGCGGCACCCGGCTCGACGCGAACGGGGTGCAGAGCCTTCTCGCCCTCTGCCGCCAGGGCACCACCCCGCCCCCGGTGGCGGGCTCGTACACCGTGCAGGTCGTCCTCGCCACCGGCGGCGTCTGCACCTCGGGCAAGGCCGCGATCCCGGCGGGACCGGGCGATCTCGCGGTGGCGCGGGGGCAGCTCGGCGACATCCTGCACACCGTCAAGGACGACGCCGGGCGCGAGATGCGGGTCTTCACCTATCCGCAGGAGGGCTCCGTCGGGATCGCGGTCTCCGTCGCCCGCCCGCTCTCCGAGATCGACAACTCGATGTCCACCCTGCGCTGGGTGCTGATGCTGGTCTCCGGCATCGGCGTGGTCGGCGCTGGCGCCGCCGGGCTCTGGGTGGCCCGTACGGGTCTCGAACCGGTGCACCGGCTGACCGGGGCGGTCGAGCACGTGGCCGCGACCGAGGACCTGACCGTCCGTATCCCGGTCGAGGGCGAGGACGAGATCGCCCGGCTCTCCCGTTCGTTCAACGCGATGACGGCGGCGCTCGCGACCTCCCGGGACCGGCAGGCGCAGCTCATCGCCGACGCCGGGCACGAACTGCGCACCCCGCTCACCTCGCTGCGCACCAATGTCGAGCTGCTCGCCCGCAGCGAGGAGACCGGCCGGGCGATCCCGCCGGAGGACCGGCGGGCCCTGATGGCCTCGGTGAAGGCGCAGATGACGGAGCTGGCCGCGCTGATCGGCGACCTCCAGGAGCTGGCCCGCCCGGACACCGCGCAGCCGGGGCCGCTCGCGGTGGTGCCGCTGCACACGGTCCTGCGGGCGGCCCTGGACCGCGCGCGGCTGCGCGGTCCCGAGCTGACCTTCGTCACGGATCTGGCGCCCTGGTACGTACGGGCGGACCCGGCGGCCCTGGAGCGGGCCCTGGTCAACGTCCTGGACAACGCGGTGAAGTTCTCGCCGCCCCGGGGCACCGTCGGGGTGACCCTGATGCGGGGCGAGCTGACGGTGACCGACCGGGGGCCCGGCATCCCCCCGGAGGAGCTGCCGCACGTCTTCGACCGCTTCTGGCGCTCCCCTTCGGCCCGCAGTCTGCCCGGCTCGGGGCTCGGTCTGTCGATCGTGGCCCGTACGGTCCACCAGGCGGGCGGCACGGTCGCCCTCGCTCCGGCGGAGGGCGGCGGCACGGTGGCGACGATCCGGCTTCCGGGGGCGCCGACGCCGCCGCCGGAGGCGACGGGCCGCCTTTCCTGAGCGGACGACGAAGGGGGCGGCGGGCCGGGTAACCGGTCCGCCGCCCCCTTTTCGTTCACGGGACCCCTACGGGAGCGGGGCTGCTCGGGGAGCGTCGCCCCTACGGGTGCGGGTGCTACTTCACGACCGTGACGCGGTCCGCCGCCGGGACCGGCAGCGGGTTGGCCGCCGAGGAGTGGGCGGCCAGGTAGGCGTTGAAGACGTCCAGGTCGGAGGCGCCGACCAGCTTGTTCGTGCCGGTGGCCAGGGCCGCGAAGCCGTCGCCGCCGCCCGAGAGGAACTCGTTGATCGCGACCCGGTAGCTCTTCGACGGGTCGATCGGCTCGCCGTTCAGCTTGATCGTGCCGTCGACGACGCGGTCCGCGCCCGTCTTCGTCATGTCGAGCGTGTAGGTGAGGCCCTTCGAGACCTGGAGGATCTTGATGGAGTTCAGGTTGGGGCCGCTGACCTGCTGCTTGAGCGCGGTGATCAGGTTGGCGCCGGTCAGGTCGACCACGTTCATCATGTTGGTGAAGGGCTGCACGGTGAAGGACTCGCCGTAGGTCACGACGCCGTCGCCCTCGGCGCCGGACGCCGCGTACACCAGGTCGGCGCGGATGCCGCCGGGGTTCATCAGGGCCAGCTGCGCGCCGCCCTTGTCCGCCGGGGCCAGGCCCTCCAGCTGCGCGTCGGCGATGACGTCGCCGAGCGGCTTCTCGTACGCCGTGGAGCCGCGTCCGTTGATGTCGGCGGCGATGTAGCCCTGCGGGCGGTTGGCGACCGGGGCGGCGAGGGTCTGCCAGTCGGTGATCAGCCGGGTCAGGTCCTGCGCCTTCGGCACGTCACGCGAGACGACGTGGTTGGCGGAGGCGACGGCCGTACGCACGATGTCCTTGGTGGCGCGGTCGTACGTCAGCGTGGTGTCGGTGTACAGCTTGCCGAACGAGGACGCCGAGGTGACCAGGCGCGGCTTGCCCGCCGGGTCGGGGATGGTGCACACGTACGCCTGGTGGGTGTGGCCGGTGACCAGGGCGTCGACCTGCGGGGAGACGTTCCTGGCGATCTCGGCGATCGGGCCGGAGATCCCGTCGCCCGGACCGGGGCTGTCGCAGTCGTAGTCGTACGACTGGGAGACCGGGACCCCGCCCTCGTGGACGAGGGCGACGATGGACTTGACGCCCTGCCGCTCCAGGATCTTGGCGTACTTGTTGATCGTCTCGACCTCGTCGCCGAACTTCAGGCCCTTGACGCCCTCGGCGGTGACGATGTTCGGGGTGCCCTTCAGGGTCACGCCGATGAAGCCGATCCGGACGCCTTCCTTCTCCCAGACGAAGTACGGGTCGAGCAGCGGCTGCCCCGTCTTCTCCTTCGTCACGTTGGCGGTGAGGTAGGGGAAGTCGGCGCCCTTGAACTTCTTGCCCGCGACGAAGCACCCGGCGGTCGGGTGGCAGCCGCCGTTCTGCATCCGGGCCAGCTCGACGGCGCCCTCGTCGAACTCGTGGTTGCCCACCGAGGTGACGTCCAGGTCCAGCTTGTTCAGGGCTTCGACGGTCGGCTCGTCGTGGAAGAGCCCGGAGAGCAGCGGGGAGGCTCCGATGAGGTCGCCCGCCGCCGCCGTCACGGAGAACCGATTCCCCTGGCGGGCCTGGCGCAGATGGGTGGCCAGGTACTCGACGCCGCCCGCGTCGATCTTCTCGGTGGTCCCGTCCGGCTTGACCCGGGTGACCTGGCCGGAGGAGCCGGTCGGGGGCTCCAGATTGCCGTGCAGGTCGTTGAAGGACAGCAGCTGGACGTCGACCATCCGGCCCCAGCCCTTGCCGTTGCCGTTGCCGTTGCCGGCGGCGTACGGGTCCGTGCCCGCGCCGGCTGACGGCGACGCGGCGACGAGCGCGCCGACGGCGACGAGCCCCGCCCCGGCGGCCAGAACACGCCGTCCGGTCTTGTTCTTCCTCGATGTCCCTGCCATCGCTCCCACTCGTCCCTTGACCTGTTTTGCGGTGTTGACGTACTCCCCCGTCTGCGGGTTGCAGCCTAGGGTCAACGCGCGTAGCGCAACAGGGGGCTGCGGGTTACAAGACAGTTGCCGCCGCCTTTCGCCGGGGCGGCCGTACGTCGCCGTAGGCTCGTGTCCATGACTTCCGACGCGGCGCCGGCCCTTGAGCCCGGACGGCAGATCCACACCTACGACGAGCTGACACCCGAGCAGGTCCAGGACGTACTGGAGCTCCTTGAGGCCGCGTACAGCGCCGACGGGGCACACGCCGTCTCCGAGCAGGGCCGGCTCTACCTCCGCCACGGGCACCGCGAAGGCGTCCGCCACTTCCTCCTCACCGTCGGGGAGGACCTCTACGGCTACGCCCAGATGGAGGAGACCGACCCCATCGAGGCGCCCGCCGCCGAGCTGGTCGTCCACCCGGCCCACCGGGGGCGCGGCCACGGGCGGGCGCTCGGCACCGCCCTGCTCGGCACCTCCGGCAAGCGGCTGCGGGTCTGGGCGCACGGCGGCAAGTCCTCCGCCCGGCACCTCGCCCAGGTCCTCGGTCTGACGCTCTTCCGCGAACTGCGCCAGCTCCGGCGGCCACTGGCCCCGCTGGACATCGCGGAGCCGGTGCTGCCCGAGGGCGTCACCCTGCGCGCCTTCGTCCCCGGGCAGGACGACGCGGCCTGGCTCGCCGTCAATTCGGCCGCCTTCGCCCACCACCCGGAGCAGGGCTCGCTCACCCAGCGGGACCTGGCCGACCGGATGGCCGAGCCCTGGTTCGACCCGAAGGGCTTCTTCCTCGCCGAGAAGGACGGACGCCTGATCGGCTTCCACTGGACGAAGACGCACGCGGAGGAGGGCCTGGGCGAGGTGTACGTGGTCGGCGTCCTGCCCGAGGCACAGGGCGGCGGCCTCGGCAAGGCCCTCACCTCGGCCGGTCTGCACCACCTGGCGGCCCAGGGCCTGCCGACGGCGATGCTGTACGTCGACGCCGACAACACGGCGGCGGTGACGGTGTACGAGCGGCTCGGCTTCGTCACCCACGAGGTGGACCTGATGTACCGCACGGAGTCGTAGCCCGGCTTCGGGAACCAACGGGCTTTCCCAGGGGGGCGGTTGACACCGCCCCCTTCCTTCCATCACCCTTTCACTACTTCACTAGTGAAAGGGTGGTGCAGTACGTGGTCGAGTACCGCATCGACCGGCGCAGCGGCGTCGCCACCTACCTCCAGATCGTCCACCAGACGAAACAGGCCCTCCGGATGGGCCTCCTGGAGCCCGGCGACCGGCTGCCCACCGCGCGCGAGGTCGTCGAAGCGACGGCCATCAACCCCAACACGGTCCTCAAGGCCTACCGCGAACTCGAACGCGAAGGCCTCGTGGAAGCCCGCCGGGGCCTCGGCACCTTCGTCCGCACCACCCTCGGCACCGCCCCCGCCGACTCGCCCCTGCGCGGCGAACTCACCGACTGGGCCCACCGGGCCCGCGCGGCGGGCCTGGACCGGGAGGACGTGGCGGCGCTCTTCACTTCCGTACTCAAGGAACACTTCGAGGGGGACGAGGCACCATGACGCACGACACCGCCCTGGCGGCGGACCGCCTGGGCAAGAAATACGGAAGGCGCGGCGACTGGGCCCTGCGGGAGTGCGACCTTTCCCTCCCCCAGGGCCGGATCTGCGCCCTCGTCGGCCCCAACGGCGCCGGGAAGTCCACCTTCCTCGCCCTCGCCGCAGGCCTTCTGCGCCCCACCGAGGGCACCCTCACCACCCCCGGGCGGGCCCTCCTCGCGTACGTCGCCCAGGACAAGCCGCTCCACCCCCGGCTCAGCGTCGACGACACCCTGCGCATGGGCCGCGAACTCAACCCGGGACGCTGGGACGACGCCCTCGCCCGGCAGGTCCTCGAAGGCGGCGGATTCTCCTCCCGCACCCTGGTGCACCGGCTCTCCGGCGGTCAGCGCACCCGGGTCGCCCTCGCGCTCGCCCTCGGCAAACGGCCCGAACTCCTCCTCCTGGACGAACCGATGGCCGACCTCGACCCGCTCGCCCGGCGCCGGCTGATGGGTCTGCTCATGGCCGAGGCCGCCGAGAACGGCACGACCGTCGTCATGTCGTCGCACATCCTCACCGAGCTGGAGAACGCCTGCGACCACCTCCTGCTGCTCCACGGCGGCCGGATCCTCCTGGACGGCTCCATCGAGGAACTCCTCTCCACTCACACCCTGCTCACCGGCCCGGTCGCCGACCTTGCCCCGCACCACGTGGTCGAATCCCGCACGACAGGACGTCAGCTCACCGCCCTGATCCGCCGCGAAGGCCCGGTCGACGGGCCCTGGGAGACCTCGGAACCCTCTCTGGAGGAACTCCTCCTCGCCCACCTCCGTACCACCGAAGGAGTCCCGGCATGAGCACGCTCGCCCTCAAGGGCGTCTACTGGGTGACGGTCCGCCAGCACCGGCGGACCCTGTGGCTGGCGGGCGCGCTGGTCCTCCTGGCGCTGCTGGTGATCGGCGCCCTGCGGATCTGGGACGCGCGGACGCCCGACATGTATACGGACGGCGACCACCGGCTCTTCGGCGTCTACGGCAGCGGACTGGACCTGCTGCGCGGGGCCATGCAAAGCATGTCCACCGGCATGATCGCCCTGCCGCTCCTCGTCGGCCTCTTCGTCGCGGGACCCCTCATCGCGCGCGAGTTCGAATCAGGGACGTATCGGCTCTCCCTCACCCAGTCCGTGAGCCCCGCAGCCTGGTTCCGCGGCAAACTGCTCACCGCCACCGCCCTGGCCCTCGGCACGGCCCTGCTGCTCACCGCGGTCTACCTGATCGGCTGGCCCCGGGTGTCGGGCAGCTGGAAAACCAACTGGTGGAACCCCGGCCCGTACCTGGTCACCGGCACCACCCTCACCGCCTACCTCCTCCTCGCCATCGCCATCGGCGCCCTCGCCGGCCTGCTGATCCGGCGCACCCTCCTCGCCATGGCCGCCACCGGAGGCGTCACCGGCCTGATCATGGGCGTCTTCTACGCCTTCCGATGGGACATCCTGGCCCTCGAAACGGCCACCGCCGCACCCGGCGAACCCCTCGACCCCTCCGGCACCGGCATGTACGTACACCAGGGACTGATCAGCGCCTCGGGAGAACGACTGCCCGGCTGGTTCTGCTTCGACAACACCCCCGACGTCCCCTGCCGCACCGACGAGAAGGTCGTCGCCCAGTTCCTCGACTACCACCCCCGCTCCCACTTCTGGCCCACCCAGCTCATCGAAACCACCATCCTCCTCACCCTCACCGCCCTCGCCCTCCTCGCCGCCTTCCGCGTGCTGCGCGCCCGGCACGCCTGACACCCCCGGGCCCCACCAGGGGCGGGGCCCGTCACGGCCCCGCCCCCGATTCCCATACGACATGTCGTCGTTACCGGCCATTCAGACGCGCTTGCGACGCTCACGCAATGAAGCGCTCCGTGCCCACGCCCGCCAGGGCGGTCCTTCCCAAGGGAAGGCTCCCCTCCGCCACGGCCCGCTCCGACGCGCCCGACCACCCCTTCGCGCGGAAGAATGGGGCCATGAGCCAGCAGCCCGCCGAGGTCCCGGTCCCGGCCCCCGCCACGCCGTCCGTCCCGTCGTCCGCAGCGCCCGCCGCGGGCTCCCGCACCGCGCCCCGCGCCCAGGTGGTGAACGGCGCCGTCGTCACCGACCCGGACGCCCCCGCCGAGCCGCACGGCACCGACGGCGACCAGCTGCCCCAGGGGCGCTTCCTCGACCGGGAACGCAGCTGGCTCGCGTTCAACGAACGCGTCCTCGAACTGGCCGAGGACCCCGCCACCCCCCTCCTCGAACGGGCCAACTTCCTCGCGATCTTCGCGTCCAACCTCGACGAGTTCTTCATGGTCCGCGTCGCCGGGCTCAAGCGCCGCATCGCCACCGGCGTCGCCACCCGCTCCGCCTCCGGACTCCAGCCCCGCGAGGTCCTCGACCTGATCTGGACCCGCTCGCGCGAACTCATGGCCCGGCACGCCGCCTGCTTCCAGCAGGACGTCGCCCCCGCCCTCGCCGACGAAGGCATCCACCTCATCCGCTGGCCCGAACTCACCGAGAAGGAGCAGGCGCGCCTCTTCACCCTGTTCCGCCAGCGGATCTTCCCCGTCCTCACCCCCCTCGCCGTGGACCCGGCCCACCCCTTCCCGTACATCTCCGGCCTCTCCCTCAACCTGGCCGTCGTCGTCCGCAACCCCGTCAGCGGCCACCGCCACTTCGCCCGCGTCAAGGTCCCGCCGCTGCTCGCCCGCTTCCTCGAAGCCTCCCCGCAGCGCTACGTCCCCCTGGAGGACGTCATCGCGGCCCACCTGGAGGAGCTGTTCCCCGGCATGGAGGTGCTGGCGCACCACATGTTCCGGGTGACCAGGAACGAGGACCTGGAAGTCGAGGAGGACGACGCCGAGAACCTGCTCCAGGCCCTGGAGAAGGAACTGATGCGGCGCCGCTTCGGCCCCCCGGTCCGCCTGGAGGTCGAGGAGTCCATCGACCCCTACGTCCTCGACCTGCTCGTCCGCGAACTGAAGATCTCCGACGCCGAGGTCTACCCGCTGCCCGGCCCCCTCGACCTCACCGGACTCTTCGGCATCGCCGGACAGGACCGGCCCGAACTCAAGTACCCCAAGTTCGTCGCCGGGACCCACCGCGACCTCGCCGAGGTCGAATCCGCCTCCGCACCCGACATCTTCGCCGCCCTGCGCGAGCGCGACGTCCTCCTGCACCACCCGTACGACTCCTTCTCCACCTCCGTCCAGGCCTTCCTCGAACAGGCGGCGGCCGACCCCGACGTCCTCGCCATCAAGCAGACCCTCTACCGGACCTCGGGCGACTCGCCCATAGTCGACGCCCTCATAGACGCCGCCGAGTCCGGCAAGCAGGTCCTCGTCCTCGTCGAGATCAAGGCCCGCTTCGACGAACAGGCCAACATCAAGTGGGCCCGCAAGCTGGAAGAGGCCGGCTGCCACGTCGTCTACGGCCTCGTCGGCCTCAAGACCCACTGCAAGCTCTCCCTGGTCGTCCGCCAGGAAGGCGACATGCTGCGCCGCTACTCCCACGTCGGCACCGGCAACTACCACCCCAAGACCGCCCGCCTCTACGAGGACCTCGGCCTGCTCACCGCCGACCCGCAGGTCGGCGCGGACCTCTCCGACCTGTTCAACCGGCTCTCCGGCTACTCCCGCCGCGAGACCTACCGACGCCTCCTCACCGCCCCCAAGTCCCTGCGCGACGGACTCGTCTCCCGCATCACCAAGGAGATCGCCCACCACCGCGCCGGCCGGCCCGCGTACGTCCGCATCAAGGTCAACTCGATGGTCGACGAGGCCGTCATCGACGCCTGCTACCAGGCCTCGCGCGCCGGTGTCCCCGTCGACATCTGGGTCCGCGGCATATGCGCCGTACGCCCCGGCGTCACCGGCCTCTCGGAGAACATCCGGGTCCGCTCCATCCTCGGCCGCTTCCTCGAACACTCCCGGGTCTTCGCCTTCGGCAACGGCGGCGAACCCGAAGTGTGGCTCGGCAGCGCCGACATGATGCACCGCAACCTCGACCGCCGCATCGAAGCCCTCGTACGGGTCTCCGACCCGGCCCACCGCGCGGCGCTCACCCGGCTCCTGGAGACCGGGATGTCCGACACCACCTCCTCCTGGCACCTCGGCCCCGACGGCGACTGGACGCGGCACGCGACCGACGCCGAGGGCCGCCCCCTGCGGCACGTCCAGGAGATGCTCATCGACGCGCGGAGGCGCCGGCGTGCACAACCCTGACCCCACGCAGGACCGCACGGCGGGCGAGATCCTCGCCCCCTACCTGCACGCACGCGCCGCGGACTTCCTCCGCGGCCTGCGGCTCCACGGCGAGAGCGGCTCGGACACCGCCGGATCGGAGGAGGCGGCCCGCACCCTGCGCGGCGCCGCCCGCCGGATCGGCGGCACCCTCCACACCTTCCGCCCCCTCCTCGACATCGAGTGGGCGGACCGGCTGCGGACCGAACTCGTCTGGCTCTCCGGCACCCTCGCCGTCGAGCACGCCTGCACCTCCCGGCTGCTCCGCCTCGGCGACGCCCTGTCCCGCCTCTCCACCGGCACCGGCGGCCCCGGCGGCCCCGTCCCGGCCGCCAGAGGCGGCGACTCCGCCGGACTCACCGTCGGCGCGGCCCGCGCCGGCGCCCTCCTGGAACGCCAGCTGACCCTGGCCAGGACCCGCGCCCACTCGGCCTCCCTCCAGGCCCTCGGCTCGGCCCGGTTCCACGCCGTCGCCGACGCCGTCGCCCTCCTCGCCTCCGAGGTCCCCCTCGGCCCCGCGGGCACCTCCCCCGCCACCGAGGTCCTCGACGCGCCCGCCGAGGTCGCCGAGCGGCGCCTGCTCGACGCGGTGGCCGCCCTCCCCCTGACCCGCGCGGCCCGCCCGTACAACGCCGACGCCCTCGCCCTCGCCACCGGGGAAGGCCAGGACGCCCCCTGGCACCACACCCGCGCCCTGCTCCGGCTGCACCGCTACGCCGCCGAGGCCCGGCACACCGGCGGCGAACCCGACTCCGCCCTCTACGAGGCCGCCCGCGCCCTCGACCGGCACCGGGACGCCTCCGAGGCGGCGGCAGCGGCGGCGGCGGCAGCCCGCACCCCCCGCATCGCCCCCGCCACCGCCTACGCCCTCGGCGTCCTCCACGCCGACCAGCGGCACGAGGTCGAAGCCGCCCGCTACGCCTTCCAGCGCGCCTGGCGGAGAACCACGGCCCCGGTCCCATGACCACGCCCCGGGACCGCGAACCGGTCAGGGCCGCCGGGTGCGTCCTGTGGCGCCCGGCGCTTTCCGGCCACGGCATCGAGGTGGCCCTCGTCCACCGGCCCAAGTACGGCGACTGGTCGCACCCCAAGGGCAAACGCAAGCGCGCCGAGCCGGCGGACGCCTGCGCGCTGCGCGAGGTCCTGGAGGAGACCGGCCAGACCTGCGCGCTCGGCCCCCGGCTGCCCACGGTCCGCTACACCGTGGACGGACGCCCCAAGGAAGTCGACTACTGGGCCGCCCGCGCCCTCGGCGGCACCTTCGCCCCCACCCGCGAGGTCGACGCCCTGCGCTGGCTGCCGCCCTCCGCCGCCCGCACCCTGCTCACCCAGGCCCGGGACCGCGAACTCCTCGACGCCCTGACGTCCACGCCGGCCGGATAGTCCCCCCGCGCCACCGCCGCCTCCGTACGACCATGCCTTCGTACGGCCATGTCCTCACGCGGCCGGGTCCTCGCCCTCGTACGACCCCGTCCTCGTACGACCCCGTCCTCGTACGACCCCGTCGCCGTACGGCCACGCGGCCATGCCTCCGTACGGCCATGCCTCCACGCCCATGCCTCCGTGCGCCCGCGGCTCCGTGCGGTCACGTCCTCGTACGCCCCCGTTTCCCGCACGGCCCCGCTTCCGTACGGGCACGGGCTCCGCGCGCTTCCCCGTACGCGTACGTACGCGTACGAGCCCCCACGTGTCTCCCGTACCCCCGTTTCCCCCGCTCGGAGCAGCCTGCGGCGGCCCGCACCCGGGCTTCCGGCACGGTTCACTTTCCGTTCACTCTCTCCCGTTGGCCGCTTCACCTGATCTGCCTAATTTCGGCCTTACACGGTGCACAGAGCACAGCGATGCACCACCCACCGACACACGCCGCCGTAGAACTCGGACATACAGCCCGCAGCAGGGCGGCTTCTGGAAGGAACACCCGAAAGTGAAGCTTTCGCGCAAGAACGGGCTTCGCGCCTCCGCGATCGGTGCCCTCGTCGTCTCCGGTGCGCTCGTCCTCTCGGCGTGTGGCTCGGACAACAACACGGAGACCCCGGCCAAGGAGAACGGCGCCAAGACCTCCGCCGCCGCCCCGGCGTCGAGCATCGCCTGCGAAGGTGCCAAGGGCCAGCTCCTCGCCGCCGGTTCCAGCGCGCAGAAGAACGCGATGGACCTGTGGGTCAAGAACTTCCAGGCCGCGTGCTCCGGTGTCGAGATCAACTACCAGGCCATCGGCTCCGGCGGCGGCATCACCAAGTTCAACCAGGGCCAGGTCGCCTTCGCGGGCTCCGACTCCGCCCTGAAGGACGAGGAAGTCGCCGAGTCGCAGAAGATCTGCAAGACCGGCAAGGGCGTCAACCTGCCCATGGTCGGCGGCCCGATCGCGATCGGCTACAAGCTCAACGGCGTGGACAACCTGGTCCTGGACGCCTCCACCATCGCCAAGATCTTCGACAACAAGATCACCAAGTGGAACGCCCCGGAGATCGCCAAGCTGAACCCGGGCGCCAAGCTCCCCGACAGCACCATCCAGGCCTTCCACCGCTCGGACGAGTCGGGCACCACCCAGAACCTGGGCAAGTACCTCTCGACCGCCGCGGCGGCCGACTGGAAGCACGACCCGAAGTCGAAGTCGTGGCCCGCCCAGGGCGGCCAGGCCGCCAACGGCTCCTCCGGCGTCGCCACCGCGGTCAAGGACGCCGAGGGCTCCATCGGCTACTTCGAGCTGTCCTACGCCACCGCCAACAAGATCTCCACGGTCAGCATCAACACCGGTGCCGCCGCCCCCGTCGCCGCCTCCTCGGAGAACGCGTCGAAGGCCATCGCCGCCGCCAAGGTCAAGGGCACGGGCAGCGACCTCGCCCTCTCCCTCGACTACACGACGAAGGCCGAGGGTGCCTACCCGATCGTCCTCGTCACCTACGAGATCGCCTGCGACAAGGGCAACAAGGCGGAGACCCTGCCGACCCTCAAGGCCTTCCTCAACTACACCGTGAGCGAGGAGGGCCAGAAGGTCCTCGCCGACGCCGGCTACGCCCCGCTCCCGGCCGAGATCGCCGCCAAGGTCCGCACGATCGTCCCCACCCTGTCCTGACCCCCGACCGGGCCCGGCCTCCCGCCCAGGGAGGCCGGGCCCGGCATCCGGTGCACCGCCGCCAGGAGCCCCCACGTCCGTGAGGGCACCGCAGACCGGAGAAGCAGATGGCTACCACCACACCAGACACCCAGAGGAGCCGGGGCGCGAAGAGCGCCACCCGCCCCGGTGACCGCGTCTTCAGCGGCCTGTCCCGGGGATCCGGCATCACCCTCCTCGTCATCATGGCCGCGATAGCGGTCTTCCTCAGCTACCGCGCCGCCCTCGCCGTCTCGAAGGACAGCACCAACTTCTTCACCACCTTCGAGTGGAACCCGGCGAGCACCCCGCCGGTCTTCGGCATCGCCGTCCTCGCCTTCGGCACGATCGTCTCCTCGGTCGTCGCGATGGCCCTCGCCGTACCGGTCGCGATCGGCATCGCCCTCTTCATCTCGCACTACGCCCCGCGCAAGCTGGCCAAGCCGCTCGCGTACGTGGTCGACCTGCTTGCCGCCGTCCCCAGCATCATCTACGGCCTCTGGGGCGCGATCTTCCTCGTCCCGTACCTGGACGGCCTCAACAAGTGGCTCGACCAGTACCTCGGCTGGACGTACGTCTTCGACAAGTCGCAGGACGGCGTCGCCCGCAACCTCTTCACCGTGGGCATCCTCCTGGCGATCATGATCCTTCCGATCATCACCAACGTCACCCGCGAGGTCTTCCTCCAGGCCCCGAAGATGCACGAGGAAGCCGCCCTCGCCCTCGGCGCCACGCGCTGGGAGGTCATCCGCATGTCGGTGCTGCCCTTCGGCCGCTCCGGCATCATCTCCGCCTCCATGCTGGGCCTCGGCCGCGCGCTCGGCGAGACCATGGCCGTCGCCGTGGTCCTCTCCCCCAGCTTCCTGATCTCGGGTCACCTCCTCGACCCGGGCGGCGGCACCTTCGCGCAGAACATCGCCGCCAAGTTCAACGAGGCCAACGAGTTCGGCCGGGACGCCCTCATCGCCTCCGGTCTCGTCCTCTTCGTCATCACCCTGCTGGTCAACGGCGCCGCCCGCTGGATCATCGGCCGCCGCAAGGAGTACTCGGGGGCAGCGGCATGAGCCACGCCATACAGGAACGCCCGGTCACGACCACCCCGGTCACCGGTTCCCTCTCCCAGGCCCAGCTCCCCCGCTGGACCCCGGCCGCCATCGCCGCCGGATCGATCGCCGCGGCGGTCGGCCTCGGCCTCGGCGCCGGCTGGCACAGCAAGGTCCAGTGGGGCCTGATCGCCGCCCTCCTGTTCGTCCTCGTCACCTACGCGCTGACCAGCAAGGTCGAGGGCCGTCGCCAGGCCAAGGACCGCATCGCCACCAGCCTCGTCTGGGTCTGCTTCGTCCTCGCCGTCATCCCGCTGCTCTCCCTCGCCTGGGTCACGATCAGCAAGGGCGCCGCCGTCCTCGACTTCTACTTCCTGACCCACTCGATGAACGGCGTCCTCGACGCCGAAGCCGGCGGCGGTGTCTACCACGCCCTGCTCGGCACCATCGAACAGGTCGGCATCGCGACCCTGATCGCCGCCCCGATCGGCCTGCTCACCGCCGTCTACCTCGTCGAATACGGCGGCGGGAAGCTCGCCCAGGCCGTCACCTTCTTCGTCGACGTCATGACGGGCATCCCGTCGATCGTCGCCGGCCTGTTCGTCCTCTCCACCTGGACCCTGATGCTGGGCTTCGGCCCCTCGGGCTTCGCCGGTGCGCTGGCCCTCGCCATCCTGATGATGCCGGTCGTGGTCCGCTCCACCGAGGAGATGCTCAAGCTCGTCCCGAACGAGCTGCGCGAGGCCTCCCTCGCCCTCGGCATCCCCAAGTGGCGCACCATCCTGAAGGTGGTCCTGCCCACCGCGATCGGCGGCATCACCACGGGCGTCATGCTCGCGGTCGCCCGTATCACCGGCGAGACGGCCCCGGTCCTGCTCCTGGTGTTCGGCACCCGGCTCATCAACCCGAACCCCTTCGAAGGCGCCCAGTCCTCCCTGCCGCTCTACGTGTACGAGCAGTACGCGGTCGGCACCGACGCCGCCGTGGCCCGCGCCTGGGCCGCCGCGCTCGTCCTGATCGCCTTCGTCATGATCCTCAACCTGGTGGCCCGCGGCATCGCCCGCTGGAAGGCCCCCAAGACCGGCCGCTGACCAGCGACCACCTCTGGAAGTGAATTGATATGGCCAAGCGAATCGACGTCAGCGGCCTCTCCGCGTACTACGGCGCCCACAAGGCGATCGACGACATCTCCATGACCGTCGAGCCCCGCT
Organism: Streptomyces sp. CBMA291; assembly: GCF_014596525.1. GTDB lineage: Bacteria > Actinomycetota > Actinomycetes > Streptomycetales > Streptomycetaceae > Streptomyces. The sequence goes on from NZ_MSJP01000115.1 coordinate 172,097, forward strand.
CCGTGACCGCCTTCATCGGCCCCTCCGGCTGCGGCAAGTCCACCTTCCTGCGCACCCTGAACCGTATGCACGAGGTCACCCCCGGCGGCCGGGTCGAGGGCAAGGTGCTCCTCGACGACGAGAACCTGTACGGCAGCAACGTCGACCCCGTCGCCGTCCGCCGCACGGTCGGCATGGTCTTCCAGCGCCCCAACCCCTTCCCCACCATGTCGATCTTCGACAACGTGGCGGCCGGTCTGCGGCTCAACGGCAAGTACAAGAAGGCCGAGCTGAACGACGTCGTCGAGAAGTCCCTCAAGGGCGCCAACCTCTGGAACGAGGTCAAGGACCGCCTCAACAAGCCGGGCTCCGGCCTCTCCGGCGGCCAGCAGCAGCGCCTGTGCATCGCCCGCGCCATCGCGGTCGAGCCCGAGGTCCTGCTGATGGACGAGCCCTGCTCGGCCCTCGACCCGATCTCCACGCTCGCCGTCGAGGACCTGATCAGCGAGCTGAAGGAACGCTTCACCATCGTCATCGTGACGCACAACATGCAGCAGGCGGCCCGTGTCTCCGACCGCACCGCCTTCTTCAACCTGGCGGCCGTCGGCCAGCCCGGCAAGCTGATCGAGCTGGACGACACCGAGCGCATCTTCTCCAACCCGAGCGTCCAGGCGACCGAGGACTACATCTCCGGCCGCTTCGGATAAAGACCGTCTGCGGTGCTGCATGGCGGTGCCACCGTATGACGAAGGGCCCGGCTCCCCCGAGGGGAGCCGGGCCCGACCACATCGTCACGACCATCGACTCTCAGCCATCAGACCATCGGGCGTCAGACCGCCAGACCGCCAGACCATCGAGCCGTCAGAGCGTCAGCCGAAGAACAGTTGCACCACGTAATAGCTGAGTGCCGCCACGATCGCCGCCGCCGGCATGGTGATGAACCAGCCGAGAATGATGTTCTTGGCGACGCCCCACCGCACGGCGTTGACCCGCTTGGTGGCGCCCACGCCCATGATCGCGGACGTGATCACATGCGTCGTCGAGATCGGCGCGTGGAAGAGGAACGCGGAACCGAACATGATCGACGCACCGGTCGTCTCCGCCGCGAAGCCCTGCGGCGGGTCCAGCTCGATGATCTTCCGGCCGAGCGTCCGCATGATCCGCCAGCCACCCGCGTACGTACCGAGCGAGAGCATCAGGGCGCAGGAGATCTTCACCCACACCGGAATGTCGTCCCCGGCACCCTGCACATCGGCGATGACCAGCGCCATCACGACGATGCCCATCGTCTTCTGCGCGTCCTGGAGACCGTGACCGAGCGCCATGCCCGCCGCCGACACCGTCTGCGCGATCCGGAAACCGCGCTTGGCCTTGTGCGGATTGGACTTGCGGAACATCCACATGATCAGGCACATCACCAGATAACCGGCCACCAGGCCGATCACCGGGGAGACGAACATCGGGATGACGACCTTGTCGAGCACCCCGCTCCAGATGACCTCGGTCCCTCCGGCGAGCGCCGCGCCCACCATGCCGCCGAAGAGGGCGTGCGAGGACGAGGACGGAAGACCGAAGTACCAGGTGACCAGGTTCCAGATGATCGCGCCGACGAGAGCGGCGAAGAGGATGCCCATCCCCTTGTCGCCGTGCGGGGTGGCGATCAGCCCCTCGCTGACCGTCTTGGCGACGCCGCTGCCCAGAAAGGCACCGGCCAGGTTCATCGCCGCGGCCATCGCGAGCGCCGCCCGGGGGGTCAGCGCACGCGTCGACACCGAGGTGGCGATGGCGTTGGCGGAGTCGTGAAAGCCGTTCGTATACGTGAAGCCGAGCGCGACACCGATGGTCACGATCAGGGCGAAGGTGTCCACGAAGCTCAGGACTCCTTGACCGCGATGGTCTCCACCGTGTTCGCCACGTGCTCGAAGGCGTCGGCCGCCTCTTCCAGCACATCGACGATCTGCTTGAGCTTCAGCACCTCGATGGCGTCGTACTTGCCGTTGAAGAGATGGGCGAGCAGCTTGCGGTGGATCTGGTCCGCCTGGTTCTCCAGCCGGTTGACCTCGATCCAGTACTCGGTGAGATTGGCCATCGTCCGCAGGTTCGGCATCGCCTCTGCGGTCAGCTCCGCCGCCCGCGCGAGGACCTCGATCTGCTGCTCGACGCCCTTCGGAAGCTCCTCGACGTTGTAGAGGACGACCAGGTCGACGGCCTCCTCCATGAAGTCCATGATGTCGTCGAGGGAGGACGCGAGGGTGTAGATGTCCTCACGGTCGAACGGAGTGATGAACGAAGAGTTCAGCTGGTGGAAGATGGCATGGGTCGCGTCGTCGCCTGCGTGCTCCGCTGCCCGCATCCGCTCCGCGATCTCGGCTCGAGCGGAAGGATCCGCTCCGAGCAGTTCCATCAGGAGTTTCGAGCCCGTGACGATGTTGTCCGCGGACGCGGCGAACATGTCGTAGAAGCTCGTCTCCCTGGGGGTCAGACGAAATCGCACGTGAGGTCCTCGGGGTGCTGGGTTTCGGTCAGGCTGATGCTAGGCGCATCATCCGGCCACGGCTAACCGGCGTCTCTCAGTGTCGCCCATCAGGCACAGTGAAGTGCAGCGGGCCCCCGCACGGATCGGCGGGGATCGGTACCATATACCCACGAGGGGTATACACCCTTTAACGGACAACGGAGGACGCGATGACGACCACCGAGGCGGACCAGGTAACCCCCGAGGCCGTCGGGGCCGTCGAACCGGCCGGCCACGAGCAGGGCGTGCACGGCTACCACCACCAGAAGGACGAGCACCTCAAGCGGCTCCGCCGCATCGAGGGCCAGATCCGCGGCCTCCAGCGCATGGTCGACGAGGACGTCTACTGCATCGACATACTCACGCAGGTCTCGGCCTCGACGAAGGCGCTCCAGTCCTTCGCCCTCCAGCTCCTCGAAGAGCACCTCCGGCACTGCGTCGCCGACGCGGCCGCCAAGGGCGGCGAAGGCATCGACGCCAAGGTCGAGGAAGCCACCAAGGCCATCGGCCGCATGCTGCGCACCTGAACCGCGCACACCCCCGGCCGGCGGAAGCGGGGCCGTACCGTCAGCGGGTTTCGTCCCGTGAGCGGGGGCCGTGCCGTCAGCGGTCCTCCACGGCCCGCTCCGCCGCCACCCGCAGCACCTCGTCGATCCGGTCGTCGCTGAGCCGCTCCCCGTCCGCCGCCGAAGCCGCGATGATCAGCTCGCCGCACAGCTCGATCTCGGCGAGGGCGACGCAGTCGGGGTCTACGGGCACGATTGCTGTACCGGGCGGGGCCACGCGCATCCACCTCTTCCTGCCGGCGTCGTCTCCCAGCCCTCCCAGGGTAGGGACACGGCCCCCGTACGCGCATGACACGTCTGGACCATTTTGCCGATGGCCCCGACGGCATCCCCGCAGGTCAGGACTCGATCTTCCCCGCGTAGATATCCCGGTGATCCGGCAGCCGCACCTCGACGGGCACCCCGAAGCCGTACAGCAGGGTCGTCGACGCGACCGCGACCGTCCGCCCCTGATTGCTGAAACTGAACTGATGGCGGACCTTCCGCAGCCGCCCCTCGCCGTCGAGATACGCGTCGAACGGCACCGCGTCCTCCGTGAACCCCTTCGCCGCCGCCGTCAGCGCCCCCCGCAGATACGGCGAGGCGCTCCCCGCCGCGCGGGCGATGTCCGCGACCCCCCGGTAGTGGCTGACTTTCACCCCTGCGAGATCGACCTCGCCGAGATACGCGACCTCCCGCACCCCCCGCAGCAGCTCGGCCGCGGCGGCGGGATCGGTGGCCCCGCCGGTGACCAGGTTCCCGTCGTCGAGGGTGGTGGTGTCGACCCGGACCCACTTGTCGGCGGGCACCCCCGCCCCCCGGTTCTTCATGTAGAGCGCGCCGGGGGTGAGGAGTTCGGTGATCGGCCGGTGCGCGTCCGTCCCCGCCGGGTCCTTCGGCAGCACCACCCGCAGCCGGCCGCTACGGCGCCGGAAGTCGTAGCCGCCCTCGCCCCTGATGGTCACCCGGGTGCCGCCCGAGGCCATCTCCATCGACGTACTGGCCTTCGCGGAACCGGCCCGGGTGAGCACCTCGGCCGCACCGCGGACCGCGAGCGCGGGATCGACCGGCCGCCTCGGGGCCTCGGGGGCGGCGCACCCGGCGACCACCCCGGCCCCGACCAGGGAGCCGACCAGTACGGCGGTGACGGCGAGCGCCCCGCTCCCCCGACCGTGCGGACGCCCGTACCGCTGCACCACCATGGTCTGCCAACCCCCAACGCCTCACCGCTGCTTGCCGGGCCCGCCCCTTCCCCGGAGCCCGCGGGTCCGGGGACACCTGATCCCATAACGACGGTCCCGGCGTACCGTCACGCGCAGTACGGTGGTGGGGTGCACGAGCCTGCCTCTTCCCACACCATCACGATCACGGAGCGCGGCTCGTTCGCGCTGGCACGCTGCGGCTGCGGCTGGACCGGCCCGGCCAGACGCTCCCGGGACCGCACCCGTACGGACGCGGCGGACCACCTGAAGGCGACGGCGACGACCCTTACGGGAGCGGCGGCGGAACCCGTTACGGAACCGGCGACGGCGGCAGCGAGCCCCGAGGCACCCTAGGGGAGCCCTGACGGCCCCCGTAAGGGCCCTGGAGACACCCCGCCCCTTTCCCCCCGACTCGGCCTCGCCGGCGTCTCCGCTCAGGCCGCCAGGTCGTTGCGGCGGGTCTCCTCCGTAGGGCCGCCCGACAGCCTCGGCTCGGGCAGGCCGACGGTCTCCGCTCGCCGGGGGCCCGCCGCCCCGCGGGACCGGACCAGCCAGGCACCCCGCCCCGAGCGGGCCACGGCGGAGAGCAGCGGGGTGAGCACCCCGAGGGCGAGCGGGGCGAGCAGCAGCGCCACCGCCGTACCGAGGGCGAAACCGCCGATCACATCCGTCGGATAGTGCACGCCCATGTAGACCCGTGCGAAGCCCTCGGCGAGGGCGAGACCGATGGCGGCGAGACCGAAGCCCCGGTGGGCGATGAAGAGACCGACCGCCAGGGCCATCGCCAGGGTCGCGTGATCGCTGACGAACGAGAAGTCGGTCTTCCCCCCGACCAGGACTTCGAGCCCCTGATGGTCCCGGAAGGGACGGGGGCGCTCGACGAAGCCCCGGATGGGGACGTTGACCAGCAGCGCGATCCCGGCGGCGAGCGGCGCCCAGACCAGACCGGCGACGGCGGAGACGGAGTCGGTGAGGGTGCCCCGTCTGCGGACGGTCCACCAGCACCACAGCACGACGAGCGTGAGGAGCAGCGGAATGCCGTACTCGCCGACGAACCCCACGGCCCGGTCGAACCACGGCGGAGCCGCCTTGGCCAGCCCGTTGATGTCGTAGAGCAGCCCGACATCGGGGTTCGAACCGTCCGATGCGCGTACAGCCATCTGCCGCGAACCCCTTGCTCTCGTGTCTCGTCCCACCCCCGTGGTCAGAGCGGTCGGATCAGGAAACGAGTCGCCCGAGGCGCACGTTCCGCTCTCTCCGGTGGATCATCACGACGTTACCGAAGAGAGACGGTGCCCCGCAGCAGGGCCCCTGGACACGAGGGACGGTTCCGGCCACGTCCGACACGATCCGACGGGCCGTCTCCTTCCCTCAGGCGCCCGGGAGATGAATCCGGACAACCCGGGAAACGAGGTCAGACGCCCGGGAGATGGGTCGGAAGCGCCGCCGCGCCCTCCGCCGTGACCCGGGTCGCACCGAAGTAGTCCGCGGTGTCGACCCGGTCGAAACGGATCACCGACCCGGTACGCGGAGCGTCGATCATGAACCCGCCGCCCACATAAATGCCGACATGCCGGATGGCACGCGAGTCGGCGAGGTCGTCGGAGAAGAAGACCAGGTCCCCCGGGAGGAGTTCCTCGCGCGAGGGATGCGGACCGGCGTTGTACTGGTCGTTGGCCACCCGCGGCAGCTTGATCCCCACCTCTTCGTACGCCGCCTGCGTCAGCCCCGAACAGTCGAACCGGCCGTCCTGCTCGGCCGTTCCCGTACCGCCCCACAGATACGGCGTACCGAGCTTGCGCTGCGCCCAGTCGATCGCGGTCGCCGCCTGCCGCGACGGATCCACCCGCCCCACCGGACGGGCGAAGCTCTTGGCCAGGGACTGGATGACGCGCACGTAGTTCTGCGTCTCGCTGATCGGCGGCACCCCGCCGTGCCGGATCACCCGGTACGCGCCCGCGTTGTACGCCGCCAGCATGTTGCTCGCCGGATCACCGGGCACGTCCTTGACGTAACCGGCCAGTTGACAGTCGTACGTCGCCGCCGAGGGGATCGCGTCCGCCGGGTCCCAGATGTCCCGGTCGCCGTCCCCGTCCCCGTCCACCGCGTGCCCGGCCCAGGTGCTCGGGATGAACTGGGCGATGCCCCGGGCGTCGGCCGGGGAGACCGCCCTCGGGTTCCAGCCGCTCTCCTGGTACAGCTGCGCCGCGAGCAACGCCGGGTTGATGGCCGGGCAGAGGTTCCCCCACCGCTGGACCAGGGGCTGATAGGCCGCCGGCACCGCCCCCTTCGCCAGGGCCACCGTGCCGTTGGCCACACCGCCCGCGCCGCCCGCGATCCCGGCCGCCGCCGAGTACGTACCGACGACGAGCAGAGCGATGAAGCCGAGACAGACCCCGAAGGCCCCACCGGCCACCAGCCACGCCTTGCCGGCCCTACGCACCGTCAACCACCCCTCGGCCCATGCCAGTACGCCCCGGGGACACAGTCTAGGCCGTGAGGGGCCCCTGCGGGCCGTTTGCGCGGCCTCCGTTCCCCCCGGTCCCGACGCCGCCCCAAGAGTGCAACAACGACAATCATTGCCCGGAGTCACCCTCCGTGATACATAGAGTGACCATACGCTTCCTCGCATGGAAACCGGCCACACCACCGCAGGTCAAGACGGTCAAGTCGGACAGACGCGCGGGGATCGGGTAAAGAGAGCCGTCAAGCCGTCACACGCGAGCGGTTTCATCAGCGAAGATAGGGCGACGACCCATGCCGTCCGGCAGGGGTGAGACAACTACCCCACAGGGGCGGTGAGTTACATGTACCTGGCGGCTGAAAAGGGCGACATCACCACCATCATCGGTGGAATCGCCCCCAACTGGGGACCTTTCGGAAGCCTGGGCAACGAAGCCAAGGTGATGATCGAGGTCGTGATGGCCGTGGCCATCCTGCTCTGCCTCGGCATCGCCATCTGGGGAGCGGCCAAACAGCGCATCGGCGCGACCGCTCTCCGCGACACGTTCAGCGCGGAACAGGGCAAGGGCCTGATCGTCGCCGGCCTGACCGGAGTCTTCATCATCGGCTCCCTGGGAACGCTTTTCACCATCGTGTACGGAATGGCCGTCTGATACCCGTCGGACACCGCCCTCCCGAGAATGCGTTCCCTGATGCCCAGTCATGTTGCAGCACTGCCCGTACCGCGAACCAGTGAGGGGGCGCACCCGGCATGAGTCCCGGTGACGAGCACGACAGCTTCGGCGGCGTGGGCGGCTCGGGCCAGACCCGGACCCGCCTGCCCGAGGGCAACAGCGGCGTCTACGGCGGCGCCCGCCGCCCCGTCCGCGGTTCCCGCTCCCTCCTCACCGTCGTGGGCGTGGTGGTCCTCCTCGTGGCCGCCATCGCCTTCGCCAACCGCGGCGGAGGCGAGCGCACCGACACGACGGGCCCCGCCGGGACCGCGAAGTCCCGCACCGCCCCCACCGCCCCCACCGGCGTCCGCCCCGTCCCCGCCGAAAACGGCCGAATCCCCACCGGCCACCCCCACACCCCCCAAGGCGCCCAGAGCGCGGCGACGAACTACGCGGTGGCGCTGGGGTCGGCGGAGATGTTCCAGGACGGCCCCCGGGCGGACATCGTGCGCGCCACCCACGACCCCGCCGTCGCCGAGTCCCTGCTGAAGCGGCTCGACGACTCCTACACCGGTGACTTCCTCGCCGCCATCGGACTCGACGCCAACGGCAACGCGCCGTCCGGCCTCACCTTCGTCTCCCGCACCATCCCGGTCGGAGCCAAGGTCCGTGACTACACCGACACTTCCGCGACGGTCGAGGTCTGGTGCACCGGACTGGTCGGCCTGGCGGGCGCCGGTTCGACCAAGCCCGTCACGTCCACCTGGTTCACGCTCACGCAGAAACTCACCTGGGTCGGGGGCGACTGGCGCGTCAGCTCGTCCAGCCAGACCGAGGGCCCCACCCCGGTCAGCGGGGACAACAGGGCGTCCGTCGCCGACGAGATCGCCGAAGCCGTCGAGGGATACGGAGGCTTCACCTATGCCCGTTAACCGCAGCCTCGCGGGCCGTGCCACGGCCACGCTCACCGCCGCGTTCCTCGCCGCGCCCTTCCTTTTCTCCTCGTACGCCCAGGCGGCGCCCAGCCCGACCCCGCCGGGAACCACACCGTCCCCGACTCCCACCAACAGCGACTGCAGCCTCATCGTGGGACAGGCGAGGGACCTGTGCGAGCGTGGCAGGCCCGGCGGAGCCGACAAGGCACCCCTCACCGACCCCAGCGCCACCCTCGACCCCCTCTCCTCCCTCGCCCGCGGCTGCGCGGACGCCGCCGTAGCCACCATCGACTACCTCTCCAAAGCCGTAAAAGAAACCGCCGACGTAGACTTCACCAACCTTCAGTTCCTCGGCCGCTACGCCATCGTCTTCGCCGCCGCCACCTTCCTCACCCTCCTCATCTGGCTGCTCGCCGTAGCCAAGCGCGCCATCCGCGGCGTCCCCCTCGCCACCGCGCTCTCCGAGGCCATCGGGTTCCTCTGGCTGACGGTCCTCGCCTCCGCCTTCACCCCGCTGATCCTCTACACCGTGGTGAACGCAACCGACGCCATCACCGAGGTCATCGCCTCCGGCACCGGCCAGCAGACCGACGTCTTCTTCGGCAGCTTCAAGGAAGCCCTCCAGAAGGGGGACAGCATCGGCGGCGGCCCCATCATGCTGATCATCGTCTCCCTGGTGACCGTCCTCGCCGCAGGCGTCCTCTACCTCGAACTCTTCCTCCGCGCCGTCCTGCTGTACGTCGGCGCCCTCCTCGGCGTCGTCGTCTACTCGGGTCTCGTCGACAAGAACATGTGGGGCCACGTCCGCCGCTGGGCCGGCATCATGATCGCCGTCATCCTGGTCAAGCCGATCATCGTCATCGTGCTCGGTCTCGCCGGCGCGCTCGCCTCCGGCACCGGCCCCGACTCGTTCTCCGCCGTCGTCTCCGGCCTCGCGATCATCCTCCTCGCGATCTTCTCCTCCGCGATGATCTACCGCTTCGTCCCCGGCTTCGGCGACGAGATCGCCGCCTCCCGCAACAACCGCCTGCACCGCGCCGGCGAGAACACCGCGGCAGCCGTCATCTCCTCCCCCGCCTCCCTCGTCTCCCAGGGCATCAAGACCCACAGCTCCCGAGGCGACGGCGGCGGCGGAGCCTCCCAGCCGCCCCGCCCCGCCAACCCGGTCTCCGGCGGCATGGCCGCCCACAGCAGCCGCGGCGGAGGCACCGGAGGCGGTACGAGCGCCACACCCCCGCCCCGTAGCAGCAGCCCCACCACGAACACCCCGCACAGCAACCGCAAGAACTCTGGAGGTGGAGGGCGTTGACGACCCAGTCCCAACCGGTCGCGCCCCGCCGCACGTACCTCGTCGGCCGCGCCCGGCCGAACGCGATCGTCGGCAAGAACCGCGAGACCGGCGAGATCGCCCTGATCATCGTCGGCGCCTTCCTCGGCATGATGAGCGGACTCCTCGTCCCCCTCCTCCCCCTGCGGATCGCGCTTCTCGCGGGCCTCCCCATGCTCGCCATCGCCGCCGTGTACCTCCCGTACCGGCACCGCACGTTCTACAAGTGGTTCGAGATCAACCGCAGCTACAAGCGCATGCTCAAACGCGGCACCGCCTACCGCTCCACCACCGTCGAAGCCGGCACCCGCGCCGACGGACGCGAGGTCGAGATCGGCCCCCCGCCCGGCATCGGCCGCATCGGCTGGCTCGCCGCCCCCTTCGGCCCCGACGAGATCGCCGTCCTCCTGCACGCCGACCGCCGCACCGTCACCGCCGCCATCGAGATCGAGGGCCCCGGCGTCGGACTGCGCGACAGCGAGGACCAGGAAGCCCTCGTCGACCGCTTCGGCACCCTCCTCAAGCACGTCGCCAACGGCGACGGCTTCGTCACCCGCCTCCAGATGCTCGCCCGCACCCTCCCCGCCGACCCCGACGCCCACGCCAAGGACGTCGGCCAGCGCGGCGACCCGGGCGCCCCCGCCTGGCTCCAGGAGTCCTACGACCAGCTCCAGTCCATGGTCTCCACCTCCAGCGAGCAGCACCGCGCCTATCTCGTCGCCTGCATGCACTACACCCGCGAACTCGCCGCCGAGGCCAACGCCATGGCCCGCGCCGCCCGGCACGCCTCCGGCGCCCGCAAGCTCGACCGCGACGGCGGACTCGCCGTCGTCATGGCCCGCGAACTCACCGACATCTGCGCCCGCCTCGCCGAGGCCGACATCCGCGTCCGCCAGCCCCTCGGCCAGTCCCGCCTCGCCTCCCTCGTGCACTCCATGTACGACCCCGACCACCCCATCGACCACATCCAGGCCATGACCAAGCGCAACGCCTGGCCCGCCGAACTCGACGCGATGGAACCCACCTACCTCCAGGCCAAGACCCGCGAGTCCTCCACCCGCGCCCCCTGGTGCCACGCCACCGCCTGGGTCAAGGAGTGGCCGATGACCCCCGTCGGCGTCAACTTCCTCGCCCCGCTCCTCGTCCACACCCCCGACGTCATCCGCACGGTCGCCGTCACCATGGACCTGGAGCCCACCGAGGTCGCCATCGAGCGGATGCTCACCGAGAAGACCAACGACGAGGCCGACGCCAGCCGCGCCGCCAAGATGAACCGCACGGTCGACCCCCGCGACATCGCCGCCCACGGCCGACTCGACCAGCGGGGTGAAGATCTCGCCAGCGGCGCTGCCGGAGTCAACCTCGTCGGGTACATCACGGTGTCGTCGCGTTCACCCGAAGCCCTCGCCCGGGACAAGCGCACGATCAGGGCCTCCGCCGGCAAGTCCTACCTCAAGCTGGAGTGGTGCGACCGCGAGCACCACCGGGCCTTTGTGAACACCCTGCCGTTCGCGACCGGTATCCGCCGCTAGGACCTGTGCTCCGGGGCAGGCCAGACGCCGTGAGCCCGGCATGATCCGAGAGACAGGCCCCAGGGGCCGAAGGGACTCCGACCGATGCGTGATCCGCTGTCCGTCCTCACCGAGGCCTTCACCGGCTTCCTCTTCGGCAAGGTGGAGACGACCCGCCTGCCCGTGCGCACCTCCACCGGGCAGGCCCAGGCCGTCTATCTGCCGACCGCCGCCCCCGGTCTCGGCGACTCCGGCGTCATCATCGGCCGCGAGGTCTACAGCGGCAAGGGCTACATCTACGACCCCTTCCAGCTGTACGGCCAGCAGCTCCCCGCCCCCCACTGGCTGGTCCTCGGCGAGTCCGGCAACGGCAAGTCCGCCCTCGAGAAGACGTACGTCCTGCGCCAGCTCCGCTTCCGCGACCGGCAGGTCGTCGTCCTCGACGCCCAGGGCGAGGACGGCGTCGGCGAGTGGAACCTCATCGCCCAGGAGCTGGGGATAACCCCCATCCGACTGGACCCGATGGTCGCCAACGACTCCGGCATCCGCCTCAACCCGCTCGACCCGTCGATCACCACCACCGGCCAGCTCGCCCTGCTCCGCACCATCATCGAGGTGGCGATGGGCCACGGCCTCGACGAACGCTCCGGCTTCGCCCTCAAGGTCGCCCACGCCCACGTCACCGAACACGCCGTCGACCGCCAGCCGATCCTCACCGACATCGTCGAACGCCTCCGCCACCCCGAGGCCGAATCGGCCGAGGCGATGAACGTCGACATAGACGATGTACGCGCCTGGGGCCTCGACGTCGCCCTCGTCCTGGACCGGCTCGTCGACGGCGACCTCAGAGGCATGTTCGACGGCCCCACCACCGTCGGCATCGACCTCGACGCCCCCCTGATCGTCTTCGACCTCTCCCACATCGACCGCAACTCCATCGCCATGCCGATCCTCATGGCGATCGTCGGCGTCTGGCTGGAACACACCTGGATCCGCCCCGACCGGAAGAAGCGCATCTTCCTCGTCGAGGAGGCCTGGCACATCATCAACAGCCCCTTCGTGGCCCAGCTGTTCCAGCGCCTGCTGAAGTTCGGCCGCCGCCTCGGCCTGAGCTTCGTCGCCGTCGTCCACCACCTCTCCGACGTCGTCGACGGCGCCGCCGCGAAGGAAGCCGCCGCCATCCTCAAGATGGCCTCCACCCGCACCGTCTACGCCCAGAAGGCCGACGAGGCACGCAATACCGGCCGGGTCCTCGGCCTGCCCCGCTGGGCCGTCGAGATCATCCCGACCCTCACCCCCGGCATCGCGGTCTGGGACGTCAACGGCAACGTCCAGGTGGTCAAACACCTCATCACCGAACGCGAACGCCCCCTCGTCTACACCGACCGCGCGATGACCGAGTCCTCGGCCACCGACGCGGAACTGGAGTGGGAGACCGAACAGCGCGCCCTCCTCATCGAACGGCAGATGAACGGCACGTCCCAGTCGACGGTGGCGTAGATGGAACCGGTACGGAAGGGAGGAGGCGTCTCCGACGGGCTGCTGCTCAGCCTGTTCGGCCTCCTCCTCGGACTCACCGTCCTCGTCTGGACGGCGACCGGTCTCGCCGGGCTCTTCTCCCACGGCGCCTGGCCGGACGGGCTCGGCTTCACCGGCACCCCCTCGGCCCTGCGCTCCCTGGCCACCGCCCCCACCGACCTCCCGGCGGCCTGGCCGACCACCCCACCCGAACAGCTCTCCGGATACGGCCTGTTCTGGGGCCTGCTGATCGGCGAGGCGATGATCCTCCTCGTCCTCGCCGTCTTCGCCCTGGGCACCCTGGCCCGCTGGCGAGCCGTCCGCGCCAGCCGCAAGCAGGGCGCGTACGCCCCCCACCCCACCAGGAACCCCGCCCGGACCCCGGCCCCCGAACCCGCCGATCCCCTACGGAAGTCCCCGAAGGCACCCCATGGCTCCCCCGAGGCCATCCTGGGACACCCCGTACGGGACCCCCGCCACCCCCTGGGCACCACCCCGCCCCCCGTACGGGAAACCCCGGAGCCAAGCCCCGACCACCCCACCCCCCTAGGGGCCACCCCGACACCGGCCCCGCACTCGGCACCGGCCCCGCACTCGACACCAGGCCCCACCCCGACACCGGAAGCGACACCGACACCGCCCCCGACACCGGCACCCACACCCTCGCTCCCGATCCCGCTCCCCTCCCCAAGCCCCCCGGCCACCCCCGCCGCTCTCCCCGCCCGCACGCTCTACGGCCCCCCGGAAGCCCGCCACCCCGCCGCCGTCCAGGCGGTCCTGGACGCGGAAGGCGCGGCCCTGGTCGTCACCTCCGACCCCGCTCTCTGGTCCACGACCAAGGACGCCCGCGCCAAGCTCGGCCCGGTCCTCGTCCACGATCCCGGCCACCTGTGCGACACCCCGGCCCGACTCCACTGGTCGCCCTCGGAGCACTGCGAGGACCCGGCCGTGGCCCAGCAGCGGGCCGTCGCCCTGCTCGCCCCCGTACGCCCGCACGCCCGCCTGGACGCGGCCACCGCCGAAACCGCGGAAACGCTCCTGCGCTGCTGGCTGCACGCCGCCGCCGTCGACGGACGCCCCTTCCGCCAGGTCCACCGCTGGGCCCAGGGCACGGGCGCCCACGAGCCGGTACGGATCCTCCGCAGCCACCCCAAGGCCGCCTCGGGCCACGCGGGACTCCTCGAAGCCGCCCTCACCGCCCACCCCGAAAGCCGCCGCCTCGCCCAGCAGCTGACGGCCCGCGCGCTCGCCGCGCTCTCCTCGGTCCACATCAGGAACGCCTACACGGCCCACCGGGCGGACTCGCTGTCCCTGACATCGTTCATCCCCGAGGGAGGCACCCTCTACGTGGTCGGGGAACCCATCGAGGATCCCCGCACCCGCCCCGGCGGAATGCCGCTCCTCACCGCCCTCGCCGCACACGTCGTCGAGCTGGGGCGCCGCATGGCCGCCCGCTCACCCGCCGGCCGGCTCGACCCGCCGCTGACACTCGTCCTCGACGACATCGCCGCCGTGGCCCCGCTCCCCCAGCTCCCCGAACTCCTCGCGTCCGGCCACGAACAGGGCCTCCCCACCCTGGCCCTGCTCCGCTCCCGCGAACAGGCCCGCGCCCGCTGGCCGGAAACCACCCTCAGCCACTGACCGCCCCGCCCCCGCCACCCCGCCGCATCTCGTACTCCACCTCCATCGCCGTGGTGTGCCCCGGCACCGGCACCCGCGCCCCCGAGGGAACGAACCCGAAACGCCGGTAGAAGGCGGCGGCCCGCCCGTTCTCCCCGTGCACGTACAACCGCACCCGCTCGACCCGCTCCGGGTGCGCCCAGGACCACTCAAGGGCCGTCCGGAACAGCTCGTCGATCACCCCCGAACCCCGCGCCTCGGGACGCACGTACACCCCCACGAGATGCGTCTGCGCGGTCTCCGGCGACGCCCCGAACGGCAGCTCCTGCCCCGCCAGTTCCAGCAGAACCGTCACCGCGCCGACCCAGCGCCCGTCGGACTCCTCGGCCACGAACTGCCGGATCTTCCCCTCGCCGCTCTCCGCCGCCCGCGCGGTGTTCTCCCGCCAGACGGAATCCGGCCGCTCGACCGCCGCCTCGTACGTGTCGAGGTACGCCAGGTGCGCCACCGGGTCCCGAAGCGCCGCGAGCCGCAGCTCACGCGCCTTCTCCCACTCGTCGGCACGGACGGCACGCACGGTTCGGACGGTACGGGAGGTTCGGGCGGTACGGCTCTCAGGATTCATGTCCGGAATCCTCACCCGCCCCGGCCCCGCCCACAAGGGAATTCCGCCCGCGCCCACCCCACCCCCGGGAACCCTCGCCCCCAGGGAACCCCCTGTTCACCCCTTCGCCGTCATACCCCGGTACGACACCCCACGCCCGGCCGCCGACCCCGGTCGGACGCCCGGCCCGCCCCCGCTCCGTAGCGTCGAAGACATGATCCGAGCAGAGCGACTCACCAAGCGGTACGGCTCCCGGACCGTCGTCCGGGACCTCTCCTTCACCGTCCGCCCCGGCACCGTCACCGGCTTCCTCGGCCCCAACGGCGCGGGCAAGTCCACCACCCTGCGCATGCTTCTCGGCCTCGACGCCCCCACCCACGGCACCGCCACCGTCAACGGCCGTCCCTACTCCGGCCATCCGGCCCCCCTCACCCAGGTCGGCGCCCTCCTCGAAGCCCGCTCCTGCCACCCGGGACGCACCGCCTTCCACCACCTCATGGCCCTCGCCCACACCCACGGCATCCCGCGCTCCCGCGTCGAGCACGTCCTCGGCGTCACCGGTCTCGCCGACGTCGCCGACCGCCGCGTCAAGGGCTTCTCCCTCGGCATGGGCCAGCGCCTCGGCATCGCCGCCGCCCTCCTCGGCGACCCCGCCACCGTCGTCCTCGACGAACCCGTCAACGGCCTCGACCCCGAGGGCGTCCGCTGGATCCGCACCCTCCTCACCTCCCTCGCCGCCGAAGGCCGTACGGTCCTCGTCTCCTCCCATCTGATGGCCGAAATGGCCCTCACCGCCGACCATCTGATCGTCATCGGCCGGGGCCGCCTCCTCGCCGACACCACCGTCGCCGACCTCGTACGCGACGCGGGCACCGCCTCCGTCCTCGTCGTCACGCCCGAGGCCGACCGCCTCCGCACCCTCCTGCCGCCCCCGGCCCACACCACCGCCGAAGGCCCCGAAACCCTCCGGATCACCGGCGTCGACGCCCCCTCCATCGGCCGTATCGCCGCCGCCCACGCCGTCGAACTCCACGCCCTGACCCCCGAAACCGCCTCCCTTGAGCAGGCGTTCATGGACCTCACCCACGACTCCGTCACCTACCAGGGAGCCCCGGCATGACCGCCACACCCGCCACCCCCACACCCGCACTCGCACCCGCCGTCCGGCTCACCCCCGCCCGTGTCCTGCGCGCCGAGTGGCACAAGCTGTGGACGCTCCGCTCCACCTGGATCACCCTCCTCTGCGCCACCGTCCTCGTCCTCGGCGTCGGCCTCCTCATGGGCACCACCTACACCTCCGACGGCGGCGACTCCGACGTCGACACCGTCGTCCTCACCCTCTACGGCTCCCAGCTCAGCGGCGTCTGCCTCGCCGTCCTCGGCATCCTCGTCACCGCGGGCGAGTACGCCACCGGCCTCGCCCGCGCCACCTTCACCGCCGTCCCCCGCCGCCTGCCGGTCCTGTGGGCGAAGGCCACCGCCCTCGGCGCCACCGTCCTCGTCCTCTCCCTCCTCACCAACACGCTCACGTTCCTCGCCGCCCAGCTCTTCCTCGACGACACCGACCAGGCCGCCTCCCTCGCCGACGACGGCGTCCTCACCGCCCTCCTCGGCAACGCCACCGGCCAGACCCTGCTCTCCCTGATCGCCCTCGGCCTCGGCGCCGCCCTCCGCTCGGTCCCCGGCGCGCTCGGCGCGTTCATCGGTGGCGTCCTCGTCCTCCCCCAGGTCGCCGGGATGATCCCGTACGAGGCCGTCGACACCGCCCTGCGGTACTTCCCCGCCCGGTCCGCCGCCGTCCTCGGCTCCGCGACCCCGCTCCCGGACGCCCCCGCAGCGGGAGCCGCCCTGCTGGCCCTCGCCCTGTGGGCGGTCGCCGCACTCGCGGTACCCGCGCTCTTGCTCCGCCGCCGGGACGTATGAGGATGATGGCCGGGTGACGACCCAGACCACGGCCCCCAGCCGGTACGCGGACCGGCTCATCACCCGGATACGGTCGGCCGACGCGGCCCGCCCCTGGCTCTGGGACGGCACCCTCACGTCCGTCCTGACCTGCGCCGCCCTGGTGGACGCCTCGGCCGGCTGGCGGACCGAGGCCCGCGACCCGACCCTTCCCCCGGTCCTGATCGTCACCCTCAGCCTCGCGCTCGCCCTTCCCCTCCTCGCCCGCCGCCGTCGGCCCACCACGGTCCTCGCCGTGATGGCCGTCCCGGCGCTCGTCAGCGAGGCCTCGGGCGCTTTCCTCCAGGCCGGTTTCCTCCAGCTGCTTCCTCTGTTCCAGATCGTCCTGAGCCGCCCGCCGCGCCGCCTCGCCTGGGCTTTCGGGCTCCTCGCGGTCCCTCTCGTGACGGGCGCGGTCCGTTTCGACGGCGCCCGCTGGGACCTTCATGTCCTCCCCATGCTGTGGGCGGCCGTCCTCGTCACCCTGGCCGGCATCACGGTCCGCTCCCGCCGCGACCGTACGGCGGGCCTCGTCGACCGGGCCCGCCGTCTGGAGGTGGAACGCGACCAGGAGGTACGTCTCGCGGCCGCCGCCGAACGGGCCCGTATCGCCCGGGAGATGCACGACATCATCGGCCACAACCTGGCGGTCATCACGGGCCTCGCGGACGGCGGCCGGTACGCGGCCGCCCGCAGTCCCGAGCGCGCCGCCCAGGCCCTGGACGCCATCGGTACGACGAGCCGCCAGGCCCTCGACGAACTCCGCCGCCTCCTGGACGTCCTCTCCACCCCCGACGACACGGACGACGACACCGCGGGGCCCACCCGTACCCCTCAGCCGACCCTGGCCGACCTCCCCGCCCTGCTGGAGGGCGTACGGAAGGCGGGCCTGCCGGTCACGGCTGAGCTGCCCGACCCGCTTCCCGCCCTGCCGCCGGGCGCCCAACTCACCGTCTACCGCGTGGTGCAGGAGTCCCTGACCAACACCCTGAAGCACGCGGGCCCCGGCGCGACGGCCACCGTCCTTCTCTCCCGCACCCCGGACGGGCTCCTGACCAGCGTCACCGATACGGGTACCCCGTCAGGGCTTCCCGGTCAGGGGCAGGGTCTCACCGGAATGCGCGAGCGCGCGGCCCTCTACGACGGCACACTCGACTCCGGCCCCCTGCCGGCCGGCACGGGCTGGCGGGTACGGCTCCACCTTCCCGCCGCCCCGGAGGATCCCCGCTCGTGACGACCGTCCTCATCGCCGACGACCAGCCGATGCAGCGCTTCGGTTTCCGCATGCTCCTGGAGAGCCAGGACGACCTGGCGGTCGTCGGCGAGGCCGCGAACGGCACCGAGGCCGTCCGCCAGGTCTCCGCCCTCCACCCTGACGTGGTCCTCATGGACGTCCGGATGCCGGGCCTCGACGGCATCGAGGCCACCCGCCGGATCATCGCTACGGGCGCCCGTACCCGCGTCCTCATCATCACGACCTTCGACCTGGACGAGTACGCGTACGACGGTCTCCGTGCCGGCGCGAGCGGCTTCCTGGTGAAGGACGCCCAGCCCGAGGAGCTGCTCGCGGGCATCCGCGCGGTCGCGGCGGGCGACGCGGTCGTGGCCCCGAGTCTCACCCGCCGCCTCCTGGACACCTACGTCCACCATCTCCCGACGTCACCGTCCGTCCCGGTCCCCGATCCCCGGGAGGACCCACGCCTGTCGTCTCTCACGGAACGCGAGCTGGAAGTCCTTACGGTCATCGGCCGGGGCTGGACGAACACGGAGATCTCCACCCGCCTCCACCTCGCGGAATCCACGGTGAAAACGCACGTGGGCCGAATCCTGGCGAAGACGAAGGCGAGGGACCGCGTCCAGGCGGTGATCCTGGCGTACGACACCCAGCTGGTGAAACCGGCCGACTGACGCGGTCTTAAAAGGTCCTTAAACGCAGGAAAGCCCCGCACCAGAAGGTGCGGGGCTTTCCCACAATGATTGTTCGGCGGCGTCCTACTCTCCCACAGGGTCCCCCCTGCAGTACCATCGGCGCTGAAAGGCTTAGCTTCCGGGTTCGGAATGTAACCGGGCGTTTCCCTAACGCTATGACCACCGAAACACTATGAAGATATGAACCGCCGCACCACCCACAACAAGGGGGGCGTGTTCGTTACTTCAGAACTAACACAGTGG
This sequence comes from Streptomyces sp. CBMA291, assembly GCF_014596525.1. Lineage (GTDB taxonomy): Bacteria > Actinomycetota > Actinomycetes > Streptomycetales > Streptomycetaceae > Streptomyces. Next base: position 191,082 of record NZ_MSJP01000115.1, read on the forward strand.
ACGCGAGCAACTGAGGACAAGCCCTCGGCCTATTAGTACCGGTCAGCTCCACCCATTACTGGGCTTCCACATCCGGCCTATCAACCCAGTCGTCTACT
>NZ_MSJP01000116.1 GCF_014596525.1 Streptomyces sp. CBMA291
GGTCGCCACCGCGGCCGTCCCCGGCCCCTCGGCGCCCGCCGCCGCCGCGCGGACGGTCCGGCCCGCCGTGCTGCCCGCGCCCACCGGTCCGTACGCCGTCGGCAGCACGATCCTGCCGAGCCACCGCGGCCGTCCCCGGCCCCTCGGCGCCCGCCGCCGCCGCGCGGACGGTCCGGCCCGCCGTGCTGCCCGCGCCCACCGGTCCGTACGCCGTCGGCAGCACGATCCTGCCGATGGTCGACCACTCCCGCACCGACCCATGGGTCCCCTCCGCCGACGGACGGGCGCTCATGGTCACCGTCCACTACCCGGCCGCCCGCTCCGGCGACGGGCGCCCCGCCCGGTACGCGACCGGAGAGGAGGCCCGTCTGGCGACCGAACAGTTCTGGCCGGAGGTCTCCGGCGAGCTTCTGGCCGGAACCCGTACCCACAGCAGGACCGACGCAAGGCCCGCGCCCGGCCGACGGCCCCTCGTGCTGCTCTCGCCCGGCTTCAGCGCCTCCCGCTGGACGCTCACCCATCTCGCGGAGGACCTCGCCTCCCGCGGCTACGTCGTCGCCTCCGTGGACCACGCCTACGAGTCGTACGGCATCAGCCTGCCCGACGGCCGCACCCTCACCTGCGTGGCCTGCACGGCCCTCGACGAGCAGGGGGTGGACCCCGCCGTGCTGACGGCCGCCCGCGCCGCCGACATGCGGTACGTCATCGACCGGCTCACCGGACCCCGCCCCGCCTGGCGGGGCGCCGACGTCATCGACGCGCGCCGGATCGGCATGGCGGGCCACTCCATCGGCGGCGCGAGCGCGGCGACCGCGATGGTCGGCGACCCGCGCATCGACGCCGGGATCGACATGGACGGCGCCTTCTGGGACGACCTCCCGGCACAGGGACTGAACGGGCGCCCGTTCATGCTCCTCGGGACCCACGACGCCACGCATCTGCCCGGCGGGACCGACACCAGCTGGGACCGCACATGGGACCGGCTCGACGGCTGGAAGCGCTGGATCACGATGGCCGGATCGGAGCACTTCACCTTCTCCGACGCGCCCGTGCTGGCCCGCCACTTCGACCTGCCCCAGCCCCCGCTGCCCGCCGACCGGGCCGTCGCCCTCACCCGGACCTACGTCGCCGCCTTCTTCGACCGGCACCTGCGCGGACACGCCCGCCCGGTCCTGGACGGGCCGGTACCGGAGAACCCGGAGGTCCACTTCCAGCACCGGTGACGGACGGCTCCGCTCAGGAGCGGTACGGGGTGTTCTCCGCCGCCCAGTCGGCGAGGGCCCGCGCGCACTCGGCGACCGATTCGCGCCAGCTGCGCGCGGCGCCGTCCCCGGCCTCGTCGCTGACGTGCTTCACGATCCGCAGCGGCACCCCGGCATGACGGGCCGCCGCCGCGAGCGCGTACCCCTCCATGTCGACCAGGGGAGCCCGCTCGGCGAGCCGCGCCCGCGTGACCTCGTCGGAGACGAAGGCGTCACCGGTGGCGAGCACCACGTCGCCGCCGTCCGGCAGCGTCAGCGGAGCCCCGTACCGCTCGCCGTTCAGGGTGGCCAGACGCTCGCCGTCCAGGTCGTGCTGCACGACGGTGCCCACGACGTGGGTCCCCGTCCAGCCGGGCCGCAGCGCCCCGGCCGTCCCCAGGTTCACGATCCCGGACGGCCGGGGACCCCGGCCGAGGACGCTCGCGAGCGCGATCGCCGCGTTCACCTTGCCCATGCCGGTCAGCAGCACCGGCAGGTCCGTGTCCAGGAACTGCGCCTCCTCCTGTACGGCGAGGACGAGCAGCGGACGGTCGGCGGTGATGTCTCCCAGGAGTTCCATGGGGGTCACGCTAGTTCGTGGCCCCCGCCGCCGTACAACCCGGTGCCCCGCCCCTGGCCTCAGACCGGCAGCAGACGCCCGATCAGGGCCTCCAGCTGGCGGGCGTTGCGGCACGGGCGCATCTCGACGACCTCCGCGTAGACCGGGGCCACCGAGTCGCCCGTACCCCACAGCGAGGGCTGCTCGGGGTTGAGCCAGTGGACCCGGCGGGCCCGGTCCGCGATCCGCCGCAGCGCCCCGAGCCCCGGATCGGAGCCGTTGGTACGGGCGTCCCCGAGGACGAAGACGACCGTACGCGGGCCGATGGCCTCCGCGTACCGGTCGACGAATCCGCCGAGGGCCGTCCCGTAATCGCTCTGCCCGTGCCAGCCGGTCAGCTCCGCCTCCGCCAGGATGAGCCCGCCGAGACCCGCCGGATCCGCCGCGCCCCGCGCGACGAGCTCCGTCACCTCGTCGACCCGGTTGACGAAGGCGAACACCCGCACCCGGGCGAACTGGTCGTGCAGCGCCCGCACCAGCACCATCGTGAACTGCGCGAACCCCGCCACCGACCCCGAAACATCACAGAGCAGCACGAGATCGGGCCGCCGGGGGCGCCGCCGCCTCAGCACCGGCCGCACCGGCACGCCCCCGGTCGAAAGCGAGCCGCGCAGCGTCCGCCGCAGATCGATCTCGCCACGCGCCGCCCGGCGCCGCCGCGCCGCGAGCCGGGTGGCCAGCTTCCGCGCCAGCGGGCGCACCATCCGCCGCAGCTCCTCCAGCTGCTCCCGCCCGGCGAGCAGGAAGTCCACTCCGTCCGCCGTCCCCGCCACCGCCCGGCGCGCGATCTCCTCCGGGCCCCGCCGCTCCGCCACCCGGCGCCGCGCCTCGGTCCGCACCCGCTCACGGAAGGACTCGACACGGCGCCGGATCTCGTCGTCGAGCAGCCGGTCGGCGAACGCGGGCTCCGCCCCGCCGGAAGCCGCCCGGATCCGCTCCCGGACCCGGACGAGCAGCGTCTCGGGGCGCACCCGGGACAGCGTCTGGTACGAGGACCAGCCGTCCGAGCCCGCGACGGAGCCGACCCCGCCGAACCCGCCGAAGCCCCCGAACCCGCCCACCGCCTCCGCCGCGAGCCGGTCGAGCGCCCCCGCGTCAGCGGCGGCCAGGGCGTCGGCGAGACGCTCCCGCAGGGCGGCGAGATCCGCCGCCGTGTCCGCGTACGGCTCCGCCTCCGGGGTGCGGCCGAGCGGAAAGTACAGCTCGAAGACCTGATCGAACACCCTTCGCTGCCGCTCCTGGTGGAGCAGGGTCGCCGCCAGCGCCTCCCGCACCCGCTCCCGGTCCGTGAAACCGACAGCTTCGAGCGCGTACCCGGCGTCCACGGTCTCGCCCGTCCCGATCCCGAAGCCGTGCGCCCGCAGCGCCGCCGTGAACCCGGCGAGCCGGTCCGCCGTGCTCACACCGCGTCCAGGTCGAGCTTGGCCGCCGCCTTCGCGATGTCCTCCCGGTGCTTGAGCAGGACCCCCAAGGTCTCCCGTACGACCGTCTCCTCCAGCCGGTCCGCGCCGAGCGCGAGCAGGGTCCTGGCCCAGTCGACCGTCTCCGACACGGACGGCGCCTTGCGCAGGTCCATCGCCCGCAGCGCCCCCACGACCCGCACCACGGAGGCGACGAGCGCGGTGTCGAGACCGGGTACCTTGAGGGTGATGATCCGGCGTTCCAGCTCCTCCTCGGGAAAACCGATGTGCAGGAACAGACAGCGCCTGCGCAGGGCTTCGGACAGCTCCCGGCTCGCGTTCGAGGTGAGCACCGTGAACGGCCGCCGCACCGCCCGGATCGTGCCCAGCTCCGGCACCGTGATCTGGAAGTCGCTCAGGACCTCAAGGAGCAGCCCCTCCACTTCCACGTCGGCCTTGTCCGTCTCGTCGACGAGAAGCACGGTCGGCCCCTGCGAACGGATCGCGGTGAGCAGCGGCCGGGGCAGCAGGAACTCCTCGCCGAAGACGTCCGTGCGCGTCTCGTCCCAGGACTCGCCCCGCCCCGCGGTGATCCGCAGCAGCTGCTTGGCGTGGTTCCACTCGTACAGCGCGCGGGACTCGTCGACGCCCTCGTAGCACTGGAGCCGGACGAGCCGGGCCTTCGCCACCTCCGCGACGGCCTTCGCCAGCTCCGTCTTGCCCACCCCGGCGGGCCCCTCGACGAGCAGGGGCTTGCCGAGCCGGTCGGCGAGGAACACGGTGGTGGCGACGGCGGGCGACGCCAGATAGCCGGTGGCCGCGAGCCGCTCGGCGACCTCGTCGACGGAGCTGAAGAATCCGGTCGTCATGAACTGTCCCCCCGGGGAGCACCAAGGGCCTACCGATCAGTAGCCTCTGGGGTCACTCGACCAGATCGGGACCCCGCCGCACAACCACCGCGCGCGACCTCCTCCCGCGCCCCGCCCGCGCGTGACAGCACGTCACCGGCCGTCCACGGAGCGCCGTGACACACGGTCACCCCGTCGGCCGCCACGGTGGATTTCACGCCCGAGCGGGATTCTTCCGGCAGGACGCTTGTGCACGGCTCCGGGGGGCGTCACTCTCCTCGGTATGAACACGGCCAGGCATGCCAGTGAACGTCTGATGAGCTGGCCCTCGCTGACCCCCGGCCGCGCCCATTGCGGCGCCGAGCTAGGACTGGGGACCGCGACGGAGGAGATCGTCCACTTCCACGGAGAGCACGAGGCCGACGTGCATCTCACCCGGGCCATGGTCGCGAAACTGCGCCCGGCGCTCCTGGGCTCCAGCGCGGTACGGCTCCGCGCCGGCTCCGGCTGGGTGACGGTCCGGCTGGACATGGGCTCGGACATCGACCTGCTCGCCACCCTGGTGAGCGCCGCGCTCCAGGCCAACGGCGCACCCGACGCCGCCCCGGACGGCTGCACCCGCACCCTCCCGGTACCGGGCCACCGCTGACCCCGGGCCCGCGCCGCCCGGCCACGGCGCAGACGGTACGGAGGACCCGCGCGAGCCCGGCAGGGGAGGCCCGCGCGAGCCCGGCGCGCCGGTCGCCGACATCGGCGACCGGGAAGTCGGCGACCGCGCCCAGCGACTGGACCATGAGCCGGCCGGAGTTCTGCCGGTCGTAGCCGAGGTACACGGAACCGCCACGAGCCGAGCGCGGGTCCTG
>NZ_MSJP01000012.1 GCF_014596525.1 Streptomyces sp. CBMA291
CACGGCCCTGGACGAACTCGGGGGATGACTCGGGGGAGCGGGGCGGGGACGGGGCGGGGGAGTGGAGGTGGGGGTGGGGGTAGGGGTGGAAATTTCCATCGTCGAACTCCGCCGGGGGAGGGGCCCCCCCCCCCCCCCCCCCCCCCCCCCCCCCCCCCCCCCCCCCCCCCCCCCCCCCCCCCCCCCCCCCCCCCCCCCCCCCCCCCCCCCCCCCCCCCCCCCCCCCCACGCACCACGCACCACCCCTCACCCACCCCGCGCCCGACGGAGGAACACCATGACCGCGTCCCTGCACGCCACCCTGACCCGGATCGTCGTCGAGGACCTGGAGGCCGACGCCGACAGCCTGACCGACGAGTCCACCCTCGCCGCCCTCGACCTCGACTCGCTCGCCATCGCCGAGCTGGTCATCCGCATCAAGGAGGAGACGGGCGCCGACCTCGGCAGCGAGGAGACCAGCCTCGGCGAGCTGACCCTCCCCGCGCTGACCCGGCTCGTGACCACAGCGCTGGACGGCGAGAAGTCCGCATGAGCGCACCGGCCATCGTCGTGACCGGCACCGGCATGATCACGCCGGTCGGCACCGACACCGACTCGACCTGGGAGGCGGTCCTGCGCGGGGAATCCCGCGCGGGGCTCGCCCCCCTGGCGGGGGTCGCCGGGGACCGCCAGGCACGCACCGTGGCGCCGTTCGGCGCCGAACTGCTCGCCGGCCGCGGCACCGCGAACCTCGACCCCTTCATCCGGTACGCGCTCGTCGTGGCCGACCAGGCCATCGCCGACGCCGGTCTGGACTCCACCGCCTGGGACGGCGGCCGGGTCGGCATCGTCGTCGGCTGCGGGCTCGGCGGCGCGGCCACCATGAGCACGGCCCACAGCCGCCTCGCCGAACGCGGGCCCGACGCCGTATCGCCGTATCTGCACCCCCGTTCGCTCATCAACATGGCCGCCGGGATGATCGCGATCCGGCACCACGTCACCGGGCCCGGCCACACCGTCGTCGCCGCCTGCGCCTCCGGCGCGGTGGCCATCGGAGTGGGCCGCGACCTGATCCGCGGCGGCGCCTGCGACATCGTGATCGCCGTCGGTACGGACGCCGGTGTGGTGCCCGTGGTCGCGGCGGGCTTCGCCGCGATGGGCGCGCTCACCGAGAACGCGGCGGACGACGCCTCGCGGCCGTTCGCGGCGGACCGTTCGGGCTTCGTGCTCTCCGAGGGCGCGGCCGCCCTCGTACTGGAGCGCGAGGACGCGGCGCGGGAGCGCGGCGCGCCCTCGCGCGGCCGGATCCTCGGGTACGGCTTCACCACCGACGCCCACCACCCGGTCGCCCCGCACCCCGACGCCGTCGGTGCCGAGGCGGCGGTTCGGGCCGCGCTCGCGGACGCCGGACTCGAACCCTCGGACGTGGACCACGTGAACGCGCACGGCACCTCGACCCCGTACAACGACGCCAGCGAGGGGAAGCTGATCAACCGGCTCTTCCCGCACCGGCCGAGCGTCACGGCCAACAAGGGACTGCTCGGGCACAGCCTGGGGGCGGCGGGGGCCATCGAAGCGGTGCTCACCCTGCGGACCCTGACCACGGGCATCGTGCCGCCGACCGCGCACACCCCGGCCGTCGATCCCGGACTCACCGGTCTCGACCTGGTGGTGGAGAAGGAACGGCACGAGAACCCCGAGGTCGCGGTCAGCCACTCCTTCGGCTTCGGAGGCTCCAACTGCGTGCTGGTGATGGGCCCGTGAACAAGGACCGCATCCCCGCAGTGGTGACGGGCCTCGGCGCCTGTCTGCCCGAGAAGACGGTCACCAACGACGACCTGGCGCAGCGGCTCGACACCTCCCACGAGTGGATCCACAGCCGTACGGGAATCGCCCGCCGCCGTATCGCGGACTCCGGCACGAGCACCGCCGACCTCGCGGCGGCGGCCGGTTCGGCGGCCCTGGAATCGGCCGGCCGCACCTCCTGCGACCTCGTCCTGGTGGCCACCACCACCCCGGACCGGGCCTGCCCCGCGACCGCCCCGGAAGTGGCCTCGGCCATGGGGCTGACCGGAGCCGCCGCCTTCGACCTGTCGGCGGTCTGCTCGGGCTTCGTCTACGGGCTGTCCGTCGCCGCCGCCATGATCGGCGCGGGCACCTTCGAGAGCGTCCTCGTCATCGGCGCGGAACGCTACTCGGCGATCATCGACCCGGAGGACCGGGGCACCGCCGTCATCTTCGGGGACGGCGCGGGCGCGGTGCTGCTCGAACGCGGCCGGGAGGCGGACGGCCGGGGCGCCGTCCTCCACACCGAGCTGGGCAGCGACGGCTCCGGCCGGGACCTGATCACGGTGCCGCCCGGCGAGCGGTATCTGCGGATGGAAGGCCGCGAGGTCTACACCCGGGCCGTCCCGACGATGGTCGCGTCCGCCCGCCGGGTCGCGGAGGCGGTCGGCTGGGGGGCCGACGGGATCGACGCGTTCGTGGGCCACCAGGCCAACCTGCGCATCCTGGAATCGGTCGCCGGCCGGCTCGGTCTGCCGCCCGAGCGCGTGATCACCAACATCGAGGACGTCGGCAACACGGCCGGCGCGTCCATCCCGCTGGCACTCGCCTGGGCCGCCGAGCAGGGACGGCTCAGCCCCGGCGACCGGGTGGTCCTCACCGCCTTCGGCGGCGGACTGACCTGGGGCTCGGCGGCGCTGATCTGGCCGGACGTCCGCCCGGTCCACCGCTGAACGCCCCTGCCCCCGCGCCCCCTCGTGCCCCCTGCACCTCGTACCGCCTGCACCTCCCGTACCGCCTGTACTCCCTCGTACTGCCTGCACCTCCCGTACCGCCTGTACTCCCTCGTACCGCCCGTACCGCCCGTACCGCCCGCACCACCCGCACCGCCCGTCCCACCCCGCCCGGTCCACCGCTGGCCCCTCCCGTCCTCCGTGCCCCCGCCCACCCCGGCGGGGGCACGGGGGCACCGACGAAAGGCAGCCCGACCATGACGACCCCGCCCGCCCGGCTCCCCGTCCCGTCCGACGCGTCCGACCAGGCCCCCGCGTCCGACCAGGCCTCCGCGGACCGCTACGCGCGGTACCGGTTCTCCCTGGACTCCGGCACCGGAGCCTCCCAGACCGTCTTCCGCTGGCTTCCGATGGCCACGCTCTGGGCCACCGAGGACACCCTCCCCGAGCCCACGTGCCACTCCCGGCCGGGCAACCGCTGCGCGGACACCTCCTGCCACCGCGCCCAGCCCCGCTTCCACCACCCGGCCCACGCCTGAAGCGGACCCCGGGGGGCGCGTACCTCCACGGCCCTTCCCTGGCACGCACCGGCGCGGCTCTCCCCGGCAGCGTGCCCGCAGGCCCTTCCCGGTCACGTGCCCCGCAGGCCCTTCCGGTCACGTGCCCCGCACGGCTCTCTCCAGCCGGGTCCGCGCCTCCCCTGGCCCTGGGCGCCGTTGATGGCCGTCCTCGCCGTCCTGGCGATCCTCCCCGCCCTCGCCAGCGCCCATCTGCGGCACGGGACCCGGCGGCTTCCCCCGTGCCTCCCCGCGACGCCTGTCGGAGGGGGGTGACAGGATGTCCGGACGGCGGTGAGAGGGGCGGGGCATGGGGCGTGAGGAGCGGGAGACCGTCGCCCGGGGGGCGAGGCTCCACGAGGTCGCGCGGGCGCTCGTCGACGACCACGCGCGGGCCTTCGAGGCCGTACGTGCCGCGCTCGCCCCGCTCCACGACGCCGCCGTCCGCAGGGAACTCGCCGCCATCCCCGTGGCCCGCCTCCAGGACGTCACCGAGGGCCGCCTGCGTCTCGGGGACGTCGAGAACGGCGGCTTCGACACGGTCGGGGCGGTGCTCGACGCACCGCCCTACCGGCTGCGCCAGATCCCCGGCATCGGCCAGCGCACGGCCGATCAACTGCTCGCCGCCGCGCACCGGATAGCCGAGGCCGTACGCGAGACGGTGGCCGTCCATGTCGACGTGGACCGGCCGGAGCCCGCCACCACCGCGCTCCTCGCCGCCCTGCACGTCCTGGTGGAGGCCGGTCCCGAGGCCCGGCGCGCGGTGGACCGGGCCACCGCCCTCGACCGGCGGCTCGGCCCCCTCCTCGCCGCCGCCGCCCCCGCCGCCGGACGGTTCCGGATGCTCGTCACCGGTCAGGAGAAGCGGGCCCGCGCCCTGGCGGCGGTCGCCTCCCTGCGCGCCCTCGCGGACGAGGCCGAACAGACCGGGCTGCCCGGACTGATCGCCCAGGCGTCCGTGGACCTGCTGCGCGCGCCCCCGTCCGAATCGGCCGCCTGGGTCGACTTCGAGCTGCGCTCCGCCGAGTACTACGGGCTGCTCGCGGAGGCCTCCCAGCGGCTGCCCGACCCGGCGGCGGCCGAGGGCTTCCTGCCGGACGAGGTCGCCGAGCGGGTCCGCGTCCAGCAGCTCGACGACACCCGTCGGCGCGTCTCCCTGCGCGGCTACCAGTCCTTCGGCGCCCGCTTCGTCCTCGCCCGGCGCAAGGTGATCCTCGGCGACGAGATGGGCCTGGGGAAGACCGTCCAGGCCATCGCCGTCCTCGCGCACCTCGCCGCCGAGGGGCAGAGCCACTTCATGGTCGTCTGCCCGGCGAGCGTCCTCGTGAACTGGACCCGGGAGATCGAGTCCCGCAGCACCCTGCCCGTCACCGTGCTCCACGGGCCGGGCCGCCACGAGGCCTTCGCCGACTGGAAGGGCCGGGGCGGCGTCGGCGTCACCACCTTCGAGGGACTGCGGGGCTTCCCCGAGCCGGGCGGCGGCGAGATCGGGCTGCTCGTCGTCGACGAGGCGCACTCCGTGAAGAACCCGCAGGCCAAGCGGTCCCAGACGGTCGCCCTGTGGGCCGAGCGGTGCCCCCGGGTCCTCTTCATGACGGGGACGCCGATGGAGAACCGGGTCGCGGAGTTCCGCAATCTGGTCGCGATGCTCGATCCGGCGGTCGCGGACTCCCTGACCGGGCGGGGCACCCTGGCCGACTCGGTCGCCTTCCGCAAGGCCGTCGCCCCCGTCTATCTGCGGCGCAACCAGGCCGACGTCCTCACCGAACTCCCCAGCCTCCAGCGGACCGACGAATGGGACGAGCCCAGCGGCCCGGACCAGGAGGCCTACCGCGAGGCCGTCCGCGCGGGCAACTTCATGGCGATGCGCCGGGCCGCGTACGCCCGCCCCGCGACCTCGGCCAAACTGGGCCGCCTCCGCGAACTCGTCCGGGAGGCGGGCGAGAACGGGCAGAAGACGGTCGTCTTCTCCTTCTTCAAGGACGTACTCGACGCGGTGGAGGAGACCCTCACCGAAGGGAACGGGGGGAACGGAGGGCCCGGGAGCGGCGCCGCCCGCACCGGCGGGCCCGGGGGCGGCACCCGGGTCTTCGGCCCGCTCTCCGGCGCCGTCCCCGCCACCCGCAGACAGCAGCTCGTCGACGAGTTCACCGCCGCCCCCGGTCCGGCCGTCCTCCTGGCCCAGATCCAGGCCGCCGGTATCGGCCTCAACCTCCAGGCGGCCTCCGTCGTCATCCTCTGCGAGCCCCAGATCAAGCCGACCCTCGAACACCAGGCGGTGGCCCGCGCCCACCGCATGGGCCAGGTCCGGCCGGTCCGGGTGCACCGGCTGCTCGCCACCGGGGGAGTCGACGAACGCCTGGTGCGGACCCTGGAGCGGAAGACCGGCCTCTTCGACGCCTACGCCCGCCGCTCCGCCGTCGCCGAGGCCACCCCGGACGCGGTCGACGTCTCCGACGCCGACCTGGCCCGCCGGATCGTCGAGGAGGAACAGTCCCGCCTCGCCACCCCGGACCCCGGCGGCCACGGGGAGGACTCCGCGACCGGGCCCGCAGCCGCGACTGACCCCGAGGCCGGGCCCGAGGTCGAACCCGGCGACGACCGCGCCGAGGACCCGGCGACCGGGCCCGCAGCCGCCCACGAGCCGGACGAGGTCCCTTCAGGCTGACCCAGGCGACCCGGACGAGCCAGGTGAGCCGGACGAACCGGGCGAACCGGGTGACCTGACGGAAGAGGCAACCCCGCCGGAGCATCCCCCGTCTCACCCGGCGGGCACCCCGGCGGAGCCCCGCAAGGCTCACCGAAGCGTGACCGCAAGCCCGTTCGACCCGGCCCCTTCGCCCGTTTCCGGCGGGATTCGGCCGCCGGGTGCGGAACGAGGGCCACCGGGGCGCGGGAGGCGTCCGGGCTCCACGTATCCTCGTCAGCCGGGGGATGGGGGAGAGAAAGCGGAGGTGTACTGGTGGAGTTCCGGCTGCTCGGCTCCGTCGCGATGGTGACGGAGGACGGGGACATAGCCTTGGGGCCCGCCAAGCGGTCCAGTCTCCTCGTGATGCTGCTGCTGCGGCCCAACAGTGCTGTCAACGTACAGCAGTTGATCGACGCACTGTGGGAGGAAGAGCCGCCCACCCACGCCAAGACCGTGCTCCAGGGGCATGTCTCGCGGCTGCGGGCGCTCCTCGCCGAGCACGGCGCGGGGGCGTACGGGGTCGAACTGGCCACGCAGGGTTCGGCCTATGTGCTACGAATGCCCGAATCGCTCGTCGACGCTCACCGGTTCGAGGAGATCGTCGGGCTCGCCGGGGTACAGCGCAGACCCGCCGACGCCGTACGGATGCTCCGCGAGGCGCTGTCCTACTGGCAGGGCCCCGCGCTCACCGGGACCGTGCACAGCAGACCCCTCGAAGCCGCCGCCGCCGGCCTCGAAGAGCTGCGGCTCGCCTCGGTGGAGGCGCTCGCGGACGCGTACGGGAAACTCGGCGAGCACGCCAGGGCCGCCGCCGTCCTGCGGACCGAGGCCGTCGCGCACCCGCTGCGCGAATCCCTCGCCGCCGCCCTGATGCTGGCCCTGGCCCGCTCGGGACGCCAGTCCGACGCCATCGACTGGTACCACCGCACCCGGCGGCTGCTCGCCGAGGAGCTGGGCGTCGACCCCGGCGAGACCCTGGGCGAGGCGTACGCGACGCTGCTGCGCTCCGCCGCGCCGGTCACCGCCCCCCGCCCCGCCGCCCCCGCCACGGCCCCCGCGCCGGAGGGTCTGCCCCGGGCGCCGCGCGGCTTCACCGGACGCGGCGCCGAACTGGCCGCACTCGACCGGGTCGCACGCGGCGGGGAGGGACCCGTCTGTCTCGTCACCGGGCCCGCCGGGGTCGGCAAGACGGCGTTCGCCGTCCACTGGGCGTACGAGCGCCGCTCCGACTACCCCGACGGGCGGCTCTTCGCCGATCTGCGCGGCTTCAGCCACACCCCGGCGCCCGAGACCGCCGCCGTCCTGCGCGAATTCCTGCTCGCCCTCGGCGTCCCGCCGCAGCGCATCCCCGAGGCCGTCGAGGCACGCGGAGCCCTCTTCAGGTCCCTGACCTCGGGCCGCAGACTGCTCGTCCTGCTCGACAACGCGCACTCCTCCGAGCAGGTTAGACCGCTGCTGCCGGGCGGCGACCAGTGCGCGACGCTGGTCACGAGCCGCGACCGGCTCGGCGGGCTCGTCGCCTCCGACGCGGCCCGGCCGGTCCCCCTCGGCCTGCTGCCCCCGGCCGACTCCGCCGCCCTGCTCACCACCGTCCTCGGCGGGGAGCGGGTCGCCGCCGAGCCCGCCGCCGCCGCGCGGCTCGCCGGGCTCTGCGACGGGCTGCCGCTCGCGCTGCGGGTGACGGCGGCGCGGCTCGCCGAGCGCCCCCGGTGGACGCTCGACGCCATGGTCGGCGAACTCGCCGACGAGCAGAGCAGGCTGTCGCTCCTCGACATCGAGGACCGGGGCGTCTCGGCGGCCCTCCACCTCACCCTCCAGCAGCTGCCGGACTCCGCCGCCCGGCTGTTCCGGGCGATCGGGCTGCACACCGGCTCCGATCTGGACCGGTTCGCGGCGAGCGCCCTCGCCGGGACCTCGGCCGCGCAGACGTCCGCCGATCTGGACCGGCTCGCCGCCGCCCACCTCCTCACCGAGTCGGTGCCCGGCCGCTGGATGCCGCACGACCTGGTGCGCCTGTATGCCCGCCATCTCGCCCGGCAGGCCGACCCGGAGGGCCTGCACCGGCTCCTCGACCACTACCTGTACACGGGCCTCGCGGCGGACGCCGCCGCCGAGCCGGGCTCCCAGCCCTGCTACTCGCTGCCCGCCGATGCCCGACGGCCCGCCGCCGCACCCGAGTTCGAGGACCGTACGGCGGCCCTCGACTGGTACGCGGCGGAGCGCGCCGCCCTGGAGGGCGCGGTGACCGCCGCCGCCTCGCTCGGACTGCACGACCGGGCCTGGCGGCTCGCCGTGGTGGCGTGGCCGCTGATGCTGATGCGGATCGGGGACGGCTGGACGCCGCTCCTCGACGCGGGTCTGGCCTCCGCCGAGCACCTGGGCGATCTGGACGCGCAGTCCCGCGTACGGGCGCTGCTCGGCTGGATCCTGCACGCGGAGGGCCGGAACGCGGAGGCGCTCGTCCACCTGGAGAAGGCGACGCAGGTCGCCGCCCGGGTCGGCGACCCGATCGGCGAGGCCATCGCGCACGTCAACTACGCGGCCGTCCTGGACGCGACGGGGGAGCACGAGCGGGCCGGACTCCTCCTGCTGCACGCCCTCTCGCTCGCCGACCGCACGGGCCATCCGCCCACCCAGGTCCTGGCCCTCCAGCATCTGGCGGGGTACTGCCTGAAGGCGGGCGACTACGAGGGGGCGCTCGCGCACACCCTTCGCGCCGGGGAACTCGTACCGCCGGACTCGGTGGTCGTCCAGGCCCAGTTGCAGATTGTCAGAGGGGAGGCCCTGGCGGGCTCCGGGCGCCTTGAAGAGGCCGCTGACCAGCTGGAACGTGCGATCGCGGCCTCCGAGGCGGCCGGGTTCCCCGAGGGGTCGGCGCGGGCCGCCGCCCGTCTGTCGCGCCTGGCAGCGGATCGTTAGCGGTACGCAAGCGGGACGGAAGCGCGGGCCCGGAAGCTGGATACGGAAAGACAAGCCGTACACGGCGTCGACGCCGTGACAGCCCCACCGCGACGGCGCCACCGCGCCGCCGACACCGCGTTTCCCGGGGGAGAACCACCATGCGTCACCACCACAAGACCGCCGTCCTGGCCGCCGCCGCGCTCGCCGCCCTGTCGCTCGGCCTCACCGCCTGCGGCGGCGACGACGCGACCGGCGCCAAGGACGCGGGCAGCGCCTCCGCACCGGCCTCCGCCGACGCCTCCGCCCCGTCCGGCGGTGGCACGGACACGGCGGACGCGGCGGACCAGACGGCGGGCAAGGGCGGTTCGGGCTCCACCGGCGGTTCGGGTGGTTCCGGTGGTACGGGATCCACCTCCGGCGGCAGCGGCTCGAAGGGCTCCACCGGAGGGTCCACGACCGGCGGCACCGCCGACGGCGGAGCGCCCGCCTGCGCCTACGGCGACATCAAGGTCACGGCGGAGAAGGCCGACGAGGTCCCGACCGAGCACATCGTGCTCACCGCCACCAATGTCTCGGGCCGCTCCTGCACCCTCCTGAAGTACCCGCTGCTCGCCTTCGGCCCGATCCAGACCGCCAAGGACGTCCCCGCCGTCGCCAAGAGCAAGCCGGGCGCCCCGGTCGTCCTGAAGCCCGGCGCGCCCGCGTACGCCAACGTGCGGATCGCGCTCGGCGGGGTCCACGAGGACAACAAGGTGGTGAAGGAGTTCGACGTGAACCTCTTCGCCGCCGACGGTCCGGCCGAGGGCAGCATCGTGGTGAAGGCCCCGGCCGGCGGTCTGGCCGTCGACGAGGCCGCCGCGAAGACGGGCTACTGGACCGATGAACTGCGCAACGGCGCCGACGAGTTCTGAGCCGTCGCCGATCCGTCCCCCCACGGTGAGGCAGGCCCGACCACGCCTGCCTCACCCGCCCTGTCCGCCTCACCCGCCCCGTCCGCCCCGCCAGGACCCCGTGTCCCGGCGGGGCGGACGCGCGTGCGCCCCCCGGGCGCCCGGCCGCACCCCGCCAGTCCCGCCCCGCCCGTCCGGTCCCTCCACCTCTCCACGTACGATGCGCGACCGATCGTTTGTTCGTGACGCACGCCCCGACCCAGGAGCCCCGTACCCGTGGAGCCGACCCAGCCGACCCCACCGTCCCAGCCGTCCCCCGAGCCGCTTCAGGGGAACGGATGGGCCACACCCGGCCCGTACACCTCGCCGGGGATGCCGTACGGGCCGGCCGGTCCCTACGGCGCCCCGCCCGGCCCCTACGGGCAGCCGCGCCGGACCACCAACGGGCTCGCCATCGGCTCCCTGGTCTCCGGCATCGTCTGCTGTCTGCCGCCGCTCGGCCTGATCCTGGGTCTGGTGGCGCTTCCGCAGATCAGGAAGCGCGGGCAGGCGGGCAAGGGGCTCGCGATCGCCGGCATGGCCCTCTCCGTCGTCAGCTGTCTGCTGGTGGTCCTCGGCTTCGTCAGCGGCAACTTCAGCGCGGTCGTGGACGGCATGAAGGAGGGCGTGGACAAGGTCTCCCGTGCGAGGTCGCCGGAGTCCCTGCGCATCGGGCAGTGCTTCGACGACCCCGACAAGTCGAAGGACTTCTCGACGGGCGTCACGATCGTCGACTGCGCCAAGCCGCACGACGGCGAGGTCACCGGCACCTTCAGGATCACCGAGTTCGGCGCGTGGCCGGGCGAGGACGACATCGAGAAGAGCGCGGAGACCGGCTGCGAGAAGATCAACGCGGACTACGCCCTCGACACCTGGGCCATCCCCCTGGACGTCTGGATCTTCTACTACATGCCGTCCAAGCCGACTTGGCGTGCCGGCGACCGGAACGTGGTCTGCGCGTTGGCCAGTGACAAGAAGCCGTTCAGCGGCTCCGTGCGCTCCGACGAGAGCATGCTCGACTCCCATCAGCGGTACTTCCTGTTGACGGTCAACGTGGTCGAGACGTTGGTCTACCAGGAGCCGGAGGACGGTCCGGACGAGGACTTCGCCGCCAACCGCACCTGGGCGGGCGAGGTGCGCGAGGCCGTCGACAAGGCCCGGACGGACCTGTCGCTGCACACCTGGCCGGATGACGCCAAGCCGCACGTCGAGGCCCTGCGCAAGCAGTTGGGCAAGGCGTCGGCGGAGTTCGGGAAGCTGGCGGGGGCGGCCGACGCGGAGGGGTACTGGGAGGCGTACGACGGCGCCTGGGAGGCGCTGCCGGACGACCTGGGCGCCGCGGCCAGGACCGCGCTCGACCTGACGGACGAGCCGCCGGCGGACGCGGGTACCTCGGTCTGAGCGGACGGAAGCACGGAAAAAGGGGCCGGGTCTCCCGAGGGAGGCCCGGCCCCTTCGTGCGCGGACCGGGACGGTGCGCCGGACGGGCGGCCCGTGACCGACCGCCGTGCGGCGCACCGCTGTCGACGGGACGCCGGTCCGCGGTTCAGGGGGTCCCGGTGGCCGCGCGGCCACCGGGGCGGTGGGGTCAGCGCCGGGTCAGACCCCGGTCGATGGCGGTGATCAGCTCGCCGTCGGCGGTGTCGCCGTCGAGCGACCAGACCATCGCGCCGCCGAGCCCGTTCTGCCGTACGTAGGACGCCTTGGTGCGCAGCACGGTCGGGTCGTCGTACGTCCACAGAGTGGTGCCGTCGAAGAGCCAGGCGTGGCCGCCGCGCTCGCCCCGGTGGAGCTTGTACGTCCCGGAGTCCGCGAGCCGCTTCAGGAACTTGTAGTCCTCCGAGCCGGCCGTCCAGGTGGCGGGGGCGGGGCCGGTGGCGGGCTTGCCGAGGCCGTTGCCGCCGCCGGTGACGCCGGTCCAGCCCTGGCCGTAGAACGGCATGCCGACCACGAGCTTGTGGGCAGGGGCGCCGCGCCGCAGCCAGGCCTTGACGGTCTGGTCGACGCTGAAGTCGTTCTTGGCGTAGAGGGCGGACTGCTGGGCGGTGGTCGCCTCGCCGGAGACGTGGAAGTCGTAGCCCTGGAGGTTCACGAAGTCGAAGTCCCGCATGATCTTCGCGACGTCGAAACCGGCGTCGATCTTGGCGGGCGCGGTGGGCACGTACGCGCTGAGGTCGTAGTGCTTGCGCTTCGGCAGCGAGCGCCCGTAGGTGTCGAGCTGGGTGCGGAACTCCCGTACGAGCTTGGTGAAGTTGGGCTTGTCCTCGGGGCGGATCACGTTCCCGGGGGCGCCGTCGGAGCCCGGCCACTCCCAGTCCAGGTCGACGCCGTCGAAGAGGCCCGCGGCTGCCCCGGCGCCACCGCGCGGGCCGTCGACGGGCAGGTTGCCCTTGATGTACGTGTCGATGCAGGAGGCGACGAGCTTCTTGCGTCCGGCGTCGGTGCGGACCGCGTCGGAGAAGTGGGCGGAACCGCTCCAACCGCCCAGCGAGATCATGACCTTGAGCCCCGGGTGCTTGGCCTTCAGCTCGCGCAGCTCGTTGAAGTTGCCCGCGAGGCGCTGGTCCGCGCTGTCGCCCTTGCCGTCCACGGAGGAGGCGGCGTCGACGGGGCGCACGTAGTCGGCCCACGGGTCGGAGCCGGGGGCGTTGCCCATGAGGCACTTCCCGTCCGAACCGATCACGCCGAAGGCGTAGTTGATGTGACTGAGCTTGGCGGCGGTGCCGCTGGTCTCCAGGTCCTTGACCTGGAAGTTCCGGCCGTAGATGCCCCATTGGGTGAAGTAGCCGACGCGCTTGAGCGAGGGTGTGTGCCGGTCGGGCTGGTGGGCGTCGGCGGCGGGGGCCAGCGTGGCGAGGAGGCCGAGGGCGGCCGCGGCGGCGGTGCCGAGGGTCAGCTTGGTCAGGGCTCTGTTGCGCATGGGCTCGTTCCTGTGCGAGGCGGGAGGGAGCTGTGCGAGGTGGTGCGGGATGACGCGGGGTGACGCGGGCGGTGCGGGGCTGACGCCGGTGGTGTCGGGTGGCACCGGTGGTGCCGAGTGGTGCCAAGTGGTGTGGCGTGCTGGGCAGGAAGGTATTGGTCTGGACCAATACGGTCAAGGGTTTCGGCGGGATCCGGCTGGACCGGTCCTCCGCATCAAGGCCCCTCTCCTCGCGTCATCACTTCGAGTGAAACTCTGGCCCACGCTTGCGGATCGCGACCGACGGTTGTCAGGCTGTAGCTGTAAGTCAAGCTGAGGGGAGTGTCCAGTGACGTTCGGTGAGCAGCCCGCCTATCTGCGCGTGGCGAGCGATCTGCGGGAGAAGATCGCCGACGGCTCGCTTCCACCGCATACCCGTCTCCCCTCGCAGGCGCGCATCCGCGAGGAGTACGGGGTGTCGGACACCGTCGCGCTGGAAGCCCGCAAGGTGCTCATGGCCGAGGGGCTCGTGGAGGGCCGTTCCGGCTCGGGCACCTATGTGAAGGAGCGCCCGGTGCCGCGCCCCATCGCCCGCTCTGGATACCGCCCCGCGGCCGGGGCCAGCCCCTTCCGGCAGGAGCAGGCGGCCGAGGGGGCGCAGGGCACCTGGGACGCGAGAAGCGCGCAGGAGTCCGCGACGCCCGAGGTGGCCGGGCGGCTCGGCATCCAGCCGGGCGAGAAGGTCATGTGCACGCGGTACGTGTACCGGGACGCCGGGGAGCCCATGATGGTCGCCACCTCCTGGGAGCCCCTCGCGGTCACGGGCAGGACCCCGGTGATGCTGCCCGAGGAGGGCCCGCTCGCGGGCTGCGGCGTCGTCGAGCGGATGGCGGCCATCGACGTGGTCGTGGACAACGTGGTGGAGGACGTCGGCGCCCGCCCGGGGCTCGCCGAGGAGATCCTCACGCTCGGCGGGGTGCCGGGGCACGTGGTCATGGTGGTGGGGCGCACGTACTACGCCTCCGGGCGCGCCGTCGAGACCGCCGACGTGGTGGTCCCCGCCGACCGCTACCACCTCTCGTACCATCTGCCGGTGAGGTAGGGGGAGACGCTCCCGGGCGCCGCATGTGCGCGGGTGGGGGTGGTGCGGGCGGGGGTGGTGCGGGTGTTCCGTGCCGGTTCGCCGTCGGTGGCGGTGCCTTTTCGCCGGTTCCGTGACGTCTTCTGTCGTTCACCGTCGGTTCCCGGCCGATCCCTGGCTCTTCGTGTAAATCCGTATGCGCTGAGTAAAGGTCAGGCGTAAGCTCCGGCATATGCGGATTGCGGTTTCCCGGCGCCCCGAGGCGGCGCCCGGACCGGCGGAGGGAGAAGCATGATGACCGACAGCGGGCCCGTTCTCGCCTGGCTCGTCATCCGGCAGGACGGCAACGGCAACCGCTACCGGGTGGGGCGGTACGCGACCAAGGACGAAGCGCAGAAGATCGCGGACAGTCTCGACGACCGGGGCCACAAGCAGCTCTACTCGGTCGAACGCATAGGCAGCCCGGCCCTCTGAGGCGCCCCGCCCCCGCCGGACTACGCTCGCGCCCATGACGGAACGCACCTCCCGACCCGCAGCGGCCCCCGTGATCGTCGTCGCGGGCGCCCTCCATGACCGGGGCCGGCTGCTCGCCGCCCGCCGCAGCGCCCCCGCCGAACTCGCCGGACGCTGGGAACTGCCCGGCGGCAAGCTCGAACCGGGCGAGACCCCCGAAGAGGCGCTCGTCCGCGAACTGCGCGAGGAACTCGGCGTCGAGGTCGAGCCGGGGGAGCGCATCCCCGGCGAATGGCCGCTCAAACCCGGTTACGTCCTGTGGGTCTGGACCGCCCGGCTGCTCTCCGGCGCACCCCGCCCGCTTGAGGACCACGACGAACTGCGCTGGCTCACCCGGGCCGAACTGGACTCGGTCGACTGGCTCGACCAGGACCGGCCCGCCGTCGCGGAAGCCGCGCGCGGACTTCCCGCGGAGCCCGGTCCCGGAGCACGGGACTGACTTCCTACGCCGTTCGTGCCACCGTGCGCCCGCTGCTGCTTCCAGCGCGATAACCTGTCCTGAATTACGGGTATGTCCTGATTGACCCGTGGGAAGAGGGCGGGGGCCTTCCTGCTGACAGACGGCTGGGGAAGTGATCGGGTGTGATCGACACCGACGGCGACCGCGCCGAGTGGAACTTCCCGGCGGAGGCGAACGCGGTGCGCACCGCCCGCCACGCCGTACGCGAGACCCTACGGGCCTGGAAGCTCGACGCGGACCTCGGCGATGTCACCGTCCTGCTGGTCAGCGAGCTGGTGACCAACTCCCTGCGGTACGCGTCGGGGCCCATCGGGGTCCGTCTCGTCCGCCCCGCCCCCGACGGCACCGACCCGGCCCGCCCGCCCGCGCTCCTGGTGGAGGTCTCCGATCCGCTTCCGGACCCGCCCACCGAACGGGCCCCCGGACCCGAGGACGAGGGCGGGCGCGGACTCGGGCTCGTCGCCTGCTCCGCCCGCCGCTGGGGAACCCGTAAAGGAAGTAAGGGCAAAACCGTATGGTTCGAGCTGGCTCTGCCTGGTGAGTAAACAGGGAGGGACGACGATCACCGGTAATCGGCACCAGCCGAACGAGACCACCCTGTGATCGTGAACGTCGTGCCGTCCGGGCCCGTGGTGCTGAATACTGCGGGCATGGCCGGTCCGGTGCGGTGAGCTGGAGGGGACGGTCGCGTGAGCGAGATACCTGAGACGGCGAGCGGCGGCGTCGTGTGGCACAGCAGCCCGCCCGGCTCCATCTACGACTACATCCGGGTCGCCTCCTTCTCGATCGGGCCCGACGGCCTCGTCGAGCAGTGGAGCCGCCGGGCCGTGGACCTCTTCGGAGTCACCGCGGAGGAGGCCAGGGGCAAGGACCCCGTCGAGGCGTTCATGCCCGCCGACCTGCGCGAGCGCGGCCGGCGGAGAGTCCGCGAGATCCTCGACGGCAAGGAGTGGACCGGCCTCGTCCCGTTCCGCATCCCCGGCGAGGACCGCCCCCACGGCATCGCCGAGATGTACGTCATGCCGAGCGAGACCCAGAGCGGGGAGCGGGCCGCGCTCTGCATCGTCGTCGACGTGCGCGTGCTCCGCCGCATCGAGACCGACCTCGCCGCCTCGCAGGCGATATTCGGCCAATCGCCCTTCGGCTTCCTCCTCTTCGGCACCGACCTCACCGTCAAACGGGCCAACCGCCGCTTCGCCACCGTCTTCGGCGGCTCCGCCGACGACCACCGGGGCCGTACCGTCCACGACTACCTCGGGCGCGCCGAGGCCGACCGGATGACCGCCGCCCTCCGGGGCGTCCTGGAGACCGGCGAGTCCGTCACCGACTTCGAGATCGTCGGCGCCGCCCCCGGCGCCCGGGACCGCCGCCACTGGTCCATCAACCTCTACCGGGTGCACAGCGGCTCCGGCCGCCCCATCGGCGTCGCCGGTCTCGGCATCGACGTCACCCGCCGCCACAACGCGGCCAGGGAAGCCGCCAGCGCCCGCCGCAACCTCGCCCTGCTCAACGAGGCGGGCGCCCGCATCGGCAACTCCCTCGACCTGGAGGCCACCGCCCGCGAACTCCTCGCCGTCGCCGTCCCCGGCTTCTGCGACCTCGCCTCCGTCGACCTCTACCAAGGACTCCTCACCGGTGACGAGGCACCACCCGGCCGCTGGGGCAGCGCCCATGACGTCGGCTACGGAGCGGGCAGCGCCGAACTGCGCCGGGTCGCCGTCGCCAGCGCCGTGTCCCAGGCACCGCTGCGGAACGGCGAGGGACACGGACCGCACAGCACCTGTTGCGGCCCCGAGTCCATCGAGGTCGGGGCCGTCCACCGCTACCCCTTCAACTCGCCGTGCGCCGGAGCCCTGCGCACCGGCCGGATCCGGACCGTCCCCGGCGCCGAAGGCGAACTCGTCCAGTCCACCCTGGTCGTCCCGATGGCCGCCCACGACACCGTCGTCGGCCTCGTCCAGTTCTCCCGCACCAAGGGCAGCGAGCCCTTCGGCGAACGCGACCGGGCCCTCGCCGTCGAACTCGCCGCCCGCGCCGCCGTCTGCATCGACAACGCCCGCCTCTACCGCCGCGAACACGAGCGCGCCCTGATCCTCCAGCGCAGCCTCCTCCCGCCCGGCGACCCCGAGGCCGCCGGACTCGACATCGCCTGCCGCTACCTCCCCGGCACCGCAGCCACCGAGGTCGGCGGCGACTGGTTCGACGTCATCGAACTCCCCGGCCACCGCACCGCCCTCGTCATCGGGGACGTCATGGGCCGGGGACTGCGCGCCGCCGTCGCCATGGGCGAGCTGCGCACCGCCGTCCGCACCCTCGCCCAGCTCGACCTGGAACCGGCCGAGGTCCTCTCCCACCTCGACGAGATCGCCCGGGGACTCGGCGCCCCCATCGGCGCCCAGCAGTCCCGCGCCCACAAGACCCGGGGCCCCGAACTCTCCGAGGTCTACCTCGCGACCTGCGTCTACGCCGTCTACGACCCGGTCACCCGCCGCTGCACCTTCGCCAACGCCGGGCACCTCCCGCCGGTCCTCGTCGAACCCGGCAAACCGGCCGCCCTGCTCGACGTACCCCCCGGGATGCCGCTCGGCGTCGGCGGCGAACCCTTCGAGGAGGTCGAGGTCGAACTGCCCGAGGGCGCCCTCCTCGCCCTCTACACCGACGGCCTCGTCGAATCCCGCGACCACCCCCTCGACGAGGGCCTGAGCGCCTTCCAACACGCCCTCACCGACCAGGACCGCCCCCTCGAAGACGTCTGCGACCGGGTCCTCAACACCCTGGACACCGGGCACGGCGAGGACGACATCGCCCTGCTCATGGCCCGTATCCAGGGACTGCCCGACGAGGCCGTCGGCGACTGGCGGCTGCCCAGGGAACCCCGCTCGGTCGGCCGCGCCAGGGAACTCGCCCGCGCCCAGCTCAAGGACTGGGAACTCGACGGGCTCGTCGACACCGTCGAACTCCTCGTCAGCGAACTCGTCACCAACGCCCTGCGCTACGGCGAGGGCGAGATCCGGCTGCGGCTGCTCCGGGACCGCACCCTCGTCTGCGAGGTGTGGGACGCCGGACTCGTCCAGCCGCGCCGCCGCCGCGCCAAGGACACCGACGAGGGCGGCAGGGGCCTCCAGCTGGTCGGACTCCTCAGCTCCTCCTGGGGCTCGCGGCGCACCCCGCGCGGCAAGACGGTCTGGTTCGAGCTGGAACTGCCGGGCGCCGAGGGCACGGCGGAACCGACGGTGGAACAGCTGCTCAGCATGTTCTGACGGCTCGCGCGGTTCGTGGCGTTAGCACGGCTCGGACGGTTCGCACGGTTCAGGCGGTTCGCGGCGTTCGCATGGTGCGGACGGTGTGGACGGTTCTGAGGGTTTGGACGGTTCCGAGGGTTCCCGTGGGGAAGGCGCGGTCCGGGGGAGCCGCCCGGGTCACTCCTTGAGGGCGGCGAGCCGTGCCTCGATCTCGGCGCTGTCGCCCAGCGCCTCCAACTGCTCGAACTGCGCGTCGAGCGAGGAGGCGGCCAGCTCCTGCTTGCCCAGGGCCCGCGCCTCCTCCCGGCGCACCTTGTCCTCGAAGCGGTTCAGTTCGCTGGTCGGATCGAGGATGTCGACGCTCTTCACCGCGTCCATCATCGTGTTCTGCGCCTGGGCGGACCGGGCGCGGGCCACCAGCTCGTCCCGCTTGGTCTGAAGCTCGCCCAGCTTGGCCCGCATCTGGTCGAGCCCCGTCCGCAGCTTCGCCACCACCTCGCCCTGGGCGGCGATCGTCGGCTCGGCCGTCCGCGCCTCCTTCTCCGACTGGAGCTGCCGCCCCAGCGCCACCTTCGCCAGGTTGTCGAAGCGGTCCGCCTCCGCCGTCTGCCCGCTCCCGCGCAGCTCGTCGGCCTTCCGGCTGGCCGCGAGCGCCTTGCCGCCCCACTCCCGGGCCGCCTCCACGTCCTCCTGGTGGTCCAGCTCCATCAGCCGCAGGTTCCCGATGGTGGCGGCCACCGCCTCCTCGGCCTCCCTGATGTTCTCCGAGTAGTCCCGGATCAGCTGATCCAGCATTTTCCGCGGGTCCTCCGCCTGGTCGAGCAGTGCATGAATATTCGCCTTCGCCAACTGGGTCACCCGACCGAGAACGGTCTGCTTGCTCATCGCACGTCTCCTTGTGGGGGTGGGAAGAAGGGGTGGGGGTGTTCACGGGGGCTGGTGAGGGGGCTTGGGGCTGGGGCTGGGGTTCGGGCTGGGGGTCTGGTGTCTGGGGCTTGGGGTCTGGTGTGGTTACGGGGCCTCCCGGTGCCCGGCGACCCCCGCCCGCCCCTGGCCCGGCGACCCCGCCCGCCCCGTACGGATCAGAACCGCCCCCCGCCGCCCAGCCGGCCGCGCGTACCGCTGCCGCCGAAACTGCCTGGCCCCCCGCCGCCCCCGCCGCCTCCGAACCCGCCGCCGAAGCCACCGCCTCCGCTCCCGAAGCCTCCTGGGCCGCCCGGACCCCGGCCGCCGCCGAGCAGCCCGCCCAGGATGATCCCGCCGAGCACCGCCCCGCCGAGCCCGCTGCCGCCGGACCCGGCCGCCCCGCCGGGACCGCCCGGATTGCCGTAGGCCCGTACGTCCTGTTCGGCCAGGTCCTGGGCGCGTCGGGCCAGGGCGTCCGCCTGCTGGGCCTCGGCGAGGGCGGCGGCCGGTTCGTTCTCCCCGGCCAGCGCGTCCGCCCGCTCCCCGTGCCGCCGGGCCTCCGCGAGCCGGGTCCGGGCCTCGCTGCCGACCGCGCCCCGGTGCGTGGTGATGTAGTCGGAGGCCGCCCCGATCGCCGAGCGGGCCGTCAGCATCGCCTGGTCGAGGAAGACCCGGGCGCGCCGGTCGCCCATGGTGCGCTCCCGTGCGCCCTCCAGTGCCTCGTCGAGCGCAGCGTCGGCCTCCTCGACCCGGCGGAGGGCCCCGATCGGGTCGTACCGTCCGGCGTCGACGGTCCGCCGGACCTCCGCGAGCACCGAGTCGGCGCGGGCGATCCGGCCCTGGAGGTCGGCGGCGGCCGGGCCCTCGCCCGCCCCCTTCAGCAGGGCCCGCGCCTCCGCCAGATCGGCGTCGGTCTCGGCCAGGGCGCCGGTCAGGCGGCCCGCCGCCTCGGCCAGTTCTCCGGCCCGCCGGTCCACCGCCTCGATCAGCCGGGCCGCCTGGTCCACCGCGCCCTCGGCGGCCCGGATGTGCACGGCGGCCCCGCCGTTGTCCCCGGCGTCGATCAGCTGATGGGCCTGGTTGACATGGGCGGTCGCGAAGAAGAGACGGTCCTTCGCCTGTTCGACGTCGCCGCCGACCGGGGCGGCGGCGGTCTCGGCGTACCGCTCCCGCATGGCGACGAGCGTCGCTTCCACGGCGCCCATGCGGCCGGTCTGCTCACGGAAGGCGGTCTCGACGGCGGCCAGGGCCTCGGGCGCGGTCCGCTCCAGGGCCCGGAGCCGGTCGAAGTCCTCGGTCTCGGCGTCAAGCCGCGCGTCGGCCTCCGCGCAGCGGCGCAGGATCTCCTCCAGCATGGACCGGCGGGTGGCGTCGTCCTCGGGGAACGCGTCGTCGAGCTTCTGGCGCAGCCGGAAGGAGGCCGCCAACTGCGCCTCGGCGAAGGCGACCGCCTCGGTGAAGGGCCGGACGGCCTCCTCGCCGAACTGGGCGGAGGCGAAACCCAGCTCCTCCTTGCTGGTGCGGACGGCGTCGTCGGTGGCGACGAGCGTCCGGCGGGCCTCCCCGTCGAGCGCGTCGAGGGAGGGCGGGGCGGTCTCCGGTGCCGGTGCCCGGCCGCCGCCGGGGGTGGTGCGGGTACGGCTCCGGCGGCGCCGTCTGACATAGGCGTACGCGGCCACGGCCCCCGCGCCGCCGACGAGCACCACGGGCAGCACCAGATCGGTGGCCGAGGTGCCCTGGCTCGCGCCGGGGTCGGCGGGGCCCGGGGTGAGGGCCGGGGTGGGGACGGGCCGGTCGGCGAGGACGGCGGCGTAACCGTCGGCGGCGCCGATGGCCGCGCCCGCCCAGTCGTTCTGCCGCAGCGCGGGCTCGATCGCGGTCCGGGCGACCTCGTCGAGCTGGGTCCGCGTGAAGCGGGAGGCGGGGTCGGCGGAGTAGCCGTACCTGCGGTCGTGGGTGGCGACCGCGAGCAGCAGATCGTCGGTGCCGAGGCCGTTGCGCTGTGCCGTGGCGTCGGCCCAGTCCTGACCGGTGCGGCCGGAGAAGTCGCGCACGTAGACGACGAAGAGCTGGACGCGCCGGGTGTCGTAGAGCCGGTCGAGGGCCTGGACCACGGCGGGGCGGCGGTCGCCGAGGGCGTTCACCCGGTCGGTGATCTGGCCCTCCCGGGACAGGGTGACGGGGTCGTCGGCGCGGGCACCGAGGGCGGCGGGCACGAGAAGCCACCACGCCGCCACCAAGGCCGCGAGCAGGGCTCGGGTGGCTGTTCGCGTCACATAAGGGAGGCTATGTCCGGCTATGGGGCCGCGCGACTGGAGGTCGCCGCCCGAGCGGGGCCGGGCGGCGGGCGCCCCGGGGGCCGGTGGGGGGTGGTGGGGGAGGGCGTGGCGGCCCGCCCGGGAGGCCTGCCCGGGAGGCCCGCGCGGAGGAGGGGGCGGAGGAGGGGGCGGGTCCGGGTGGCGGACTCGATTGGGCCGCGCGAGTGGGGCTGCCGGGGGAGTCCGCCGTGTCTCCGTCGCCGAAGGGTCCCCGTCCTCTTCAGTAGGCGGGTAATAGGTGTGATCATCCCTAAATGGAATGAATCTGGACGAAGGGGTACAAGTCATGTCCCAGATCGGCGCCCCTCGCGGGAGGACATGCTCCAGGAGCCCCCGCTCCCGCACGCTCCGCTCCGTCGCCACCCTCACCAGCGCCGCCCTCGCCGTCACCGTCCTGGCCGGCTGCGGCTCGACCGACGAGGCCGACCGGTCCCCGGTGGCGGCCCAGGACAACGCGCCCGCCGCCCGGGACGAGGTCGCCGACGGAGGCACCCTGCGCTGGGCGATCGACGCGCTGCCCACCACCCTCAACACCTTCCAGGCCGACGCCGACGGCGCCACCACCCGGATCGCCGGAGCGGTCCTCCCCGCCCTCTACACGCTCGACGCCCGGGGCAGACCGCAGCGCAACCCCGACTACCTGGAGTCCGCGCAGGTCATCCAGACCGAGCCCAAGCAGGTCGTCCTCTACAAGCTCCACCAGCAGGCCGTGTGGAGCGACGGACGCGAGATCGGGGCGCCCGACTTCGTGGCCCAGTGGCGGGCGCTGAGCGGCCGGGACACCGCGTACTGGACCGCGAGGAACTCCGGCTACGAGCGGATCGAGAAGATCGAGCGGGGCAAGAACGACCTGGAGGTGCGGGTCACCTTCGCCAAGCCGTACGCCGACTGGCAGGCCCTCTTCAGCCCGCTCTACCCGAAGCAGGTGATGGGCTCCCCGGACTCCTTCAACGACGGGGCCCGCACCGCGCTCAAGGCCACCGCCGGACCGTTTCTGCTGAAGGGGATCGACCGCGAGAGCGGCGAGGTCGGCCTCGTCCGCAACCCCCGCTGGTGGGGGCAGCCCGCCAAGCTCGACCGCGTCGTCCTCAAGGCCGTCCCCCGCGCCGACCGTACGGACGCCCTCGCGGCCGGCACCCTCGACCTGGCCGACATCGACCGGTCCACCGCCGACCGGATCTCCCTCGCGCTCCGCGACGCCCGCGCCGGACGCGGCGGCGCGGAGGCCGCCCTCGCCCACGGCCCCGGCGCCCGGATCACCCCGGGCAAGGCCCTGAAGTCCTGGGCCCTCGCCTACGGCTCCGACGAGGAGAAG
This sequence comes from Streptomyces sp. CBMA291, assembly GCF_014596525.1. Taxonomy (GTDB): domain Bacteria; phylum Actinomycetota; class Actinomycetes; order Streptomycetales; family Streptomycetaceae; genus Streptomyces. Next base: position 22,528 of record NZ_MSJP01000012.1, read on the forward strand.
GCGGCGGAGGTCCAGGAGGCCCGTACGCGAAACCGGGAGGCGGTCGCCCGGTACGCGAAGGCGCAGGACGGCCTCGCCGTGTACGCCGTCCGCAAGTCCCTGGAGCCCGCCTACACCCAGCTCTCCCTGAACGGCGAGTCCGGGCCGCTCTCCGACGAGCGGGTACGGCGGGCGGTGGCCCGCGCGATCGACCGCCAGGCGATCGCCGAATCCGTCCTCAAGCCGCTCGGCCTCCCGGCCGTCCCGCCCGGCAGCCACCTCGCCCTCGCGGGCCAGGCGGCCTACGCCGACAGCAGCGACGCACTCGGCGGCCAGGACACCAAGGAAGCGCGCGCCCTGCTCGCCGAAGCGGGCTGGGTCCCCGGCGGAGCCAACCGGAAACCCGCCGGGACGAAGGCGGGCAGCGAGGCGGAGAAGGCGGCGAAGGAGGAGGCCGAGAAGAAGGAGAAGGGCGGCGACAAGGGCGGCGGCTCCGCCACCGGCAGGAAGAAGGACGACGACACCGCCTCCGACGAGGGCCTCTACATCGTCGGCGACGACAAACCGGGCACCGACCGGACCCCCGGCGGAGCCGGTTCCGCCCCCGGTTCCGCCTCCGGCTCCGACGCCGGTTCCGACGCAGCCTCCGGTTCCGTCTCCGGTTCCGACGCCGGTTCCGACGCTGCCTCCGGTTCCGCCGTCGCCCGGCCGGACGCCCGGCAGCCCGCCGCGCTCGGTGAAGGGGCCCTGCCCGATGACGGCGGCAGGCCCGCCGAGGCCGCCCCGGCCTCACCCGGCGGCGGGCCCGCCGGAGCCGCCCCGGCCTCTCGGTGAAGGGGCCCTGCCCGATGACGGCGGCAGGCCCGCCGAGGCCGCCCCGGCCTCACCCGGCGGCGGGCCCGCCGGAGCCGCCCCGGCCTCCCGTGC
>NZ_MSJP01000013.1 GCF_014596525.1 Streptomyces sp. CBMA291
AAGAAGCCGACCAGATAGCCCCCTCCTTCCTTCACCCGTCCTGTCGCCGACGCCGGCGGCGGTCCGCCCCCACGGACCGCCGTCGGCGTCGCCGTATCCGGGCCGGAAACCGCCTCCCCCCCCCCCCCCCCCCCCCCCCCCCCCCCCCCCCCCCCCCCCCCCCCCCCCCCCCCCCCGGCCCCCCCCCCCCCCCCCCCCCCCCCCCCCCCGCCCCCCCCCCCCCTCCCCCCCCCCCCCCCGCTACGGGATTCCCGGGCCGCGCGCCGTCGCGGAGCAGCCGCCTCGTCGTGCCCCTTCCCGGTCCCGTGCTCGCAGGAAACGGGGAGGGGCGTGAGCGGGATCGTCGGTGCTAGGCGCCGCCCTCGCCCGCCAGGCGGCCGAAGTCGGTGTCCGGGGCGGTCGGGGGCGGTGGGGGGAGCGCCATGCTGTAGTGCCGGTAGAGCTGGAGTTCCTGTTCCGGGGAGAGATGGCGGCCCACGCCGAAGTCGGGGGCGTCCTTGATGAGGGCGCGTTCGTAGGGGATGTGGAGGCCGTCCCCGGCCAGCTCGCTCGGTTCCAGCGGGACGAAGGCGTCCCGGCTGAACAGCCCGGTGCGGACCGCCGCCCACTCGGGGACGCCGGTCGCGTCGTCCAGGTACACCTCGTCCACGGTTCCGATCTTGTGCCCGCTCCGGTCGAACGCCTTGCGGCCGATCAGGCTGCGCGGATCGATGTCGGTCTGCACGGTCCCTCCAACTGGTCGCAACTGCTCTGCAAACCCTACGAAAGTGCACATCTCGGATGTCGGCCACTTGAGCGATGGGAGGCACAACCGCGCTGGTAGGCTGGCTGTGGCTGTCGACCCTGTGCGGGAGAGTCCCCCGGAGAACGCTTCCGGTGGACGCCGAAGGAGCAAATCCTCCCCGGAATCTCTCAGGCCCCTGTACCGCGCGGACGAGGTCACTCTGGAAAGCGGAGCGGTGTCCGACGGCATGCGCTCTCACCGACGGTGAAAGCCGGGGTGCCGTGAGGCGCGCCGGTGAAACTCTCAGGTTGAGATGACAGAGGGGGAGGCCGTCCGGGTACCCGCGCCGTGGTGCCCCTCGCAGGTCGTGACGACCAGGAGGCCTCCGTACATGACCGCCAACCGCATTCCGCTCTCCGAACTCGAACAGGGCATCCCGTTCGAGCAGCGGCACATCGGGCCCGACGCCGAGGCGCGCGCCAAGATGCTCGCCCAGGTCGGTTACGGCTCGCTCGACGAGCTGACGGCCGCCGCGGTGCCGGACGTCATCAAGAACACCGAGGCGCTGGGCCTGCCCGCCGCGCGCACGGAGGCCGAGGTCCTGGCCGAGCTGCGCACGCTCGCCGACCGCAACCAGGTCCTCGCGCCCATGATCGGCCTCGGCTACTACGGCACCTTCACGCCGCCGGTGATCCTGCGCAACGTCATGGAGAACCCGGCCTGGTACACCGCGTACACGCCGTACCAGCCGGAGATCTCCCAGGGCCGCCTGGAGGCCCTGCTGAACTTCCAGACCGTCGTCGCCGACCTGACCGGTCTGCCCACCTCCGGCGCCTCCCTCCTCGACGAGGGCACCGCCGCCGCCGAGGCCATGTCCCTGTCCCGGCGGGTCGGCAAGGTCAAGAACGGCGTCTTCCTCGTCGACGCCGACGCCCTGCCCCAGACCGTCGCCGTCATCCGCACGCGCGCCGAACCCACCGGTGTCGAGGTCGTCGTCGCCGACCTGTCCGAGGGCATCCCCGCCGAGATCGCCGAGCGCGGCGTCTTCGGCGTCCTGCTCCAGTACCCCGGTGCCTCCGGCGCGGTGCGGGACATCAAGGCCGTCGTCGACCAGGCCCACGAGCTGGGCGCGATCGTCACCGTCGCCGCCGACCTGCTCGCGCTCACCCTGCTCGTCTCGCCGGGCGAGCTGGGCGCCGACATCGCCGTCGGCACCACCCAGCGCTTCGGCGTCCCGATGGGCTTCGGCGGTCCGCACGCCGGTTACATGGCCGTCCAGGACAAGCACGCCCGCTCCCTGCCCGGCCGCCTGGTGGGCGTCTCCGTCGACGCCGACGGCAACCGCGCCTACCGTCTGGCCCTCCAGACCCGCGAGCAGCACATCCGCCGCGAGAAGGCCACCAGCAACATCTGCACCGCCCAGGTGCTGCTCGCCGTCATGGCCGGCATGTACGCCGTGTACCACGGCCCCGAGGGCCTCCAGGGCATCGCGCGCCGCACCCACCGGTACGCCGCGATCCTCGCCGCGGGCCTCACCGCCGGTGGCGTGGAGCTGACCCAGGGCGCCTTCTTCGACACCCTCACCGCCCGTGTGCCCGGCAAGGCCGACGCGGTCGTGGCCGCCGCCCGCGAGGCCGGTGTCAACCTCTACCGCGTCGACGCCGACCACGTCTCCGCGGCCTGCGACGAGACCACGGGGCGCGCCCAGCTCGCCGCCGTGTGGGCCGCCTTCGGCGTCGAGGCCGACATCGAGGCCCTGGACGCCGTCACCGAGGACGCGCTGCCCGCCGGGCTGCTGCGCTCCGACGCGTACCTGACCCACCCGGTCTTCCACGCGCACCGCTCCGAGACCTCGATGCTGCGCTACCTGCGCAAGCTCGCGGACCGCGACTACGCGCTCGACCGCGGCATGATCCCGCTCGGCTCCTGCACGATGAAGCTGAACGCGACGACCGAGATGGAGCCGGTGACCTGGCCCGAGTTCGGTCAGATCCACCCCTTCGCCCCGGTCGAGCAGGCGCAGGGCTACCTCACGCTCATCACCGAGCTGGAGGAGCGCCTCGCCGAGGTCACCGGCTACGACAAGGTGTCGATCCAGCCCAACGCCGGATCCCAGGGCGAGCTGGCCGGTCTGCTGGCCGTCCGCGCCTACCACCGCGCCAACGGCGACGCGCAGCGCATCGTCTGTCTCATCCCGTCCTCGGCGCACGGCACCAACGCCGCCTCCGCCGTGATGGCCGGCATGAAGGTCGTCGTCGTCAAGACCGCCGACGACGGCGAGGTCGACGTCGAGGACCTGCGCGCCAAGATCGCCCAGTACCGTGACGAGCTGTCCGTGCTGATGATCACCTACCCGTCGACGCACGGCGTCTTCGAGGAGCACGTCGCCGACATCTGCGCCGAGGTCCACGACGCGGGCGGTCAGGTGTACGTCGACGGTGCCAACCTCAACGCGCTGGTCGGGCTCGCCAAGCCGGGCCGGTTCGGCGGCGACGTCTCGCACCTGAACCTGCACAAGACCTTCTGCATCCCGCACGGCGGCGGCGGTCCGGGCGTCGGCCCGGTCGGCGTCCGCGCGCACCTCGCCCCGTACCTGCCGAACCACCCGCTCCAGCCCACCGCGGGCCCGGAGACCGGCGTCGGCCCGATCTCGGCCGCCCCGTGGGGCTCCGCCGGCATCCTGCCGATCTCCTGGTCGTACGTACGGCTCATGGGCGGCGAGGGCCTCAAGCGCGCCACCCAGGTCGCGGTGCTCGCGGCGAACTACATCGCCAAGCGCCTGGAGCCGCACTTCCCGGTGCTCTACACCGGCCCCGCCGGACTGGTCGCCCACGAGTGCATCGTGGACCTGCGCCCGCTGTCCAAGGCCACGGGTGTCACGGTCGACGACATCGCGAAGCGCCTCATCGACTACGGCTTCCACGCCCCGACGATGTCGTTCCCGGTGGCCGGCACGCTGATGATCGAGCCGACCGAGTCCGAGGACCTGACCGAACTCGACCGCTTCTGCGACACCATGATCGCGATCCGGGCCGAGATCGAGAAGGTCGCCTCGGGTCAGTGGCCCGCCGACGACAACCCGCTGCACAACGCCCCGCACACCGCCGCGGCGCTCGGCGGCGAGTGGAACCACGCGTACACCCGCGACGAGGCCGTCTTCCCGGCCGGTGTCTCGGCCGCCGACAAGTACTGGCCGCCGGTGCGCCGGATCGACGGTGCCTTCGGCGACCGCAACCTGGTCTGCTCCTGCCCGCCGCTGGACGCGTACGACCACTGAGCACGGCGGCGGTCGCGCGCGACCGCCTGAGCATGGCCGAGGGCCGGTCCGGAGATCTCTCCTGGCCGGCCCCGGTCGTTCCCCCGCCCGCTCAGGCGGCGGCCGTGACCTGGCCCGCGGTCAGCGGTCGGTGCGGGGCGATGATCTGTCCGTCCGGCAGCAGCTCACCGGTGTCCTCGAAGAGCAGGACGCCGTTGCACAGCAGGCTCCAGCCCTGCTCCGGATGGTGAGCCGTCAGTCGGGCCGCTTCGCGGTCGGCGGAGTCGGCGGTGGGACAGGCGGGCTGGTGCTGGCACATGGGTGGGTTCTCTCGCTGTGTCGTGGTGGATGTCCTGCGGCTCTTGGCGCTCATCGCCGCCCCCGTCGGTCGGTTCGGTTCCGGTCCCAAGTCTTGCCCCAGAGACGGTCTTCCGCAGGTATTTCACGGCAGCTCGTCCTCTCACGGGAAGACGCGTCACCCGCAGGGGCGGTTCAGGTCAACTGCACCGTCTCTTCGGGTGGTTAGGAATGGCCCCAGTGGGCTAGTCCGTCCGGGAGGGGCGTTCGGGCGGGCCGTTCGGGCAGGCCGTTCGTACCGTCGGTGACCGTCGGCGACCGGAGAGGGCCGGGGCGGATCGGGGTCTTCTGGAACGGGGCGGAGGTCCGGGCGCGAGTCCGCCCCGTGACCCGGTGGGGCACGGGGCGGTGGGTGCTCGGGTGCCGGATCAGGCGGGTGTCGGAGAGCCGAGCGGCGGCGGCGGTGTCAGACGGGTGCTCAGCACGGGCAGGAGATCGGCGACCCGGTAGGCGTGCGAGGCGGCGATCCCCGGCGGCGCCGGGGCGAGCGGCACCATCAGGTCGGACGCGATCGGAGTGCCCGCGGCACCGTCCTTGTCACCCCCCGCCTGGAGCCAGAGGGCCAGCATGTAGAGCTGCGGTACGGAGAGCAGCCTCGGGCGGTAGGAACCGGGCAGCGCCTCCGCCTGGAGCAGGGCGCGCTCGGTGGAGGCCACGTAGGGACCCTCGAAGAAGTGGGAGAAGGCCCAGCCGTCGGGGGTGAGCATGGTGTCGGCGGCGGCGATGGCCCGGTCGCCTTGCCGGATGAGGAAGCGCCAGCCGGCGAGCCGGGTGCGCGGCGGCCGTCCGGGCGCTCCGGCCGCTCCGAAGACGTGTACGGGCAAGGGGTGATCGGGGCTCAGCGGCCCCTGCGCGGCCCGCAGGGCGGGTGTGCGCGGCTCGCGGACGGCGGCCGGGGAGTCCAGGGCCGCGAGGACGCTGCGCAGGGCCGGCGCGGGGGCCGGGGAGGGTCGGAGCATGGTGGGTCGCCTCTCGCTCAGGAGACACGGTGACGCGTGGGCAGGTACGACGGCGCTGTCGGCGGCGGGGCCAGAGAGGGGCCGAGAGATCATGGCCGGGCGCCAACACTCTGCCTCGTCCGCGGAGTTTATACGACACGTGTTCACACAGTGTTTCCGCTAGACGCCGCAGGTATTCCTGGCAAGGCCTCATCCGGCCGTAGAAAAAGGGTAGTCGAAGCGGCACGCCCTGTCGCTCCCCGCGCTCACCTGGGTATTCCCGTAAGAGGCGGACGGCTGAATTCCGATCCCGTGGTCCGATCCAATAGGACGGCGGTATATGTCGCTTGTCCTATGCCTTGGGAATGTGCCTCCAGAGTGCCGCATCCAGCCTATCCTCCGATGTCTCGGTGCCGCAGGCGTTGTCGATCAGACGAATGGGCATCATGGTCCAGACACGCGGCCGCCGTCGCGGCCGCCCACTCGGGGAGGGACCCTTCGATGGGCGAGAAGGTCGTGGCCGACGGGTTCGGTCCGTCCGACCGGCAGCACTACCGGAGAAAGCTCAGGGAGTGCCTCGCGGGACTCGCGAGGCTCCTCGCGGAGAAGAGGTTCGACCGGCCGCGCAATCTCATGGGTGTGGAGATCGAACTCAATCTCGCGGGCCCGGACGGACTGCCCCGGATGCTGAACGATCCGGTTCTGGAAAAGATCGCGAGTTCCGATTTCCAAACGGAACTCGGAATGTTCAACCTTGAAGTGAACATCGCGCCGCACCAGCTCGGCGGTCGCGTATTCGACCGGCTCGCGGAGGAGATACGCACCGGAATCGGATACGCCGACCGCAAGGCGACGGAACTCGACGCGGGCGTCGTCATGATCGGCATCCTGCCCACGCTCACCCAGGGCGACCTGATCCTGGAGAACCTGTCGGCGGCCAACCGGTACGCCCTCCTCAACGATCAGATCCTCGCCGCCCGGGGCGAGAACCTCACCCTCGACATCCACGGCGTCGAACGGCTCCTCTGCACCTCGGAGACGATCGTCCCCGAAGCGGCCTGCACCTCGGTGCAGTTGCACCTCCAGGTGACACCCGCCCGGTTCGCCTCGGTGTGGAACGCGGCCCAGGCGGTCTCCGGAGTCCAGATCGCGCTGGGCGCCAACGCACCCTTCGTCTTCGGCCGCGAGGTGTGGCGCGAGTCCCGGCCGCCCCTCTTCCAGCAGGCCACCGACACCCGTTCGCCGGAACTCCAGGCCCAGGGCGTACGGCCGCGCACCTGGTTCGGCGAGCGGTGGGTGGAGTCGGCGTACGACCTCTTCGAGGAGAACGTCCGCTACTTCCCCGCCCTGCTGCCCGTCTGCGCCGACGAGGACCCGCTGCTCACCCTGGACCGGGGCGAGGTGCCGAAGCTCCACGAGCTGAACCTGCACAACGGCACGATCTACCGCTGGAACCGGCCCGTGTACGGCTGGGTGGACGGGGTCCCGCACCTGCGGGTGGAGAACAGGGTGCTGCCCGCAGGGCCGACCGTCACCGACGTCATCGCCAACGCCGCCTTCTACTACGGACTCGTGCGGTCCCTGGCCGACGACCCGCGCCCGGTGTGGAAGCGCCTGTCCTTCGAGGACGCCGAGGCCAACTTCGACGCCGCCTGCCGGTACGGCATCGAGGCAGAGCAGCGCTGGCCCCGGGCGGGCAGGGCCGGTGGCGTCACGACGCTCCCGGCGGTCCGGCTCGTGCTCGACGAACTGCTGCCGCTCGCCGCCGCCGGGCTCGACGCCTGGAACATCGAGCCCGCCGACCGGGACTACTACCTCGGAGTCATCGAGCAGCGCTGCCGACGCGGGGTGAACGGCGCCTCCTGGCAGACCGACACCTTCCACCAGGCCCTGGCGTCGGGACTCGACCGCCCGTCGGCACTCGCGGCGACCACCCGGCGCTACCGGACGCTGATGCGGGAGGGGCAGCCGGTGCACACCTGGCCGGTGGGCATCGACTGAGCGGGGGCGGGCCCCGGCCCCCGAGGGCACGGGCAGGGCGACCACGGGACATGACGGCCGGTCATGGCAGAGTGGTCGCCGGTCGCCGGAGCGGCGTCCGTCCGCGACCGGGAAGTGGGGACAGCCGTGGCGTCCGAGGTACGAGTGGGTGACGCTTCGCCGCCGCCCGGGAGCGATCCGCGCCGGCTGCTGCGCTCCGAGACACTGCTCGTCCTCGCGCTCTCCCTCGGCGCGAGCGGGGTCTCGTCGCTCATCAGTTTCATCGGCTCGCTCACCAGGACCGGGGCGCTGAAGGAGCAGGCGGCCACGCTCAACGGCTCGTACGCGCCCGGCCGCCCGTGGCTCGACCTGTCCTGGCAGCTCTTCGGCATCGCCACCGCCCTCGTCCCGGTCCTCCTCGTCGTCCATCTGCTGACGCGCGAGGGGGCCGGGCCGCGGACCATCGGCTTCGACCGGACCCAGCCGTGGCCCGACATCGGGCGCGGGGCGCTGCTCGCGGCGGGGATCGGCAGCGCGGGCCTGGCCTTCTATCTGGCGGCGCGGGCGAGCGGCTTCAACCTGACGGTGGTGCCCGAGTCGCTGCCGGAGGTCTGGTGGAAGTACCCGGTGCTGATTCTTTCGGCGATCCAGAACTCCGTCCTGGAGGAGGTCATCGTCGTCGGCTATCTGCTGCGCAGGCTGGGGCAGCTGGGATGGACACCGATGGCCGCACTGGTGGCGAGTTCGGTGCTCCGCGGCTCCTACCACCTGTACCAGGGGATCGGCGGCTTCGTCGGGAACGTGGTGATGGGCGTGGTCTTCGTGCTCCTGTACCGCCGCTGGGGCCGGGTCGGACCGCTGGTCGCGGCGCACGCCCTGCTCGACATCGTGGCCTTCGTCGGCTACGGGCTGCTCGCGGGGAAGGTCGGGTGGCTGCCGACGGTCTGAGACCGCGGGTGAGGGAAGGGGCGTACGGGGACTCCGTACGCCCCTTTCGCCGGTCGGGAGGCGGGTGGACGGGTCCGGCCGTGTCGGGAGGCGGGTGGACGTGGACCGCCGCCGTCGGGAGGCGGGTGGCCCGCCTCCCGACGCGAGCCGGGTCAGGCGTGCAGTTCGCCGTCGATGACGGTGACCGCGTGTCCGTTCAGCAGGGTCCGGTCGCCGCGCAGCCGGGTGCGGACGAGTCCGGTACGGGCGCCGCCCTGGAAACCGACCAGCTCGTCACGGCCGAGCCGGGCCGACCAGTAGGGGGCGAGCACGGTGTGGGCGCTGCCGGTCACCGGGTCCTCGTCGATGCCGACGGCGGGGAAGAAGCCCCGGGAGACGAAGTCGTAACCGCAGGACGAGTCCTCGGCGTAGGCGGTCGCGATGATCCCGCGCTCGGAGAACGCCCCGAGGGCGCCGAAGTCGGGGGCGAGGGCGCGCACGGTGGCTTCGTCGCGCAGCTCCACGAGGAGGTCGCCCACGTGGGCGGCGGTGTCGTGGACCGAGAGGATCTCGACGCCGAGCGCCTTGTCCAGACCGTCCGGGGTGGGGACGGGGGTGACGGAGGAGGTGGGGAAGTCCATCGTGATCGTGCCGTCGTCCTCGGCGGTGGCGCCGAGGATCCCGCAGCGGGCGGCGAAGCGGATGGTGCCGGTGGCCGCGCCGGTGGTGTGCAGCACATGGGCGGTCGCGAGGGTGGCGTGGCCGCACATGTCGACCTCGGTGGTCGGGGTGAACCAGCGCAGAGCCCAGTCGGCCTCGCCGTTCCCGGCGGGCAGGGGGTGGGCGAAGGCCGTCTCGGAGAGGTTGACCTCGGCGGCCACCCGCTGGAGCCAGCCGTCGTCGGGGAAGGAGTCCAGGAGCAGGACTCCGGCCGGGTTGCCGGAGAAGGGGCGGTCGGTGAAGGCGTCGACGATTCGGATGCGCATGGTTCGACCGTACCTGGGGTGGTTTCCGGTGGACCAAGGCCCGTCGCGGAGAAGCGGTGTCCTGTCTCAACGAAGTCAGTCGTCTGCGTCTCGCTGACCTGCGTGGACTGGATTGAGTGAGACGCGTGGACTCGGTTCGTTGAGACAGACCGCAAGTCTCGTGCCCGCCGCATTGCGTGTTGGGAGGCTAGGACTCGCTCGTTCCTGAGCCAGTCCAGACGGCGAGGTCGCCTCCAGGCAGTGATGCAAAGCGCCACCCTCTTGGGCCCGTGACCTGCCACGCTTCGAAGGACGGATCGGACGAGCAGGTCAGATGGTGGCCTGTGTCGAAGACGAGACACAGGGTGCCGGACTTGAACGCGACCGCCGACAGGACATTCGCTCCAAAGAGTGCGAGTGCCCCCGCGACGTCCTGCGATTCCGGATTCAGGAGCACGGACGGGTTGGCGCGGGCTGTCCCGTGCGAGAGGTCGACGGGTGCTTCCAATGCGACTTCCCAGTTCGAGTCGAGGACCAGCACGAGCCGGAAGTCCACGGTGATCTTGGTGACGCTCATCCCGCGAAGGTTCAGGACCCACTGGTCCTCGTGTTCGACGGGACTCTCTTCAGTGCTCACCACTGCACCTTGGCTGATCTGACAGTCGAGGGCCATGGGATTTCCGGCACCAGGGCGGCATGGCCGGAACTATGGTCGGGCTGTGGACGACGAGCAGATCACCATCCAGCTCACTCCGGATGAGGCCCTGGTCCTGTCGGACTGGCTGGAGCGGGTGCAGATGACGGACCTCAGCCGTCTTGTGGACGATGCGGCGGTGTGGGCTCCGATCCACCGGCTCGCGGGAACACTGGACAAGGCGCTTCCCGGAATTTTTGCAGCGGACTACTCGGAGCGCCTGGAAGCGGCGCGTCGCCGTCTTCGCCCCTCAGCGGATGATGACGGTGAGTCGGAGGACTCCGCGTGACCTTGTGGGGCGGTGGCAAGGCGGCTGAGAAAGGAGTCCGGGGTCTCGTCGTGAAAGAGCAGGATGGTGCGGGGAGGAGGCGGCATCAGGCGTCGAGCTTGTCTGAAGGGCCTGGGTCTGGGCCTGGGTCTGGGAGCACTCGGAGGCGTTCCCGGTGGGCTGCAACGCGGCAGGCTGCTGAGCACCAGAGCCGTGGACGCCCGCGTTCGGACCGGCGGTCGGTCTTGCCTTTCAGCACTCGATCGCAGCGCCCGCAATGTCCGTTGTCCCAACGTGTCTCGTAGGTAGCTTGTCTGCAATGTTCGGAGCACCAACGGAATGGACGGTTGCGTTCCACGATGGTTTCGCACTGGATGCATGGCGCTGTGTAGTGAGCGTGCCGTAGGACACCGTCGTGGGAGAGCGGGATTCGCCTCCGGAAGGGGCTGGCCGCAGATGCCGCATCGCATGTCGACCAGAGCCCGCTGAAGGTCAGTGAGCGCGCGGCCGGTCACGACGGCCAGTCTTTCAAGGAGGGGAGGACCCGAGGAGCCGGCAGCACAGAGGTGGGAGCGCAGTTCGGCGGGCGGGATATGGTTCGCTGCCGCAAGGCGTCGGATGTAGGCGTCGAAGGTGCCGCCGTCGGCAGGGCGAACGTAGATCGGTAGACGAGGGGGTGCGATCTCGATCATCGCTGCCTGGCAGGCTTCGGCGCGGGGCGCGTGGACTCTGCCGCATAGTCCAGAGGGATGGCGTCGAGCCCCTCTTTGGTGACACGCTCGGTGCCGTTGAGGATCGCGTCGATCGCGGCGCCCCGGATGACGTGGGACAGCGCGCCGATCATCCCGTCGGTGCGGTAGTAGAGGTAGCGGTCGAGTTTGAGCAGACTGCGCGAGGGATGGCCGTGCAGGATCAGAGTTTCTTCCATGGTCGCGATCAGGCCCTTCTACTCCTCGCCATAGGGGAAGGGGCCGGTTGGAACGAGAGTGAAGCGGCCCGCGATCTGGGCGCCTCGCGTGCCGACCAGTAGTTCGCTGGACTCCGGATCGATTCCCGCATAGACGAAGGTGGCGGGGATGCGATCGGAGAAGTACTTCAAGGTGTCGGAAACCTCGGTGCCGGCCTGGGTCCTCTGCGAGATGTTGTGGATCTCGTCGACCAGGACGAGCCCGGTGCGCGTGTCGGTGCAGACACCCACCACCGCCTCGATGATGTCGGTCATGTTCGAGCGGCCACGGACCGGAAGCCCCAAGAAGCGGGCGAACTCTGCTGCAACCATGCGGGCGGACGCAGCTGGCGGAACGGTGATGTAGAGCACGGGAATGCGGTCTGCAACCGTAGGGTGACGGGCCCGGTCGAGAAGCTCGTGAGCACGGCCGAGCTGCGCGATGGCACTGGTCTTGCCCGTACCGGGCAGGCCCGAGACCATCAGTCCTCGGCGGGCACTGATCGCATGTCTGTTCGACAGGGCCAGGTGACGGCCACAGATCCGAGTCTTCTCAACGAACGATGTGGAGACGGTGAGCATCCGAGCGTGATGGTGGAGGCAGTCCTCGTCGCAGAGATCCGGCTCGGCGAGTGACAACCGCTGCAGTTCGCCCGGGGATAGCCGGTTCGGGGGTGGGAGTGGGCCGTCGACGAACCTCCGCCAGCCAACCAGAGTGGTCAGCTGCTGGTCGGCCTCGGCGTCGGCCTGCCGCATCGTTGTCGGGCCGGCCGCTGGGCAGGAGAGAGTCACGTGTGCCTCCAAGGGTTGGCGAGCGGGTCGAACAGGCCCAGTGGGATGACATCGGCAAGCTCGGTGTCAGGCGCGTCATTGCAATGCGGCTTGATGACGGGTGGATCTGGAACCGAGCGGTTGGTCGACGTTGTCCGAGTACGAGCGGCGATGCGGCGGTCACGCCGCGAACGCTTGGTCGGACGGTCCTGCTCTGCAGCAGGACCGTCGTGGGCCCGCCGCAGCAGAGCCGCGGCCGCATCCGCGATCTGTTCCTCGGTGCCGCCGGGAACCTGGGCGCGAGCGTGGTCCCAGGCCAACTCACCGAAGGGGGCGCCGACGCGGTGGAGATGCTTCCAGAGCACGGTGATCCACCGATCGGCGCGGGCGTCGCGTACCCAGATCCGGGACACGTCGTAGGGGTCGTAGCGGACCTCCCACAGGCCCTTCTTTGTCCTTACCCCCGAGCGCTGGCGGCGCAGCGGGTTCAACTCCGGGCTGTCGTAGGTGCGGTGCTTGATGCGGATGCCGTAGGCGTTGATCGCCTGCCAGCGCTCGGGCAGCAGTTCGATGTAGTCCTCGCCGCCGAGCGGCACTGGGACGTATCCGCAGGATTCAAGCAGCGTGGCGTACTTCTCGTTCGGTGAGAACGCCCGCGTCGGTGCGTCAGGGCCGCGCAGAGAGTCATGGGGCCTGGTCTGCCAAACGGCGATGATCCACTCGTCGAGGAGGTTCTGGAGTTCGGGCAGTGACCACAGAGGCCCGTCTTCCAGGCCGCGGCCGCGGCGGTCCGTCGTCGAGCCGGTGTATCCCGCGACGAATCGGGCGAACAGCGTGGCCACGGAGCCCAGGGTCTTCTCGATCGTTCCCTTGTCGGTCGGCGTCGCCTTGTGCGCCGGCTGAAGGTTGATGCCCAGGTATCGGCAGGACGCCCTGAAGGCGTGCGAAATGAACACGCTGCCGTGGTCGCAGACGATCGTCTCCGGCACGATCACCGGGCGGGCGGCCGCGTGTTCCAGTCGTTCGTCGATGCTCAGCAGTCGCCGGTGCGGCAATGCTGACCGGGACATCCGTAGGGCTTCCGCCCAGCCCGGGCGGATCGGCTGAGGGGTAACACTGCGAGCCAGCAACGCGGAGGCGTCCGCGGCCTTCGTGGGGGGCCGCAGAACCGCTGCGGTGATCGACCTGGTGGCGATGTCGACCATGGCCGTCAGCTCGACCTTCTCGGTAACGCCGTCATCCAGCCGCGCCAGCACGTCCATCGGCGTGGAGTCGATCTGCATCAGCTCGCCGGGCGCACTGGCCGGCACTTCGCCAAATGGCCCGGAGGGCCGTGCTCCGACAGAGCGGCGGGTGTGGGCCGACCCAGTGGCTTGGGTACCGGCGGCGAGTCTGTCGAACAGCCGGTAGAGGGTGGCCCGAGACGGCAGCTCAACGTCGGCGGTCTCCTCCCGATCGGACAGGAGCTGCTTGGTCCGCCAGATGATGAAGCCGGTAGTCCTCGACGACGCGTCGGCGGTCTCGGCGATCGCCTGTCGCATGGCTCCCACCACGGCCGGGTCGACCTGGCCGAAGGCCTGCAACCGCTTGGCCGACCGGCCATCCGCAAGCCCGACCAGCCCATCCCGTTGGTAGCGCTGGCGCCGCTGCTTGATGCCGCTGGCCGACATCTGATGCCCGGCCGCCGTCAGCTCGGCAGCCTTGACCCGTTCGCGCTGGGCCAGCGAACAGCGTTTTGGATCGAACTCCGGCCGCGGCTTGGTCCCTTCCGGAGCATCGGGGCGGCAGGCCGTGCAACACCTCCAGGATGTGCCTCTCCCACCAGCAGGCCTGTTCAGCGGCAGCCTCGGGGAACTCCCCGATCCGGGAGGTCGGTGGCACCCGCCTTTTCCCGGTCACCGGCCGACCCCGCTGGCCGAGTGCACGATCGTCCGCGGCCCTAGCAACTCTGCCGTCATGTCCTCGGCGGTCAGCTCTTGGTGCCAGAGGAGGTGGAACAGCACGGGCAGCATCGACAGCCGATCCCCGGCCGCATCCGCCCCACCATCAGCGGCCCCGGGATTGTGAAAACCTCCCGGAGCCGGGCCGCGGCCGGGTCGTGCAGACACCTCGGGTGCCGGTAGCGCGACAGCCACCGGACGTTCGCTAGCAGCACCGCGTCAGGCGTCCCCAGCCGCTCGAAACTCCACCCGGCCTGGGCGCAGACCAGACGTGCCATCTCGAATGCTTCGGCGTCCTTCGGTTCGATCCGCTCGTCCGCACGGACATCGACGACCACCGCCGAGCCGTCCGCGCGGCGCAGGAAGTAATCCGGGGCGTGTCGACGCTCCCGCTCGCCGTCATGCCAGTGCAGCCAGAACGGCTGCGAGCCCATCCCCACCACGCTCGGATCGAAGTCCATCAACAGCAGCCGGTCCCGCTCCAGCCACGACTCGAAGCCGACGTGTCGCCCGGTCGTCGCCGCCCAGTACCAGCCCGGGAAGTGACGCTCACCGCGCGACCAGCGGAACGTACGTACCGGCTCGGCATCCTCGAACCGGCTCGTCACACAGTCCTGCAGCGGACGCCGGCGACGCCCGTGCACCGCGTCGACGTACGACAACTCGACGCACGTCGCTGCCCGATCCACCCCAGCCGGTACAGCCATCCAGCACCCCCAGTGCACTCAACCGCGCGACCAGGTTCGCTGAGACAGAAGCCCGAACGACTCGGTTCGTTGAGAAAACGACTCGATTGAGTGAGACGGGACAAGCGGATCGAGAGGGCGATCCCTTGCCTGTCGAACGGTTCCGATATATCGTTGAAGTATCGCGACAGTTCAACGATGCAATCCTGACGAAAGGAGCGTTGCGATGCGTTCACACGGACACGAGTGCGGAAACGGACACGGGGCCGGGCGTGGGGGCTGGGGTCCCGGGCCGCGTGGCGACTTCGAAGGCAGGCGGGCCGCGTTCGGGCCCTTCGGGCCGGGCTTCGGCGGGGGCCCCTTCGCGGGCGGCGGACGCGGTCGGGGCGGTGGCCGGGGGCGGGCGCGCCGAGGTGATGTGCGCGCCTCGATCCTGGCGCTGCTCAAGGAGCGCCCGATGCACGGCTACGAGATGATCAAGGAGATCGGCGAGCGGAGCGACGGGGCCTGGAAGCCCAGCCCCGGCTCCGTCTACCCGACCCTCCAGATGCTGGAGGACGAGGGCCTGATCGTCAGCGAGAGCGAGGGTGGCAAGAAGCTGTTCACGCTCACCGACTCCGGCCGCGCCGAGGCCGAGGGCGGTCCCGAGGCGCCCTGGGAGGAAGCCGGGCGCGGGGTCGACTGGGAGGCCGTGAACGAGATCAGGCAGGCGGGCTTCGGCCTGATGGAGGCGTTCGGCCAGGTCTGGAAGACCGGCAGTGCCGAGCAGCGGCAGAAGGCGGTCGGCGTGATCAACGAGGCCCGCAAGAAGCTGTACCTGATCCTCGCCGACGAGCACTGAGCCGACGGGCGTCGGTAGGGGTGGGGAAGGGCCCTGTGGCGTGTGCCGCGGGGCCCTTCGTCGTGTTCGGCCGGGGTGCGGGGTGCGGGTGGGTGGGTGGGGGTGCGGGCCCCGCTCGGCTCCGGCCTCGGCTCCGGCCTCGGCTCCGGCCTCGGCTCCGGTCCCGGTCCCGGCCCCGGGTCGGTCCCGGGGCCCGGCTTCGGCCTGGTCCCGGGCCCCGTGGCAAGCTGGTCCCGGCCCGGCTGCGGGTCGAGCAGGGCCCGCCCGCCCGGCCTCTGCGGCCGGTCCCGCAGGGTTTCCGCGCATCCCGCGGCCCCTCTGCCTCTCGGCCCGTCAGCCGTCAGCCGTCGGCCCGTCGGCCCATCGACCCGTCAGCCCGTCACCCCCGCGAGTCTCCGCAAGGATTCGGTCAGGGCCGTCGTCGCCGAGTCCTTCAGCTTGGCCGCCATCAGGGAGACGGCAGCGCCCGTGAACGCCCCGTCGATCCGAAGGACCGTCGCCGCGCCGTCCGCCGTGAGCGCGTAGCGGGTGGTGATGATCACTCCCATCGGGCCCTTGCCCTTGATGGCGAACGCCCGCTCCGGCTCCAGTTCCTCGACCGTCCAGAGCACCTCCGCGGGGAAGCCCATCAGCTTCATGTTCTCGGTGAAGGTGGCCCCCGTCTCCAGGGTCGCGGGCCCGCCGTCCGGGAAGCCGGTGTGCGTGGCGTTCCATTCGCCGTACGAGGGGAAGTCCAGGAGCCGCGCCCAGACCTTTCCGGCCGGTGCCTCGATCCGTGCCTCCGCGCTGACTTCGGCCATGGAAACCACCCCTTCACGCGTGCCCACTGGGTTCCGGTGGCGCGGAACGTAGCGGGCTGTGCGCGAACATTCAATACTGACGAACAGTCAGCTCCTCGGCGGTCGGCCCCGCCTCGTCGCCGACCCACCAGATGTCCGCCGTGTCGAAGCGGTCGCAGGCGCGCGGTGCCCCGTCCTCCTCGTGCTGATGGAAGGCGGCCCAGAACAGATCGGCCGGCAGCGCCTCCCGGGGTGCGTACACCCGGTAGACGTACTGCCGTCCGTCGCGCGCGAGCAGACCCACCATCCAGAACACGAGAATTAGACGACTGAAAGTGGCCTTTGGTTGCCTTTGCGGCTTAAGAGAGTTCTTGGCGACGGGGAGCGCCCCTCAGGGGCAACATGCGCGATGTCATCCGTAAGGAGGAGGAACCGTGCGCGCGTGCCCAACTCCGGTGGGATGCGGACATGCGTCTCCCTGGTGATGACTCGGCCGCTTCCGCCTGATGAGGTGGGAGAGTGCACCATCCCGCCCCGTTCCCCCTGTCACTCCGGCAGTCCGCCGCCCCGCGCGCGGAGTCGGCGGCCTTGCCGGCACCGGCCCTCGCCACGGTCGTGACGGGCGCGCGCCGAAGAGCGCTCAGGGACGGCGACCGCCAGATCGACACCGCGCACCTCCTCCACTCCCTCGTCGAGACCGACCCCGAGGTCGGCGCCGCCCTCGGGGACCCCCGGGCGGTCGCCCGCGTCCTCGGCTACCTCGTCCAGCGCTCCATCGGATACGGCCTGCGCTGGCAGCGCTCGGTGGAGGACTCGGCCGCCGGACGTCTGCTCCCCGCCGTCCACGGGGCGGCGCCCCGGACCGCCACCGGCTGGTCGCCCGCCGCCTACGCCGCCCTGGAGGAGGCCTTCCACCGGGCGGCCGTACGGGGGGACGCCCAGGCGCGCGGAGCCGACGTGCTGGCGGTCCTCGCCGCAGACCCCGAGTGCCGGGCGGTCGAGGTGCTGCGCCGTGCCGGGATCGACCCGACGGCCCTGGCCGCCCGGCTGGCGCCCGGCGCCGCCGCCCTGGGGGAAGCATCCCTTCCGCTCGGCGACGGAGGCCCGTCCCCGCAGGTCTGACAGGGGTTACGCACCTGACCGCGCCCTGTCATCATGGCCCGATGCACGCGTCTCAGGGGAGAAGCGCCGGCCTGGGACTCGCCCTGGCCTCGGCCTTCGCATTCGGTGGTTCGGGAGTGGCGGCCAAGCCGCTCATCGAGGCGGGGCTCGACCCGCTGCACGTGGTGTGGCTGCGGGTCGCGGGCGCCGCGCTCGTCATGCTCCCGGTGGCCTGGCGCCACCGGGACCTGCTCCGCCGCAAGCCCGCCCTCCTCGTGGGCTTCGGGCTGCTCGCCGTCGCCGGTGTCCAGGCCTTCTACTTCGCCTCGATCTCCCGAATCCCCGTCGGCGTCGCGCTGCTCATCGAATACCTCGCCCCGGCGCTCGTCCTCGGCTGGGTCCGCTTCGTCCAGCGCAGGCCCGTCACCCGCGCAGCCGCCCTCGGCGTCGTCCTCGCCGTCGGCGGTCTGGCCTGTGTGGTCCAGATCTGGTCCGGGCTCTCCTTCGACCTCGTCGGACTGCTCCTCGCGCTCGCCGCCGCCTGCTGCCAGGTCGGCTACTTCGTCCTCTCCGACCAGGGCTCCGACGAGGCGGAGCAGGCCGATCCGCTCGGTGTGATCGCCTACGGGCTGCTCATCGGCGCCCTCGTCCTCACCGTGATCGCCCGCCCCTGGGGCATGGACTGGGCGCTCATCGGCGGCGACGCCCGCATGGACGGCGACCCCGTGCCCGCCTGGCTGCTGCTCGGCTGGATCGTGCTGATCGCCACCGTCTTCGCGTACGTCACCGGAGTCGTCTCGGTGCGCAGGCTCTCCCCGCAGGTCGCGGGGGTCGTGGCCTGTCTCGAAGCGGTCATCGCGACGGTCCTCGCCTGGGTGCTGCTCGGCGAACACCTCGACGCGCCCCAGATCATCGGCGGCGCCGTGGTCCTCTGCGGCGCCTTCA
Organism: Streptomyces sp. CBMA291; assembly: GCF_014596525.1. Taxonomy (GTDB): domain Bacteria; phylum Actinomycetota; class Actinomycetes; order Streptomycetales; family Streptomycetaceae; genus Streptomyces. The sequence continues at coordinate 18,119 of NZ_MSJP01000013.1, forward strand.
TCGCCCAGTCCTCCACCCCGAAGGCACCTCCGGCCACTCCCGTGGCGGGCTCCGCGGTCGACGGGGGTACGGAGTCCGGTGCCGGTGGGGCCGGTGGTGGCGGTGCGGATGAGGGTGCCGGGCGTACGGGCGGGCCTGGCGCGGAGTTGTCGGCGGGCCGTCAGGCCCCCTAGGGTGCCCGACATGCACGCGACCGTTCTTCCGCCGCCCGCGTAGCGCGCGCGGCGACTCTCCCGACGAGGACCGGGCTCGGCCGGGCGGCCTTCCGCCCCCGAGCGGTTCGTCGCTGCCCGCGCGCGGAGCCCAGCGGCCACCCCTCCCTTCTGTCTTCCACGGAGAAGTCACGTGTCGAACCCCACGGAATCCGCCCTGCCCGTCGGCCGGAGCCTGCTTTATCTGATCGTCGCCGGAATCGCCTGGGGCACGGCGGGCGCCGCCGCCTCGCTCGTCTTCCGGATCAGCGACATGGGCCCCCTCGCCCTCTCCTTCTGGCGCTGCGTCGGCGGCCTCGTCCTGCTCCTCGGCGCGCTCGCGCTGCGGCCCCGGCGCGCGGCGGCCCGTGCGGCGGGGGAGACGCGCGGACGGCGGACCGCCCGCGTCCTCGCCACCGGGATCGGGCTCACCGTCTTCCAGAGCGCCTACTTCGCCGCCGTCCAGTCCACCGGTCTCGCGGTCGGCACCGTCGTCACCCTCGGCGCGGGCCCCGTCCTCATCGCCCTCGGCGCCCGGCTGACCATGGGCGAACGCCTCGGACGGGGCGGTGTCCTCGCCGTCGCCGGAGCGCTCGCCGGGCTCGTCGTCCTGGTCCTGGGCGGCGGCGCGGCCGAGGTCCGGCCGCTCGGCGTCGTCCTCGCGATCGTCTCGGCTGCCGGATACGCGGCGATCACCCTGATCACCCGTCGGCTCGGCCGCGACGGCGGCCGGACGGACGCCCTGTCCACCACCACCTGGGCCTTCGCCATCGGCGCCGTCGGCCTGCTGCCCGCCGCGCTCGCCGAGGGGCTCGTGCCGCACACGGACGCGCCCGTGGACGTACTGCTCCTGCTCGGTTACGTGGCCGCCGTGCCCACCGCGCTCGCCTACGCGCTGTACTTCGCGGGCGCGGCCGTCGTCCGGGCCGCCACGGTCTCCGTGATCATGCTCCTGGAGCCGGTGAGTGCGGCCGTGATCGCCGTGTCCCTGCTGGGCGAACGGCTCACCCCGGCGATCGTCCTCGGCACCCTCCTGCTCCTCACCGCCGTCACCGGCCTCGCCTTCGCCGAGGCGCGTACGGCGGTCGTGGCGCGGCGGCGGGCGACGGAGGAGGACGCGGTGACGGAGGAAGGCACGGTGGCGGTGGTCTGAGACGGACGCGGCGGAGTGCGGACGGGGGCCGGGGTGCGGACGGGGGAGCGGTACGGGCGCCTCCCCGTCCCCCGTTCCGCCGCCGTCGCGTCCGTACCGAGCAGAGGACCGTATGACTCGGAGATCCGTGCGAGTCGGAGGTCCGTGCGAGTCGGAGGTCCGTGCGAGTCGGAGGTCCGTACGACTCGGAGGTCCGTACGGATCAGTGTGTCGTCAGATAGTCGGGCAGGGTGATCGTCGGGTTCAGGTCGTCCGCCGGTACGGGGGTGTCGTAGCCGCCCCGCAGCGGGACCACGCCCGACCAGTGGGGGAGGCCGAGGTCCTCGGGGTCGTCGCGGGGGCCTCCGGTGCGGATCTTGGCGGAGACCTCGTCCAGGTCGAGCCGGATCACGGCGGTGGCGGCGATCTCCTTGGCGTTCGCGGGGCGCGAGTCGGCGGAGCGGCCGGGGACCACGTGGTCGACGAGCGCGTCGAGCGCGGTGCGCAGTTCCTCGGCGTCGGTGACCTGGCGGGCTGTGCCGTGGACCACGACCGAGCGGTAGTTGATCGAGTGGTGGAAGGCGGAGCGGGCCAGCACCAGGCCGTCGACGTGGGTCACGGTGAGGCAGACGGGAAGGCCGGGCGCGGCCACGCCGTCACCGGTCGCGCGCAGGGGGCGGGAGCCGGTGGAGCCGTGGACGTAGAGCCGGTCGCCGACGCGGGCGAAGAGCGTCGGCAGGACGACGGGCGCGCCGTCGCGGACGAAACCGAGGTGGCAGACGTAGGCCTCGTCGAGTATCGCGTGGACGAGCGCCTTGTCGTAGGAGGCACGGTCGCGGGAGCGGGTGGGCACGGTCCGGTCGGTCGCGGCGTAGGTGTCGGCGGAGGTACTCATGGCGCACTCCATTGCACTAGTGCATAATATGTTTTGTGCTAGGAGAGTATCGGATCGAAGGTCGTCGCGCAGCGGACATTTCCGCGAGCGTGGAGCGAGGCGTCGCCGCAGGGGCCCTGCGGCCGGGCCGGCACCTGCCACCCCTGAGGGAGTTGGCGACGACGCTCGGGGTGAACCCCAACACCGTCGCCGCCGCCTATCGCACCCTGCGCGAACGCGGGGTCATCGAGACCGACGGGCGGCGCGGCAGCCGGGTGCGGTCCCGCCCCGCCACCACCGCGCGCGGCTCCCTCCGGGTCGAAGTCCCCGCCGGAGTCCGGGACGTGAGCGAGGGCAACCCCGACCCCGCGCTGCTGCCCCCGCTCGGCGAGGCCTTCGCGGCGGTGGCGCGGCGGAACGACCGGAGGCCGGGGATGTACGGGGAGGCCCCCCTCGACGAGGAGTTCGGGCGGCTCGCGCGCGCCGCCTTCGACGCGGACGGGGTGCCCGCCGGGCCCGTCGGGGTCGCCTCCGGTTCGCTCGACGCCGTCGAACGGGTCCTCGTCGCCCGCCTGCGACCCGGTGACGCCGTCGCCGTCGAGGACCCGGGCTGGGGCAGCCTGCTCGATCTGGTGCCCGCCCTCGGGCTGCGGCCCGTACCGGTCGCCGTCGACGACGAGGGGCCGCTGCCCGGAGAGGTCGAGCGGGCCGTCCGGCAGGACGGGGCGCGGGCGGTGATCGTGACCGACCGGGCGCAGAACCCCACCGGAGCCTGTGTGACCCGGACGCGCGCCCGGGAGCTGCGGCGGGTGCTCGCGGCCCACCCCGGCGTCCTGCTGATCGAGGACGACCACGGGCACGGCATCGTCGCGGAGCCGCTGCACCCGCTGGCCGACGGCACCGGCCACTGGGTCCTCGTCCGCTCCGTCGCCAAGGCCTACGGGCCCGACCTGCGGATCGCCGCCTTCACCGGGGACGCCGAGACCGTCGACCGCGTCCTCGGACGCCAACGGCTCGGCCCCGGCTGGGTCAGCCGCCTCCTCCAGGGAGCCGTCGCCCATCTGTGGGCCGCGGGCGCGGTGGACCCCGTCGTCGTCGCCCGCTCCTACGGCGAGCGCCGCGACGGACTCGTCCGGGCGCTGGCCCGGCGCGGAGTCGAGGCGCACGGGCGCGAGGGCATGAACGTGTGGGTGCCGGTCGCCGACGAGACCGGTGCGGTGGCCGGGCTCCTCGCCGCGGGCTGGGCGGTGGCCCCCGGCGCGCGCTTCCGCATGGACACCGGGCCCGCCGTCCGGCTCACCGTCTCCGGGCTCGCGCTCCCGGACATCGAACCCTTGGCGGAGACGGTGGCGAGGGTCGCGGGCCCGGCGACGGCACGGAGTTACGGGTGAGGGGCGCCCGGCCCGGTCCCAAAGGCCCGGCCTAGACCCGGCTCGGCTCGCCGTCCGTCGTGACCACGCCGTCCATGCCGTCCACGCCGTCCGTCCCGCCCGTCGCGACCCCGCCGCCCGCCCCGTCCGTCGTGGCCGTCGCGTCGGTGCGGGGCGTCGTGCCGGGCCCGGTCGTCCCGGTGGGGTGGTGGACGGCGACCGGCGGGGGAGTGGTGCGGCGGGAGACGCGGCGGGTCTGGGTGAGGGCCGCGCCCGCGAGGATCACCACCGCGCCGACCGGGGTGTTCCAGGTGAGCCGCTCGTCCAGCAGGGTGACGCCCGCCGTCGCGGCGATCACCGGGACGAAGTACGTGACCATGGAGGCGGTGGTGGGGCCGACCGCCTCGACCACCCCGTACTGGAGCAGCATCGCGTATCCGGTGCCGAGCGCGCCGAGGGCGAGCACGGCAAGCAGCGGCAGCGGCTCCACCGAGGTCGGGAGCGAGGTGAACAGTGCTGTCACCACGGCGAGCTGGAGCGTGGCGAGGCCCACCTGCGAAGTGGCGAGGGAGAGGTTCGAGGCGCCGGAGCCGCCGAGCGTCCTGCGGACGTAGATCCAGCCGACCGCGTAACTGAGGGAGGCGAGCAGGGCCATCGCCGTGCCCGTCACATCGAGCCCGGAGAACCCCTGCCACGCGCCGAGGACCGTGAGCACCCCGACGAAACCGATGCCGAGTCCGGCGGCCCTGACCCGAGTGGGACGGTCCTCCGAGAGCGCGACGAGGGAGAGGACCATCCCCCACAGGGGCGTCGTCGCGTTGCAGATGCCCGCCAGGGTCGAGGGGATCGTCAGCTCCGCGTACGCGAACAGGGAGAACGGCAGCGCGTTGAGGAGGAAGGCGGCCACCGCCAGATGCCCCCAGACCCGCACCCCGCGCGGCAGCCGGTCCCGCCGCACCACCAGCGCGACGGCGAGCACCGCCGTACCGAACAGGACACGGCCGAAGGTGACGTGGAGCGGCGCGAAGCCCGCCGTGCCGACCTTGATGAAGAAGAAGCTGAAGCCCCATATGAGCGCCAGGACGCCGAAGTGGACGCGCCAGTCGAGCAGACGTGAGGAAGGAGAGGCAGACGGGAGAGGCCGGGCAGGGGAGGTCATGACACTCAGGGTGACGGCCACCCATCTCGTAGGACAAGCGAGATTTCCTCGACCCCTCCCCTTAGGATCGCTTACATGTTGAATCTGGAGCGCCTGCGCACCCTGGACGCCGTGGCCCGGCACGGCTCGGTCAGCGGCGCCGCCGAAGGACTGCACGTCACCACCTCCGCCGTCTCCCAGCAGCTGTCCAAGCTGGAGCGCGAGGTGGGGCAGCGGCTGCTCGCCAAGAACGGGCGAGGGGTACGGCTCACCGACGCGGGGCTGCTGCTCGCCGAGCACGCGGCCCGCATCCTCTCCCAGGTCCAGCTGGCCCAGGCCGACATCGAGGCCCAGCGGGGCCGGGTGGTCGGCGAGGTCCGGACCGCCGCCTTCCCGACGGCGGCCCGGGGACTCTTCCCCGCCGCGCTCGTCGCCCTCCGCCGGGACCATCCCGAGCTGCGCGTCCGCACCACCGAGCTGGAACCCGAACCGGGCGTACGAGCCGTACTGCGCGGCGACGCCGACCTGGCGCTCGTCCTCGACTGGAGCAACAAGCGGGCCCCCGTCCCCGGCGGTCTGGAACGCACCCACCTCCTCGACGACACCGCCGATGTCGCCCTGCCCGCCGGGCATCCGCTGGCCGACCGGGAGGCGGTCGACCTGGAGGACTTCGCCGACGAGGAATGGGTGTCCTGGCCCGAGGGCGAGTTCTGCCACGACTGGCTGATGTTCACCCTGCGCTCCCAGGGCATCGAGCCCCGCATCGGCCACTTCGCGGGCGAGAACCACACCCAGCTGGCCCTGGTCGCCGCCGGGCTCGGGGTGTGCGTGACACCCCGGCTCGGCCGCCCGCTCCCCGAGGGCGTGACCTTCGTGCCCGTACGGCAGAAGATGCAGAGGCACGTCTACGCCATCTGGCGCGCCGACGCCGGTCGCCGCCCCTCCCTCCAGGCCGTCGTGGAAGCCCTCCGGGCGGCGGCGCGACCGCGGACGGACTGAGCCCCGGCCGCCCCGGCGTACCCCTGGCGTCCTCGGCGGGCCTCACGGCTCCCGGGGGGCCGCGAGCTTGCGGAAGTCCCAGGAGGCCACGGCCTTCGGGGTCAGCCTCAGCCAGGCGTGCCGGCCGTCGTGCGGCATCTCCGCGAGGCCGAAGTTCCTCGCCGCGAACATCCGCTCCACGGCGACGAGTTCCGGACACGGCTCACCCGTACGCGGCGCCTCGCCGATCCGCTCGACCGCGCCCGAAAGCTCCGCCCCGCGCAGCTCCCCGTACTCCTCGCCGTCGTCCACGAGCACCGCGACCCTGGGGTCGGCGCACAGCTCCGCCCAGCGGCGGCTGCGCGTCAGCGAATACAGCCACAGGGACGTGCCGTCCCAGACGAACCAGAGCGCCCCGACGTGCGGACGCCCGTCGGCGGACACGGTCGCGACCCGGCAGGTGCGCTGTTCGGCGAGGAAGGAATCGAGCTCGGCCGGGGTCATCATGATCCGGCGTCCACGGCGCTGCGCGACGGTCATCGTCCGCACCCTTCTGGATTTCTGATGAGACGTCAGAAAGCATGGGGGGCCATCCGCGCGCGGGCAAGGGGAGGGACCGTGGGGCAAGCGTCCGAAGAGCGGCACGGGGAACGGGCCGGGCGACGGCTCGACGAGCTGATACGGCCGGACGGCGGAGTCGTCCTGCTCACCGTCGAGTGCCAGCGGGGTGTCGTGGACCTCGACGGCGCCCTGCCCGAACTCGCCGCCGCCGCCCGCTCGTCCGGCGTCCTGGACAACATCGCCCGGCTCGTCGACACCGCCCACGAGACCGGTGTCCAGGTGATCCACGCCGTCGCCGAACGGCGCCCCGACGGCCGGGGCGCCAACACCAACGCGCGCCTTTTCCGGGCCGCCGCCCGGCTCCCCGTACGGCAGCACAGCGGCAGCACGGCCGTCCGGGTCGCCGCACCGATCCGGGTCGCCGACGAGGACTTCGTCGTCCGGCGCCTGCACGGTCTCTCGCCGCTCGCCGGAACCGGCCTCGGCCCGCTCCTGCGCAATCTGGGCTGCCGCACCCTCGTCGTCACGGGCGTCTCCGCCAACGTGGCCGTGCCCAACGCCGTCTTCGACGCGGTCAACCTCGGCCATACGGCGGTCGTCCCCGGGGACGCCATCGCCGGAGTGCCCGCCGACTACACCCCCGCGATGATCCGCCACACCCTCGCCCTCGTCGCCACCCTCACCACGACGGACGAGATCGTCGCCTGCTGGAAACGAGCGGGGCGCAAGGGGGAGCCCGGGTAGCCGTAACGGCCGGGGCGGAGGAGGGCCGGGGGCGGGGGCGGGGTGGAGGAGAGCCGGGCCGGACGGGGATCAGGGGTGGCCGGGGTGACGGGGAGCCGGGGTGGTCGCGATGGCCGGGGCGGTGCGGCGTCACCGCTGTGACCTGTGTCCTGTTCCCCGTGGGAAAGGTTCTCCTCCGCGCTGTTCTCGGTAAAGTGTCGCCTCCCCGGACACCGCACGAGGCGGGCGTCCGGCAGAGGGTTCGACGGATGGGGAGGCGCCGCGCATGCCGACGCGCCCGGCCACCACCCGTACCCACCGGCACCCCGGATCCGCCCCGGACCGGCCCTCCGACGGCCGCCCCCGGAAGCCCCGGCCGCCGGCCCCGCCCGACCCCGGGCCCCACCGCCGCCTCCCCGCCCCGGACGGGCCGACCGCCCGGCCGGGGGAGCGGCAAGCGACTCCTGGAGACCCCATGGCACAGTGGCCCGGACACGCGGCCCACCCCGACCCACGCCGGACCCCGCGGCCCCGCGGGAACCGAACGGCCGCCCGGTGATCCCCTGCCGCACCCGGCGGGCCGCCGACCCCGAAAGACTCCTCCTGCGCACCACTCCGGCCACGCCCACCGCAGCCGTCCTGCTGCTGCACGGCGGACGCGCCGACGGGCCCGAGCCGCCGCCCGCGCTCAACCTCCCGGCCCTGCGCATGCGGCCCTTCGCCGCCGCCGTCTCCCGCGCCGTCCGGGACCGGAACGTGCTCATCGCCGAGGTCCGCTACCGCCACCGGGGCTGGAACGGCCCGAGCGCCGACGCCGCCCAGGACGCCGAGAGCGCCCTCGGGCGCCTCAAGGACATCGCCGGACCCGTTCCCGTCGTCCTGCTCGGCCACTCCATGGGCGGGCGCGCCGCGCTCCGGGCCGCCGGAGACCCCGCCGTCCGGGGCGTCGTCGCCCTCGCCCCCTGGTGCCCCACCGACGAGCCCGTCGACCACCTCGGCGGGCGGCGCCTCTATCTGCTGCACGACGAGGCCGACCGCGTCACCTCGGCCCACGCCTCCTGGGACTTCGTCCGCAGGGCGCGGGCGGCGGGCGCGGACGCGGCGGGCATCCCGATGCGGACGGGCGGCCACGCGATGCTGCGCGGCGCCCCCCTCTGGCACCGCCGCGCCGCCGAACTCACCTCGGCGCTGCTCTCCTACGGTTGAGCCGCACCCGTGAGGACGTGAAACGGCCCCCGGGCTCCCCGGCTCACCTTCCGAGGGCGTCCGCGCAGGCCGCCAGGGTCGCCGCGTGCACCGCGCGGGCCAGTCGCGCGCCCCAGCGGGAACGCGGCCCCGCGAAGGGCTCGGGCTCGGTGCCGGGGGTCGTGGGCGCGGCCACGCAGACGGCGTCCGTGGGGGTGCCCGAGGCGTCGGCGCCCAGCTCCACGAGGGCCTGGACCTTGGCCTCGGTGGCGGTGGCGACCGCGTTGACGAGCGCCGCGTCGGTGAGCGGGACGGGCAGCGACACGATGATGTTGATGGTCCCCGGCCGTGGTGCGACGACGCCCCCGGCCCCCGGGGCCGCCGCCCAGCCCCGTACCCCTATCCCGGCCGTGACCACGGCCCGCACCCCGCCGTCCTCGGCATGGCGCCGCTCGGCGACCGGGGCGGCCGTCATCAGACCGACCCCCGGCCCTTCGAGTCCTGCCCCTGCGGCGAGTTCGCGCAGATGGGCGACCGGGTCCAGGCGGCCGTAGCCGGGCGGGACCTGCGCGTTGAGCACCCAGGCACGGGCGCCGATGCCGCCGCCGAGCACCGCGCTCGACACCATGCGGACGCCGGGCCCGGGAGCCCAGACGAACAACGGCCAGGAGCCGCCCTGCTCCATGTGGGTCAGCAGGGGCGCGTCGGCGAGGGAAGCGCCACCGGCGAGGGGAGCGCAGGTGGAGAGGGGGCCGCGGTCGGGGAGGGGAGCGCCGTCGCTGAGGGGTCGTGAGAGCACCCCCACACCCTAGGTCGTCTCTTTCGGATCGTGCCGGTCAGGCCCGATCCGAAAGAGACGACCTAGGGTGTGGGCGCGGCAGGCGGTCCGCTCGGCCGGTGGGCCCGTTCGCGCTCAGTCCGGCACCGCCGCCGTGCCCTCCAGTTCCACCAGCGCCTCCTCGTCCCACAGGCGGGCGACCCCGACGACGGCCATGGCCGGATAGTCGGCTCCGACGAGCCGTCGCCAGGTCCTGCCCAGTTCAGGGGCGTGTGCGCGGTAGTCCGCCACGTCCACGGCGTACACCGTGACTCTCACCAGATCGGCAGGGCGGGCACCGGCCGCCTCGGCGGCGGCGAGGAGATTCGCGAGGGCCTGTTCGAACTGCTCCACCAGACCGGCGCCGACGATCCGCCCCTCGCCGTCGAGCGCGGTCTGTCCGGCCAGGAAGACCAGATGACCGGTGGCGGGCACCCGTACGGCATGACTGAACCCGGTGGGCGGGGAGAGATGCCCCGGGTTGACGCGCTCGACGCGGCTCATGGACTGCACGCTCCCTCCGCCGACGGGGATCGGCCGGCCCGTCGGCCCCTCTTCGTCTACCAGGAGGGGACCGTCTCCGCCAGTAGGGGACGGTCTCCGACCCAGAGGGGCCGCCGCTTCGTCCGGCGGTCGGGGGCGGGTTGGAACCACTCGGCCTCGGTCTCGGGGTCTTCGCGTCCGAAGGGCTCCGCGTCGGGGAGAGGCGGCCCGGCCGGTCAGCGGCAGGTGGTCGTGGCCTGGCGCAGGTCGCGTACGGCGCCCTCCGGGCGGGGCGGTCGAGGACGTGCACGGGGACGAACCGGGTGTCGCTGTCGGCCACGGCGACGGTGGGCTTGCCCGGGTCCGTCGGCGTACCGCGTCCGGCTCGACGGGAACGGGCACCGGGTGGGCTCCCGGCGATCGCGCCGCGCCGCCCTCCCCGGGGGCGCGGGCGGGAGGCCGGTGACCGCGCGGCGGGCGGCATCCGCGCGTGCCGCCCGCTGGGCGGTGGACGAGCCCGCCTCCCCCCTCCCCGGTGCGCCGAGGGTCGGACGTGACCGTGCCGGTCCGGCCAGCGCGTGACCGTGCCGACCGGACCGGCACCCTGACCGTACTGGTCCGGCCGGTACGGTCGGCGTGCTGGTCGAACCGGTAGTTTCTGTCAGCCTGGAGGCGTTCAAATCGCGCTGTATGAAGGGCGGTTGATACGGGGTGGCGGGCCCCTCGGTGACGGGGTCGCTCGGCGGTTCATGTCACGGTGCGGGCGGAAAGTCCCCGGGCGGACCGCGTCAGGGTGAGGGGAAGGGCGTGGTCGGACGCGCTGCACGGAGGGGAAAGCCCGTGGTCGGACCCGCTGTACGGCGGGGGGAAAGTCCGTGGTCGGGTCGGGTCGGGTCGCGGCGGGGGCGAGGGGCCTCCGGCCGGGCCGATGGCGTGGGGGGACGCGCTCATCGGCTCGGCCGGTTTCCCGGGGAGGGTCCGTCTGTGCCACCCCTCGTGGAGACGGCCCGGGAAGGAGCCAGAGCATCGTGCCGGAGGCCGGCGCGAATCCCTCGCTGGCGGCAGGATCGTCGCCTTTCGCCGACGTGCCGGGCAAACGTCTCCGCGCCCCGATGTCACTTCTTCCGCCGTTTCTCCGTCGCTTTGTGTACTTCTTGCCCGGACTTTGAGTCACCGTCCGCATCATGGGGCATGGCCCCGGGGCCATCACGACGACGTTCGATTCAGGGGAGTGCACGTGGGCAGCGAGTGGTTACGAACTTACGCTCAGGCCGGGGAGCGGCCCGGCGGCCCCGGCCCCGGAGTCCGGCTGGTCTGCTTTCCGCACGCCGGCGGCGCGGCCAGCGCCTACGTCCGGCTCGCCCGGCTGCTGGGGCCCGAGTGCCAGGTGCTGAGCGTGCAGTACCCGGGCCGCCACGACCGGCGGCACCAGGAGCCGGTGCCGGACATCGGGCGGCTCGCCGACGCCCTCGCCGAGGAGGTGGCCCGGGAGGTCCCGGGGCGCTACGCCTTCTTCGGGCACAGCATGGGAGCCGTCGTCGCCTACGAGACGGCCCGCAGGCTGAGCGGACACCACGGTCCCGACCGCCTGTTCCTCTCCGGCAGGGGAGCCCCGCGCGGCGAGTCCGGCGCACACGACCGGATCCACACGGACGCGGAACTCATCGCCGCCGCCGCCATGCTGGGCGGCACGGCGGCCGACCTCCTGGACGATCCGGACATCCGCGAGATGATCCTGCCCGCGCTGCGGGCCGACTACCGCGCGCTCGCCTCCTACGCGTGGACGCCCGGTCCCAAGCTGGACATGCCCTTCACCGTGCTCATCGGCGACAGCGACCCGGTCGTCTCCGTGGCCGATGCCGCCGCCTGGGAGGCGTTCACCACCGCCCCCACCGAGCACCGGGTCTTCGGCGGCGGTCACTTCTACCTCCACGACGGACACCACCTCGACGCCGTCGCCCGGCTCGTCACCGCCGGTCTGACCGAACCGGCCCACCACCCGGCGCACGCCGGAGCCGGTGCGGAGGGCGGGGCCTCGGGGTCCTCGAACGACCGTTGGGGCGGGGCGGGTTCCGCATGGAGGTGAACCGCTGGACCGACGTCTGGATCGGCGGCGCCGCCACCGCCGGCTCCGAACGGCCCCACGAAGCCCCTCGCCCCACGGGGGAGGCCTCTCGCGCACTCCGGCACGACGTACGGAACGCCCCCGCCGACCGGCCCGACCCGGCGGCTCCCGCGGGCCCGACGGCAGAGCACACCGATCGAGCCGATCGCGCGGAACGTGCCGATCGTGCCGAGCGTGGCGATCGGGTCGATCCGGCGGACCTGGTGCTGCGCGCGGCGCGGACCGCGTGGCGGCGGTCGGGGGCGTCGGACGCGGGCCTGGACCTCGTCGTCCACGCCGGGACCGAGGGGTCCGGCGTCGCGGGTGGCACGGCCGCCCGGGTGCTGCGCGGACTCGGCTGCCCCACCGCCACCGCCTGGGAAGTCTGGCGGCACGCGGGCGGCGGGGTGCTGGCCCTGCATCTGGCGGCGCGGTACGTCTCGGGCGGGACCGGCACGACCGCCCTGGTCACCGCGGCGGACGGCGCGTCGGCACCCGGGGACGGCCGACGGGGGATTTCCGGCCGGTCGGGCCCGTCCGAGGCGGCCGGCCTCGTCCTCACCACGACGGCGGGGGTGGCCCGGCTGCTCTCGACCGCCGCACTGGGCGAACCGCCGCACGGTGCCCTGCTGCGCGGCGACCTCCCCTGGCGGGTGCCCGCGCACCGCAACGCGCCGAAGAGCCCGGGGCACACGGCGGCACGCGGATCGGGGCCGTGGAGACGGGCGAGACGGGGCGGGGGACTGCCCGGCGCGGGGACCCCGGCGCACCGGGTCGCACACGACATGGCCCATGACGGCGTACACGACATCGGTCGTGACGGTGTACACGACATCGCGCCCGCGTACGGGATGCCGCCCGTCCCCGTCGCCTCGCTCGTGCCCACGTCCCGGCTCGGTGAGCGGGAGGGCGAGGCGGTGCGGCTCGCGCTGGCGGAGTGCGGGCGCGCGGTCGACGACGTGGCGTACTGTCTGCTCGCCCGGGGAGACGGCGGCGGGCGCACCTCGGGCGGACAGGTCGCGGCCCTGGTCCGGCTGCTGGAGTCCGGTCCTGCCGGACACGGGGACACCGTGGTGATGGTCGGCGGTGACGGGCGGGGCGTCGGCTGTGCCGTCCTCGAAGTCGCTCGCGCTCCGGGGCCGGATCACCGGCCTGATCCCCTGCCACTCGGACGGTCGTTCTAGTCGTCTAGTCCGTCAGGTGTTGATGTTTGACCGGATGTTGTCGTTCGAGGGGGCCGTTCCGGGCATATGTCGAAGCAACTCTTCCGTAATTGCCCGGTATCCACCACCGAGTAGATCGTTCAGGGCTGTACAGAACGCTCGTGGAATGTTTTCGTTAGAGACGTGAGCAGCGCGTCTGTATGGGGCGTTCTACTCAGTCAGCATGTGACGCGGTGGAGGGCTTCGCGATGTGGTCTGTAGGACCGTGTGCGGGTGGGCCGGACGGGCCATCCGTACCGGCACCGCTGGTCGCCGAAGCGAGCGGACGTGTTTTCGCCTCCCTGGTGCGCAGCGGCTACCGGCTCAAGGCCGAGCAGTACGTACGGGCGCTGCTCGCCGTACCGGGACGCAAGACCCTCAAGACCATCGGCGCGCAGTGGGGAGGAGCGGCGGCAGGGCAGAGCATGCATCACTTCATCGCCACCTCCCCGTGGGACTGGCGGCCGGTCCGCCGCGCCCTCGCCGGGTACGCACAGCGGACGCTCGCACCCGAGGCCCTGGTCGTGGCGCCCGCCGTCGTCCTCGGGACGCCGCCCCGTCCGGCCGGAGCCGACCGGTCCGCCGTACGCCGCCGAGGCCCGGCCGAGGCCCGCCCGCAGGCCCTGGGCGCCTGGCTGGTGTCGGAGGCGGGCTCCGTCCCCGTGGACTGGCACCTGATGCCCCTGCCCCGGTTCGGCGGGGTGGCGGGAAGCCGCCCCGAGACCCCCGCCCGACCCGCGGCCCCGGCCCGCTCCGAGACCCCTGCCCGACCCGGCGCCGACGTCCGCCCCGACACCCGCCCAGACACCCGCTCCGATACGGACATCCACCCCGCCGCCGACGGCCACCCCGGCTCCCATGGCCGCCGCGGCTCCGATGGACACCCCGCCGACAACGGCGTCGGCGTCACCCGCGCCCCCGCGTCGCACGCGCGGGTCCTGGAGGCCGCAGCCGACGCCGCCCGGCTGCTCCGTCCCTGGCACGGCCCGATCGTGGTCGACGCCGAGGGGCCCGGAGCGGTCGAGCTGATCCACGGGCTGCTGTCGCGCGGCGAGGACTTCATCGTCCGGGTCGCGGCCGGAACGCCCCTGCGGATCGACCGCTCCCGGTTCCCGCGCTGGGACGCGCGGGCGAGCACCGCGGCGGGACTCGCCGCCGCCCTGACGGAACTGCGCCGCCCCCTCGACCCCGGCACGTCGGCGGTCACCGCCGCCGCCATCCCGGTCACCGTCGAACCCCGCTCGGCCCGCGAGCACCCGCCCGCCCTGCTGCTGCTCGGCCAGTGGGACCGGGGACGGGAGCCCCGCTCCCTGTGGGTGACGAACATCCGGTCCCTGTCCCTGCCCGCCCTGATGCGTCTCGCCCGGCTGTCCGACCGCGTCAGACACGACATGGCTGACGTCTCGGAGCCGTTGGGGCTGCGCGACTACGCCGGACGGTCCTACCGGGGCTGTCACCACCACCTGACCCTCGTCTCCGTCGCGCAGTTGCTCGCCGTACTGCACGCGGCGGCGGACCGCCCAGCCCATCGGTGCGCCGCGTGACGCGGCCGGGCGGAACGGGACGCCGCCCGCCCGGCGCTCCGCCCGCCCGCCTCGCGACCACCCACCGAGTCCCGCCGAACACGTGCTGATCATCACCGGACAGGAGTGCGCGCTGTGGAATTAAGGCTCAGTGGTTCCTTCGAGATCGTCACCGGAGACGGAGAAGTCCATGCCCCCAGAGCCCCCAAGGTCTCCCGGCTCCTCGCCGTCCTCGCGCTCCAGCCGCGGACGACGATCGCCACCGACACGCTGATCAGGGAACTGTGGGGAGAGAGCCCGCCCGCGGGCGCCCTGCGCACCCTCCAGACCCACGTCTACCACGCCCGCCGCATGCTGGCGGACATCCGGGCCTGCCCACCGGGCCGTGAGCCACTGGTCACCAAGGGGCCGGGCTACCGGCTCGACGTGGACGACGAGGACGTCGACGTGCGCGCCTTCGAGAACCTCGTACGCCGTGCCCAGTCGGAACGGGACGCCGGGCTCCTCGACGCCGCGTCCCACCACGTCACCCGCGCGTTCGGCCTGTGGCGGGGCCCCCTGCTGAGCAACCTCCCGGTGGGCGCGGTCCTCGCGAGCCGGGCCGCCCGTCTGGAGGAACTGCATCTGCGGGCCCTGGAGCTACGCGTGGAGATCGCGGGCGCGCGCGGCCAGTTCCGGCACATCCTGCCCGATCTGCGCGTGCTCGTCGACGAGTACCCCCTGCACGAGTGGTTCCACGGACAGCTCATCCAGGCACTGCACCGGGTGGGCCGCCGGGGCGAGGCCCTCCAGGCCTATCGGAACCTCTACACCCTGCTCAGAGCCGAACTGGCCCTGGAGCCTTCGGCCGAGCTGAGAAACCTGCACGCGAAGATCCTTCAGTCGGCCGCCACCGGGGCCTACGAGCGGCCGGACAGCCAGGCCGCCTGACGCACGTACGCCATCCGGCGACGACGGGCAGGTCCGGTGACGACGATGTCACGGGACGGTGAAGACCGGGACAGGCGGATCACGACGGCAACACGCCGACCGACCTCGCGGCCGCCTCGGCGCCACCCCGACCGCCCTCGCACCCGACACGTCCGGCCTTCGCGCCGGGTCGGACCAGGGCGGCCCACCGCGAGATCCGGACTCCGTTCGGACACGGGGCTGTTCGTCAGCGCGCCTCAAGGGACCGAGGCGGGTGGAGACACCCGCCACATCGAAGGGGGAAAAATGCAGTTCCGCGTACTGGGTCCGCTCGAAGTGGTCGACCAGGGGGGGCCAGTGATCCTGCGCGGCACCAAGCAGCGTGCCACGCTCGGGTTCCTGCTGCTCCAGGCGAACCGGGTCGTACCCGTGAGTCAACTGCTCAACGCCCTGTGGGGAGTCGACGAAGCCCCCACCACGGCGCGCAAGATACTTCAGAACGCGGTGTACGGCATACGCGGGCTGCTCTCCCCCCGGGCCATGTCCCTCCAGCCCGAGACCTACGCGCAGACGGGCCCGACGCTGCTCACCCAGCCCGCCGGCTACATGATGCGGGTCACGCCCGAGCACGTGGACCTGCACCTGTTCCACTCCCGGGTCGCGCAGGGACGCGAACAGCGGATGCGGGGAGCGCCGGAACAGGCGGCGCCGCTGCTGCGCGAGGCGCTGGGCCTGTGGCGCGGTCCGGCCCTCGCCGACCTGGTGGAGGCCGGGATCGACTGGCCCGAACTCGCGGCCCTGGAGAAGACCCGACTGGACGTCATGGAGGACTACTTCGACGCCCAGCTGGCATGCGCACGCCATTACGAGGTGCTGCCGGAGCTGGAGACCATGGTCCAGGCCGAGCCACTGCGGGAACGTTCCTGCGGACAGCTGATGCTCGCCCTCTACCGCTGCGGCCGCCAGGCCGACGCCCTCAACGCCTACACCCGGCTGCGGACCCAGCTCGTGGAGAACCTGGGGCTTGAGCCCGCCCGCGAACTGCAAGCCCTGCAACAGTCCATCCTCATCCAGGACATCTCGCTCTCCCCGGGCACGGGCGGACCGCCGCCGGACCGGACCGGCGACGGAGCGGCACGCGACGGCGGCTACGGGATCGTCCGCACCGAGGCCACCGTCATCGCGCCGCCGCCCGCGCCGCCGAGCGAACCCACGCCGCCGGTACGCCTCCCCGACGGCACACGCCGCAGGGTGGCCATCCTGTCCGTCTCCACCCGGCTCACCCCCGCACCGGGCGGCGGCACCGGCGAGGACATGGACGACCTCCTGGCCGGGACGACCCTGATGGTCCGGGAACAGATCGAACGGTTCGGCGGGAAGGTCACCGCCTCCATCGGATCGGTCTCCCTGGCACTGTTCGGCCTGGAGGACCCCGGCGGCGAGAACGTCAGCCGAGCGGTCCTCGCCGCGCTCGCCGTCCGCGACATCCTCCTCGTCGCCGCCGACACCGGCCGGTCGACGGCACGCGCCGCCGTGACCGTGGGCGACGTGCTGCTCCGCCAGGGGGAGCCGGGCGACGCGCCCACCGTCGTCGGCACCGTCCTCGACGAGTCCCACGCCCTGCTCTCCAAGGTGCCCGGCGACGAGGTGTGGGTGCGCGACGAGGTACGGCGGGCCACCGCGGGCACCATCTCCTACAGCAAGGTCGAGGACGAGCCGCAGCTGTGGCGGGTGACGGGACGGCGGGAGTTCACGGCGGGACACGGCGCCATCGAACGCCAGACGTGCGAACTCGCCGTACTGGGCGGCCTCGCCCGACGCACCTGGCACCGGTCCGTGCCCCACCTGGCCACCGTCCTCGGCGAGGAGCAGAGCGGCAGAAGCCAGCTCATCGAGGACTTCCGCAGGTGGACCGCGCACCAGGCCGACTCGGTGCCGTTCCTGACCGGCCGCACCCCGTCCGCCCTCGACGAGGACCCGCTCCAGGCCCAGGCGGAGATGCTGGCCGCCTACTTCGGGAGCCGCCCGGGGGAGGACGGCACCGCCGCCCTCATCCGCGCGGTGCGGGCACTGCCCGAGTCGGAGCGGACGGCCGACTGGATGATCGACCGCCTCGCGCCGCTCGTCGACGGCGCGCCGCGAACGGCCGAGGCCTACGGCGGGGACGAGCGCATGACCGACACCCTCCACGCCTGGCGCGCCTTCTTCCAGCAGGTGGCACGCCGACGGCCGGTCGTCCTCGCCTTCGACGACCTCCACCGCGCCTCCGGCCGCGTCCTGGACGCGGTCGAGGCCTGCGCGGGCCCGGTGGGCCGCTCCCGGCTCTTCGTCGTCGCCGCCGCGGGCCCGGACCTGCTGCTGCGCCGCCCGTCGTGGGGCGGCGGGAAGCCCCACACGACCACGGTGACCCTCGACCTCCCCGACAGCACCGACGCCGAGCCCCTGGAGGAGGTGCTCCGCTCCGCGCCGGTCCACTGACCGACGCCACCGCCCACTGGCCCTTTTCGGCCACCTCTCCGGGGTGCGGCATCGGCGTCCACCGCACCCCCGCCAGGCGCGGGCCGGCCCTCGGGCCGGTCCGCGCCCAGGCATGCCCCGGCCCGTCCGCCGCCTCCACCGTCCGGAGGCCGCCCGCCGGGGCCGCTCTCGACGGCCGCTCCCGAGGGCCGTTCCCGGGGACCGCCGCCTCCCGCCCGTACCGACGCTTCGGAGTTCCGTACGGAGCCCGCGAGGCCGCCGGAAGCACATTTCACGGAATTCCCCGGCCCCGCCACCCGGGCACCTCGCCCGACAACCGTCCATCCGGACATCCGGGCGTCCAAACCCATGGCCCGGTAATCGGCCGACCTGTCACCGAAGCCCATCGCCCGGTAATTCGCGCGCCCCGGCCCCCGATGACCTGCCCATGACCACACGTTGGATTCCGCAAGCACAGGATGGCACGACGACAAGGAGCGCCATGAATGCGGAAAACGCGGCAACCGAACTCGCCGAGCCCCATCTGCGCCGACTGCTGGGCAGCGCGGGACTCGACGTCGAATACGTCTCCGGGGAGGGCAACACCCTCTACCGGCGCACCGACACCGGCACACCGACACCCGTCCTCGACTTCGCCGGCGGCTACGGTTCCCTGATCCTCGGCCACAACCACCCCGCCATCGTCGCCCGCGCCAGGGAACTCCTGGACGCCCGCACGCCGGTGCACGCCCAGTTCTCCTCCCACCCGTACGCTGACCGCCTGGCCGCCGAACTCAACCGCGTCGTCCACCGCGAGACCGGCGTCGACGAGCCCTACTACGCCACCTTCGCCAACAGCGGGGCCGAGGCGATCGAGGCGGCCGTCAAGCACGCCGAGATGGACCGGGGCGCCCGCCTCGCCGCCGTACTGCGGGAGACGGAGGCGGACGCGGAGCAGGCCCGTACGGCGGTCATCGCCGGTACGGCGACCGTCCCCGCGGCCCTCTACGAACGGCTCGGAGTGCCGCGCCCGGCCCGGGACGAGGACGGCATCGGCCTCCTGATCGCCGCGGCCGACGGGCGCAACGCCGAGGTCGCCCGGCGGGCACCCGTGCTGCTCGCCCTCGAAGGCGGCTTCCACGGCAAGCTCATGGGAAGCGTCCAGCTCACCCACAACGAGGGCTACCGGGCCCCCTTCGCGACCCTCGGCCTGCGCACCCGGTTCGTGCCGAAGGACCGCCCCGACGTGCTCAAGGAGATCCTGGGCGAGGAGCGACGCACCCTGTACGCGCTCCGCCCGCGCGACGGCCGGATCGAACTGGCCGAGCGCGACCACCCCGCCTACTGCGCCTTCCTCCTCGAACCCGTCCAGGGCGAAGGCGGCATCCGGCCGCTGACCCGCCGGTTCGCCGAGGAGATCCAGGAGTTCGCCGACGAGGCCGACTGCCCGCTCGTCGTCGACGAGGTGCAGAGCGGCATGGGCCGCACCGGCGCCCTGCTGGCCGGGGCCGCCCTCGGCCTGCGCGGCGACTACTACGTCCTCGCCAAGTCCCTGGGCGGCGGCATCGCCAAGGCCTCCGTCATGCTCGTACGGGAGACCCGCTACCGCCCCGAGTTCGAGCTGGTGCACAGCTCCACCTTCGCCAAGGACAGCTTCTCCTGCCACATCGCGCTGAAGGTGCTGGAACTCCTGGAGGCCGACGACGGGCGCCTCTACCGGCAGGCGGCCGAGCGCGGCGAGGCCCTCGCCGCGATGCTCCGCCGGGTCGCGGCCGACTTCCCCGACGTGGTCAAGGAGGTACGCGGCCGGGGCCTGATGCAGGGCTTCGAATTCCACGACCAGAGCGAGGCGAGCAGCCCCCGACTCGCCGAAGCCGCCCGCTCCGGCCTCTTCGGGTACGTCATCGCGGGCCACCTGCTGCACGCCCACGCCATCCGCACCTTCCCGACGGCGAGCGCCGTGCACACCCTGCGCTTCGAGCCCTCCGTCCTCCTCACCGACGAGGAGATCGGCCGTCTGGAGCGGGCCCTGACCGATGTGTGCCGGATCATCCGGGACCAGGCCGCGGACCGGCTCGCCGTACCGGCCTGACCCGCCGGGCACCGCCCCGCGAAGCCTCCGGCGCCCCGGCCGGAAAGGCGGAGCGGACCCCTCGTGAAAGCTCCGAAGAAACCGCCCGTACGCGAAAGGAAGGCCGGACGTGAGAACGGAAAACGACCGGCCGGGAAATGAGCGCACGGGCCCGCCCGGAAGAACAGGGGCCGTACGGGACTCCCGTACGGCCGGCGAAACGGAAAGCGACCCGGCGGGAAACAGAACCCGCCCGTACGGCCCCGGCGCGCCTCGTGCACGTCACCTTCTCGGGAATTCAGCCAGGAAAGGGCAGCGGAACATCATGATGAGTGAGCACGCTCCGGCGGAGGCCGTCACCGGCGACCACCGCAACGAACCGATCGCCGTGGTGGGGCTGGCCTGCCGGCTGCCAGGAGCGGCCGGGCCCCGGGCCTTCTGGGAGCTGCTGACGAGCGGAACCAGCGCCGTCACGGACGTGCCCGCCGATCGATTCCCGCCAACCACCCGGCCCGCCGTGCGGCGCGGTGGCTTCCTCGACGCCGTGGACGCCTTCGACGCGCCCTTCTTCGGCGTCTCGCCGCGCGAGGCGGCCGCCATGGACCCCCAGCAGCGGCTCGTCCTCGAACTGTCCTGGGAGGCGCTGGAGGACGCGGGCATCGTCCCCGCCTCCCTGCGCGACAGCCGTACCGCCATGTTCGTCGGCACCCTGCGCGACGACTACACCTCGCTGCTCTACCAGCGCGGCGACGCGGCCGTCACCCAGCACACCATGACCGGCGTCAACCGGGGCATCATCGCCAACCGCGTCTCGCACCACCTGGGACTGCGCGGCCCCAGCCTCACCGTGGACGCCGCCCAGTCCTCCTCGCTCGTCGCCGTCCACCTGGCCTGCGAGAGCCTGCGCTCCGGCGAGTCCACCGCCGCGCTCGCCGCCGGAGTCAACCTCAACCTGCTCGCCGAGCACACCCTGACCGAGGAGCGGTTCGGCGCCCTGTCGCCCGACGGCGTCAGCTACGTCTTCGACGCCCGCGCCAACGGCTTCGTACCCGGCGAGGGCGCGGGTGTCGTCGTCCTCAAGCCGCTGAGCCGGGCGAAGGCCGACGGGGACCGCGTCTACGGCGTCATCCTCGGCAGCGCCGTCAACAACGACGGCGCGACCCCCGGCCTGACCGTCCCCAGCGAGGAGGCCCAGCGGCAGGTGCTGCGCGCCGCCCGCACCCGCGCCGGGGTGGCCGCCGACGAGGTGCAGTACGTGGAACTGCACGGCACGGGCACCCCGGTCGGCGACCCCATCGAGGCGGCGGCCCTCGGCGCGGAACTCGGCGCAGGACGCTCGCACGAGACCGCGCTGCACGTCGGCTCGGTCAAGACCAACATCGGCCACCTGGAAGGCGCGGCGGGCATCGCCGGTCTCCTCAAGGCGCTCCTGGGCATCCACCACCGGACGCTGCCGCCGAGCCTGAACTTCGCCACCCCCAACCCCGCCATCCCCCTCGGCGAGCTGGGCCTCACCGTCCACACGGAGACCGGCCCCTGGCCACGCCCGGACCGCCCGCTCGTCGCGGGCGTCAGCTCCTTCGGCATGGGCGGCACCAACTGCCACGTGGTCCTCGCCCAGGCCCCGGAGACCGCCGGGACCGCCGGGGCTGCCGGGACCGCCGGGGCTGGAGAAGGCACCTCCGCCGTATCGACCGCCCCCGCCCCCGCCCAGGAGCAGGAGCAGGACCAGGCCGCCCCCGCGACCGACGGCGACGAGCCCCGGTTACTGCCGTGGCTGCTCTCCGGGGTCGGGCGTGCCGCGCTGGGCGCGCAGGCGGCGCGGCTGCACGCGTTCGCCGCCGACACGGAAGCCGCGCCCGTGGACGTGGCCTGGTCCCTGGCCACCACCCGCGCCACCTTCCGGCACCGTGCCGTCGTGCTCGCCCGCGACGCGCGGGGCCTCCTCGCCGGTACCGAGGCCCTCGCCGAGGGCCGCGCCCACCCGGCCGTGACCACCGGCGCCGCCCGCCCCGGCCCGATCGGCTTCGTCTTCACCGGGCAGGGCTCGCAGCGCCTCGGCATGGGCCTGCGGCTGCACGCCGCCTTCCCCGCGTACGCCGCCGCGTTCGACGAGGTGGCCGAGGCCCTCGCCCGGCACCTGCCCGTCTCTCCGGCCGAGGTGATCCGCACCGGGGAGGGCATCGACGACACCCTCCACACCCAGCCGGCCCTGTTCGCCGTGGAGGTCGCGCTCCACCGGCTCGCCGAATCGTTCGGCCTGCGGCCCGACTTCGTGGCCGGGCACTCCATCGGCGAACTCGCCGCCGCCCACGTCGCCGGAGTCCTCGACCTGCCCGACGCCGCCACCCTGGTCGCCGCACGCGCCCGGCTCATGCAGTCCGCGCGCGGCGGCGGCGCGATGATCGCCGTACAGGCGGACGAGGCCGAGGTGACGGAACTCCTCGCGAGCCGGCCGCGCCTGGCGCTCGCCGCGGTCAACGGGCCGCACTCCGCCGTCATCGCGGGTGACCCGGACGCCGCCGAGGAGCTGGCCGGCGTCCTGCGCGCCCGGGGCCGCCGCGTCCACGCCCTGACCGTGAGCCACGCCTTCCACTCCCCGCACATGGACGGCATCCTGGACGACTTCCGCGAGGCCGCCGCACGGCTCACCTACCACGCACCCCGCGTCCCGGTCGTCTCGACGCTCACCGGAAACCTGGCCGACGGCACCGACCTGCGCACCGCCGACTACTGGGCCGACCAGCTGCGCGGCACCGTGCGGTTCGCCGACGCGGTGCGCACGCTCCAGGCCCGGGGCGTCGTCACCCTCGTCGAGATCGGCCCCGACGCGGTCCTCGCGCCGCTGGCCCGGCAGACGACGGACGAGCTGACCACCGTGCCCCTGCTGCGCAAGGACCGCCCGGAGCCCGACGCCTTCGTCACCGCCCTCGCCACCGCCCACGTCCACGGCGCGCCGGTCGACTGGGACCCGCTCCTGCGGGACACCGGCGGGCGCCGCGTCGAGCTGCCGACGTACGCCTTCCAGCGCACCCGGCACTGGCTGGACGACGCCGCACCGACCGCGCCGAACTCCCGCCCCGCACCCGTGACGCCGGTCGACGCGCCCGCGCCCGCCGCGCCGGCCTCCGCCCCGCACCCCCGAGGCGAACTGGGCGAGCGGCTGGCGGCGATGTCCGAGGCGGAGCGCCGCCGTACCGTGACCGAACTGGTCGCATCGCACATCGCGGCGGTGCTCCAGTACACGGGTGACGAGCCGATCGAGCGGCACACGCCGTTCCAGGAGCTCGGGTTCACCTCCCTGATGACCACCGAACTGCGCACGGAACTCGCCGCCGCCACCGGCCTGCGACTGCCCACCGGCCTGGTCTTCGACCACCCCACGCCGCACGCCCTCGCCGCGTTCGTCGAGTCGGAGCTGCTCGGCGCGGGCGCCGGGGCCGCCGCACCGGACACGGCGGGCCCGGCGGACGGCGACGAGCCGATCGCCGTCATCGGCATGGCCTGCCGCTACCCCGGCGGGGTCGCCTCGCCCGAGGACCTCTGGCGGCTTGTGGACGAGGGCGTCGACGCCGTCTCCGTCTTCCCCCGCGACCGGGGCTGGGACGACGACCTCTACGACCCCGATCCCGAGCGGCCGGGCAAGAGCGCCGTCCGGCACGGCGGGTTCCTCGCCGAAGCCGCCGAGTTCGACGCCGGGTTCTTCGGCATCTCGCCGCGCGAGGCGCTCGGCATGGATCCGCAGCAGCGGCTGCTCCTGGAGACCTCCTGGGAGGCGGTCGAGCGGGCCGGGCTGCTGCCCGAGGACCTGCGGGGCACCCGTACCGGCGTCTTCGTCGGCGCCACCTCCCTCGAATACGGGCCCCGCATGGAGGACGCCCCCGAGAACGTCCAGGGACACGTGCTGACCGGCAGCACCGCGAGCGTCATGTCCGGGCGCATCGCCTACCAACTCGGCCTCATCGGACCGGCGGTGACCGCCGACACGGCCTGCTCCTCCTCCCTGGTCGCCCTGCACCTCGCGATCCGCTCCCTGCGCTCCGGCGAGACCGGCATGGCCCTCGTGGGCGGCGCGGCCGTGATGTCGTCGCCCGGCATGTTCGTGGAGTTCTCCCGCCAGCGCGGGCTGGCCCCCGACGGCCGCTGCAAGTCGTTCAGCGCGGACGCCGACGGAACCGGCTGGAGCGAGGGCGTCGGCATGCTCCTCGTCGAGCGCCTCTCCGACGCCCGGCGCAACGGCCACCGCGTCCTCGCGGTCATCCGAGGCTCCGCGATCAACCAGGACGGCGCCAGCAACGGCCTGACAGCCCCGAGCGGTTCGGCCCAGCGCAGGGTCATCCACGAGGCGCTCGCCGACGCGGGTCTCGGCCCCTCGGACGTGGACGCGGTCGAGGCGCACGGCACCGGCACCACCCTGGGCGACCCCATCGAGGCCGAAGCGATCATCGCCACCTACGGCAGCGACCGGGCGGACGGGGCACCCGTCTACCTGGGCTCGCTCAAGTCCAACATCGGCCACGCCCAGGCCGCCGCCGGAGTGGGCGGCATCATCAAGATGGTGCAGGCCATGCGGCACGGCGTCCTGCCCCGGAGCCTGTACGCGGACCGGCCGACCCCGCGCGTGGACTGGTCGGAGGGAACCGTCACCCTCCTGAACGAGGCCCGGGACTGGCCCGCCACGGACCGCCCGCGCCGCGCGGCGGTCTCCTCCTTCGGCATCAGCGGCACCAACGCCCACGTGATCCTGGAGGCGGAGCCCGCCGGGGACACCACCGCCCCGACGGCCCCGGCCGGCGCGGAGACGACCACGACCCCGTCCACGATCACATCCGTGACCGCGTCCGCGTCCGCGTCCGCCGAGGGCACCCGCGCGAGCCACCCCACCGAGGCCGCCCCCGCCTTACCCCCGGCCGCCCAAGCCCAGGCCGAAGACCAGCCCCGGACCGACGCCCGAGCCCAGGCCGACGCCCAAGCCCAAGGCGAAGGCGAAGGCCGGCCCCGGACCGACGCTCAGCCCCAGGCCGACACCCAGCCCCAACCCCCCGGCACCCCCACCTCGGACCAGGAGCCCTTCCCCACCCCCTGGGTGCTGTCCGCCCGCGACCCCGAGGCGCTGCGCGCCCAGGCGGACCGGCTGCGCGGGCACCTCGGGTCCGACGCCGACCCGGTGGACGTCGGCTGGTCCCTCGCCACGACCCGTACCGCCTTCGAACAGCGGGCCGTGATCCTCGGCGGTGACCTGGCCGAACGCCTGGACGCCCTCGCCGCCCTCGCCGACCAGGACGAGCCCCGCCATCCGCGCCTGGTCACGGGCGACGCGGCGACCGGCCGTACCGCGTTCCTCTTCACCGGACAGGGCGCCCAGCGCGTCGGCATGGGCCGCGAACTGTACGCGGCGCACCCCGTCTTCGCCGCCGCCCTCGACGAAGCCCTCGCCGCCTTCGACGGCCTGCTTCCCCGGCCGCTCAGGGAGGTCCTGTTCGCCGAGGCGGGCACCGAGGCCGCCGCCGCGCTCGACGAGACCCGCTACACCCAGCCCGCGCTGTTCACCGTGGAGACCGCCCTCTTCCGCCTCCTCGGACACCACGGCATGACCCCGGACGTGCTGGCCGGACACTCCGTCGGCGAGATCGCCGCGGCCCACGCGGCCGGTGTGCTCTCCCTGGCGGACGCCGCCGCACTGGTGGCCGCCCGCGCCCGGCTGATGCAGTCCGCCACCCCCGGCGGCGCGATGATCTCCGTACAGGCCACGGAAGAGGAGATCCAGGCCGATCTGGCCGGCCGGGAGCACGAGGTGTCCCTCGCCGCCGTCAACGGCCCCCGGTCCGTGGTCCTGGCCGGAGACGCCGCCGCGGCCGAGGAGATCGCCGCCGTCTGGCGCGCCCGCGACCGCAGGACGACCCGCCTCGCGGTCAGCCACGCCTTCCACTCCCCGCACATGGAAGGCATCCTCGACGAGTTCCGCGCGGTGGCCGCCGGTCTCACCTACCACCCGCCCACCCTGCCCGTCGTCTCCACCGTCACCGGTCTGCCCGCCACACCCGAGGAGCTGACCTCGCCGGACTACTGGACCCGGCAGATCCGCGCCACCGTCCGCTTCCTCGACGCCGCCCGGCAGCTGAGGCGGCAGGGCGTCACCGTGGCCGTCGAACTGGGCCCGGACACCGTCCTCGCGCCGCTCGCCCGCCTGGCCGCCGACGGCGAGCCGTTCACCGCCGTTTCGCTGATGCGGGCGGGCCGCCCCGAGGGCGACACCGTCGCCGAGGGCATCGCCCGCGCCCACATCGCGGGCGCCCCGCTCGCCCCCGCCACCTTCTTCCCCGGCGGCGCCCCGGTCGACCTGCCCACCTACGCCTTCCGACGGCAGCGCTTCTGGCCGGAGGCACAGCCCGCCTCGGGCGCCCGGGGCCTCGGCCTCGACCCCGCCGACCATCCGCTGCTCACCACGGTCGTGGACCTCGCCGAACGCGGCGACGCCGTCCTGACCAGCCGGGTCTCCGTGAGCGCCCAGCCCTGGCTGGCCGACCACGTCATCGCCGGGACCGTCCTGCTGCCCGCCACGGCCTTCCTCGAACTGGCCGTCGCCGCGGGTGACCAACTGGGCGCCCCCCACGTGGAGGACCTGATCCTCGAAGCGCCCCTCGCGCTGCCCGCCACCGGAGCCGTACGCCTCCAGGTCGGCGTCGGCGCCCCCGACGAGACGGGCCGGCGGGCGATCACGGTGCACTCCGCGCCCGACGGCGACGACACCCCCGCACGCTCCTGGACCCGGCACGCCTCCGGCACGCTCGCCGCCCCGCCGTCCGACGCCCGCCCGGCCGCCGAGCCGACCGGGCCCGCCGCCGACCCGGCCGCCAGGGACGAGGCGTACACCCGCCTCGACGCCCTCGGCTACTCCTACGGTCCCGCCTTCCGCAACCTCGTGGCGGTACGGCAGGACGGCGCGGACGTCTACGCCGAGGTGCGGCTGCCCGAGGAGCACCGCGAGTCGGCCGGCCGGTTCGCCGTCCACCCCGCCCTCCTCGACGCCGTGCTCCACCCGCTGGTCCTGGCCGCCGCACCGCCCTCGGACCCCGACGGCCTCCGGCTGCCCTTCGCCTGGTCGGGCGTCACCGTGCACGCGGGTGGCGCGACCGAACTGCGGGCCCGCATCAGCCCGGCGGGCGAGGACACCTTCCGCGTGTCCCTGACCGACCCGGCGGGGGAGCCCGTCGCCGAGATCGAATCGCTGACCCTGCGCGAAGTGGACACGAAGCGACTCGCCGCGCCCACCGCGCACTCCCTGTACCGGCTCGACTGGACGGCCCCCGCCGCCCCGTCGGCCGGGCACACCCCCCGGTGGACCGAGACCGGCGACGCCCTCGATCCCGCCGACGGCACGGAACCCGCCGACGTCCTCGTCCTGCGGGCGACCGGAGGCGACGACGCCGGACTCGCCGCGGCCGCCCGGGTGCTCGCCGGTGTCCAGACCTTCCTGGCCGACGAGCGCCACGGCGACTCCCGCCTGGCCGTCGTCACCCGCGGCGCCCTCGCCGTCCTGCCCGGCGAGGACGTCACCGACCCCGCCGCCGCAGCCGTCTGGGGCCTCGTCCGGTCCGTACGCTCCGAACACCCCGACCGGCTGCTGCTCGTCGACCTCGACCCCGCCGACCCGGACACCCGGGCCCTGGACGCGGCACTCGCCGCCGGGGAGCCCGAGACGGCCGTACGCTCCGGACAGGTACGGATCCCGCGCCTCGCACCGGCCCCGGCGGAGCCCGCCGCCGCACCGCCCGCGTTCGACCCGGACGGCACCGTGCTCGTCACCGGCGGCACCGGCGGACTCGGCGCCCTCTTCGCCCGCCACCTCGTCACCCGGTACGGCGTCCGGCACCTGCTGCTCTCGGGCCGCCGAGGCCCCGACGCGCCGGGCGCGGCCGAGACCGCCCGCGAACTGCGCGACCTGGGCGCCTCGGTGACCCTCGCGGCGGCGGACGTCGCCGACCGCGACTCCCTCGCGGAACTGATCGGCTCCGTGCCCGCCGCACACCCCCTGACCGGCGTCGTGCACGCCGCCGGAATCCTGGACGACGCCACCGCCCTCTCCCTCACCCCGGAGCGCCTGGCCGCCGTCCTCGCCCCCAAGGCGGACGCGGCCTGGCACCTGCACGAACTGACCGCCGGAGCGGACCTCGCCGCCTTCGTCCTGTTCTCCTCGGTGTCCGGCCTCCTCGGCACCGCGGGCCAGGGCAACTACGCGGCCGCCAACACCTCCCTCGACGCCCTCGCCCACCACCGCCACGCCCGGGGACTGCCCGCCCTCTCGCTGGCCTGGGGCCTGTGGGACACGGGCAGCGGCATGGGCGCCACCCTCACGGACACCGAGCGCGCCCGCTGGCGCCGGGCCGGTCTTCCGCCGCTCACCGCAGAGCAGGGCCTCGCCCTGTTCGACACGGCGCTCACTACCGGCGAACCGCTGCTCGCCGCCGTCACCGTACGGCCCGCCGCGACCGACCGGCCCCAGCCGCTGCTGCGCGGACTCCAGCCCGCCCGCGCCCCGCGCCGCGCCGCCGCGACCCGTACGGGCTCCGGCGGCTCCGACGGCGGCTCCGACTGGGCGCGACGGATCACCGCGCTCCCCGAGGACAAGCGCGCCGAAGCCGTCCTCGGCCTCGTCCGCGCCACCGTCGCCGACGTCCTCGGCCACAGCGGGGCGAACGCCGTCGCACCCGAACGCGCCTTCAAGGAGATCGGGTTCGACTCGATGGCCGCCGTCGAGCTGCGCAACCGGCTCAGCCAGGCCACCGGCACCCGCCTGTCCGCCACCCTCGTCTTCGACCACCCCACCCCCCGGGCGGTCGCCGACCGGCTCCTGAGCCAGGTGACCGCGAAGGGCCGGCTCGCGCCCGCCGCTCCGGCCGTCGAGCGGGCGGCGGCCGACGAGCCGATCGCGATCGTCGGCATGGCCTGCCGCTACCCCGGCGGCGTGGCCTCCCCGGACGACCTGTGGCGCCTGGTCGCCGACGGCGTGGACGCGGTCAGCGAGTTCCCCGCCAACCGGGGCTGGGACCTCGCGGGACTGTACGACCCCGACCCGGACCGCGGCGGTACGAGCTACACCCGGCACGGCGGCTTCCTGCACGACGCCGACCTCTTCGACGCCGGATTCTTCGGAATGCCGCCGCGCGAGGCGACGGCCACCGACCCCCAGCAGCGCCTGCTGCTCGAAGTCGCCTGGGAGGCCTTCGAGAGCGCGGGCATCGACCCTGCGACCCTGCGATCCAGCCAGACGGGCGTCTTCGCGGGGGCCATGTACGACGACTACGGAACCCGCGCGGCCGCCTCGGCGGGCGAGTTCGAGGGCTTCCTGCTCGCCGGTAACCTCTCCAGCGTCCTGTCCGGCCGGGTGGCCTACACCTACGGTCTGGAGGGCCCGGCCGTCACCGTCGACACCGCCTGCTCCTCCTCCCTGGTCGCGCTGCACCTGGCGGCGGGCGCGCTGCGCGGCGGCGAGTGCGACCTCGCCCTGGCGGGCGGCGTGACCGTGATGGCGCAGCCGACGACGTTCGTGGAGTTCTCCCGGCAGCGCGGCCTCGCCCCCGACGGCCGCTGCAAGTCCTTCGCCGCCGACGCCGACGGCACCGGCTGGTCCGAGGGTGTCGGCGTGCTCGTCCTGGAGCGGCTCTCCGACGCCCGCCGCCGAGGCCACCACGTCCTCGCCCTGGTACGCGGCTCGGCCGTCAACCAGGACGGCGCCAGCAACGGCCTCACCGCCCCCAACGGCCCCTCCCAGGAGCGGGTCATCCGCCAGGCGCTGGCCTCGGCGGGCCTCACCCCCGCCGATGTGGACGCGGTCGAGGCACACGGCACCGGCACCACCCTCGGCGACCCCATCGAGGCGACGGCCCTGCTCAACACCTACGGCCAGGAGCGGCCCGGGGACGACCGCCCGCTGTGGCTCGGCTCGCTGAAGTCGAACATCGGGCACGCGCAGGCGGCTGCGGGCGTCGGCGGCCTGATCAAGATGATCAAGGCCATGGAGCACGGCGTGCTCCCCAGGTCCCTGCACCTCGAAGAGCCCACACCGCACGTCGACTGGGACGCGGGCGCGGTCGAGCTGCTCACCCGGGAACGGGCCTGGCCGAGCGACGGCCGACCGCGCCGAGCGGGCATCTCCTCCTTCGGCATCAGCGGCACCAACGCCCATGTCGTCATCGAGCAGCCCCCGGCCCCGGAGCCCCTCGCGGCCTCGGAACCCGGCCCGGCGCCGGAGACCGCTTCGGCGACGGAGCCCGCTCCGACTCCGGAGGCCGCCCGGGCACCGGAATCCGCCCCGGCGGCGCAGCCCACCCCCGTACCGGCATCCGCCTCCGTACCGGCATCCGCCCCCGTCCCCTGGATCCTGAGTGCCAAGAGCGAGGACGCTCTGCGGGGGCAGGCGGAACGGCTCCTCGCCCACCTGGGCGAGCACCCGGAGCAGGCCGACGCCGACATCGCCCTGACCCTGGCGACCGGACGGTCCGTCCTGGACCACGGGGCCGCCGTCGTCGGCGGCGACCGCGACACCCTCCTCGACGGTCTGCGGGCCCTCGCGCAGGACCGGCCCTCCCCGGCCGTGCTGCGCGGCCGCGCCAAGCGGTCCGGCCGGACGGCGTTCCTCTTCACCGGCCAGGGCAGCCAGCGCCTCGGCATGGGACGCGAACTGTACGAGACCTCGCCCGTCTTCGCCCGCGCCCTGGACGAGGTGTGCGCCCGGCTCGACGCGCACCTGGAACGCCCCTGCAAGGAGGTGCTGTTCGCCGAGCCCGGCACCCCCGAGGCCGCGCTGCTCGACCGCACCGACTTCACCCAGGCGGCGCTCTTCGCCCTGGAAGTGGCGCTCTTCCGCTGGTACGAGCACCACGGCGTACGGCCCGACGTCGTCTTCGGCCACTCGGTCGGCGAACTGGCCGCCGCGCACGTCGCGGGCGTCCTCGACCTGGCCGACGCGGCGACCCTGGTGGCCGAGCGCGGCCGGCTCATGCGGTCGGCCCGCTCCGGCGGGGCGATGGCCGCGGTCGAGGCCACCGAGGAGGAGGTCCTCGAAGACCTGGCGGCACACGGCGGTGACGGCGCCGTCGCCGTCGCGGCGGTGAACGGGCCGCGCGCGGTGGTCGTCGCGGGCGACGGCGAGGCCGTCGACGCGCTGACCGCCCGCTGGTCCGAGCGGGGCCTGCGCACCCGCCGCCTGACGGTCAGCCACGCCTTCCACTCCCCGCACATGGACGGCGTCCTGGACGAGTTCCGCGCCGTGGCCGGCCGGCTCACCTTCCGGCCGCCGGTCATCCCCGTCGTCTCCGACGTCACCGGCGTCCTCGCCACCGAGGAGCAGCTGACCTCGCCGGACTACTGGGCCCGGCACATCCGCCAGACCGTGCGCTTCCTCGACGGCGTACGGACCCTACGGGACGAGGGCGTGGCGCACTTCGTCGAACTCGGCCCGGACGGCGTCCTGACGGCTCTCGTCGGCGCCGCCCTGACCGACGAGCCCGGCGTCCTCGCCCCCGCCCTGCGCCGGGGCAGGCCCGAGCAGGAGAGCGCCGTCGGGGTGCTCGCGCTGCTGCGGCTCCAGGGCGCCGGACCCGACTGGTCCCGGCTGCTGCCCGACGGCCGCCGGGTGACCCTGCCCGGATACGCCTTCCAGCGCAGGCGCTACTGGCTCGACGCGCCGTCCGGCCCGTCCGGCGACCCGGCGGCGCTCGGCCTGGGCGCCCTCGACCACCCGCTGCTCGGCGCCTCCGTGCGCCGGGCCGGCCGGGACGAGGTCCTGTTCACCGGCCGCCTGTCCCTGCGTACGCACCCCTGGCTCGCGGACCACGCGGTGGCGGGCACGGTCCTGCTTCCGGGCACGGCCCTGCTGGAACTCGCCACCCGCGCCGCCGACCTGAGCGGCTGCGACCGGGTCTCGGAACTGCACCTGCTGGCCCCGCTGGTGCTGCCCGAGCACGACGAGGTACGGATCCAGGTATCCGTCGGCGCCCCCGACGCGGACGGTGAACGCCCGCTGGACATCCACGGCAGCACCGACGGCGACGAGTGGACCCTGCACGCCCAGGGCGCCCTGGGCACCGGCGCGGGCCCGGCCGAGGGCCTCCTCGTGTGGCCCCCGGCGGGTGCCGAGGAGATCGCCCTGGACGACGCCTACCCGGCCCTCGAAGGACACGGCTACGCCTACGGGCCCGCCTTCCGGGGCCTGCGGCGCCTGTGGCACGGCGGCAACGAGCTGTTCGCCGAGGTGGCCCTGCCCGAGGAGGTCCGGGAGGAGGCGGCGCGCTTCGGCCTCCACCCTGCGCTCCTCGACGCGGCCCTGCATCCGCTCCTGCCCGGCGTGGCCGACCCGTCGGCCCCCGCCCGGCTGCCGTTCACCTGGTCCGACGCGACCGTCCACACCACCGGGGCCACGGCCCTGCGCGTCCGGCTGAGGCTGCCCGAGGACACCACCGCCGACACCCTGAAGGCCGAGCTGACGATCGCCGACGCGACCGGACTGCCCGTGGCCTTCGTGGGCGCGCTGACCCTGCGCCTGCTCTCCGCCGACGCCGTACGGGCGGCGGGCCAGGGCCACGAGAGCCTCCTCCCGCTGACCTGGGAGCCCCTGCCCACAGCGGAGCCCGCTCCGGCCGAGGCCGACTGGCTCGCCCTCGGCACCTCGCCCTTCGCGTCCGTCGCCGTCCGCCCCGACCTGCGGGCGGCCGCCGAGGCGCGGCCCCCGGTCCTGCTGTGGGAGCCGCCGACGGACGGGGACGGCGGCACCCTGCCCGACCGGGCCCGCGCCCGGCTCGGCGACGTACTCGCCCTGCTTCAGTCGTTCCTCGCCGACGAACGGTTCGACGGCACCCGCCTGGTGGTCCTCACCAGGGGCGCGACCGCCGTCGAACCCGGCGAGCCGGTCGAGGACCTGGAGCGGGCAGGGCTGTGGGGGCTCCTGAAGGTCGCCGGAGCCGAGCATCCCGACCGGGTCTCCGTCGTCGACATCGGCGCCGACGGCTGCGCCGAGGCCGAGCTGCGGGCGGCACTCGCCACCGGGGAGCCGCACCTCGCGGTCCGCGCGGGACGGGCGCTGGCGCCTCGGCTGACCAGGGCCGCCGTCGAGCCCGCCGCCGAGGCACCCCGCTGGGACGACGGCACCGTGCTCCTGACCGGGGCCACCGGCACCCTCGGCGGCGTCCTGGCCAGGCATCTGGTCGCCACCCACGGGGCACGCAGGCTGCTGCTGCTCTCGCGGCGCGGCGAGCAGGCTCCGGGAGCCCCGGAACTCCGGGCCGACCTGGAAGGGCTCGGCGCCGAGGTCGTCTTCGCGGCCTGCGACGCGGCCGACCGCACCGCTCTCGCGGCGGTGCTCGCGGCGATCCCCGCCGAAGCCCCGCTGCGGGCCGTGGTGCACACCGCGGGCGTCGTGGACGACACGGTGATCGGCGAACTGACGCCCGAACGGCTCGACGCCGTACTCCGGCCGAAGATCGACGCGGCGTGGAACCTGCACGAGCTGACCGGGGACGCCAAGCTGTCCGCGTTCGTCCTCTACTCCTCCGTCGCCGGTCTCCTGGGCACGGCGGGGCAGGCCAACTACGCGGCCGCCAACACCTTCCTGGACGCGCTCGCCCAGCACCGCCACGCCCAGGGCCTGCCCGCCACCTCGCTGGCCTGGGGCCTGTGGGCGGGCGCCAGCACGATCAGCTCCGGGCTCGGCGAGACGGACCTGCGACGCCTGGCACGCAGGGGACTGCGCCCGATCTCCGACGACGAGGGCATCACGCTGTTCGACCTCGCCCTGTCCGGATCGCTCCCGGTGGTGGCCCCGACCGGCGTCGACCTCGACACGCTGCGCCGACAGGGCGCGGACGCCGCACCGGTACTGCGCGGCCTGGTGCCGAGGCCCGCCGCACGCAAGGCGGCGGGGGCGACCGGGGCGACCGGTTCGGCCGGGAGCGCTTCCGGCGGGGCGCTCTCGCCCCTCGCGCAACTGGCCGGGCTCGGCAGGCCGGAGCGTACGGCCGCCCTCCTCGACCTGGTGCGCGGCCAGGTCGCCGGAGTGCTCGGGCACGCCGACCCCTCGGCCATCGCCGCCGAACTGTCCTTCCAGGACCTCGGCTTCGACTCGCTCACCGCGGTGGAACTGCGCAACCAGCTCGGCCCGGCCATCGGACTGAAGCTGCCCACCACCCTCGTCTTCGACCACCCGAACCCCACCGCCCTGGCCGAGCACCTCGCCGGTCTCGTGGAACGCGAGTCGGGCACGAGCGGTGACGCGGTCCTCGCCGAACTGCACCGGGTGGGCGCGGCGATCGGCACGCTCACGGCGGACGACGAGGCCCGCGACCGGATCACGGACCGGCTGCGCGAACTCCTGACCCTGGTGGGCGCCGGCTCGCCGGACCGCACCGACCGGGCCCCGGCCCCGATGGAACCGGCCGACCTGGACACCGCCACGGACGAGGAGCTGTTCGCCCTGCTCGACGAGACCGACTGACCACGCCGGCACCGCCCACCCCGACCGCCCATCCCGACACCGCCCACCTCGACCGCCCGGTCGGGCCGACCCCGACCGATCACCCCGGTCGGCCCGACCGCACCTCCCCGAACACCCCCCCCACCACCCCGACTGGACTACCCCGGCCGGCCGGCGAGGACGCCGACCGGCACCCCCCCAGGCGGTTCGACCCGACGGGCGCGGCCCCCGCACGGCCGCGTCCGTCCCCCGCCCCACCTCCGAAGGGTTCAGCCATGCACTCCATGTCCGTCCAGGAAACCGTCGACCGGGCGCCCGCGCCGGATGCGCTGCGCGAGGTGATGGCCGGCTTCGCCACCGGGGTGATCGTGCTCAGCGTCGGCGGCACGCACATCCACGGCATGACCGCCAACGCCTTCAGCTCGGTCTCGCTCGACCCGCCGACCGTCCTGTGCTGCGTCGCGCACGACGCGGTCATGCACCAGGCCATCCGCTCCGCCGGACACTTCGGCGTCTCCGTCCTCGGCGCCGGGCAGGAGCGGCTGGCCCGCTACTTCGCCGACAAGAAGCGGCCCCTGGGACCCGAGCAGTTCGACGGCCTCGACTGGACCGAGGGCCCCGCCACCGGGGCTCCGCTGCTCCGGGGCGCCACGGCCTGGCTGGAATGCGAACTGTCCGACTCCCACGAGGCGGGGGACCACTCGATCTTCATCGGCGGCGTGGTCGCCGCCGAGCGCGCCGAGGAACGGTCGGGACTGCTGTTCTTCGACGGCCGGTTCAGTTCGATCGAGTCGGAGCGGTCATGACCGGAAGGGATGACGGGGTCGTGACCGTGGACACCGTCGTCGGGCGCCTGTTCGTCGAGGCGCTCAACGCGGGCCTCGCCAGGGCGCGCGAGACCTCGGCGGTCTCCACCGGCGGCTCCCGTACGACGACCGCCCCCCGTCCGGCCGCCGACCCGTTCGCCACCGCCGTACTGGGCTCCTTCGACACGGCGCTGCCCGCCGTGCTCCCCACCCGGGACCGTCGGGACATCGGTCTCCAGACGGCGATGCGGCGACGGGCGCGGCAGGTCGTGGCCGCGGCCCTCGCCGCCGCCCGGCGCTCGGCCCCGCCCTCGCTCCTGCCGGTGGAGCCGAGCGAGCTGGCCCTGATGCACGAGAGGCTGGTGCGCACCCTGCTCCTTGAGTGCGCGGCCCTGACGGTCTGCGACACCCGGCGCTTCCCGGCCGGGACGGTGCCCCCGGCCGACCTGGTGAGGGAGCTGGGCCGCTCGCTGCGCACCTCCCGCCGCCCCGCCTGAGCGGCGGCGACGGCACGACGAAAAGCCGTGTGGCCGGTCGTACGGACTCTCTCCGTACGACCGGCCACACGGCGTTGTCGTGGACCCCGCGCGCCCGCCGTCCCCGGGGCACGGTCCAGGCCGTCTCCTCCGGATCCTGCCCGACCCGTGTCGTCCGGCAGGATCCGAAAGACACGGCCTAGCGGTACGTGGAGACCAGACGGGACAGATGGACACCGGCCACTTCGAGCGGCCGACTGCTGCGGGAGACCTGGGCGGCCAGTTCGGCACCCTCCAGGGTGCTGATCACCGTGTGCGCCAGGTCGCGGGCGTCGCTCTCGACGAAGCCCGATTCCAGGAGCCGGTCGAAGACCACACCACGCCAGCGGGCGAAGGCGTCCGCCGCGGCCGACTGGATGTCGGGGAGACGGCCGACGGTGCCCAGCGCGGTGGTCGTGATCGGACAGCCGTCGAGCCAGTCCGACTGCCGCAAGTTGTCGGCCAGGCTGCGGCAGAGCAGCCCGACGGCGCGGACCGGGTCCGGGTCGCTGTACAGTGCGTCCCGTAGCTGCTCCACGAACTCCTGGTCCCCGCGGCTGATGGCCGCGAGAGCGAGTTCCTGCTTGCCGCCGGGGAAGAAGTGGTAGACGGAGCCGAGAGTGGCCTGGGCCTCCTGCGAGATCTGTTTGATTCCCGTGCCGTCGTAGCCCTGCCGCTGCATGAGCCGTGACGCCGCCCTGATGATGCGCTCGCGGGTCGCGGGCACGGGCTCCGGGGTGGCTGCCGATCGATCGGGGTCGTCCGGTGGCTTCATATTCACCCAGCCCAGATTACCAGTAGAGCGTTCTTTTCAGACGTAGCGGTCAGGCCGATTTCCATACGGACGTGACCGTCGTATTGGATCGGGCCGACTTCCCCCACGGCCCTGACCGCGCCACCCCGGGAACCGTACGCCGTCCCGATCGGGACCGGCCGTATCGGTCAGACGAGGGCAGCCGCCTTCTGCGCCGCGGAAAGGCCCGTCTCCAGAGCGCCCTCGATGAAGGCGCCGCTCCAGCCGGAGGCTATGTCGGAGCCGGCGAACACCACCCGGCCTTGCGGCTGCTGGAGCGCCGGGAGCTGGCGCAGCAGCTGGCTCGGCCGCCGCAGCCCCCACCCGCCGCGAGACCAGACGTCGGTGCCCCACTGCTGCGCGCGGTAGGTGACGATCGTGGCGCCCGGTATGTAGGCCTGTACGGCGTTCTGCACCGCCGTCTGGTCCGCCACGTTCAGGGACGAACCGGCGAACCCGACCATCAGCCGTCCGCCGCCGGGCAGCTGCTGCTGCGGTATCAGCAGCGGCAGGGCGGAGTTCTCGGTGCCCTGCGCGTAGACCGCGTCCACGTTCCCGCTCAGGTGTATCCAGAGCTTCGTGGCCAGGGAGACGCCCACGCCCTCCATGGTCGCCGCCACGTGCGCGGTCGGCAGACCCGGGTTGAACTGGATCGCCTTCCACACGTTCACCGGCGTCGCCACCACGACGGCGCGCGCGCTCAGGACCTGGCCGCCGTTCAGCTGCACCTGGACCCCGGTCGCCGTGCTGGTCACGGAGGTGACCGGCGAGGACAGCATCAGGTTGATACCGGGAGTGGCCAGCATCTTGTCGAGCAGCTCCGTCATGCCGCCGGTCGGCTTGAACGCGGTCTGCTTCTCCCAGCCGTCCATGGTCCAGCCGCCCAGGGCCCACCACTGCGCCATCGACGTCATGGCGCGGATGCCGTTCTGGTTGCCGGTGTAGGCGGTGAAGTATCCGGCCAGCCACCGCTTGTCGAGCGTGGACATCGACAGCTGGGCGAGACGGCCGGAGAACGACAGCAAGTCCTGCTGCTGGAGGAGGTCCGCCCGGTACAGCGGGTCGTGCGGGTGGGCGAAGTACGTCTCCGAACCGGCGTAGAACTGCGAGAAGAGCGTACCCAGGTGCGTGTTGGCGTCCGCCGGGCTGAGCGCCTGGAAGCCGTTGGTGCCCGGCATGATCGACTGGGTCGGCACCACGTCGCCCACATTGCTCAGGCCGTAGCGCTGCATCTCCTGGGCCACCAGCTGGTGGTCGGGGCTCAGCCAGCCGCCGCCCAGCTCGATCCGCGCCCCGGACATCGTGTCGGTCCATATGCGCCCGCCTATGCGGTTACGCGCCTCGACGACCGTCACGTTCAGGCCCTGGGCGGCCAGTTCACGGGCGGCGATGCCGCCGGCGTACCCCGCGCCGATCACGATCACGTCGGGCGCGGGGGTCCTGGCCGCGGCGTGCGCGGGGGCGGCGGTGAACGGAAGCGTTCCGACCGCTCCGGCCAGTGCGGTGGAGCCCGCCGCCTTGAGGAACAGACGGCGTCCGGGCGCCTCGTCGGTGCTGTGCCGAGGTGCGGAAACAGGACGTGAACTCATCGGCGAACCTTCTTTTTTCACGGATCGACCGCTTATGAAGCAGCGGAATGTGGCTCGTTTCGGCCAGGTGACAGCTAAGCGGATGGGTGGCCGAAATCGGTCACCGCGCGGTAATCGGATGGTTTACATCCGTCCCCGGCGGGGAAGTGGGGGCTTCCCTTCCGGGCCTCCGGCCCAGCGCCGCGAAGCCCTCCCGGCCGGTCCGCGCCGACCGACCGGACCGGCTCGCACGACAAGGCCGGCCGGCGCCCTCCTGGGCGCCGGCCGGCCTGATCACGGGTCACACGGGTGGTACGAAGGACCGTCAGGGAGCGGGGAAGTGCTCCGTCCGCACGAAGTACCGCACGTACCGGGCGAACAACTCCTCGTCGACCGGCGGGCAGACGATCCCGCTGCCGCTCAGCGCGGTCTCGGTCTCCGTGGTGTCCATCGGCGGATAGAACCGGTCGGTGTCGCCGGTCATCATCTCGAAGGCGTGCAGCAGCGGCAGCATCGCGTTGCCCCGGTCCCGCTGGACCCGTTCGCGCCACTCGTCCCAGCCGGTCTCCTCCAGTGTGTAGCCCAGCGCCCGCAGCCGCCGCACGCACTCGCGCAGACTCACCGAACTGGCGTTGAACAGCTGGAAGGTGCCGCCCGCGGACTCCGGCCGGCCCGAGACGCGCACGATCGCCGCGCTCACGTAGTCCACCGGCAGCAGATGGAAGCGCCCGTCCACGTCGGCGGGCACCGCGCCCGCTTGGATCAGGCCCTTCATGCTCAGCCACACGAAGTCGTTCGTCTGGCAGGCCCCGTTGACCTGGTCGCCCGAGACGACGTCGACCCGGTAGACCGAGACCGGCAGACCGCGCTCCACCGCCTTCGCGATCAACTGCTCCGCGACCCACTTGCTCTGGAGGTAGCCGCTGGGCAGCCGCTCGGCGGGACCCGTCGGATCGGACACCGCGAGCGGCCGTCCGCCCGGTGCCGCGTCGGCGAACACCCCGACGGTGGACACGTAGTGCACGGGCACACTGCGATGGCGCGCGGCCAGCCGCAGAACCTCCTCGGTGCCCCGCACGTTGGCCGCGCGCAGCTCCTCGTAGGGATGCAGCCAGTGCACCCGCGCGCCGTTGTGGTAGACCACGTCCACCGTGGCGGCCAGCGCGTCGAACTCCTCCTCGGACAGTCCCAGCCGAGGCAGCGCGAGATCGCCGACCACCACCGCGAGCCGGTCCGGGTCGACCTCCTCCCACACTCCGTACCGCTCCAGGTTCTCCCGCAGCCGCTCCCGCGCGGCGCTCGCGTCGGCCGCCCGCACCAGGCAGCTCACCGTCGCCCCGGTGGTGCGCATCAGCTCGCGCACCAGGAACGCGCCGAGGAAGCCGGTCGCCCCGGTCAGCAGTACCCGCTCCGGATCGGTCGCGCACCGCACCACCTCGGACGCCGGGCGCACGTCCTCGGCCAGCACCGTCTCGGCGGCGAAGTCGACGGTCCGGGATCCGGCCGGGGCCTCCGCTCCGTCCGTCGTCAGCGCGGTCACCAGATGGGCGGCGAGGGCCGCCGGAGTGGGGTGGTCGAAGGCCAGGGTGGCGGGCAGCCGCACCCCGACGAGGGCGCCGACACGGTTGCGCAGCTCCACGGCGGTGAGCGAGTCGAACCCCAGTTGCTGGAAGGAGCGGTCCTCCGCGATCCCCTCCGCGCCGCCGTGCCCGAGGACCCCGGCGACCTCCGCCTTCACCGCCTCGACGACGATCCGCAACCGCTCGTCGCCGGCGAGCCCGGCGAGCCGCTTCGCCAGCGGCTCGGCCGCCTGCGTGTCCTGGGCGGCCCGGCGGCGCGTGGTGCGGACGAGCTCCCGGAACAACGGCGGAACCTGAGGCTGTTCGCGTACGGCGGCCAGGTCGAGCGGCGAGGCGACCAGGGCCGGACGGCCGAGACCGAGTGCCAGATCGAGCACGGCCGGACCCGACGCCTCCGACAGCGGGAGGAAGCCGCCCCGGGCGATGCGCCGCAGGTCCCGCTCGCTCAGATCGGCGGACATGCCGCCGTCCTGGGTCCACAGACCCCACGCGACCGAGGTGGCGGGCAGCCCGAGGACCGCCCGCTTCTCGGCGAGACCGTCGAGGAAGGAGTTGGCGGCCGCGTACGTGGACTGCCCCGGGCCGCCGACGAGCGCCGCGACCGAGGAGAACAGCACGAACGCCGCGAGGTCCGTCCCCGCCGTCAGCTCGTGCAGATGCCAGGCGGCGTCGGCCTTCGCACGGAACACGTCCGCGAGCCGCTCCGGCGTCTGGGAACCGATCAGGCCGTCGTCGCGCACACCGGCCAGATGGATCACGGCCGTCAGCGGATGCTCGGCCGGTACGCCCGCCAGCAGCGCGGCCACGTCCGCCCGGTCGCCCACGTCGCACACCTCGATGGCGACCTGCGCCCCCGACTCCTTCAGCTCGGCGACGAGTTCGCTCGCTCCGGGCGCCTGCTCACCACGCCGACTGGCCAGCAGAAGCTGCCGCACCCCGTGCCGACGGACCAGATGCCGGGCGAACAGCGCGCCGAGCGAGCCGGTGCCACCGGTGATGAGCACGGTGCCATGGGGGCCGATCTTCGGAGCGGGGGCGGTCGGTGCGGCCGGTGGAGCCAGAGTGGTCGAAGCGCTCGGTGTGGCCGGTGTGGCCGAAGCCGGTACGGCCGGAGAACCCGGTGCGGTCACGGGACCCGAGGCCACCGAAGCAGGCCTCAAGCGAGGAACATGCGTCCGCCCCTCCCGTACCGCCGCCTGCGGCTCGTCCAGGCCCCACACCGTCTCCACGGCCGCCGTCGGATCGTCCTCGTCGGTGTCGACGAGCAGGACCCGGCCCGGCGCCTCCGACTGGGCCGACCGCAGCAGTCCCCAGACCGCCCGTACGCCGGGATCGCACACGTCCTCGTCCCGCACCCGGACCGCGTCGCGCGTCACGACCACCAGGGGTACGTCCGAGAGCCGCTCCTCCGCGAGGTGGCGCCGCACCGTCTCAAGGACCTCGCCCGCCGCCCGGTGCACCGCCGCCATGTCCTCGGCGCGCGGCGGCCGGTGGACGAGCACCAGGGCGTCCAGGGGAGTGCCCGCGAGCGCGTCTGCCGCCTCCTCGACCTCGGCGAACCGGGGCCCCGGCAGCCCCTGGGGCGCATCGCCGAGCAGGCCCCAGCGCACCGGCCGGCCGGACGGCACGCCGGGCAGGGCGGTCCAGCCGACCTCGAAGAGACTGTCGGCGGGCCTGGCCGCCGCCTCGGCGATCTCGCCCGGCGCCAGCGGACGCACGGTGACGGAGTCGACCGAGGCGACGGGCAGCCCCGCCCGGTCGGTCAGCGCCAGCGAGGCCGTCCCGTCACCGGTCACGGCGAGCCGGGCCCGTACGGCACCGGCCCCGTGCGCCAGCAGCCGTACGCCCTGCCATCGCGTCACGGTCCCCGGCCCGGCTTCCGGCCCGTCGTGCGCGAGCGTGCGCCCGGCGTGCAGGGCGGCGTCGAGCAGCGCAGGATGCAGCAGGTACTCCGCCGCCGCCGAGGGCTCGGGCAACGCGGCCTCGGCGAACACGGCTTCGGCGTTCCGCCAGACCGCGCTCACCTCCTGGTACACCGGCCCGTACCACTCGTCGCCCGGTGCGAGGAGCACCCTGGCGTCCGCCGGGTCGACGCGCTCGGCGCCGGTCGGAGGCCAGGTCGCGGAGGTCGCGGAGGTCTCGGCGGGGCCGGGCGGGCGCGTGCCGAGCCGCCCGTGGGCGTATCGCGTCCACGGCACGTCGGCACCGTCGGGCCGGGCGTGCACGGTCACGGCGCGTCCGTCCGGCCGCTCGCCGCCCACCCGGACCTGCACCTGGAGTCCCGAACCCGTGGGCAGGACGAGGGGCGGTGCGGTCTCCAGCTCCTCCAGGACGGTGCAGCCCACCTCGTCACCCGCGCGGACCGCGAGTTCCACGAGCACCGACGACGGCAGCACCTCGGCCCCCTCCACGAGGTGGCGGGCCGGCCAGGGGCGTACGTGCGGCGAGAGACGGCCGGTGAACAGCACCTCGTCGGAGCCCGCCGGTCGCACCGCGGCGCCCAGGAGCGGGTGTCCGCCGGGGTGCAGCCCCAGTCCCGCCGCGTCCTGTCCGTTCTGTGCCTGCGGCTCCACCCAGTAGCGGCGGCGCTCGAAGGCGTACGTGGGCAGGGTCGTGCGCCGGGCCCCGGTGCCCGCGAAGAACGCCGCCCAGTCCACCGGCACGCCCCGGTTGTGGAGCCGGGCCAGGCCCGCGACGGCGGTCTCCGCCTCGGCGTGCCCCCGCCGCAGCAGGGACGGTCCGGTCAGACCGTCGTCGGTCTGGGCGGCCAGCGGTACGAGCACCGCGTCCGGGCCCAGTTCGACCAGGGTGGCGGCGCCCTCGGCACGCAGCGCCCGTACGGCGTCGGCGTAGCGCACCGTGCCGCGCAGCTGCGCGGTCCAGTAGCCGGGGCTGCGCAGGTCGTCGCCGCGGGCCGGTTCGCCGGTGAGGGTGGAGATCACCGGGATGCGCGGGGCGTGGAAGGTCACGCGTGCGGCCACCGCGCGGAACTCGTCGAGGACGGCGTCCATGTGCGGGGAGTGGAAGGCGTGGCTGACGTCCAGGAGGCTGGTCCGGTGACCGCGCTCGGCGAGCACGGCGCGGACCTCGGCCGCCTCCTCGGCGTCCCCGGCGATCACCACGGACGTGGGGCCGTTGACCGCGGCGAGCGCGAGGCCCGGCCGCCCGGCGAGGAGTGCGGTGACTTCCGCCTCCCCGGCCTGCACCGCCACCATGACGCCGCCGCGCGGCGCGGACTGCATCAGGCGGCCTCGGGCGGCCACCAGCGCCGCCGCGTCCGCCAGGTCGAGGACACCCGCCGCGTGGGCGGCGGCCAGCTCGCCCACCGAGTGCCCGGCCACCAGGTCGGGCCGTATCCCGAGGGATTCGAGGAGGCGGTGGAGGGCCACTTCGACGGCGAAGAGCGCGGGCTGGGCGGCCTCCGTCTCCGTGAGGCCCCGGCCGTCGCGGATCGTCTCCGCCACCGGTCGCGCGAGATGCGGGTCGAGGGCGGCGGCCACCTCGTCGAAGGCGGCGGCGAAGGCGGGGAAGGCCTCGTACAACTCCCGCCCCATGCCGACGCGTTGCGATCCCTGGCCGGTGAAGACATAGGCCAGCCGGCCGTGGCCTCGGCTGTCCCGCAGCAGGCGCGGGTCCTGCCCGCCGGAGGCGAGGGCCGTCAGACCGGCCACCAGGTCCTCGCGGCCGGTCCCGACGACGGCGGCGCGGTGGGCGTGGGCGGCGCGGGTGGTGGCGAGCGAGTGGGCGAGGTCGAGATCGCGGGCGGGGTGGGTGTCGAGGTGGGCGAGGAGGCGTTCGGCCTGGGCGCGCAGGGCCGTCTCGGTCTCGGCGGAGAGCAGCCACGGCAGGACGGGCGGCGCGCTCGCCTCAGTCGCCTGAGCCGTCCCGGTGGTCCCGGTCGCCTCGGTCTCCTCGCCGGTCGGGGACGCGGGGAGGTCGGGGGCTTGTTCCAGGATCACGTGCGCGTTGGTGC
This sequence comes from Streptomyces sp. CBMA291, assembly GCF_014596525.1. GTDB lineage: Bacteria > Actinomycetota > Actinomycetes > Streptomycetales > Streptomycetaceae > Streptomyces. The sequence goes on from NZ_MSJP01000013.1 coordinate 61,539, forward strand.
CGCTCACCCCGAAGGCGGAGACGGCGGCGCGGCGGGGGCGTCCGGTCTCGGGCCAGTCGCGCTGCTCGGTGAGGAGTTCCACCGCGCCGGAGTCCCAGTCGACCATGGGGGTGGGCTCGTCGATGTGGAGGGTGCGGGGGAGGACCCCGTGGCGCATGGCCTCCACCATCTTGATCACACCGCCGACCCCGGCCGCCGCGACCGTGTGCCCGATGTTGGATTTGAGGGAGCCGAGGTGGAGGGGGTGGGGGGTGGTGCGTTGGCCGTAGGTGTTGAGGAGGGCTTGGGCTTCGATGGGGTCGCCGAGGCGGGTGCCGGTGCCGTGGGCTTCGACGGCGTCGATGTCGTCGGGGTGGAGTTGTGCGTCGTCGAGTGCTTGGCGGATGACGCGTTCCTGGGCGGGTCCGTTGGGTGCGGTGAGTCCGTTGCTTGCGCCGTCTTGGTTGACGGCGGATCCTCGGAGGAGGGCGAGGACGGGGTGGCCGTTGCGTTGGGCGTCGCTGAGTCGTTCGAGGACGAGGATGCCGACGCCTTCGGACCAGGAGGTGCCGTCGGCGGTGGCGGAGAAGGACTTGATCCGTCCGTCCGGCGCGAGCCCCCGCAACCGCGAGAAGTCGACGAATCCGCTCGGCGTCGCCGTCACGGTCGCTCCACCCGCGAGCGCGAGGGTGGATTCGCCGGAACGCAGCGAGCGCGCGGCGAGGTGGAGCGAGACCAGGGACGAGGAGCAGGCGGTGTCCACCGAGACGGCCGGTCCCTCGAAACCGAACGTGTAGGAGAGGCGCCCCGAGGCGACGCTGGACAGCTTGCCGGTGAGCAGATGGCCCTCCAGCTCCTGCGGCCCCTCAAGCCCCAGATAGCTCTGCTCGATCACCCCCGCGAACACACCGGTGAGGCTGCCCCGCAGGGTCGCCGGATCGATCCCGGCGTCCTCCAGGGCCTCCCATGCCGTTTCGAGGAGCAGCCGCTGCTGCGGGTCCATGGCCTGGGCCTCGCGAGGCGAGATGCCGAAGAACGGCGCGTCGAACAGGGGCGCGTCGTGCAGGAACCCGGCCTCCTTGGTGTACGTGGTGCCCGGCCGGTCCGGGTCGGGGTCCCAGAGCCGGTCCAGGTCCCAGCCCCGGTCGGTGGGGAACGGCGAGATGGCGTCGACGCCGTCGGCGACCAGCCGCCACAGATCGTGCCGGGAGGCGACACCGCCGGGAAAACGGCAGGCCATGCCGACGACGGCGATGGGCTCGCTCGCGCCCTCCTCCAGTTCCGCGATGCGCTGCCGGGCCTTGTGGAGGTCGGCGGTCACCCACTTGAGGTACTCGACGAGTTTCTTTTCACTGGGCTCGTGGGACATGCGTGAACGATTCTCCTCGGCAGACATGGGGGGTGGACTCGGGACGAGGTCAGGACGAGGACCGGCCGAGTTGGGAGTCGATGAAGGAGAAGAGCTCGTCGGTGGAGGCGGACTCGATCGCCGCCGAGGCGTCCGCCGGGCCGGCGGCTCCATCGACGCCCTCCGTGCGGGAACCCCCGCCGGGACCGTCCGAACGGAACGCTCCTGAGCCGTCCGCACCGCCCGCCGGAGCGTGCAGGTTCGCGGCGAGGGCGCGGAGCCGCTCGGCGATCTCCACCCGCCGGGCGGCCTGCCGGGGCGGTGCGGCGAGCAGGGACGCCAGCCGGTCGAGCCCTGCCTCCAGCTCCCCGGCCGAGCCGTCGTCCTGATGCGCCGCCAGTTCGAGCAGCCGGGCCGCGAGCGCGGCCGGTGTCGGGTGGTCGAAGACGGTGGTCGCCGGCAGCGGGATCCCGGCCGAAGCGCTGAGCCGGTTGCGCAGCTCGACCGCCGTCACCGAGTCGAAGCCCAGCTCCTGGAAGGGCCGCTCCGGTGCGACGGTCCCGGCCGAGGAGTGGCCGAGGACGGCGGCCACCTCCGTACGCACCAGGTCGAGCGCCCGGCGCTCCCGCTCCGCCAGGGGCAGCGCGGCCAGCCCGCCGCCCGACGGCCGGTCGCTCTCCGAGGCGGCCCGGGGCCGCACCGGACGGGCCGCTCCCGCCGCCGTCTCCCGGGAGACGTGGAACTCCTCGGCCCCCAGATCGGCGAAGCGGACCCCGTCCACCGTGGCCACCAGCGCCCCTGCGGGGTCGGTGAGCCGGACGGAGACCGCGCCCGCCTCCCGCTCGACGACCTCGGCGCGTACGACGGTGGCGCCCTCGGCGAGCAGCTGCACGCCCTGCCAGACGACCGGCGCGGCGACGCTGTCCGGGGCGGTGCGCAGCGGTACGGACCGCAGGGCGACATCGAGCAGATACGGGTGGACGCCGTAGAGACCGGCTTCCTCGGCCCGCTCCTCGGGCAGCCGGATCTCCGTCCCTCCGGAGGAGACGGCCCACAGCTCGGCGACGGGCGCCTCCGGCAGCAGGACGCCCTCGGCGTGCAGGGTCCACGGCGCCCCGGCCGCACCCGCGGGCCGCGCGTGCACGGTCAGTTCGCGTCCGCCGTCCGGACCCGGCCGCCCCGCCCGCACCTGGACCTCCACCGCACCATCGGGCGGCAGCACCAGGGGGGCGCGCAGACGCAGCTCCCCGACCCCCGCGAGGCCGGTCTCGTCGGCGACGCGCAGGGCGAGTTCCACGAGCGCGGGCGCCGCGACGACCTCCGCGCCGAACACCTCGTGCCGGTACGGCGACGGGCTCGTGCGCCCGGAGACGCGCCGGGTGAAGAGGACCTCGTCCTGCCCCGCGACGGCCGTCGCGGGTCCCAGGAGCGGATGGCCGGTGGCCCGCCCGGTGGAGACGGTCCCGTCGTCGGCCACCGGTTCGAGCCAGTGCCGTTCGCTGTCGAAGGCGTACGTGGGCAGGTCCACCCGCTGCGCCCCGGTGCCGTCGAACAAGGCCGCCCAGTCCACCGCGCCACCCTGGACGGACACTTCCGCCAGAGCGGTCAGCAGGGCCGGGGCCTCGGGCCTGTTCCGGCGCAGCGAGGGCGCCGTCACCCGGCCCGCCGGCTCGCGGAGGCAGTCGGCCGCGAGGGCGGCGCAGACGTTGTCGGGTCCCACTTCGAGGAAGGTGGTGACGCCCGCCTCCTCCAGGGTGCGCACCGCGTCCAGGAAACGGACGGGCTTGCGGATCTGCTCGGTCCAGTAGTCGGGCGAGGTCCACTGCCCCGGTGCGACGGCTCGCCCGGTCACCGTGGAGACGGCCGCGATCCGGGGCTCGTGGTAGGTCAGCCCGGCGGCCACCGTGCGGAACTCGTCGAGGACGCCGTCCATGTGCGGGGAGTGGAAGGCATGGCTGACGGTCAGACGGCTGGTCCGGTGGCCTGCGGCGCGGAGCCGGAGCGCCACCTCCTCGGCGGCCTCGGCGTCCCCGGCCAGGACCACGGCGCGCGGCCCGTTGACGGCGGCGACGGCGAGACGGCCCGCGTGCTCCGCGACGAGGGAGAGGACTTCCTCCTCGCTCGCCTGTACGGCGATCATCGCGCCGCCGGGCGGGGCGCTCTGCATGAGCCGGCCCCGCGCGGCGACCAGGGCGGCGGCGTCGGGCAGGTCGAGGACTCCGGCGACGTGGGCGGCGGCGAGTTCGCCGATGGAGTGCCCGGCCACGAAGTCCGGCCGTACCCCGAGGGATTCGAGGAGGCGGTGGAGGGCCACTTCGACGGCGAAGAGCGCGGGCTGGGTGACCGCCGTCTCGTCGAGCCGGTGCCCGGTGCGCAGCGCCTCGTCCAGGGGGCCGTCCAGGTGCGGTGCGAGCGCGGCCGCCACGGCGTCGAAGGCATGGGCGTAGACGGGGAAAGCCTCGTACAACTCCCGTCCCATGCCGATGCGTTGGGCGCCCTGCCCGGTGAAGAGGAGGGCGGTGCGGCCGGTGCCGGCCTCGGCCCGGACGAGTCCGGGCGCCGTGCCGCCCGAGGCCAGCGCCCGTACGCCCGCCGTCAGGGCGTCGCGGTCCGGGGCCAGGACCACGGCCCGGTGCCGGAAGAGGCTCCGGGTGGTGGCGAGCGAGTGGGCGAGGTCGAGATCGCGGGCGGGGTGGGTGTCGAGGTGGGCGAGGAGGCGTTCGGCCTGGGCGCGCAGGGCCGTCTCGGACTTGGCGGAGAGCAGCCAGGGCAGGATGGGCGGCGCGGGCCTGGGCGGCGCGGCGAGGGGGGCGGCGGTGAGGGTGTCGGGGGCGGTGGTGAGGGTGACGGAGGTCCGCTCCGGCTCCCGTGCCGCGTCGGACTCGGCGGCGGCGGAGGTCCGTTCGGGCTCCGGCTCCCGCGTCGTGCCGGGCTCGCCCTCGGTGGTGGGGGCCTGCTCCAGGACGACATGGGCGTTGGTCCCGCCGAAACCGAAGGCGGAGACGGCGGCGCGGCGGGGGCGTCCGGTCTCGGGCCAGTCGCGCTGCTCGGTGAGGAGTCGCACCGCGCCGGAGTCCCAGTCGGCCATGGGCGTCGGCTCGTCGACATGCAGGGTCCGGGGGAGGACCCCGTGGCGCATCGCCTCCACCATCTTGATGACTCCACCCACCCCGGCGGCGGCCTGGGCGTGCCCGATGTTGGATTTGAGGGAGCCGAGGTGGAGGGGGTGGGGGGTGGTGCGTTGGCCGTAGGTGTTGAGGAGGGCTTGGGCTTCGATGGGGTCGCCGAGGCGGGTGCCGGTGCCGTGGGCTTCGACGGCGTCGATGTCGTCGGGGTGGAGGTGTGCGTCGTCGAGTGCTTGGCGGATGACGCGTTCCTGGGCGGGTCCGTTGGGTGCGGTGAGTCCGTTGCTTGCGCCGTCTTGGTTGACGGCGGATCCTCGGAGGAGGGCGAGGACGGGGTGGCCGTTGCGTTGGGCGTCGCTGAGTCGTTCGAGGACGAGGATGCCGACGCCTTCGGACCAGGAGGTGCCGTCGGCGGTGGCGGAGAAGGACTTGATCCGTCCGTCCGGCGCGAGCCCCCGCAACCGCGAGAACTCCGTGAACGCCACAGGCGTCGCCATCACGGTCGCTCCACCCGCGAGTGCGAGGGTGGATTCGCCGGAACGCAGCGAGCGCGCGGCGAGATGCAGGGCGACAAGCGACGAGGAGCAGGCCGTGTCCACCGACACGGAGGGCCCCTCGAAACCGAACGTGTAGGAGAGCCGCCCCGAGGCGATGCTGCCCGCGCTCCCGCTGAACAGGTAGCCCTCGGTGTTCCGCGCCGCCAACCCCGGCCGGGAACCGTAGTCGTTGTACATGAGACCCGTGAACACGCCCGTACGGCTGCCCTGGAGATCGCGCGGAGCGATCCCGGCCCGCTCCAGCGCCTCCCAGGAGGTCTGCAACAGCAGGCGCTGCTGCGGATCGGTCGTCAGCGCCTCACGGGGCGACATGTCGAAGAACGCCGGGTCGAAACGGTCGGCGTCGTGCAGGAACCCGCCCTCGCGGGTATGGCTGGTGCCCGGCAGGTCGGGGTCCGGTGCGCCGAGCGCGTCCAGGTCCCAGCCCCGGTTCTCCGGGAACGGCGTCACCGCGTCGACACCGTCGGTCACCAGCCGCCACAGGTCGGCGGGGGAGGAGACGCCGCCCGGATAGCGGCACGCCATCGCCACCACGGCGATCGGCTCCCGCTGTCTGTCCTCCACCTCGCGCAGCCGTTCGCGTGCCTCGCGTGCCTCGACGATGGCTCGCTTGAGGTAGTCCCGAAGTCTTTCCTCGCCCGCCATGGTGTTCAGCTCCCGAGGTGAAGTGAGTGTGCACGACTATTACGTGGTACCGGGTTGCCGACCCTAATGAACGCCCGATAATGCGCCGGTAATTGAAAGACGCGTGAGGGCTGCCGGGCGTCGATTACCTGACAGTGAGCGTCCGGTTGTTCGCTCCTCGTTACCCTTCGGCGGGAGTTACGGAAAGTGAAGATGTCCGGCCGACGCGGAAAATGAAGGAGACAGCGAACATGGCGCAACTCACGCAGGCCGTGGAAAAGCACACCGCTCTCTACGTCGAGGCGTTCAACGCCGGCGACGTCGACGCGGTCAATGCCATGTACACGGAAGAAGCCGTCGCCATCTGGGAGCCCGGCAAGCCGCTGACCGGGCAGGCCCGTATCGACTCGGTGCGCGAGTTCCTCGCCCACGGGCCGCGGATGACGGCCGTGCCGCGGCAGACGTTCGTCACGGGCGACACCGCCCTGCTGGTCGTGGACTGGACGATCGACACCACCGACGGCGACGGCAACACCGAACACCTCGCGGGCGTGGGCCTCGACGTGCTGCGGCGCGGCACGGACGGCAACTGGCGCTACGCGATCGACGAACCGTACGGCCAGAAGTGAGCCGTACCGCCCGGCCCATCGACCAGCCAAGCCAACCGGAGGTTTTCCCGTCATGAGCTTCACCGTCGACATCGACTTCGACAAGCCGGACCTCACCGACGACACCTACACGCAGAACGAGATCTTCCTCCAGGTGTTCAACTCGGGCGACGGCGAACTCTTCGACCGGCTCTACCGCGCCGACGCCATCTCGAACTTCTCGGGCGAGCCCCTCACCGGCGAGGCCCGCAAGACGTTCTTCAAGGAGTTCCTCGCCCCCAAGCCCGTGCTCCAGGCGGAGGTCACCCACTCCTGGGTGGCCGGTGACGTGGCCCTGATCGGCGTGCGCTTCGTCATCGACGGCACCGACGGCGACGGCGAGCCGCTGCACATCGAAGGCACCTGCACCGACGTTCTGCGCCGGGTCGAGGACGGCAGGTGGCTGATGGCCATCGACCGTCCCGTCGACGGCGGTCTGGTCGCCGGCTGACACCCGGCGCGGAAGAACCCCCCCCGGAGACCGGTCGCCCTCCGGCCCGGGGGCCCGGTGGGGCCGTCCGCCCGCCCCCCGTCGGGCGGACGGCCCGCCACCCTCACCAGGGACGGCCGATTCCGCACTCCGCATAGGGACCGGCCGTTTGTGAACGGGTGGTTTCGCAAGAGTGAAAACATATTCCCATGGAGGCAGAGTGAGCCCGCTCGGCACGGAAGAACAGCAGGTTCTGGAAGCGGTCAAGGAAGCGGTTCCCACGCTTCGCCGCAATGGAATGGAAACCGAGAAGCAGCGCTGGCTCCTCGAAGAGAACATCGAGCTGCTTGAAAAGGCCGGAGTTTTCCGCGCGGCGGTTCCCGAGCGATTCGGCGGGCTCGACCTGCCCCTGGCCGAACAGGCCGAGATCCTCCAGACGATCGCGCGGGGCTGCGGCTCCACGGGCTGGGTGTCCATGGTGTGGCTCTCCAGCACCTGGATCGTCAGCCTCTACCCCGACCGCGCCCAGGAGGAGGTCTTCGCGGGCGGCTCGGTGCGCGTCTCCGGCGGCTTCACCCCGTCCGGCACCCTCACCCCCGTCGAGGGCGGCTACCGGCTCAGCGGCAGCTGGCGGTTCAACACCGGTGTGCCCGGGGCCCAGTGGAACATCCACGCGGCCGTGGCCGAGCACCCCGACGGCACGCACGAGGAACTCTTCGCACTGGTCCCCGCCGAGGACATCACCATCGCGGACGACTGGGACGTCTTCGGCGCCGCGGGCACCGGCAGCGCCACCTCCACGGTGAAGGACGTCTTCGTCCCCGCGCACCGCGTGGTCGACGCCTCCGTCTACGAGGCGGCCACCGGCGACCGCTGGAACGCCGAGGCCAAGGGCCGCAACTACAACCTGCTCAGCTACATCGTGGCCACCTGCGCCCCCGTGTACCTGGGCATCGCCGACTCCGCCCTTGAGCTGTTCGCCGAGCGGGTCGCCGGCAAGCCCATCACGTACACCAACTGGACCGACCAGCGCGAACACCCCTACACCCAGGTCACGGTGGGCCGCGCGGCGAACCAGATCGCCGCCTGTGAGGCGCTGTCCCGGGACTGGCTGCGGGTGATCCAGGAGCGTGCCGACCGCGGCGAGCGGCTGACCGTGGAGGAGAAGGCGACCATCCGCGGACAGGTCGGATACGTCGTGGAGGCCACCAAGGACGCGGTGCAGATGCTCTTCGACATCAGCTCGGCCTCCACCATCGTGCGCAGCAACCACTTCCAGCGCGCGTTCCGCGACATCTCGGCCCTGTCGCTGCACGGACTGCTGGCCCCGACCGGCTCCCTTGAGGCGCACGGTCGCGTTCTCCTCGGTCTCGAACCCGGGACCGACTACCTCTGAGCCGCCGTCTGGAGGCCACCATGGGCACTCTCTCCGATGCTCCCGCGCTCTTCGATTCCGCGTACTACCGCGATCCTTACGCGGTCTACGACTGGCTGCGCGTGCACGACCCGGTCCACCGCTTCCGGTTCCCCGTCGGTGACGTGCCGATGGTGTTCCTCTCCCGCTACGACGACGTCAAGACCCTGCTCAGCGACCAGCGTTTCAGCAACGACGGCGGTGCCTGGGGCAGCGAGGAGTTCCGCCGCTCCGGCATGATCTTCGGCGCCGGAACGCTGATCGGGCGCATCCTCACCGTGCTCGACCCGCCGGACCACACCCGGGTGCGGCGGCTCGCGATGGGTGCCTTCACCCCGCGCCGGGTGGCGACCTGGAAGGAGCCGGTGGACCGGATCGTCGCCGAGTGTCTGGCGCGCCTGGAGAAGTCGGACGCGCCGGACGTCATGGAGTACGCCGGCCGTATCCCCGCCGACGTCACGGGCGAGATCCTCGGATTCCCGCTCAAGCGGTTCGGCGACATGCTCGACGCCATCGAGCGCGCGTTCCACGCCGACCCCGACAACCCCGACCACGAGGCGGAGGTCGCCGCGGCGTTCGAGGAACTCGTCGACTACGGCCGTGAGCTGATCGTCGAGAAGCGCCGCAACCCGGGCGACGACCTCACCTCCCACTTCGTCCACGCCAGGGACGGGGAGGACCAGCTGACGGAGGACGAACTCGTCTCGCTGGTGGCCGTGATGATCATGGCGGGGATCGACACCACCCGCAATCTGATCGGATCGGCGGTCCTCGCCCTCCTCGACCACCCCGACCAGCTGCGGCTGCTGCGCGAGCGCCCCGAGCACGCGCCGACCGCCGTCGAGGAGTTCCTCCGTTACGACGGGGCCTTCTGCGTCGGGCTGTTCCGGCTCGCGAAGGAGGACCTGGAGATCGGCGGGGTCCACGTGCCCGCGGGGACACCCGTGGTGGCCGGTCTCCAGTCGGCCAACAACGACCCGGAGAAGTACGCCGATCCCCGGCGGCTCGACATCACCCGCTCCGGCCAGCGGCACCTGGCCCTGGGGCACGGGCTGCACAACTGCATGGGGGCGGCGCTGGCCCGCCTGGAGACCGGTGTCGCGGTCCCCGCGCTGCTCGAACGGTTCCCGCGGATGCGCCTCGCGGTGCCCCGCGAGGAGATCCTGTTCGAGGAGAACTGGCTGCTGCGCAGCCTGCCGTCCCTGCCGGTGGAACTGTGAGCGGACGGAGCGGGGACGTGTCCGGCACGCGGGAGACCGGGGAGCGGGGCAGGCGGCTGCTCCTGTCGATCGACGCGGCGGCGTGCACCGGCGCGGGGACCTGCGAGGCGATGCACCCGGAGCTGTTCCGGGTGGGCGCCGAGGGCTACGCGGTGGTGAGCCGTACGGAGCTGACGGACCCCGGGGACATCGAGGCGGCGTCCGGCGTCCTGGACGTGTGTCCGACGGAAGCGGTCCGGCTGAGACGGGCCGACGCGGCGGGGGAACAGGAGGAGAGGGCGCGGTAGTCGCCCGGATCCGAGCGCCGTGAGGGGCGCCGTACGTGCTGTCGGCTCAGGGCGGCGGCACGTACGGCGCCCCTTGTACGTGCCGTACGCCCTGCCGGGGAAGCTCCGGGGTCTGCTGTAGGGCCTGCTCCGGGACTTGCTCCGGAGCGGTCTCCGAGGGCCGCCGTTCTAGAAGCCACCGTTCTAGGACGGTCGTTCTTTTTGGTGAAATGAGCCGGTTCTTGCGGAAACACCCAGAGTTCGATGAAGCGTGCCCAGGGTCTGGTGAAACGCCCAGGGCCCTCCTGGCCCAGGCGACGACGGTCGGGACGTCGCCAGGGTCGGAAGGGCTCGGGGGCGGTGCTGTCAGGCCGGGGCCTGAACGGTCACGCGGACTTCTTCAGCAGCTCGACGATGCTGGAGAAGCTGTCGGCGGCGTGGCCCGCGTCCATCGCGCGGCGGAACAGGTCCACCACCGCGTCCTGGAAGGAGGTGTCCACGCCCGCGTCGCCGATGGTGTGCTTGACGTGCTCGACGCTCGCCAGGCCCATGGCCAGACGGTCGACGTCGCCCGCGTGGTTGCCCGCGTCGATGCGCTCCGCGTAGAAGCCGAGGAAGTGCGGCATCGCGAGCATCGTGTCGTTGGCGTGGGACAGGATGTCCGCGGCCTTGAGCCCGTTCGCCTCGGCCAGGGCGATCGCCTGCCAGTAGCTGAGCATCGACGGCCAGAACATGGCCATGCCGATCTGGTACATGAGGGCCGCGAGGCCCGGCTCCTCGCCGCGGAAGTCGGTGCCGGTGAGCACCTCCAGGCTGGTGCGGTGCCGGTCGAAGGAGGCACGGGGGCCGCTGTAGAAGGTCTTCGACTCGGGCTTGCCGATGCCCGCCGGCGGAACCGTCACGCCGCCGGTCAGGTGCACGCCGCCGCGCTCGGTGATCCAGCGGGAACCGGCCCGCGTCTTCTCCGGGGTGTCGGAGCTGAGGTTCACGAAGACGTGGCCGCCCAGGACGTCGGCCGCGGGCTCCAGGACGGTGTACATGGCGTCGTAGTCAGTCAGGCTGAGGATCACCAGCTCGTTGGCCTGGACGGCGTCCTCGACGCTCTTGGCCAGAACGGCGCCACGGGCCACCAGGGCGTCGGCCCGGGAGGCGGTGCGGTTCCAGAGGGTGACCTCGTGTCCGTTCTCGAGGAAGGCGTCGGCCATCGCCTGTCCCATGGGACCGAGGCCTATGACGGTGACGGACTGGCTGCTGCTCATGAGAGGGGAACCTCCGTTGGTCCGGCTGTAACGAGCGCTCTAGATGCGCGCGAGAAGAACGTAGCACAGTTCCTAGGATGAACGCTCTAATTAGTTGAAGGCTTGTTAGATCGTCATCCCGGAGCAGAGGGAGACGGCGAGGAAGTACGGGAGAAGCCCGGCTCGGCCCGGATGTGAGCGTGCGGAACGGGTCCGCCCGGGGTGTCGTGGGCGGGCCCGTTCCGGGGGAGGTCGCGAGGCTAGGCCAGGACTCCGCCGAGCACCTGGTCCACGAGGCTCATCGCGTCGGGCTCCGTCATCACCTGGCGGAACAGGGCCGACCGTGCCAACACGGGCCCGATCAGGGCGTCGACGACCAGCCTCGGGTGGGTGTCGGCCCGCAACCGGCCGGTCCTGATGTCGTTTTGCTATCGCAAGGAACTGGCGGGGGTGTTGCGGGGGCACGCCGGAAGCCTGGACTTCGTGGGCTCGCTCCGGCACGGCGACGGCGATTTCGACGGTGACCACGAGGGCCACTCGGGCTGACGGATCGACGAGTTGACCGACAACGGATACCCGGCCGGAGACCTCGACGGCTGGCTCCCCGCCGCGAAACCCAACGTGATCACGCTGATCGCGGGCACCAACGACCTCAACCGGGGTGAGCCCACGACACCCGAGCAGGCCCGGGACCGGATGGACAGGCTCCTCGGCAAGATCCACGCGATGTCACCGGACATGACGGTGCTGCATCGCCGCTGCCTGCGCCGAAGGGCTCGCGCGGGCGGCCGAGGACGAATGGGTCCATCAGACCGACGTGGACGGCGACGGCAAGGCGGACTACGTGGTCGTGGGCGACCACGTAGAGGTGACGGCCTATCTGAACAGGGGCGGCGACGGCAACGGCGGGTTCGTCGAGTCCGAGTTCGCCTCCGGTCCCGCCGGAAACGGCTCGGGACACCGGGTCCGCTTCGCCGACATCGACGGCGACGGCCGGGCCGACTACCTCTCTGGTGGGCGACGGCGGCTCGGTGCAGGCCTGGCTGAACAACGGTGGAAACAGCGGAGGCTGGATCGATCGGGGTGCCTTCGCCGCAGGCGTCGCACCCGCGGACCGAGTCCACCTCTAGTACGGCGACGGCGCACACCGTGGTGAGTAGTACGGCGATGGTGTGCGCCGTGGTGAGGCCGCAGCGCTCCGGCCGCGGCCTCACCACGCGTCAACGAGGCGCGGTCACCGGCTTGAAGACCACCGATCCGAACCGCAGACGCTCCCTGGCGAGACGCCACCCCAGCTCACCGGCCAGCTCGTCGAGCCCTCCGAGTCCCAGTCCGCGATAGGCGCTGACAGGGAGCGTGATCGTCCCGTCGGGGTGACCAGGGCCCTGTGCGATAGCCCGCCGCAGGGCGAAGCCCGCACGTTCCCGCCACTGTTCGGGGGTCCCGGTCAGTTCCAGTCGGTACTGACGCCGGGACAGAATCACGCTGTCACCGTACGGATCCTTCGGCACGCCCTTCCGCGTACCACCGAACGGCCCCGCCCCGGCGCCGCCGAGGAGAGACACGGCCAAACCCACGGCGACACCGACGGGCACATAGACCCACTGAAGGAAGAACTGGCAGCGCAACCCCAGGACCGAGCGCGGCGGCAGCGGTCCGTACACGATCTCGTCCGATGCCCTCGCCCGCACATCCCCACCCTTGAACAGCCTCTGCTTCCCACCCGGCGCACCGCTCCCTGCGCACATCGTGCCCGGCGCAGGGCGAAGCGGAGAGCCGGTGCCCTCGGCCGCTCGACGACGAGGAGCATCCCGCGATCGTACGGGAGGGGTCCCGGCCATTCTGCCTGTTGGCGGCTGCGACGGGAGACCTGGAGTGGCACGGGAGACGCTTGAACGAAGTACGCGGGGGCGGGGAGGGCCGTGCGGTGGGGCCGTCACGGAAGAGGACCGGCACATCGAAGCTGTCGGCGTAGGTGAGCGGCGCCTGGTCGGGGGATGCTCTCGGGGAACATGGGGCTCATAGGGGGCCACCCTGGCACTGGCCCGGAGCCTCCCGGGCGCGGGGTGGTGGAACGCTGCTCGGTACGGCGCCCGGCGTCGGGGCGCGATCGCGCCACGCACGTCGGCGACAGGCGTCGTCGGACAGGCGCCCGCTCACACCCGGCTCGCACCCGCTCACACCCGATCAGGTCCGGTCAGGCCCGCTCGGGCCAGAAGATCGACGAGGGGAGCCGGACGGAGGGCAGGCGTACCGTCCGGACCGGTCCGAGAGCGGCCGCGACGGCATCGAGGGCTTCGTCGTGGGTCCCGCTTCCGAGGACCTCGGCAGTACAGGCAGGGCAGTCTCCCGGGCGGCGGATGTGGCCGGCGCTACGGTCCCCGGAGCCCCGGACGTGTGCGAAGGCGTCGTCCGGGAAGTCGGCCCGCACGGCATGCCACACCCCGCCGCGTTCGTCTTCGGGCAGTCCGGCCGCCACCGCCGGTCGCATCGGCGGCAGCAGACGCCCCCGGTCCTGGACGAGGAACACCCGATCGGTGAAGTCGACGCTGTCCCCCTCGGGGCGCTCCTGCTCCAGCCAGGCTCTGGCCTCCTCGCGGGATCCCGGCCCCCACAGATAGTCCGTCGGGAACCGCGTGGTCTCGTAACGGGTGTCGAACTCGGCCCAGTGCTCGTCATCCCAGCGACCACCCGGCCCGAAGGGGACGGCCCGCACCACGACGTGCTGGTAGTCGTCGCTCTCCCGACCTTCCGCCGGACCGGGAACGGTGAGCGCTTCGGCGGGCTCCATCCGCGACCGGCCGGAACCGTTCCAGCTCAGCACGGCGATCTCCCGGCGCAGAGGTGCCGGGTACAGGCGCCCGTCGCGCGTGGGCTGCCCCCACAGCTGGTTGATCAGCTCCGCCAGATCGCGCACCGTCCGGGCCGCCTCGACGGGAGTGTCGACATGGTGGCCGGAGGGGTGGGTGACATGGTTGCGCAGCTTGGCCAACGCGTCTTCGACCGGGCGGCTGCGCCGCCCGCGGAGCAGACCTGCCGCACGAGCCCACAGGCGGAGGCCGTGCAGCATCCCGTTGAACTCGATGGTGCGGGCGGCGACGACCAGCTTCGCGCGTTGGCGCGACATCTTGTCCGCACGCTTCTTGACGTCGTCGTACGAGGTGACGGCGGAGGAGACGTCCGAGCCGGCGGGGAGACGGAAGGTGACGGTGCCGGCGCACCACTCCATGAAGCGGTCGCGCAAGGCCTGCTCGTAGATCAGGAGCGTCTGGTCGCCGACCATGGTGTACACGTCGTAGCACAGCACGCCGTAGGCGAAGACGGTGCGCAGTCGCTCGAAGGAGTCGCGCGTTCCCGCCGCGACACCGTCCACCAGGTCGCAGTCGGCGATCTGTCGCTGCTGGAACTCCGCGGCGTCCTCGGGCCTCATACGGCCGCCGAGCCCGTACGGGTTGAACGCCAGCGACAGATCGTCTGCGGCGCGCAACTCCTCAAGCGGCCGGATCTCCATGCACTTCTCCTCACGGTGGGAAACAGGCCAGGATGCCCTGGCGGGCCCCGGTCGGCCACCTCTTTCCTTCCGGTGCCCTCGCGAGGTCGACCCGAGATGCCTCGGGACAGGGAGCGGGCCGGGAACGGCCCTGCCGGACCGCGCCTCGTCCCTGCGTCTCGTACCCGCGCCTCGTACCCCCGCCTCCACCGCGCCGGGAGCCGGGGCGTCCGTCGTGACCTTGGCGAGGCGATAGCGGGCACGCGTTCCCTGTGATCACCCTGAGTTACTATGCTGACTTCATGCCGTAGGTCGGCAGAGCGGGGGAGCGGCGCCCATGGGGGACTGCCGGGGAAACAGGGGGAGCGGCGTTTCGGTGGAGACTCCCCGGATTCTCCCCGGCGTCGTCCGCCGTGATTCTCCCCGCCGCACCCTCAAGGCGGCGGCCATGGATTGCGATATTGAAGAGAAGGGTGGCCTGGGAAAGTGCTGCAAGAGGTCGTAGCGACCCGCTATGTCACGCCCCTGCGTGAAGGCGGCTCGCTTCCCGGGATCGTCGAGGCCGACGATCTCGGCACGTACGTCATGAAATTCACCGGCGCGGGGCAGGGGCGCAAGACCCTGGTCGCCGAGGTGATCTGCGGGCAGCTCGGGCGGAAGCTCGGGCTGCGGGTGCCCGAGCTGGTCACGATCCAGCTCGACCCGGTCATCGGGCTCTCCGAACCCGACCAGGAGGTGCAGGAGCTGCTCAAGGCGAGCGGCGGGCTCAACCTGGGGATGGACTTCCTGCCCGGCTCGCTGGGCTTCGACCCGCTGGCGTACGAGGTCGACCCGGCGGAGGCGGGCCGGGTCGTCTGGTTCGACGCGGTGATCAACAACGTCGACCGGTCCTGGCGCAACCCGAACACGCTGGTCTGGCACGGCGACCTGTGGCTGATCGACCACGGCGCCACCATGATCTGGCACCACAACTGGCCCGGGGCCCAGGCGTCCGCCGCCAAGCCGTACGACGCCTCCGACCACGTGCTGGCCCCCTTCGCGCCGGACATCGCCGCTGCCGCCGCCGAGCTGGCACCGCTCGTCACCCGCGAGCTGCTCGACGAGGTCGCCGCCGACGTCCCCGACGAGTGGCTCGTCGACGAGCCCGGGTTCGCCGGCACCGACGAGCTGCGCGCCGCGTACGTCGAGGCGCTCCTGCCGCGCGCCGCGACCATCCACGAGCGGATCACGCTCGGACCGCGCAAGGAGAACCGGCCGCAGCAGCCGCCCGGCTGGCTCGCCGAGCGTCTCGCGCCCCGGACGCACCCCATTGAGAAGGCCAGCACCGAGAAGGACAGCACCCCGTGACCGACCGCGATGTCTTCGAGTACGCGCTGCTGCGCGTGGTGCCGCGGGTCGAGCGCGGCGAATGCTTCAACGCGGGAGTGGTCGTCTACTGCCGTGCCCGTTCCTACGTCGCCGCCCGCATCCATCTGGACGAGACGAAGCTGACGGCGCTCGACCCGGCGGCCGACACGGCGGGGGTCCGCGCCGCGCTGCGGGCGATCGAAGGGGTCTGCCTCGGGGGAGAGGCGGCGGGCCAGGCGGCGGGGGACGACGCCGGGCGGCGCTTCCGCTGGCTGATCGCGCCGCGCTCCACGGTCGTTCAGCCGGGCCCCGTCCACACGGGTCTCACGGCCGACCCCGAGGCGGAGGTGGAACGCCTCCTGGGGCTGCTGGTGCGCTGAGCCTCGCCCGGAGGACGCTCGGCGCCCCCGTCCGGGGACAGGGAGTGACCAGGTGCACCCGGTGGGCCGTTGACACCGGGTGCCCGTGCTTCTAGCGTCTCGTTCTGCGGACGATACTAAGCGGTCGCTCACGTGCGGACGCGGGAGCGGGGAGACAGGTTCGGCCGCCACCAGGGACGATCCAAGGGCGAGGAGAACCAAGCATGTCCACCACCGAGCAGCGCGTAGCCGTCGTCACGGGTGCCGCACGGGGCATCGGCGCCGCCACCGCGGTCCGCCTGGCGGCCGAGGGCCGCGCCGTCGCCGTACTCGACCTCGACGAGGCGGCCTGCAAGGACACCGTCGAGAAGATCACCGCCGCCGGTGGCACCGCCCTCGCGGTCGGCTGCGACGTCTCCGACGCGGCTCAGGTCGAGGCGGCCGTCGCGCGGGTCGCCGCCGAACTCGGCGCGCCGACGATCCTCGTCAACAACGCGGGCGTCCTCCGGGACAACCTGCTCTTCAAGATGTCCGAGTCCGACTGGGACATCGTCATGAACGTGCACCTCAAGGGTGCCTTCCTGATGGCGAAGGCCTGTCAGAAGCACATGGTGGACGCGGGCTTCGGACGGATCGTCTCGCTCTCCTCCTCCTCGGCCCTCGGCAACCGCGGCCAGGCCAACTACTCGGCGGTGAAGGCCGGTCTCCAGGGCCTCACCAAGACGCTCGCCAAGGAACTGGGCAAGTTCGGCGTCACGGCCAACGCCGTCGCCCCCGGCTTCATCGTCACCGAGATGACCGCGCAGACCGCCGAGCGCGTCGGCATGGGCTTCGAGGACTTCCAGGCGGCCGCCGCGTCCATGATCCCGGTGCAGCGGGTCGGGCGCCCCGAGGACGTCGCGAACGCGATCGCGTTCTTCGCGGGCGACGACGCCGGTTTCGTCTCCGGCCAGGTCATGTACGTGGCCGGCGGCCCGCTCAACTGACGTCCGGCAGCGAGAGGAGCGAGCCCATGACCGCACAGGAACGGCCGGAGCCTTCCGGCAAGGTGGCCCTCGTCACCGGCGCGAGCCGGGGCATCGGCTACGGCGTCGCCGAGGCGCTCGTCGCCCGGGGCGACCGGGTCGTCATCACCGGACGCGGCGAGGAGGCCCTGAAGGAGGCCGTCGAGCGCCTCGGGACCGACCGGGCGATCGGCGTCCCCGGCAAGGCCCACGACGAGGCCCATCAGGCGGTCGCCGTCGAGGCGGCGATGGACGGCTTCGGCCGCCTCGACTTCCTGGTGAACAACGCCGGTACGAACCCGGTCTTCGGCCCCCTCGCGGACCTGGACCTCGGGGTGGCCCGCAAGGTCTTCGAGACGAACGTGATCTCCGCGCTCGGCTTCGCCCAGCGCAGCTGGCACGCCTGGCAGAAGGAACACGGCGGCGCGATCGTGAACATCGCCTCCATCGCCGGGGTCTCCGCCTCGCCGTTCATCGGCGCGTACGGAATGAGCAAGGCCGCCATGGTGAATCTGACCCTCCAGCTGGCGCATGAATACGCGCCACTCGTGCGGGTCAACGCCATTGCCCCGGCCGTGGTGAAGACGAAATTCGCGCAGGCGCTCTACGAGGGCCGGGAGGCGGAGGCGGCCGCCTCCTATCCGCTCGGCCGCCTCGGCGAACCCGAGGACATCGGGGGCGCGGCCGCCTTCCTCACCTCGGCGCAGTCGGAGTGGATCACCGGACAGACGCTCGTCGTCGACGGCGGGATTTTCCTGAACGCCGGAGTCGGATGACCGTTATCCGGACACTTCCCGGATCGAGTGTCCGGGTTGGGCCCGGTTCCGCGTCGAATGCCTCAAGTGCCCCGTCAGGCCTGGCGATTGACCTGACGGGGCGCTGCGGTATCGTCGGCCGACCCCTGGCTGAACGAGGAGCGTGCACGTGTTCAACCGGACCAGTCTGCAGGCGGCTGCAGCCCTTGTGTCCATATCCCTGGTATCCGGATGCAGTGTCTTCTCGGACAGTGAATCCACCGGGGACCAGAGAATCGTCATCGGTACGACGAGTTCTCCCACCACGCTTGACCCGGCCGCCTCCTGGGACAATTCCTGGGAGCTGTTCCGGAATGTCTTCCAGACCCTGGTGAGTTTTCCGACGGGCAGTACGACTCCGCAGTCGGACGCCGCCGAATGCAAGTTCACCGACACCGCCAGCCGGGTCTTCGAGTGCAAGCTCCGGGAGGGCCTGGCCTTCTCCAACGGGCACAAGCTGGACGCCGACGCGGTGCGGTACTCGATCGAGCGCATCCGCACGATCGACTTCAAGGGCGGCCCCAACGGCATGCTCGGTTCGCTCGACAGGATCGAGACCGTCGGCGACCGGACCGTCGTCTTCCGGCTCAACAAGCCGGACGCGACCTTCCCGTTCATCCTCGCCACCCCCGCGATGTCGCTCGTGGACCCGGCCGAGTACCCGGCGAACAAGCTCCGCAAGGACGGCAAGGTCGTCGGCTCGGGACCGTACGTCCTCGACTCGTACGACGAGCGCAAGAAGGCGGAGCTGACGAAGAACCCCACCTACAAGGGTTTCGCGGACCGCAAGAACGGCGGCGTCACCATCCGGTACTTCGACCAGTCCGACGCGCTGGTCGCCGCGCTCAAGAACAAGGAGATCGACACCACCTACCGCGGTCTCACCGCCGAGGAGGTCGTCGCCCTCCAGGACGACAAGCCGGAGAACAAGGGGCTCCAGGTGGTCGAGATGACGGGCGCGGACATCCGCTACCTCGTCTTCAACACCCAGGACCCCACGATCGCCAAGCTGCCCGTCCGCAGGGCCATCGCCCAGCTCGTCGACCGCGAGGAGCTGGTCAACAAGGTCTACCAGGGCACCGCCGAGCCCCTGTACTCCATGGTGCCCAAGGGCATCGCGGCTCACACCACCAAGTTCCTCGACCGCTTCGGCGACCCCAGCGCGAAGAAGGCCGAGGAGATCCTCCGCGCCGACGGCATCACCGACCCCGTCGAGCTGACCTTCTGGTACGCGACGGACCGCTACGGCTCCTCGACCGCCGCCGAGTTCGCCGAGCTGAAGCGGCAGCTGGAGGCGCCCGGACTCTTCAAGGTGACCCTGCACGGCAAGCCCTGGAAGGAGTTCCAGGAGGACGTCCAGAAGGGCCGCTACTCGGTCTTCGGCCGAGGCTGGTTCCCCGACTTCCCGGACCCGGACAACTTCGTCGCGCCGTTCCTCGGCAAGGAGAACGTCCTCGGCACCCCGTACCTGAGCCCCAGGATCACCGGCGAACTGCTTCCGAAGTCCCGTCGCGAGAGCGACCGGGGGACCGTCACGAACGAGTTCGTGGAGGCCCAGGAGATCATGGTCCAGGACGTCCGGCTGCTGCCGCTGTGGCAGGGCAAGCTGTACATCGCGGCCCGGGAGGACATCGGCGGCGGCGAGCGCTGCCTCGACCCGCAGGCGGTCATGCAGTTCTGGGAGCTGAGCCGCCGGGCCAGCTGGTAGCGGGACGGCCCCCGGGGGCCACTGTCAGTGGCCCCCGGTAGGTTCTGGAACGTAGACAGGAACGTCCACCGGAGGTTGACCGTGACCGACACCACCATGCTGCCCGAGTCCTGGCGGGGTGTCCTCGGCGAGGAACTACAGAAGCCCTACTTCGCCCAGCTCGCCGAGTTCGTCGAGGAGGAGCGGGCCAAGGGGCCGGTCTTCCCGCCGAAGGACGAGGTCTTCGCCGCCCTCGACGCCACCCCGTACGACAAGGTGAAGGTCCTGATCCTCGGTCAGGACCCGTACCACGGCGAGGGGCAGGGCCACGGGCTCTGCTTCTCCGTCCGGCCCGGGGTCAGGACCCCGCCCTCCCTGCGGAACATCTACAAGGAGATGCAGGCCGAGCTGGGCCACCCCATCCCCGACAACGGCTATCTGATGCCGTGGGCCCAGCAGGGCGTCCTCCTGCTGAACGCGGTCCTGACGGTCCGCTCCGGCGAGGCGAACTCGCACAAGGGCAAGGGCTGGGAGAAGTTCACGGACGCGGTGATCACCGCCGTCGCCTCGCGGCCCGACCCGGCCGTCTTCGTCCTCTGGGGCAACTACGCGCAGAAGAAGCTGCCCCTCATCGACGAGGAGCGGCACGTGGTGGTGAAGGGCGCCCACCCCTCGCCACTCTCGGCGAAGAAGTTCTTCGGCTCGCGCCCCTTCACACAGATCGACGAGGCCGTCGCGGCCCAGGGGCACGAGCCGATCGACTGGCGCGTTCCGGACCTCGGCTGAGCCTCGGCCCGATCCGGCACGGGGGCGGCTAGCGTCGGCCTCCCAGTGGGCGAAGCGGGCGGAGGCGCGGTGACCGAGCGGCGGCGGGTGTCGGACGACGGGGTCATGACCAGGATCGGGCAGGCCAGGATGCTGCTCCACGGCGGTGACCGGGAAGAGGCCCGCAACCGCTTCGGGGTGCTGTGGCAGGAGATCGGTCCTGAAGGGGACCCCCTCCACCGCTGCACCCTCGCCCACTACATGGCGGACGCCCAGGACGACCCCGATACGGAGCTGGCCTGGGACCTGAGGGCCCTGAGCGCGGCCGAGGGCCTGGCCGGAGAGCGGCTCGCCGCCCATGGCTCGGCGGCCGCGCTCCGGGCCCTGTACCCCTCCCTCCATGTCAACCTGGCCGCCGACTACGTCAAGCTCCGGCAGCCCGAGGCCGCCCGGATCCATCTGGACCGGGCCCGCAGGGCCTCGGACCACCTGGACGACGACGGCTACGGCAACGGGGTCCGGGCGGCGATCGAACGACTGGAGCTACGGCTCGGGGACGAGTGAGGGAAGGGGCGCGCGGGGCGGGCTCAGCGGCCGTACGTGTCCCGGCAGATCTTGGACGGGGCACTGCCGACGACCCAGCTTCCGTACCGCTCGCCCAGCCCGCACACATCCGCCCGGGTCAGCGGGGGATGCTGCGCGAGGTCCCGCGAGGGCGGCTCGGGGAGCGCGGGCCGGACCGCCGGATGCGGCCGTTGTTCCCACCGCGGGTGTACGTCCTGCGGGCGCACCGGGGCCGGAGGGCGGTGGCGCGCTTCGGGCGGGGGCGGGGTGGACGGCGGGGGAGCGGGCAAGGCGGCTTCGAGCGCCTCGCGGGCCGGACCCTCGACGATCTGCGGGGCCACGCGCTGGGTGGGGCGTACGGTCTCCGCGGCGGGTGCGGGCGCGGGCCGGGTCGGCGGGGCCTCCACCGACACGCATCCGGCGAGGGCGGCCACGGCCGCCCCGACCAGGATCTTCGCTGTGGTTCGTGTTCCATGCACTACGCAACTCTGCTGGTCCGAGGGCTGCCCGCGCGCCCCTACCGGCCGGGAATGCCCCGCATGGGTGAGTGCGAAGACGGCGGGCCTTGACCCGATCCGGGGCCCGGCCCGCCGGGGCGGCGCCCACCGGGCCTCACGGGGCGGTGCCCGACCGGGCCTCGCGGGGTGGTGACGGCCAGGGGTATGTCTAGTCGCCGGTCACGCCGTCCACCCGCTCGCGGAGCAGGTCCGCGTGGCCGTTGTGGCGGGCGTACTCCTCGATCATGTGGAGATAGATCCAGCGCAGGTTGATGGGCCGGCCGTTGCGGGTCCTGCCGGCGGCGACGTCGTCGAGTTCACGGGCGGCGGCCAGGCTCCGCGCGTGGGCGATCTCCTTCTGCCAGGTGGCGAAGGCTTCCTCGTAGGTGTCCTCGTCGGTGGCGTGGATGTCCCGGTCGATGTCCTCGTCCGTCGAGTACAGCCACGGGGCCGGCTCGTCGGCGAGGGCCTTGCGGAACCAGCCGCGCTCGACCTCGGCCATGTGCCGGACGAGGCCCAGGAGGTTCAGGTCGGAGGGCGGGGCGGAGGGGGTGCGCAGTTGGGCGTCGGTCAGCCCCTCGCACTTCGACGCGAGGGTCGCGCGATGGTAGTCCAGCCACTGTTCCAGCGCCTCGCGCTCGCCCGTGGTGGTGGCGGGATCGACTCGGGGCACGGATGCGACGCGTTCGGTTGTCATGCCCGCATCGTGCCGTAGCCGTCCCGGGCCCGCCACTGCTTTCCCGCGCCCGGCCGTCCTGGTCCGGGACCGCTCCGACGTAAGCTGACCAGCGTGAACGGCCGCCGTGCGAAGGGCCGGTGGACTCGGGCGAAGGAGAGCGCATGAAGGTCGGCTGCATCGGACTCGGCGACATCGCGCAGAAGGCCTACCTTCCCGTCATCGGGGCCCTCCCCGGCGTCGAGCTGCATCTCCAGACGCGTACCGCCGCGACGCTCGAACGAGTCGCCGACACCCTGCATCTGCCCGCCGAGCGGCGCCACCGCGACCTCGACTCGCTGCTCTCCGCCGGGCTCGACGCGGCGTTCGTGCACGCGTCGACCGCCGCGCACGCGGAGATCGCGGAACGGCTGCTCGACGCGGGCGTCCCCACCTACGTCGACAAGCCGCTCGCGTACGAGTACGCCGACGCCGAGCGGATCGTGGAACTGGCCGAGAAGCGCGGCGTCTCCCTCGCGGTCGGCTTCAACCGGCGCCTGGCCCCCGGCTACGCGCAGTGCGCCGAGCACCCGCGCGAGCTGATCCTGCTCCAGAAGAACCGGGTGGGGCTGCCCGAGGACCCGCGCACCTTCGTCTTCGACGACTTCATCCACGTCGCCGATACCCTGCGGTTCCTCGTCCCCGGCGAGATCGACCACGTCGACGTGCGGGCCAGGGTCAAGGAGGGCCTGATGCACCACGTGGTGCTCCAGCTCTCCGGCGACGGCTTCACCGCCATCGGCATGATGAACCGGATGAACGGCTCCACGGAGGAGATCCTGGAGGTCTCGGGCCAGGACGCCAAGCGGCAGGTGCTCAACCTCTCCGACGTGATCGACCACAAGGGCCAGCCGACCCTGCGCCGCCGTGGCGACTGGGTCCCGGTGGCCCGCCAGCGCGGCATCGAACAGGCGGTCCTCGCCTTCCTCGACGCCGTACGGGAGAACAGGCTCCTGAGCGCCCGGGACGCCCTGGCCACCCATGAACTGTGCGAGCGGGTCGTACGGGAGGCACTGCTCCAGGCTTCCTGACGGGCACCGCCGGGGGCGGGGCGATGCGGGGCCGGACCGGGGACGGTCGGGACCACACCGGGGCGGACGCGCGCCGGGGGCGGGGAGACGGCGGAAGGCCCGCCCGGCTGATGCCGGGCGGGCCTTCCGCCGAGTGGTCCCGAGTCCCCGCTATCCCGCGGCCTCACCCGCGTGCGGGCTCAGCACACCCATGCCGACCAGCACGATCAGCAGGATGCCGAGCAGGACGCGGTAGATCACGAACGGCATGAAGGACTTCGTGGTGATGAACTTCATGAACCATGCGATGACCGCGTATCCGACGGCGAAGGCGATGAACGTCGCGAAGATCGTCGGGCCCCAGGAGACGTGTCCCTCGCCCGCGTCCTTCAGTTCGAAGACGCCCGAGGCGAGGACGGCGGGGATCGCCAGGAGGAAGGAGTAGCGGGCCGCCGACTCGCGGGTGTAGCCCATGAGCAGACCGCCGGAGATCGTCGCGCCCGAGCGGGAGACGCCGGGGATCAGGGCCATCGCCTGGCAGACGCCGTAGATCAGGCCGTCCTTCACGCCCAGGTCCTTGAGCGTCTTGCGTTCGCGGACCACTCGGTGGCGGCCGCCGATCTCGTCGCGGGCGGCGAGCCGGTCCGCGATGCCGAGGACGATGCCCATGACGATCAGGGTGGTGGCGATGAGTCGAAGATCGCGGAAGGGGCCTTCGATCTGGTCCTTGAGCGTGACGCCGAGGACACCGATCGGAATGGAGCCGACGATCACCAGCCAGCCCATCTGGGCGTCGTGGTCGGAGCGCATCGCCTTGTTCGTGAGCGAACGGAACCAGGCCGAGATGATCCGGACGATGTCCTTGCGGAAGTAGATCAGTACCGCCGCCTCCGTGCCGATCTGGGTGATCGCGGTGAAGGCCGCTCCCGGGTCCTCCCAGCCGGCGAACGCCGCGGTGAGGCGGAGGTGCGCGCTGGAGGAGATGGGAAGGAACTCCGTCAGCCCCTGGACGAGTCCGAGGATGAACGATTCGAACCAACTCATGGGGCTAGGGCCGTCCCGTTATGTACGTGTGCGGTCAGAAGGTCGTGCGCAGCGTACCTTCCCAAGATGTCGGGCCCGTGGTCAGGCCTCTCCGGGAGTCGCCGGGCCGGTCGCGGTCCATCCCGGGCTCCGGACATGGACCTTGAGGGACTCCCTGTCGGCCTCGTCGCCGCAGTGCGCGCAGACGACCCGGGGAGTGAGGATCTCGCCGCATCCGTGTTCGAGGACGACCGGGCGGTCGTCCGTGTTGAGGTGCCGGTCGCCCCAGGCCATCAGGGTCACCAGAACCGGCTGGAGGTCCGCCCCGGCGGGCGTGGCCCGGTACTCGAAGCGCGGCGGGTGCTCGTTGTACGGCACCTTCTCCAGGATCCCGGCTTCGACCAGGCGCTTGAGGCGGGCGGTGAGGATGTCGCGGGGAGCGCCCGTGTTGCGGGCGATCCGGTCGAAGCGGTGCACGCCGAGGAAGACCTCGCGGAGCACGAGCAGCGAGTACTTCTCGCCGACGAGCGTGAGGGTGTCGGCGATCGAGCAGGGGCGGGGCGCGGCTTTCATGGAGCCAGGGTAGGGCAGCGGACGCCTTGTGGGTCCGGAAAACCAATCGACCCGCTCGTGAGGGTTTGAAAATCAATCTGACTGGGTTAGGTTACCGATGAGTGTCGGTCCATTTCTCCAACCGAGGGGGCTCGGTCATGCGTGACGCCGTCATCGTCGAAGCCGTACGGACGCCGATCGGGAAAGGAAAGACCGGCGGAGCCCTCTCCGAGGTCCACCCCGTCGCCCTCCTCTCGCACACCCTGCGCGCCCTGATCGCACGCTCCGGCATCGACCCCGCCCTCGTCGACGACGTGATCGGCGGCACCGTCGACCAGGTCGGCGAACAGGCAATGAACACCACCCGCTACGCCTGGCTCGGCGCCGGATTCCCCGAATCGGTCCCCGCCACCACCGTCGACCGCCAGTGCGGCTCCTCCCAGCAGGCCGTCCACTTCGCCGCCCAAGGAGTGCTCTCGGGGGCGTACGACATCGCCGTGGCCTGCGGAGTCGAGTCGATGAGCCGTGTCCCCATGTGGTCCAACGTGCCCCCCGGCGCCGACCCCTTCGGCCCCGGCGTCGCCGAGCGCTACCCCGAGGGCCTCGTCCCACAGGGCATCAGCGCCGAACTCGTCGCCGCCAAGTGGTCCCTCGGCCGAGAGGCCCAGGACGCCTTCGCCGCGGCCTCGCACACCAAGGCCGCCCACGCCTGGGACGCCGGACTCTTCGACGCCGAGGTCGCCCCGTACGGAACCGTCCGTCGCGACGAGTCCGTACGCCCCGCCACCACCCCCGAGATCCTCGCCGGGCTCCGCCCCGCCTTCGAGGACCCCGGCTTCGCCGCCCGCTTCCCGCAGATCGACTGGTCCGTGACCGCGGGCAACAGCAGCCCCGTCAACGACGGCGCCTCCGCCGTGCTCGTCATGGCCGCCGACACCGCGCGGAGCCTCGGACTGCGCCCTCTCGCCCGGCTGCGCTCCTTCGCGGTCACCGGCTCCGACCCGCTGCTCATGCTCACCGGCGTCATCCCCGCCACCGAGAAGGTCCTGCGCCGCGCGGGCCTCTTGCTCGCCGACATCGACCTCTTCGAGATCAACGAGGCCTTCGCCGGCGTGGTCCTCGCCTGGCAGCAGGAGACCGGCGCCGACCCGGCCAAGGTCAACGTGCACGGCGGCGCCATCGCCCTCGGCCACCCCCTGGGCGCCAGCGGCACCCGGCTCACCACCACCCTGGTGCACGCCCTGCGGGCCCGGGGCGCCCGCTACGGACTCCAGGCCATGTGCGAGGCGGGCGGCCTCGCCAACGCGATGATCGTCGAAGCCCTCTGACCCCGCACGTCAGTGGGCGCCGCCCACCGGCTCGGCCGACCCGCCGGAGGGGGAACCCGAGGCCGGGGCCTGGGACGCGGCCGGGACCGCAGCCCGCAGCCGGTGCCGCTTGAGCCAGGCCACCACCGCCGCGCCGAGGCCCGAAAGGACGATGAAGCCCGTGGAGACGAGGAAGGCGGGGGAGCCCGGCTCGCCCGCCCGTGCCCCCGCCACCACGTACGCCGCCGTGTTCGGCACCGAACCGAGCGCCGTCGCCACCAGGAACGGCACGTACCCCATCCGCGAGACCGCCGCGCAGTAGTTGGCCGCCACGAAGGGCACCCCGGGGAACAACCGGATCGCCAGCATCGAGCGGAACCCGTGCCGGCTCAACTGCCCGTCCGCCGCCGTCAGCCAGCGCCCCCGCACCAGCGGCCGCAGCGCGTCCTGCCCCAGGAACCGGCCGAGCGTGAAGGAGATCCCCGCGCCCAGCACCGTCCCCGCGAGCGCCGCCGTCAGACCGAACGCCGAGCCGAACAGCGCCCCCGCCGCCAGATTGAGCACCGGACGCGGTACGAGCGCCGCCGTGCACACCCCGTACGCGAGACCGAAGAGCAGCACCGCGTCCGCACCGCCCGTGTGCGCGGGCCAGCCCGAGGAGAGCAGCCGCTGTGGCTCGTAGAGCAGGACGAGCGCCGCCGCGGAGAGCAGCAGCAGGGCGAGCAGCGAGAGCCGCGAGCGCGGTGAGAGCAGGGCCCGGGAGCAGCGCAGGGCGAGAGAGCCCGGCGGCCGGGGCACGGGATCGAGCATTCGGGGAGAGTAACCGACGCGCCCGTATGATCGCCGTCATGTGCGCCACGTCCGCCCCCGGTCCACTCCGGAGCGCCCCGGGAAGGGAGGACGCGTGACCGATTCGAGGCCGAAGGGCACCGGCTCGGACGGCACCGGACCCGACCCCCGCACCTCGGGCCCCGCCCCCGAAACCCCCACGACCCACGCAGCCCGGGGGTCCCACGCGGCTGCCGGAAACCCCGCGCTCCCCGTCCCCCACAGCCCCCTCGCCGATACCGTCCTGGAGCGGCTCACCGCCGTCTACCCCACTGCCGGGGACCCCTTCCGGGCCCAGGAGATGACCGCGTACATGAAGGGGATCGCCCCCTTCCTCGGGCTGCGCGCCGCCGAGCGCCGGGCCCTCGCCCGTACCGTGCTCGACGGCGTGCCCCGGCCCGAGGAGCGGGACTGCGCCGCCGTCGCACTGCGCTGTTTCGCCCTGCCCGAGCGCGAGTACCACTACTTCGCCGTCGACTATCTGCGCCGTCACGTCAAGCGCTGTTCCTCCGGGTTCCTGCCCGTGGCCCGCCGTCTCGTCACCACGGTCTCCTGGTGGGACACGGTCGACCACCTCGCCGTCCACGTCGTCGGCGGGCTCGTCGCCGCCGATCCCGCGCTCGGCGCCCGGATGGACGAGTGGATCGGGGACGAGAACCCGTGGGTGGCCCGTACGGCCCTCCTCCACCAGCTTCGCTTCCGGCAGGACACCGACGCCGAGCGGCTCTTCTCCTTCTGTCTGCGCCGCGCCGCAGACCGGGACTTCTTCCTCCGCAAGGCCATCGGCTGGAGCCTGCGCGAGTACGCCAAGACGGCCCCTGCGGAGGTCCGCGCCTTCGTCGACGCCCACACGGACGTGCTCTCCCCGCTCTCCGTGCGCGAGGCGACCAGGCACCTCTGAGCCCCCGGCCGGGACGCGCGGGGCGCTCGGCACAATGGGGGAGTGAACGAGCACCTTCCCGTCCTGCGCGAGACCGACCACGGCACCGCCCGCCTCATGCCCGACGTGGACCGGGAGCACGCCTGGCTCCTGACGGTCGACGGAGCGCCCCAGTCGTACGTCGACCTCGACGACCCCGCGTATCTGGAGTTCGAGTACGCGCGCAGGCTCGCCCATGTCGTCGACGGCGCCGCCGCAGAGGGCGACCCGCTGGACATCCTGCACCTGGGCGGCGGGGCGCTGTCCCTGCCCCGGTACGTCGCCGTGACCCGGCCCGGCTCCCGCCAGGACGTCGTCGAGGCCGATCGCGGACTGATCGCCCTGGTCGCCGAACACCTGCCGCTGCCCGAGGGGTCGGGGATCGCGGTGCACGGCGCCGACGCCCGGCGCTGGCTCGAAGCGGCGCCCACCGGCTCGGCCGATCTGATCGTCGGCGACGTCTTCGGCGGCTCGCGCGTGCCCGCCCACCTCACTTCCGCGGAGTACGCGCGCGAGGTACGGCGCGTCCTGCGCCCCGGAGGCGTCTACGCGGCCAACCTGGCCGACGGGGCGCCCTTCCCGTTCCTCCGCTCCCAGCTGGCCACCTTCGCCACCGTCTTCCCCGAGCTGGCGCTCGTCGCCGAACCGGCCGTGCTGCGCGGCCGCCGCTTCGGCAACGCGGTCCTCGCCGCCTCCGACCGCGAGCTGGACATCGCCCGGCTCGCCCGGCGGGCGGCGGCGGACGCCTTCCCCGCGCGCGTGGAGCACGGGGAGGCGCTTCGCCGGTTCACCGGCGCCGCGGAACCGGTCCTCGACGCCGGGGCCGTACCCTCACCCGTTCCGCCGGAGGGCGCCTTCGGCATCGGCTGACGCGGACCCGGACCCGGCTCCCGGCCCGGTGCCGGATACGGACCCGGTGCCGGATACGGACCCGGGCCCGGCCACCGGCCCGGTGGCACCGGAGAGCACCGCTTCCGCCACGCCCGCCCCGCCGCCGCTCTCCACCGTGTGCGTGCGCCGCGTCAGGTTCCGTACGTCCGGCACCAGCAGGACGAGCGCGGTGACCAGGGTCATCAGGGCCGCCGCGCCCCACAGCGAGGCGCTGCGGCCGAAACCGCTCTCCGCCGGGCCCGCGAGCGCGGTCGTCAGGGGCAGCAGGGCCGTCGAGCCGAACCAGTCGTACGCGGCGACCCGGGACAGCTTCTCCTCAGGGATCTCCTGGTGCATGGTCGTCATCCATGAGACGCCGAAGACCTCGATGGCCACGCCGCTGACGAACATCGCGGCGGCGAGTCCCATCGCATTCAGCGGCACGGCGAGCGCGGCCGAGGGCAGGGCGATCGGGAAGACGCACAGCGTTCCGACGAAGAGCAGCCTGCGCGGTTTCCACCGGGTCATCAGGACCGCGCCCGCCACGGTCCCCACGCCGTACGCGGCGAGTGCGACGCCCCAGGGGCGCGGGCCGCCCAGCTGGTCCCGGGCGACCAACGGTCCGAACACCGACTCGACCGCCCCGATCAGGCCCACCACCACGGAGAACTGGGCGACGATCGACCACAGCCAGGGCCGGCCGATGAACTCCTGCCAGCCTTCGCGCAGGTCGGCGAAGAGCCCGCCGCCGGGCGCGCGCTCCGGAATGCCGCTCACGTCGAGGAAGGCCCGCAGCCCGCCCGCCACGGCGAACGCGATCGCGTCGATCAGGAGGACCCAGCCGGGGCCGACGAAGGCGACGAGGGCGCCGCCGAGCGCGGCGCCGCCGATCGACGCGCCGTGCATGGCCATCCGGTAGAAGGCGAAGGCGCGGCTGGCCTGCGCCCCGCTGACGCTGGACATCAGCATGCCCTCGGCCGCCGGGTTGAAGAACGCCTGGCCGGTGCCGCAGAGACCGGTGAGGATCATCATCTGCCAGATCCGCGCCTCGCCGGAGAGGACGAGGAGGGCGAAGGCGGCTTGCGAGACGCAGTTGAGGGCGTTGGCGGCGACCATGACCCGGTGCCGGGGGATCCGGTCGGCGACCGCGCCGCCGATGAGCAGGAAGAGGACGAGCGGCAGGAAGCGCGCCATGGCCACGAGGCCGACCTCTCCCGGACCGCCGCCGGACTCGAACACCGCCCAGGTGGTGGCGATCAGCGCGCCGTGCGTGCCGAGGTTGGTCACGATGGTGGCGGCGGTGAGGAGCACGTAGTTGCGGCCGGCCCACTCGGGCCGACGGGAGCGATGGGGGGTGGGACCGGGGGAGGCGGCGGGATTCTTCACTCCCGGACTATCCCTGGCGGGGGCTCCGGATGCCAACCCGATATCCGGCTCGGACGGAGCCCCCGGGCAGGTCAGAGCGCCGGGGGCCGTCTCGTGGGAGTGTCGGGACTCCGGGGGCCGAGTGGTTCCCCGGGCCCGTTCGGTGGGGGAGTGTCAGGATCCCGGGGCGAGCCGGACCGTGGCGAGGATCTGCCGGACGACGGCGTCCGGGATCTCGTCGGCGACCCCGGCTGCGCCGTAGAGCACCCAGGTCGAGAAGTCGCCCTGCGCGTTCTTGAAGGTGAAGGCGTACGACTTGCCGTCCGACTCGCACTTGTTGCGCTTCTTGACGTTCGGCGCCTTGGCCGTGGCCAGGCTGCCGGTGAGACCCGAGGTGGTCGTGTACGGCACGGGCTTGGTGATCTGGATGGTGCTCTGCGGCATGTGCTGCGCGTAGCCGCCCCACACCCAGGTGCCCGCCTCGCTGCGGGCGGCGTCGGCGGTGTTCTTGGCGCCCTGGCCGCCCTTGGTGCCCGCGGTGCTCAGGCCCCAGTTCTCCACGACGCCGTTCTTGTCGCTGTCGAACGTGCACCACTCGCTCTTGAGGCGGGTGGGGCTCGACATGGTGATCAGCGGGGAGCCGTCGTTCTTCTTCTCGTCCTCGAAGAAGGTGACCGACCCGGGCTTGAGCACCTCCCACTCCGGCGGTACGTCGAAGAGGGTGCCGTACTTCGGGTTGTAGACGACCTTCCAGCCGGGGATGGTCGGCTGCTGGGCGGCGCCGTCCCGGGGGTTGTCGAGCGTCGGCGGCGAGCCGGGGTCCGTCGGCGGCTCACCGGTGGGGGTCGCGGGAGTGGAGGCGCTCGTGGGCGGCTTCTCCTCGGCGACGTTCTTCTTGTCGTCCTTTTCCCCGCCGAGGAGGAGGAAGGCGGTGGCACCGGCCGCGACGACCACGGCGCTCGCGGCGACGATCGCCACGAGGCGGGTCCGCTTCTTCTTGCCGTCCCCGGGTCCGCCGGGTCCGCCGGGCTGTCCCGGAGCCGGTACCGCGTACTGCGGCATGGTCGGCTGCTGGTACGGGTTCGGCTGGCCGTACCCGGGCTGCTGGCCGTACCCCTGCTGCGGGTAGCCGGGCTGGGCCGGCTGCTGCGGCTGACCCGGCTGGGTCGGCGGCTGCTGGTACGGGTTGGGCTGCTGGTACCCCGACTGCTGGTAGGGGTTCTGATTCTGGTCCTGCGGGTTCTGCTCGCCCCCGGGCGGCTGCTGTCCTGGCCACATGGCCAGTAACGATAGAGGTGCCGGGGCGTCCCGACCACGTCCGCCCCCGGGGCACGCGCGCGTGGAGCGGTCCGCGCGGCCGGAGCCGGGGGATGGCCAAGCTTGCTACTGACCGGTAACGTCAGGGTGCATGACCGCAGACCAGATGTCCGTCGGCGAGCTGCTCGCCGCCACGGTTCCCATGGCCGGGACCCTGAACCTGGAGTTCCTGGAGACCACCGCCGAGCGTGCCGTCGTCCGCCTGCCGGACCAGCCCGCCTTCCACAACCACGTCGGCGGCCCGCACGCCGGTGCGATGTTCACCCTGGCCGAGTCGGCCAGCGGCGCCATCGTGCTCGCCGCCTTCGGCGAGCAGCTCGGCCGCGCGGTACCGCTCGCCGTCAGCGCCGAGATCGGCTACCGGAAGCTGGCCAAGGGCGTCGTCACGGCCACCGCCACCCTCGGCCGCCCCGCCGCCGAGGTGGTCGCCGAACTCGACGCCGGGCAGCGCCCCGAGTTCCCGGTCCGCATCGACATCACCCGCGAGGACGGCGCCGTGACCGGCGAGATGACCGTCGTCTGGACCTTGCGGCCGAACGACCCGGGGAAGTGATCCGAGGCTCGGACGCCGAGCACCCGCCGGTCACCCGTCCTCGGGGATGCCGCGAACTCGGCGTCCCCGGGGACGGGGGTGCGTGGGTGATCCCCGAACCCTGCTCCCCGATCCCTGACCCCTGCCCCCCGATCCCTTATCCCTGATCTCCATCGACGATCCCGGACCCCCTGCCTCCGTCCCCCCGGCCTCAAGGGGTGAGGTGCCGTCGGATGAACGGCGCCATCCCCAGGACGAGCGCCGCGAAGGCCGTCAGTCGCTGAAGGCCGGGCTGCGCGGCGAGGCCGCTGTGCTGGATGCCGTAGGCCGCGTACCAGTTGGCGGCGAGGTCGGTCGCCATGATCGCGCAGGCCAGGTCGATTCCCCGGCGCCTGCCCCGGATCAGGAACACGGCGGCGAGTACGTCGAACAGCGCCAGCGACGACCAGTAGAGATTGAGCCACCCGGGTGCCCAGTCGTACGGGCGCAGACCGTGGCCGAGCAGGTCGGACAGGTGCGCGGAAGCGCCGACGAGCAGCAGGACGGCGGCGATGCCGCAGGCCGATAAGGCCGCCCAGCGCGGGGTGTGGCGCATCCATCCGATCATGCCGCGGATCCTCCCATCCACGGGCGCCGTCTGTCAGGCCGCCGGTCCGATGGTCGTACCCCTCTGCCCTGGCGGACCCGGCGAGGCGCCGAGGGCGCGTTCCAGGAGGTCGGCGGGCACGGGACGTTCGCTTCGACCGGGTAGGCTGCACCGGCGTGCCCGCGTGGTGCACGACGGTGCCCCGCCCCCGACCACGGGCCGGGCGGAGAAGTCGCGACAGATCAGTCGAAACGGGAGGAAACCACGTGCACGTACAGGAGTGGCTGGAGACGATCCCCGCGGTCGCCATCTACGTCCTGGTGGGGGCGGTGATCGGGCTGGAGAGCCTGGGCATCCCGCTGCCTGGCGAGATCGTCCTCGTCAGCTCGGCCCTGCTCGCCTCGCAGCACGGTGACATCAACCCGTATGTACTCGGCGCCTGCGCCACCGCCGGTGCGATCATCGGCGACTCGATCGGCTACGCCATCGGCCGCAAGGGCGGCCGCCCGCTCCTCGCCTGGCTGGGGCGGAAGTTCCCCCGGCACTTCAGCGAGGCCAACATCGGGCTCGCCGAGAGTTCCTTCCAGAAGTGGGGCATGTGGGCGGTCTTCTTCGGCCGCTTCATCGCGCTCCTCCGCATCTTCGCCGGACCGCTCGCGGGCGTCCTGCGGATGCCGTACTGGAAGTTCCTCATCGCCAACGTCCTCGGTGGCATCCTGTGGGCGGGCGGCACCACGGCCGTCATCTACTCCGTCGGCGTCGTCGCCGAGGCATGGCTGAAGCGCTTCTCCTGGCTCGGTCTCGTCCTCGCCGTACTCATCGGCCTCGCCTCGATGCTGGTGATCAAGAACCGCGCCAAGAAGGCGGCGGCGCAGCGGGCGGCCGAACCCGCGCCCGTCCCGGCGGCCGACTGAGCGGTACGCCAGTGCACCCTGCACGTCCGTACGCGGAAGGCGGCACCCTGCGAAAGGGTGCCGCCTTCCCGTGCGTACGGATCGGCCGTTCCGTGCGTACGGATCGGCCTTCCCGTGCGTACGGATCGGCCGTTCCGCCGTGTACGGCTCAGTCCCCGAACGCCTCGCCGTGGATCTTGGCGAGGTGCAGATACATCTCCGCGTTCAGCCGGATGCCCGCCTGCTCCTCCTCGGTCAGCGGACGGCGCACCTTCGCGGGGACGCCCGCCACCAGCGAGCCCGGCGGGACCTCCATCCCCTGGGGGACGAGCGCCTGCGCGGCGACCAGCGAACCGGCGCCGATCCGCGCGCCGTTGAGGACGGTTGCGCCCATGCCGACCAGGACGTCGTCCTCGATGACACAGCCGTGCACGGTCGCGTTGTGGCCGATGGTCACGCGCGCGCCGATGGAGACGGGGAATCCGGGGTCGACGTGGACCGTGCAGTTGTCCTGCACGTTGGCGTCCTCGCCGACCACGATCGGACCGCAGTCCGCCCGCAGCACCGTGTGGTACCAGACGCTGGCCCGCGCGCCCAGGGTCACCTCGCCGAGCACCACGGACGTGGGGGCGGTGAAGGCGGTCGGGTCGACGCTCGGTTCCTTGCCGCCCACACCCTTGATCAACGCCTCTGTCATGCTTCGCTCCTGATCGTCAGCCGTCGTGTCGCGCCCGGGGAGTGCCCCGGCCGCAGACTAGCCGTGCCCATGACGGACATCACAGGGGAGCGCACTGAACAGGCACGACGGCGCCGACTACGGTGGCCGGGTGCCCAGGAACAGAAACACGTTCTCATCCCTGTCCGCCTGGCGGCGCCGGGCCCTCGCCCAGGCCGTACAGGGCGGCTGGCGCTGGGCGCAGCGGGCCGGATCCGTCACCGCGGAACAGCCGGGGAAGCTCAGGTTCCGCCGCCTCGGCGCGGGCACCCGGCTGGCCTTCCCACAGGGCACGGTCTTCGGCGAGCCGTGGATCGAGATCGGCGAGTGCTGCATCATCGCCGAACAGGTCACGCTGACGGCCGGGATGCTGCCGGATCTCGACCTGGGGACGGAGACCGTCCTGACCCTCGGCGACGGCGTCGTCCTCGGCAGGGGCAGCCATGTCATCGCCGACGCGCGGGTGACCATCGGCTCGGACACCTATTGCGGGCCGTACGTCTACATCACCTCCACCAACCACAGTTACGACGACCCGGACGAGCCGGTCGGGCGCCAGTGGCCCCGCTCGGAGCCGGTCTCCATCGGACCCGGCTGCTGGCTCGGCACCGGCGCGGTGATCCTCCCCGGCGCCCGGCTCGGCCGGAACGTGGTCGTCGCGGCGGGCGCCGTCGTACGGGGCGAGGTGCCGGACCACTCGGTGGTCGCCGGCGCCCCGGCGAAGGTCGTCCGCAGGTGGGACCGGGAGAAGGGCTGGCAGCCCCCGCTCCGCACCCCGGCCCCGGTGCCGATCCCGGAGGACGCGACCCCGCAACAGCTCGCCGCGCTCGCCGCGTGGGAGACCGAACGGGCGGGCTGAGCCCCGCGGCCGGTGTCGCCGTGTGGACGGGCCGAGCCCGGCCGGAGCCTCCGTACGAGGGTGGGCTGAGCGGCGCCGGGACCGCCCGAGGCCACGGGCCCCGGGCCCGTACCCTCCCTCCCATGGGAGAGACCTTCGAACACACCCCCGTCGTCTGGACCGTCGGCCGGCTCCGTGAGGCGCTCAAGGACGTCCCCGACGACACCCCCGTCCACGTCGCGGTCGCACCCCGCCCGGCCGCGTGGGACTTCGACGACCACGTCCTGGTCGCCTACGCGCCCATCACCCGCCACCGGCCGCCCACGGCGTCGGAACCGGCCGGGGCGTCGGAACCGGCCGGGGAGGAGGTCGAGCACACCCTGTTCACCGACTGGCCCGCGGGCCGGTACGACGCGCCGGAGCAGTGGCCGGACTGCGGTGACGAGGGCGACGAGTGAGATGAGCCGGGCCCTCGGGGGAGGGGGCGGAGCCGGGGTCGTGCGCGCTCAGCCGCCGGGCTGCGGGCGGACGGTGAGGATCTGCTCGGCGCGGCCCACGGGCCCGTCCACGTCGTGCAGGACGCTGCTGGTGAGGCCCTGCCCCGACGGGCCGAAGGTGACGGTCGTGTCCAGACCGGTCCACCGCCCCCTCGGCTGCCGGTGCAGATGGATCGTCAGATCGAGGTTGGGGAACATCCAGGTGGCCGGATCCTGCTGTACGGCGATGCCGTTCGCCGTGTCCACGAGCGCGATGTACGAGGCGAGCGGCCCGATCTCCTCGCCCGCGACCAGGGCGACGGGCGAGGACAGCCACGCGGTGGTGCGCCCCTTGCGGACCGGGGGAGTCCGGCGCACCTCGATCGAGGAGACGTAACCGCCCTCCCAGGCGTCGCCCATCGGCCAGGGGGCGAGTTCCCCGGGCGCGGGCAGCGGCGCCACGGGGCTGTCGGCGACGGCCGAGGTGTCGAGCGAGGCGAGCAGCCAGGCGCGGGCGCGGACGACCGGGCGGCCGTCGATGGTCACGGTCGCTTCGAGGAGTTCGATGGTCCGGCCGGGGCGGACGGTCGCCACGCTGATCTCGCACTCGTCGAGCGCGATCCGGCCGAGGATGTCGTAGCTGATCCGGGAGAGGGCGAGGGGCCCGTGCGCGGCCTCGGGGCGCGCCGCGAGGTGCTGCTCCAGGGCGTGCGCGACCAGTCCCGCGAGCGGGCTGAAGTGCTGCTCGTCGGCGCTCCACGCGCCGCCCGCGTGGGCCGTGGGCTTGAAACGGTGCTCGCCCGTCCGCTCGTAGTAGCTCGCGGGGGCGAGGGCGCCTGTGGTCACGTGATCGGTCTCCTCGGGCGGGTGCGCAGGGCACGCGGGGGACGACGGGGTGCGGGGTGACAGGGGATAGCTGTACCCATCACGCATCGTAAGGAGCCTCACCCCGGGTAGGGGTGTGATCTGCCGCACAGGGCGGAGCCCGGTCCGCCCCCCTCGTCGCCCTCCTCGGCCCCCCTCGTTCCGCCCTCGCTCCGTCGTCCTGGCGGGCCGATTCACCCTTGAGTGTCTTCCCCGGGGAATTTCCGGAGTCGGTCCGATCGGCGGACTAGCGTGCAATCGTTCCGCGCCGACGGGCGCGGCCCTGTGAGGAGGACTCCTGTGCCATCCCCCTGTGACCCCCGGCGCGCGCCCGCCGGAGACGTGAGCGCGGCGCTTCTGGTGGTCGATTCCCGTCTCAAGGCCGTCTATGAAGGAAAGGCCCCGGACAGCGCCGAACAGCGGCGGCTGAACAAGCAGTTCGTGGAATCCCTGGGCCCCGGCGGCGCCAAGGACCTGCTGGACGGAGCCTGCACGCTCGTCTTCATGTACATGAAGTGGCTGCGATCCGCCTGCGAGGAGCACGACAAGGACATCGTCGAGTTCGTGGTCACGCCTATGGTGGCCACGATGCGGAAGATGTCCCGCAGCATCCGCCCCGAGACCATCCCCACCATGGCGGGTCTCGTCATCGCGGCGGGCATGGGCCTGAGCCCGAGCCTCTGGCGTCAGCAGTACGGAGAGTGGACACCGGAGGAGATGAACTCCCTGGAGGCCACGATCTTCCTGCTCGCGGAGCTGATCAACCGGATCACCGAGGACCGGGAGTTCGCCACCCGTCTGGTCGCCAACGCGCTGACCGCGGCCGGACGCTGAGGCCGAGGAGCCCAGGAGTCGAGGAGTCGAGGGGGAGCGCCGGCGAGGCGAGTGGGCCGGGCGGGGAGGTGTCGGTGGCCGTATGTGCGGTGCCGGGCGGGGAGGTGTCGGTGGCCGGGCGGGCAGTACAGTGCACTGAACCTCGCGGTACAGCTCACCGTATTCACCGCAGAGACCCCTGTCATCCAGGACATTGGACGGAACGTGTCGGACCTCGACCAGCTCACGCAGTCGCTCGCCCGGAACCTGAAGCGCTGGCGCAAGGAGCGGGGGCTCACCCTGGACGCCCTCGCCGCACGGGCGAGCGTCAGCCGGGGCATGATCATCCAGATCGAGCAGGCCCGTACGAACCCGAGCGTCGGCACCACCGTCAAGCTGGCCGACGCCCTCGGCGTCTCCCTCGCGACCCTCCTCGACCACGAGCAGGGCCCCCAGGTCAGGCTCGTCCCGCCGGAGCAGGCCGTCCGGATGTGGTCCACCTCCACCGGCAGCCACACCACCCTCCTCGTCGGCGCCGAGGCCCAAGGGCCCCTGGAACTGTGGTCCTGGACCCTCATGCCGGGCGACGGTAGCGCCTCCGACCCGCACCCGGACGGCACGGTCGAGCTGCTGAACGTGACCTCCGGCGTCCTCACCCTGGTCGTGGACGGCGAGGAGCACACCCTGCCCGCGGGGACCTCCGCCGTCTTCGAGGCCAACGCGGCACACACGTACCGCAACGACGGGACCGAGCCGGTCGAGATGACGATGGCCGTCTCCATCCCGCCCGTGCGCTGAAGGAGGGGAGGCGGCGGGACCGCGCGGGGGCCGGTTGTAGCGTGGAGCGCATGCTCGCACCCATCGGTTCCTTCGAGGACGCCGCCCCCGCCGCCGACCGCCTCGACCTGCTGACCGGCCCCGTCGCCGCAGCCGTCCGTTCCTGGACGGGGCCCGTCCCGGTGGACCAGCTGCTGTACGTCGACACCGATCCGGCCATCGCCGACACGGCCGTCTTCCTCGAACACCACGGGCCCGAGCTGCTCGACGCCTCCGCCAACTGCGTGGTCGTCGCGGGCCGGAGGGGCGAGGCGACGACCCTCGCCGCCTGTGTCGTGAAGTCCGCGGCCCGGGTCGACGTCAACGGGGCCGTACGCAAGCACCTCGGCGCCCGCAAGGCCTCCTTCGCCCCGATGGACACCGCGACCGGCGAGACAGGCATGGAGTACGGCGGCATCACCCCCGTCGGCCTCCCCGAGGGCTGGCCGCTCCTGGTGGACGCCGCCGTCGTCGACACCGCATGGGTCCTCGTGGGCAGCGGACGCAGGCGCGGCAAGCTCATCCTGCCCGGCAAGGCCTTCGCCCAGCTGCCGGGCGCGGTCGTCCTGGAAGGCCTCGGCGTCCCGGCCGCCTGAGACCGGGACGGGAACCGGCGCCTCGCTCCTCCCGTGGAACGAGGGGAGTGGGTGCGCGGGGGACCGCCGGAGCGGGAAGCGGGGAAGCGGGGAAGCGGGCGGGCGGCGGATCAGCCGAGGCGCGGTATCTCGATGGCGGGGCAGCGGTCCATCACCATCTCCAGACCTGCCGCGCGGGTGCGGTCGAAGGCCGCCTCGTCGATCACGTCCAGCTGGAACCAGACGGCCTTGGCGCCGATCGCGACCGCCTCGTCCGCGATCGCGCCCGCCTGCTCGCTGTTGACGAACACATCGACGACGTCGACCGGGAACGGGATGTCCGCCAGGGAGGCGTACCCCTGCTCGCCGTGGACCGTCTCCGCCTTCGGGTGGACCGGGACGATCCGCTTCCCGAAGCGCTGAAGGACCTCCGCCACCCCGTACGCCGCCCGCGCCGTGTTGGACGAGAGGCCCACCACCGCCCAGGTGTCGCCCGTGGACGTGAGGATCCTGCGCACCGCGTCCGACGCCGAGTAGCCGGCCGGCCCGCTGGTCGTGGTGTCGACGCTCATCGCTGCTGCTGCCTCTCCTCGGTGCGGCCCGTCCACACGTCCGCCGTTCTCCCCGACAACGAACGCGCCCGCCCCGGGATTCCCGGGAGGGATACCACTTCCGGGGGAACGTAGGCTGGTCGGATGCAGGAGCAGTACCGTACGCCGGCCCGCGAGGGCGTCCACGAGACCGAGATCAACCGCTCGCGCTTCCTCTGCGCGCTCGCGCCCGTCGCCGACGAGCGGGAGGCGCAGGAGTTCGTCGCCCGCGTCCGCAGGGAGCACCCGACCGCCACCCACAACTGCTTCGCGTACGTACTCGGCGCCGACGCCTCCGTGCAGAAGGCCAGCGACGACGGCGAACCCGGCGGCACGGCAGGGGTGCCGATGCTCCAGATGCTGCTGCGCCGGGAGATGCGGTACGTCGTGGCCGTCGTCACCCGCTACTACGGCGGGGTGAAGCTCGGCGCGGGCGGTCTCATCCGGGCCTACGGCGGAGTGGTCGGCGAGGCCATCGACGCGCTCGGCACGGTGACCAGACAGCGCTTCCGGCTCGCCACCGTCACCGTCGACCACCAGCGGGCGGGCAAACTGGAGAACGACCTGCGGGCCACCGGCAGGGCCGTCCGCGAGGTGCGGTACGCCGAGGCCGTGACCATCGAGATCGGCCTCCCCGACGCGGACGTCCCCGCCTTCCAGGCCTGGCTCGCGGATGCCACGGCCGGCGCGGCCTCGTTCACACTCGGCGGCGAGGCGTACGGGGACGCGTGAGGTTCGCGCCGGGGGCGCGTGGCACGGCCGCGCAGGACCGGGGGCGCACGCGCACCACCGCGCGCCCCGCACCGGGGCGTGCGCGCGGGACCGATCACGCCCCTCGGGGGGATAGCGTGAAGACGTACGACGACGGGAACCAGCGGCGAGGAGCGGCGCACATGCGGGGTGGATCGGCATCGTGAGGCTCCTGCACACCTCGGACTGGCATCTCGGCCGGTCCTTCCACCGGGTCGGCCTCCTCGGCGCACAGGCCGCCTTCCTCGATCACCTCGTGGCCACCGTCCACGCACACGGGGTCGACGCGGTGCTCGTCGCCGGTGACGTCTACGACCGGGCCGTGCCTCCGCTGCCCGCCGTCGAACTCTTCGACACCGCCCTGCACCGCCTCGCCGAGGCGGGCGTGCCCACCGTCATGATCTCCGGCAACCACGACTCGGCCCGCCGCCTCGGCGTCGGCGCCGGACTCATCGGACGGGCCGGAATCCACCTCCGTACCGACCCCGCGGGCATCGGCACCCCCGTCGTCCTCGCGGACGAGCACGGCGAGGTCGCCCTCTACGGCCTGCCCTATCTCGAACCCGCCCTCGTCAGGGAACAGCTCGGCGCGGAGAAGACCGGGCACGAGGCCGTCCTCGCCGCGGCGATGGACCGGGTCCGCGCCGACCTCGCGACCCGGCCCGCCGGGACCCGCTCCGTCGTCCTCGCCCACGCCTTCGTGGCGGGCGGCGAGCCCAGCGACAGCGAGCGCGACATCACCGTCGGCGGGGTCGCGGCCGTCCCCGCCGGAATCTTCGACGGTGTCGACTACGTGGCCCTCGGACACCTGCACGGCAGCCAGACCGTCACCCCGCGCGTCCGCTACTCCGGCTCCCCGCTCGCGTACTCCTTCTCCGAGGCCGACCACCGCAAGACCATGTGGCTCGTCGACCTCGGCCCCGCGAAGGACCCCACCGGGAACGTCACCGGGGACCCCACTGGAAGCGCCACGGACGACCCCATCAGGAACGTCTCTGAGGGCCCCACTGGAACCGCCACGGACGGCCCCACAGGAAAGGCCGCCGCGATTCCCACCGGGAGCCCCGTCGCGAGGGCCGTGCAGAGCCCCGGCGCGGACCCGGGCGCGGACGCCCAGGCACCCGCCCCCGCCCGGACTCCCGCCCCGGCGCGTGCGCCCCTCTCCGCCGTACGTCTCGACTGCCCCGTCCCGCGCCCCCTCGCCCGGATCAGGGGCCGGCTCGACGATCTCCTCGCCGACCCCGCGCACGCGCGCCACGAGGAGTCCTGGGTCGAGGCCACCCTCACCGACCCCGTACGCCCCGACGAGCCGATGGCCCGGCTCACCGAGCGCTTCCCGCACGCCCTGCACCTCGTCTTCGACCCCGAGCGCTCCGACGACGGCCCCGCCGTCTCCTACGGCGCCCGTCTCAGGGACCGCACCGACCAGCAGATCGCGGAGGACTTCGTGGCCCATGTGCGCGGCGGCGCGACCCTCGACGGCGCCGAGCGGACGGTCCTGTACGGCGCCTTCGACGACGTACGGACCGACACGGCCGAGCGCGAGGGGGACCGGTGAGACTGCACCGCCTGGAGATCACCGCCTTCGGCCCCTTCGGCGGCCACCAGACCGTCGACTTCGACGCCCTGTCCTCCGCCGGGCTCTTCCTCCTCCACGGCCCGACCGGCGCGGGCAAGACCTCCGTCCTCGACGCCGTCTGCTTCGCCCTGTACGGAAGCGTCCCCGGCGCCCGCCAGACCCCGGGCGCACCCCTGCGCAGCGACCACGCGCCCGTCGGCACCCCCACCCAGGTCGTCCTCGAACTGACCGTGGGCGGCCGACGTCTGGAGATCACCCGGCGCCCGGCCCAGCAGCGCCCCAAGAAACGCGGCGACGGCTTCACCACGGAGAAGGCCCAGACCTGGCTGCGCGCGTACGACCCCGCCACGCGCGCGTGGCAGGGCCTCAGCCGGTCCCACCAGGAGACCGGCGAGGAGATCACCCAGCTCGTCGGCATGAGCCGGGAGCAGTTCTGCCAGGTCGTCCTTCTGCCACAAGGCGACTTCGCGCGGTTCCTGCGCGCCGACGCCGAGGCCAGGGGCCGCCTCCTCGGCCGCCTCTTCGACACCCGCCGCTTCGCCGCCGTGGAGGAGCGCCTCGCCGAACTGCGCCGCCACACCCAGCGACAGGTGGAGGAGGGCGACGAACGCCTGCTCGCCCTCGCGCACCGGATGGCCCAGGCAGCCGGTGGCCTCGGCGCCGCCCGTACCGCCGTGGACGGCCGCCCCGGCGACCCCGGACTGGCCGACGCCGTCCTCGGCTGGGCCGCCGTCGCCCGTACGGAGGCCAGGGAAACCCTGGACATCGCCCGCGTCCGGCTCGACGCGGCCGAACTCCGCCAGAGCGCCGCCCGCGCCGCGCTCGACGCCGAGAACGACCTCGCCGCCCGCCAGGAGCGCCGAGCCGACGCGCTCCGGCGCAAGGAGCGCCTGACCGCGCACGCCCCGGAGCACGACCGGCTCCAAGCCGCCCTCGACCGTAGTCTCAAGGCCGAGCGGGTCGCTCCCGCGCTCGCCCTGCGCCAGGAGGCCGAGCGGGCGCACGCCGGAGCGCTCGCGGCCCGCGCGCGCTCCTGTTCCCCGCTTCCGGCCGAACTCGCCGACGCCGGATCCGAGCGGCT
This sequence comes from Streptomyces sp. CBMA291, assembly GCF_014596525.1. GTDB lineage: Bacteria > Actinomycetota > Actinomycetes > Streptomycetales > Streptomycetaceae > Streptomyces. Next base: position 103,908 of record NZ_MSJP01000013.1, read on the forward strand.
GACCGTCCTCGGGGACCGGCTGCGCGAGGAACTGGGCGGCCTTGAGGCGGCCCGCCGTGCCGAGCGCCGGGCCACCGTGCTCGCCGGGGAGCGCGCCGTCCTCGACCGCGAGGCGCGTGCCGACGAAGCCGTCCTGCGCGACGCCTCGGAGT